>NZ_AMSF01000036.1 GCF_000334915.1 Dyella ginsengisoli LA-4 | reverse complement strand
CACCCGCCGCCTATGCCAAGCAGTTAAAGTGACCCCGGACTCCAAACCGTCCCGCTACTCAAAGCGGGGGGACGTCGCAGCCATCCGTATTTGCCGGCAGATGGGTCTGCGGAAACCTGATGTGAGCATGCAAGCGAGAGGCCTCCCGAGCTCTTGGCATAAGGAAGAGCGGTGACGCCCAAACGGCATCGCCCGCTTTGATTGGCTGGTCATCGCGACCACGCTGACGCTCAGCGCTTTCCGGGATGTCCAGTCCAAACAGGTAGGTGATTGGGCCACGCTTGTTTTGCGCGTAGTCGCACGCCGCTCCCAGCCGAACCAAGACCGGCCTGCATCTATCAATGGCACTGCTGCGAAGCTTGAACTCCTCACAGATCATTTCCCTGATTGTGAGGTTCGTAAACTGCTTCAGGGTGGCGTCATTCCAATCAAATGGCCAGGCGACAACTGCGCCCCAGTCTGTTGGCTGTAAAACTTCTGAACCTGGCACTGCCAAGTGCAGCATGCGGTTGATTTTTCCTGCCTCCTCCTCAGATGCCGGCCCCGGCCCTCTTCCCGCGTAATGCGTAACTGCCCTCTCCCAGGTCGCTCTCGCTTCCTCCTCGACGTCCTGGTTAAGGACCAAGTCGGACAGTATCGGGGCAAGCGCGGTGGATATAGCCGCCATCGGCCTTGTATCGACGTGGCTCGAACCAACCGTCTCTCTTACTAGCCGACTTAGGATGATGTCCAGCGCATCTGAGAATTCGGCATTGGTGCGCCTATTGACAGGTACCAAATCCAGTAAGGATGCAAGTGTGGCGCCAGCAGCAGTTTGGACTTCCGCCTCCCACTCTAGCAACGCAGCAAGCTGGGGGTTTTCCAGAACCTTAGCCTTGATTGCATCAAGAAGCCGCTGGGGATCTCGCACGTCGCCATCGTCCATATCCGCGAGAAACTCTTCCTTCGCCAAGCTCAACACAGCGAGGGGGCGCGCGTGCGGAAGATCAGGATCGATATTTCTATCCAGATACGAAATAAGTTCATCCTTCAGGTGAGGATGAGCGGTCCACATCACCAGAATAAATGGCCCACCAGTACGGCTGATGCACTCTTCGAGTACCCCCTGTATCCGAGCGAAATCCCCTCTGTGGTCAGTTCCCATCTGACCACCCGCAAGATGCAGATCCATGAAGAGACAGCGAACGCCGCGAAAATGGTTCGGCTCCAGCGCATCTTCGACGGCGAACTTTACCCCTACGCAGGGTGTGCCCATGCGCTGGAACGATGAAACAATTGCCTCCAGATGTTCCTTCTTGTCATCAACCGCGATGACGCGTGGCGCTGCGAACATCATGTCCTTATTCCCCCTTTCCAAATATCAAGGCCAGAACGGCCCCGTCGAATCCTTCCGGCACATTGGCTTCTTCCGCATCAGGAAACCCCAGGCGACCGTCATTCAGCTCCATCACCATGTTGGTGTAATAAAGCCCTACACCCATCCCGTCTGGTCGCCGGCTGAAAAATGGACGAGTGAGCCTGTCGGGGTCATCCTGAAGGCCCGGACCATTGTCAGCAATGATTATGGCCGGACCTCCCGGGAAATCAGGCTCTACGTTGATGTAGATTTTTCTTTCAGATTGACTTTCCTCAGGCCAACGTACCTGCAACCAATAAAAGGCGTTGTCCAGCAAATTGTTTAGCGCGCCAAGCAACAACCCGAACGCAAAACTTCGTTCGATATCAGGCACCTCGTCCTCCAATGCAGGACAGACAAGCTGAACATGATGATTTCGGAACCTGACACGGTTCAGATCCCGGGCGCGCCTGACAAGGTGTTTGATGCTATTCGTGCGCTTCTCACCTTTGCGCAGAAGTTCGCTGAAGCCATCAAGAATGCGAACAAGCTCTCGCGCCTGCACTTGCACCGTGTCCAGGCTTCCACCCGCCTCTATTGCATCATGCAGTATTCGGACGCCCTGCTCGATCTCGTGGAAGACAATGGCCAGCCCCATGCCGGAAAGGCCAGCCTGGAGCATGGTGTCGCGCATCTCGTTGTAATTCTTCTCCGCCTTGTTGATCAGGGGATCAAGCTCTTCCGATAGCTTGTGCTTCTTGGCTGCATCCCTCAGCGCCTGAAGAGGTTGAGTAATGTTGACCGCCTCTGGGTCTTTACCCTTCCCCGTTATCGCGCGGATGTTGTCCTTGTCGATCTTGCGCTCAGTCTCCAAGATCGCGAGCGCTCCCAGAATTATTCTCTGCAGATTCCTGTAGGCGTCGTTCTCAACGAACCCTTCGCGATTTGTCTTCTCGATCAGGCCCTGACTCTGTTCAAGCGACAAGTCGATCGCACCAACCACGATGTTCCGGCTGATATTGCGCGTCGGCGTATTGACGCGGCGCAAGTCCAAGCCCAGCCAGTCATCGCCCGGCTCACCGTAGTTGTAGACTCGGATGCTGTCCCGGTAGACACGGACGCCACCGTTTTCATCCAGAAAGTTCTGAATCAGCTGACTGTCACCCAGATGCTGAAGAACTACGCGATCACGATCGAATACAAAAATCTCCCCGGTGATGGAACCAATACCCTCACTCATCGCAGCATCCGCAATGACACTCTTGCGCTTTCGGGAGACCTCACCCTGATTCGCGCCCAGAGGATCAAGGTCACGATCGGGCGCCACTATTAGAGGCTTACCCTGTCCGGATGCACTACGCTTCGCCAGCTTGATTCCAGTGACACCGCGAAATTCATAATCCCAGTCAATCTTTCCGTCGTCGACGGAGAACACGAAGCGCCATGGTGCGCGCTTCAAGAGGATATTGACATCGGGTATTCCAGCAACCCAGTCCGGGTGGTCGGGGACTTTTAGCACTGTCTCAAACTGATCGGAGCGGCTGGTAAAAGGTGAGGAGATCGACGTGATTTGCCGAAACAGACGGCGAACCTCGCCCCTGGTCCAATTGACTTCACGCAGCCTGCTGATGGTCAGCTTGGTTCCTGTGAGGCCCTCCTTGAAGACCTCCGGCTCACGAGTTGTCACGGTGACTTCAGCGTCTGAAAGGAACTGCACCTCGATCAGGGTCGACCAGTCGATGCGGACGACGCATTCCAGTTGCTCAGGTGCGCGAGTAACCAGTTCGATTGCATCGCCAAGCTTGTGGACGGCAAATCTGCCAAGACCCTTCTCACCTAGAGGCAAGCGATTCAAGCGCGTCCGCTTCAGCGCCTTGCGCTGAAGCCCGCGATGGTCGTGAGCGGGTACAAGCCAGATGTCCCTTATCGTGGTTAAAGACATGCCATCACCATCATCCTCGACGACGATGGTCGGATCAGGAGTACTCAGGCCGCTCAGAGTGACAGTGACATGCTCAGCGTCGGCATCGTAAGCATTCTTTACCAACTCGAAGACCGCCAAGCGCGGTGAACCAATCAACTGGTCGCCCAGAAGCTGAAGCAAACGAGCACGCGGACGGAAGGGCAGCTTCATTGGACTGACGTCCTGGCTCTCGGCCTTAGCCATCATTGCTCCACTGCCCATTGAAGAATGGTCTTGCGCGATAGTTTGAGACCAAAACAGTGGCCTGAGTGCATTGATCTAGCGTTTCCCGGCCTGCGTCATCGCCCTGCTCGCTTCTGCGATTGCCTGCGCCGCGCCCATCCGCTGCTCGTCCGACCATCCGAATCCCCCCGCACCGCGTCTTTACGCCAATCCCCGAGCCCGCTCACGTTCCCGGCCACTGGCCGATGATAGGCTCCTGCGCCGTGGAAGTCAGGATCACATGAAAAGGAGCCGCAGCATGCCGACAATCAGAACGTTCGCCCTTACGCTGGCTTTGGCACTCGTAGCCCAAGCCACCACCGCCGCGGCCGCCGACAGCAGAAGCCAAGACATCAAGCGCCATGCCCCCGCGGGCATCACGGACGCCTTCTATGCCTGCGTCGACAAGGCCGGCTCCGACACGAATGCCGCGGCCAATTGCCTGACCGACGAGCACGCGCGCCAGGACAAGCGCCTCAACACCACGTACAAGAACCTGCTCAGCAAGCTCGCCCCCAAGGCCAAGGACCAACTGATTCATGCCGAACGCGCCTGGCTGAAGTTTCAGGAGGCCAACGGCTCGCTGGAAAGCTCCGTCTACGGCGGCGAGGCTGTTGGCAATCTCCAGGCAACGGAGAACGCGATCTTCCGCATCTGCGAGCGCGCCAATGCGCTGGACGACTACCTGTTCGTGGTGAACCTGCAGTAATCCCCGCCCCTCTCTTCAAGGACGAAGACCATGCCCAACCTCGATACGTACGATCTCGATGCCATGTCCGGCGCCACCTACTTTGTGGTGGGCCGCGGAACGGAAGGCGGTCCCGCCTCCTACCGCTTGAGCATTGCCGGCATCACCGTTGGCACCTCCGATCCAAACTGGGGCCACGGCGACCGGATCAAGGCGAATGCCGGCTATTCGATCGGAACGATCCAGGTAGATCTTGGCCAGCGCGGCACCTGGGCCTTGGGCGCAACCGATGACGCCGCGCTCAAATCTGGAGAGAGCACGTACGTGGACGCAATCATTGGTCAGGCATCCGCCTACGCCAAGGCACATGCCCTCCCCTTCACCCAAGACCATGCGCAGCTGCGCGCCGATCTACTCAGCCACGGCAACGGCAAGAAGCACCGCGGCACCCTAGCCTTCATCGACACGGGCACCCGAGACAGCATCAATGCATGGGCATCGTCCGAGGAGGGGGAAAAGTGGATACACAAGAATATCGACTACCCGCAGGTGAAGAACGCCACGCAGACCGCGATGGATGTGCTCAAACAACACGGCAAGAACATTCCGGAAGATCACCGTCTGGAGGCGATAGCCATCCTGGCAAAGACGGCAAACCAGATGCCGGGGGCGTTAAAAACCTACGAGAAGGTGCTCAAGAACGGTGGCGACTACAGCGATATGCTCGCCACCGCCAATGACATCCATCGCAGGCTCGACTGGTACGACGGCCCCAAGGCCGCGGCACTCGCCAAGCAGTACAAGCACGCCCACGAGGACACAGCGGTGGCCGCCGCCATCGATCGCGCGCATACAAAAGTAGGCGACGTTAATTTCGACCCGTTGAAGTCGGCCAAAGACCCGGACATCGAGCAAGCGATGAAAGCCATCGGCCAGGGCCATCGCAGCCACCACACGGTGTTGCATCAGGGTTCGCATGGCCAGGCAGTCGCCGCCGTGCAACGGGAGCTGGCCGCGCTGGGCTATCAGCACCACGGCCACCCACTGAAAGACGACGGCGATTTCGGCCCCACCACTCGCGCCGCGGTGGAAGATTTCCAATGCAAGCATGGCCTCGGCGTCGACGGCAAAGTGGGCAACGACACGGCAGATGCCCTCAAGCAGGCCACGCTGCAACAATCCGCCCTCACCACGCTCACCCTCGACCATCCCGAACATCCCGGCCACCCGATCTACCAGCAGGCGCTGGCCGGCATCGGTCAGCTCGACGTGGCGCAGGGGCGTGCCACGGATTTCCGCAGCTACAACCTCTCCGGCGCGCTGGCGTTGGCCGCGCGCAAGGAAGGCCTGGAACGGATCGACCGGGTGATCCTGAGCGAGGACGCCTCGCGCGCCATCGCCGTGCAGGGTGACATCCGTTCGCCGCTGCGGCGGTTTGCCGATGTGGATGTGGTGAGCGGCGTCAGCACACCGCTGGCGCAGAGCAGCACGGACTGGTCGCTGTTCCAGACGCATGGGATGCAGAACATGCAGGCACCCACGCCGTTGATGCAGGCCGCGGATATGCAAACGGTACAGCCGTCACTCCAGCACTGAACGGCAAAAGCGAGAGGCCCGAGCCCTCGGGTCCTCTCGTGCGTCAACGTTACCGGCAGCTGGTCGAGATGTTCCGCCCGCTTATGCGGCCGCTGCCAGGCGCTCGATCTTCTCGACAGCCTTCCCCAGGGCACGGTGTGCTTCTTCCAGGTCGTAGTCGGCCTGCAGCCCCAGCCAAAAGCGCTCGCTGGTGCCCAACGCCACGGCCAGGCGCACGGCGGTGTCCGCCGAGATGCCGCGCTTACCCAGCACGATCTCGTTGATGCGCCGCGGCGGCACACCGGCCGCACGCGCCAGCGCGTTCTGGCTGATGCCAAGGGGCGTGAGGAACTCCTCAAGCAGCACCTCGCCAGGATGGATGTTGGGCAAAGTCTTCATGGTCGGCTCGTTACATCAGTGGTAATCGACGATTTCCACGTCGTGGGCGTCACCGTCGATCCATCGGAAACAGATGCGCCACTGGTCGTTGATCCGGATGCTGTACTGACCCTTGCGGTTGCCTTTGAGCGCTTCCAGCCGATTCGCCGGTGGAATACGCAGATCGTCCAGGGTCGATGCGTTGCCGAGCATGCGTAGCTTGCGACGCGCCACCGACTGCATCTGCGCCTGCAGCCGCCGGGAGGGCGTTCCGCCCCAGATCTTTTCCGCTTCCCTGTCGGCAAAGTTCCTGATCACGAGCACAACCATAACGCCGCCCGTTATATGACGCAAGACGTTATGCACTGACGGAGTGGCGGAGTCGGCGTAAGGCGCTGCAGCCCGACCCGACCCGCCCTTCGGCGCTGAGTGTCACTGGGATGGCGGTGTCGTGGAGCCGCGTGGTACGCACGGCCCGAACAGTGCAAAACAAAAGGCCCGCCAAGGCGGGCCCTTTGATACGCCAGACAACGACCGCCTTACATGTTGCGGCGGTACTCGCCGCCCACGTCATACAGCGCGTGGCTGATCTGCCCCAGCGAGTGCGTCTTGACCGCTTCCATCAGCGCGTTGAACACGTTGCGGCGCTCGCGGGCGGTGTTCTGCAGGTAGCGGAGGCCGTGGCCGTCGTGCTTTTCGCCGGCTGCGGTGGCGTCTTCGGCCACGTGGGTGAGGTCGGTCTCGCCCCGCGGAGCCAGGCCGTTGCGGGCGGCCTGCCAGGCTTTGACGTTGGCGATCTGCTGGCCCTTCTCTTCTTCCGTGGAGCGGATCAGCTCGATCTCGGTGGCGATTTCGCCGCCGTGGTCCTTGGGCAGGAAGGTGTTGACGCCGATCAACGGCAGGCTGCCGTCGTGCTTCTTGTGCTCGTAGTACAGGCTCTCTTCCTGGATCTTGCCGCGCTGGTACATGGTGTCCATCGCGCCGAGCACGCCGCCGCGCTCGCTGATCGCCTCGAACTCCTTGTAGACGGCCTCTTCCACCAGGTCGGTGAGCTCCTCGACGATGAAGCTGCCCTGCCAGGGGTTCTCGTTGAAATTGAGGCCCAGCTCCTTGTTGATGATCATCTGGATCGCCACCGCGCGGCGCACGCTCTCTTCGGTCGGCGTGGTGATCGCCTCGTCGTAGGCGTTGGTGTGCAGGGAGTTGCAGTTGTCGAACAGCGCGTACAGCGCCTGCAAGGTGGTGCGGATGTCGTTGAACTGGATCTCCTGCGCGTGCAGGGATCGGCCGCTGGTCTGGATGTGGTACTTCATCATCTGGCTGCGCGGGCTGGCGCCGTAGCGCTCGCGCATGGCGCGGGCCCAGATGCGGCGGGCGACGCGGCCGATCACGGTGTATTCCGGGTCCATGCCGTTGGAGAAGAAGAACGACAGGTTGGGCGCGAAGTCGTCGATGTTCATCCCGCGCGCGAGGTAGTACTCGACGATGGTGAAGCCGTTGGACAGCGTAAAGGCGAGCTGGCTAATCGGGTTCGCGCCCGCTTCGGCGATGTGGTAGCCGGAGATCGACACCGAGTAGAAGTTGCGCACCTTGTGGTCGACGAAGTACTGCTGGATGTCGCCCATCATGCGCAGCGCGAACTCGGTGGAGAAGATGCAGGTGTTCTGCGCCTGGTCTTCCTTCAGGATGTCTGCCTGCACGGTGCCGCGCACGCTGGCCAGCGTCTCGGCCTTGATCTTCGCGTAGGTCTCGGCGTCCACCAGCTGGTTGCCGGTGACGCCGAGCAGGGCCAGGCCGAGGCCGTCGTTGCCGGCGGGCAGCTCACCCGAGTAGCGCGGGCGCTCGCGGCCTTCGAACAGCTTGGCGATGGTCTTTTCCGCCTCGGCCCAGCGCGCGGCATCGGCCTTGAGGTACTTCTCCACGTTCTGGTCGATCGCGGTGTTCATGAACATCGCCAGGATGATCGGCGCCGGGCCGTTGATGGTCATGGAGACCGAGCTGGTGGGCGCGGACAGGTCGAAGCCGGAGTAGAGCTTCTTCATGTCGTCGAGCGTGGCGATGTTGACGCCGGAGTTGCCGATCTTGCCGTAGATGTCCGGGCGCGGCGCCGGGTCCTCGCCGTACAGGGTGACCGAGTCGAACGCGGTGGACAGGCGCGTGGCCGCGCCGCCCTGGCTGAGGTAGTGGAAGCGGCGGTTGGTGCGCTCGGGCGTGCCCTCGCCGGCGAACATGCGGGTGGGGTCTTCGCCGCTGCGGCGGTACGGGTACACGCCGCCGGTGTAGGGGTAGTGGCCGGGCAGGTTTTCCTTGCCGAGGAACAGCAGCTGGTCGCCCCAGTCGCGGGTCTTGGGCGGCGCCACCTTGGGGATCTTCTGGTGGCTGAGCGACTCGCGGTAGTTCTCCACGCGGATGGTCTTGCCGCGCACCTGGTACTCGTTGACCTCGGCGGTGACCGACTCGCGCAGCGCGGGCCAGTTGCGCAGCAGTTCGAGGGATTCCTTGGTCAGTTCGCCGAGAGCGGCGTTGTAGCGCTGGCGCAGCAGCAGCAGGGAGCGGTCGACCATGGGCTTTTCTGTAGGAGCGGCTTCAGCCGCGATGCTCTCGCCCATGCTCTCGCCCATGCCCTCGCCTTGGCCGGTCGCGGCTGAAGCCGCTCCTACGGGGGCGAGGTCGGTGGAGGGGTAGAGGTCCAGCGGCTTGGGCAGCTTGTCGTCGCCCAGTTCCTTCAGCGCTTCGTAGCAGTGCTGCGCCTTGCTGGCCTGCTCGGCCTGCCTGGCGATGGAGGCGTTGATGCCGCGGCCCTGCTCGGCGATCTCGGCGAGGTAGCGCACGCGGTTGCCGGGGATCAGCACGGTGGCGCGCGGCTCCTTCAGGCTGGTGTCGAGATTCGGCGTCCACTTGGCCGCTTCGAGCGAGAGCTTCTCGCTCAGCAGCCGGCACAGGTTGGTGAACATCCAGGTGACGCCCGGATCGTTGAACTGGCTGGCGATGGTCGGGTAGACCGGCACCTCCTCGTCCTTCATGGCGAAGGCGGTGCGGTTGCGCTTCCACTGCTTGCGCACGTCGCGCAGGGCGTCTTCGGCGCCGCGCTTGTCGTACTTGTTGAGCACGATCAGCTCGGCGAAGTCGATCATGTCGATCTTCTCCAGCTGGCTGGCCGCGCCGTATTCGCTGGTCATCACATAGACCGGGAAGTCGACGAGGTCGACGATCTCCGAGTCGCTCTGGCCGATGCCGGCGGTCTCGACGATCACCAGGTCGTAGGGCTGGCTCTTGAGGAAGTCGATGCAGTCGTGCAGCACGGTGTTGGTGGCCGCGTGCTGCCGACGGGTGGCCATGGAGCGCATGTAGACGCGGTGGCTACGCAACGAGTTCATGCGGATGCGGTCGCCCAGCAGCGCGCCGCCAGAGCGGCGACGGGTCGGATCCACCGCCAGCACGGCGATGCGCATCTGCGGGAAAGCCTGCAGGAAGCGCAGCAGCAGCTCGTCCACCACCGACGACTTGCCGGCGCCGCCGGTGCCGGTGAGGCCAAGCACGGGGGTCTGCTTGCCGGCCAGCTTCCACTGCTTGCGCTGGTGCTCCAGCTCGGCGTCGCTGAGCTTGCCTTCCTCGATCGCCGAGAGCATGTGACCGATCGAGATCTCGTTGTTGATGTCGACTTGGGGCACGCCGGCGGGGGCCGTCTCGGCGCGCTGGGCGGCAGCGTGGCCGGCGCGCTGCATCACGTCCTCGATCATCTCGGTGAGGCCGAGCTTCATGCCGTCGTTCGGGTGGTAGATACGCTCCACGCCGTAGGCCTGCAGCTCCTTGATCTCCTCCGGCGTGATGGTGCCGCCACCGCCGCCGAACACGCGGATGTGGCCGGCGCCGCGCTCCTTGAGCATGTCCACCATGTACTTGAAGTACTCGACGTGGCCGCCCTGGTAGGACGACAGCGCGATGGCGTCGGCGTCTTCCTGCAGCGCGGCGCGCACCACGTCTTCCACCGAGCGGTTGTGGCCCAGGTGGATCACCTCGGCGCCCTGCGCCTGGATGATCCGGCGCATGATGTTGATCGCCGCGTCGTGCCCGTCGAACAGGCTGGCCGCGGTGACGAAACGCAGCGGCGTGGACTCGGATGCGGCTTCGCTCGCGGGGACGTGCTTGGCGGGCGTGCTCATGGGGACTCCAAAGACGTGGGAAAGCAGTCGGCAATTGTATCGCGGGCATGTGACGCGCCTCCTTGTGCGTCGCAGCAAGTGGCGGCGGGAAGCCACTTGCGGTCAACGGGCCCGCACAACGACGCGTTACTCCCGGCGCGGCACGCCGCTGCCAGCAGGAGAGCACCATGCGCAACCGTTCTGTCGCCTCGATCGCCGTTGCGACGCTGTCGCTTGCCGCGATCGCCACCCTGCCCTCGCACGAGTTGCCGTTGGGCGACGGACACATCAGCACGAGCCCGCGCAGCGGCTACCTGATGTCGTGCATGACGCACTGGCCACGCGGTCCCGTGCATGGCGGGCCGTGGATCGACGGCGACCACTGGGACCCGGACAGCAAGCCCGCGGTGCGGGGACAGGTGCTGTGGCCGACCCACAACATCGCCATCACCGTGCAGGACGGCGAACGGGTGATCGTGGCGAACAACCTGCCCGACCATGCCACCGGGCAGTTCCCGATCTCGCCGGACGACCCGGCCTACCGTTACGACCGCAACCCGAACCCGATCCGGCCGCAGGACATCCTGCTGCGCCTGCCGCTGCAACCCAGGGTGGCCGCCGCGCCGGGCTGCGTGCCGATGGGCATGATCGGCTTCACCACCGACGGCGTGGCGCTGTACAACGCGGTGGACAACGGCGGCATCGATGCGGTGGCGCACGAGGTGCAGGACCGCTGCAGCGGTCACCCGCAGCGCCGCGGCCAGTACCACTACCACGGCCCGTCGCCGTGCATGCCGAACGAGCAGACTTCCGGCCTGGTCGGCTACGCGCTGGACGGTTTCGGCATCTATGGCATGCGCGATCCGGTGAGCGGCCGCATCCTGCACGACAGCGACCTGGATGCCTGTCACGGCACGGTCGGCCCGGTGCAGTGGAACGGTCGCACCGTGACCATGTACCACTACGTGCTGACCGCGGAGTACCCGTACACGATCGGCTGCTTCCGTGGCACGCCGGTGGCCGCCGATTTCTTGGAGCGTCAGCAACGGCAGATGCGGGGCCTGGCGCCGATGGGGGCCGGGCCGCGCGGCCTGCACCGGGGCGCACCGCCGGGCTGACCGGCTGGGGCTAGATTCCCGCCAGCTCCGGGCTGCCGATCACGCGCTGCCCGACCGCCTCGCCGCGCAGGAATGCCAGCGCGGCCTCGACCACTTCCGGCGCATCCACCACGCGGCGGTGCCCGAGCCCGAACGTGGTGAGCAGGCGCGCGCCGGACCAATGCAGGGCGTAGCGCTCGCCTTCGGCCCAGGGCACGTCGGGGTCGTCCAGGTCATGCACCACCAGGCCAGGCTGGCCGAGCACGCGCAGCTTGCGCTCCACCTTGAGCTCGTCCACCGGCACCCCGGTATGCCGCCGCAACCAGTCGAAGAACGGTTCGCGCAGGTGATCGCCGAGCCGCACGAAGCGGAAGAAGCGTCGCACGGCGGCGTACATGTCCACGGCCGGGGCGATCAGGATGAGCTTCTCGGCACGCCAGCTTTCGTCCTGCGCCAGGGTGACCGCAGCGCCGCCCAGCGAATGGGCGATCGCCAGCGAAGCGTTGCCGTAGCGGCCGCCGACCGCACGCACGGTGGCGATGAAGTCGGGCAAGGTGCAGAGCTGGCCGGTGCTGTGGCCGTGGCCGGGCTGGTCGAACGTCACCACCGCGTAGCCGAGTGCGCGCAGCCTTGCCACCCACGGCAGGAAGCGCAGGCCGAAGCTCGACCAGCCGTGCACCAGCAGCGCATACGGCTGCCGCGCGGGATCGCCCCAGACGTAGGTGGCGATGGTCTCGCCGTTGACGACGAGGCTGCCGCGCTGCATGTCCTCGTCGCCCCGCACCGCGTCGGCACGCGCGCGGCTGCTGGCGAACGGGGTGGCGAACAACCGGGCGGCGCGGTTCACCGTGCGGCGGGGCGCCAGCCGGCCGCCGGCGGCGAAGAAGGTGCGCACGGTGGACAGCTTGAGGCGGGCGGCAAGGCCGGAACGGACCGGGACGGTGGGAGCGGGCGAAGACATGGTCGGGAGCCTCAGGGTTGCCAGCTGCGCCAGAGGCGCTCGAATGCCGCATCGGCCCGGGCGCTGGCCGAGTCGAAACCGAACAGGCCGGCGTCGTGGTGCAGGCCCAGGATCAGCGCGTAGATCTCGAAGGCGATCTGCTCGGGATCGGCATCGGCGCGGAAGTGACCGGCTTCGATCGCCTGCCCGGCGGCCCTGGCCAGCGCGGCCCGCCACTGCGATTGCTGGCTCACCACGCCGTCGTGCATCACGCCGTCGCGGCCGTCGTATTCGCTGGCCGCCGAGAGCAGCACGCAGCCCTCGGCGTGGCGATCGGCCCAGTCGAACCAGCGCCGCACGATGGCACGCAGCCGCGGCAGCCCGCGCGGCTCGCGCAGCGCCGGGCGCATCACCGCCTCGGTGAAGCGTTCCGCGCCTGAATGCAGCACGGCCAGCAGCAGGTCTTCACGCGAACCGAAGTGGGCGAACACGCCGCTCTTGGACATGCCCACGTCGGCGGCCAGGCTGCCGATGGTCAGGCCCTCCAGCCCGTCGCGACGGGCCAGCTCGTAGGCGTGGTCGAGGATGAGCTCGCGGGTCAGCGCGCGCTTGGTCGGAGCGGGAGCGGTGGTCATGGCGCTTAAAATAGCACGACCGTTCGTTCTTTTTGCAACCCAGGGATGCCGCCTGCACGGCCGGGCCGTCTATCCTTGACCCGGTATCCATCGAACAGGGAGTCGCCCCCATGCGCGCCACGATCGTCGCCAGCCTCGTCGTTGCCACGCTCAGCCTGGCCGGCTGTGCCACCTCGCCCACCGGGCGATCGCAGCTGATGATCGTGTCCGATGCGCAGATGAGCCAGATGGGCATCACCGCGTTCAACGACATGCGCAAGCAGGGCAAATTCGTCGACGCGCCGCGCCAGCGCGCCTATGCCACCTGCGTGGCCAACGCACTGATCGCCGTGCTGCCGCCGCCGTGGAACGCCAACCAGTGGGAGGTGCAGATCGTCGGCGACGACAGCGCCAACGCGTTCGCCCTGCCCGGTGGCCGCATCGGCGTGAACCAGGGCATGTTCAAGGTAGCCACCAACCAGGACCAGCTTGCCGTGGTGCTGGGCCACGAGCTGGCGCACGTGGTGGCGCGCCACGGCGCCGAGCGCGTGTCGGACAACTACGCGGCGCAGGCCGCCGTGGCGGCGGGCACCATCTATGCCGGCACCCGTGGCACCAACGCCGGCTATGCGGCGGCGGCGCTGGGCCTGGGCGCGGAGGTCGGCATCCTGCTGCCGTTCTCGCGCACCCAGGAAAGCGAGGCCGACGTGCTCGGCCAGCGCTACATGGCCGAGGCCGGCTTCGATCCACGCGCGGCGGCCACGCTGTGGCAGAAGATGGGCGCGCAGGGCGGCAGCAAGCCGCCGGCGTTCCTGTCCACCCACCCGTCCAGCAGCAAGCGCGAGCAGACGCTGCAACAGCAGGCGCAGCAGCTGATGCCGGTGTATCAGAAGGCGCGCGCCAACCACCACGATCCGGAGTGCCGTCTCTGAGGGCAGCCCGTCGCAGCGGGCCGTCCGATGTCGGGTGTCGGTGCTTTCGCTCGTCACAGCTTTTTGCTCGTCATTCCTGCGGAAGCAGGAGGCGCTTCGTCAACAGCCGCAGGGCTGGTCATCCAGTGCCTTCGCTCTTCATCCGGTCCCGTACTGGCCAAGAGGCGCTCCTGGAAAACGACACGACGAAACCTCGCCCGGCCCGCCCCCGACCGCCGGCTGAACGCGCCGGTCCGGGTGACGTCAACAGCACGACGGCCGGGTCGTTCTTCCGCCTGCCGCCGCGCGATGCGGCGCTGACGGAGACCTGCATGACCACGATGACCCATAAGCTTGCCCTGCTCGCCGCCCTTGGCCTCGTCGCCGGTGCGGGCGTCGGCTACGCCCCGCAGACCCAGGCCGCCCAGGTGGCCGTGGGTGTCACCATCGGCGTGCCCCCGCCGCCGCCGCGCTACGTGCGCGTGCCGCCGCCGCGGGTCGGCTACGTCTGGGCACCGGGCTACTGGCGCTGGGACCACCGCCTGCACCGCCACATCTGGGTCGGTGGCTACTGGGTGCACGCGCGTCCGGGCTACCGCTACGTGCCCGAGCA
This sequence comes from Dyella ginsengisoli LA-4, assembly GCF_000334915.1. GTDB lineage: Bacteria > Pseudomonadota > Gammaproteobacteria > Xanthomonadales > Rhodanobacteraceae > Dyella_A > Dyella_A ginsengisoli_A. The sequence continues at coordinate 55,709 of NZ_AMSF01000036.1, read as the reverse complement.
CTGGGTGCACCGGCGGGACGGCTGGTACTTCCGCCGGGGCCACTGGGTCCACTGAGCGCCCGCCCGGGACCGCGGCTTGCTGCGCCGCGTCAGCAATTGCAGCGGCGACGTACTAAACTTCGCCCCCCGAAACCAAAGCCCCAGCCCCGCTGGGGCTTTGGTTTTCAAGCTGTTGCAAGCGTGCATGCCGGAAAGGGTCGCCTGGTGCGGCCCTGTTCCATCCCGAACGGCCGCCATCCCCGGGCGCCGTCCCACCTGGAGTCATCGTTCGAATGATCTTTGAAACCATCGCCAAGACGGATCACGAGGAAGTCGTGTTCTGCCAGAACAAGGACGCCGGCCTGAAGGCCATCGTCGCGATCCACAACACGGTGCTCGGCCCCGCCCTGGGCGGCCTGCGCATGTGGCCGTACAAGACCGAGGCCGAAGCGGTGAACGACGTGCTGCGCCTGTCGCGCGGCATGACCTACAAGAACGCGGTGGCCGGCCTGAACCTGGGTGGCGGCAAGGCGGTGATCATCGGCGATCCGTCGAAGGACAAGTCCGAGGCGCTGTTCCGCGCGTTCGGGCGCTTCGTCAACTCGCTGGGCGGCCGCTACATCACCGCCGAGGACGTCGGCATCGACGTCAACGACATGGAATACGTGTTCCGCGAGACCGAGTACGTGACCGGCGTGCACCAGGTGCACGGCGGCTCGGGCGACCCCTCGCCGTTCACCGCCTACGGCACGCTGCAGGGCCTGATGGCCGCGCTGAACTTCAAGCACGGCAACGAGGACGTGGGCAAGTACAGCTACGCCGTGCAGGGCTGCGGCCACGTCGGCAGCGAGTTCATCAAGCTGCTGCGCGAGCAGGGCGCCAAGGTGTTCGTCACCGACATCAACAAGGAAGCGGTGCAGCGCTGCGTGGACGAGCTGGGCTGCGAGGCGGTGGGCCTGGACGAGATCTACGACGTCGATGCCGACGTGTACTCGCCCTGCGCGCTGGGCGGCACGCTCAACGAGAAGACCATCGACCGCATCAAGGCGAAGATCATCTGCGGCGCGGCCAACAACCAGCTGGCCACCAACGAGATCGGCGACGAACTGACCCGTCGCGGCGTGCTGTACGCGCCGGACTACGCGGTCAACGCCGGCGGCGTGATGAACATCTCGCTGGAGATCGACGGCTACAACCGCGAGCGCGCGATGCGCATGATGCGGCAGATCTACTACAACCTGGGCCGCATCTTCGAGATCTCCAAGACCGAGAACGTGCCGACCTACCAGGCCGCCGACCGTCTGGCCGAGGAGCGCATCGCGCTGATCGGCAAGATCAAGCTGCCGCACATGGGCAACGGCGGCACCCGCTTCCAGGGCCGCATGCGCGGGCAGTAAGCGCCTCGCCACCGCGCGTGGTGATCGCCAGGAGCCCGGCCTTGCGCCGGGCTCTTTCGTTGCGGCGCGCCATGACTTCCCTCCTCCCCCCTCTTCAATCGGCGCTCCGCCCTGCTAAACTTCACGTTCGCTGAACAACTTGCAAGGCTTTGCCGGCAAAGGCAAAGCTGGAACCAGGGGGGCCCGTTTCACGGGCAGTCGGCACAGGCCGGCGTCAAGCAACGTCCACCGGAGCGGAGCACCGTGCCGGGCGCCATGCGCGCGACCGCCCGGTTGCCGCACGGCGGGTTGCGGACACGGAAAAGCATCAATAAGAAGCAGGAACAGGTGGAACCGGTATGAGCAGCGTTTTGGAAGCAGGGATCAGCGACGAGGAGATTCTGGACAAGCTCCGCGAAGTGCTGCGCGATACCTTCGAGATCGACCCGTCGCGGGTCACGGCCTCGGCCCATCTGTTCACCGATCTCGAGCTGGACTCGATCGACGCCGTCGACCTTGCCATCCAGGTGCAGGAGATGACCGGCATGCGTATCCGTCCGGAAGACTTCAAGAGTGTCCGTACGGTGGGCGACGTGATCGCCACCGTGCACACCCTGCTCCGACGCTGACCCACCACAAGATGCCGGCCCCGGATCGATTTGCGCCCTGCGCACTGATCCCGATCTACAACCATGGCAGCACCATCGCGCGCACGGTCCAGGGACTGCGCGCGCACGGCCTGCCGGTCGTGGTGGTGGATGACGGCAGCGATGCCGCCACGCGCAGCGTGCTCGACGCACTGGAACGCGACGAGGCCGGCATGACCCTGATCCGCCTGCCGCACAACCAGGGCAAGGGTCGCGCGCTGGCCGCAGGCATGCGCGCGGCGCACGCCGCGGGCTACACGCACGCGTTGCAGATCGACGCCGATGGCCAGCACGACACCGCCGATGCGCCGCGCTTCGTCGAGGAGGCGCGCGCGTTCCCGCGCGCGCTGGTCTGCGGCTGCCCGATCTACGACGACAGCGTGCCGCGCGGCCGCCTCTACGGCCGCTACGTCACCCACGTCTGCGTGTGGCTGGAAACGCTGTCGCTGGCGATCCGCGATTCGATGTGCGGCTACCGGCTGTATCCGCTGGAAGCGACCTGCGCCGAACTCGATCGTGCCGCGGTGCCGGCGCGGATGGATTTCGACACCGAGATCGCCGTGCGCCTGTTCTGGCGCGGCCTGCCGGTACGCAACCTGGCGACCCGCGTGATCTACCCGGAGAACGGCCTGTCCCACTTCCGCATGCTGCGCGACAACCTGCGCATCAGCGCGATGCACACCCGCCTGCTGCTGGGCATGCTGCCGCGTGCGCCCATACTGCTGTGGCGCCGCCTGCGCCGGGAGCCGTCATGCGCCATCTGATCGCCGTACTTTTCGCGCTGGGAGTGCTGCTCGGCACCCCCGATACCGGCCTTTGCGCGACCGGAACCCCTACCCCGTTGCTGCAGCAGGTGCTGGGCGAACTGGCCCGGCATGAGGCAGTGCGGGCGGACTTCGTGCAGACCCGCTCCAATCCCGCGCTGGCCAGGCCGCAGGAAAGCCACGGGCAACTGCTGTTCGTGCTCGGCCACGGCATGCTGTGGCAATCGCTGGCACCGGTGGCCGAGACCCTGGCGTTCACCGGCCGGCAGGCGGCGCGCATCGACACGCAGGGGCAGGCCTATCCGCTGCGCAACGCCCGCGGGGTGGCGCAGATCTCCGACATGCTGCAGTCGATGCTGGCCGGTCACGGCGACGAGGTGAGCCGGCAATTCGACATGACCGCCAGCGGCACGTTGGCGCACTGGACGCTGCAACTGGTGCCCCGGCAGGAGCGCGTCGCGCGGGTGCTGGAACGCATCGAGCTGAGCGGCGGCGAGTTCCTGCAGGGCATCCGCATCGTCATGCACGATGGTGGCGACACCGACATCCGCTTCAGCCGCAACCGGGACGCCGGCGAACTGAGCGGACTGGAAAAGCGCGTGCTCGGCCTGCCATGAAGTCACGACTTGACCGCCATGCCGTGCTGTTCGCGGCGGCCCTGGCCCTGCTCGCCGTGCTGGGCGCGTGGCTGCTGTTCGGTCGCGGCGCCGTGCCGATCCAGACCGACCTGCTGGCGATGCTGCCGGCGACCGAACAGCAACCGCTGGCCGAGGCCGCGGTGCAGCGGCTGGCCCACGCCAACGGCGACCGCGTGGTGCTGCTGGTGCAGAACGCCGACGACGAACGCGCCAAGGCTGCGGCCCGCGCGCTGGGCAAGGCGCTGGCGGGCGACCACGTGTTCCGCTCGGTGATGGCGGAGCTGCCGCCGTTCGACCTGCACGAGATGGTCGCGCCCTACCTGCCGCACCGGTTCTTCCTGCTGTCCGACGCCGACCGTGCCGCGATGGCTGCGCCCGGCTACGACCCGGCACAGGCGCTGGCGCAGCGGCTCAACGCACCGTTCCTCGACGGCGTGGGCACCACGCTGCAGAACGATCCGTTCGGCTGGCTGCAGCACTGGCTCGACGAGCAGCCCTGGAGTCGCTCGTCGCTGCTGCCGGAGGACAACCTGCTGGTTGCGCACCCGGACGGTGGCACCAGCGTGCTGGTCACCGCGACGCTGGACGGATCGTCCTACGACGACACCGTGCAGCGCCGCGCGCTCGCCGCGGTAGACACTGCGGTACGGCAGGTCGAGCACGGGCAGCCCGGCACCCGCGTGCTGCGCACCGGCGCGGTGTTCTATGCCGCCGCGGCACGCGCCGGCGCCGAGCACGACGTGCGCCTGGTCGGCTGGATTTCCACGCTGGGCATCGCCCTGCTGCTGATCGGCATGTTCCGTTCGCCCGGGCCGCTGCTGCTGGCGTTTCTGTCGACCGCGGCCGGCGTGCTGGCCGCCACCGTGGTCAGCCTGCTGGTGTTCGGGCAGATCTACCTGCTGACCCTGGTGTTCGGCGCCGCGCTGCTGGGCGAGGCGGTGGACTACTCGATCCAGTACCTCACCGCGCGCGCCAACGCCGGCTCCCGCTGGGATGCCGCCGCCGGCCTGCGCCAGGTGCGGCCGGCGCTATTGCTGGCGCTGGCCACGTCGCTGCTGGGCTATGCGCTGCTGGCGGGGGTGCCCTTCCCTGCGCTGCGCCAGATGGCGGTGTTCGCGATGAGCGGCATGCTGGCCGCCTGCCTCAGCGTGTTCTGGCTGCTGCCGGCGATGCTGCAGCGTGCCGCCCGGCCGCTGTCGGCGGCACCGGTACGCTGGGCGCTGGCGCTGCAGCGCGCGGTCGGCCGCGCCGGCCAGGGGCGGCGCGGACTGGGGCTGGCCGTGCTTTTGCTGCTGCTCGCCCTGCCCGGCTGGCAGCGGCTCGGTCACGACGACGACGTGCACCTGCTGATTTCCCCGCCGGCCTCGCTGGTCGCCCAGGAACACCGCATCCGCGACATCACCGGGCTCGGCAACGGCAGCCAGTTCTACCTGGTACAGGGCGCCAACACCGAACAGACCCTGCAGCGCGAGGAACTGCTCGAGCAGCGATTGCAGGCGATGGTGCGCCGCGGCCAGCTCGCCGACTGGCTGGGGCTGGCCCGCATGGCGCCCTCGCAGGCACGTCAGCAGGCCGATCACGCGCTGCTCGCGCGCAGCCTGCAGGCGGACGGCACTGTCCCCGCGACGGGCGAGCCGCCGGCAGGCGCCCCGGCATCGACGCGTACCCGGGCCGACCGCGAACGCCTGCAGTCGCTGCTGGTCGCCGGCGGGTTGCGCGCCGACGCCGCGGCCGGCTATGCCGACACCTGGCCGGGCACGCCGCTGGCTTTCACCCGCTGGCTGGAGTCGCCGCTGGCCACGCCGTTCCGCTACCTGTGGATGGGCTGCAGCGCGCAGGGCTGCGCCTCGATCGTGCTGCCGCAGGGCGACGACGACGCGCAGCTGCAGAGCGCCGCCGATCGCCTGCCCGGCGTGATCCTGGTGGACAAGGCCGCCAGTGTGTCGCAGCTGTTCGGCCGTTACCGCCGCTACGCCAGCCTGTGGCTGTTCGCCGCGATCATGCTGGTGGTGCCGGTGTTCGGCTGGCGCTATGGCTGGCAACGCATGCTGCGCGTCATGCTGCCGCCGGTGGCCGGCATTGCGCTGGCACTGGCCGCGCTGGGCTACCTCGGCCAGCCGCTCACGCTGTTCCACTGGATGGCGCTGATGCTGGTGCTCGGCGTGGGCGCCAACTACGCGGTGTTCCTGCATGAGGGCGAACCGCATACCGCGCATCGCCCCGGCGCGATGTACGCCAGCGTGCTGCTGTCGGCGATCACCACCCTGCTTTCCTTCGGCCTGCTGTCGCTGAGCTCGATGCCGGCGCTGCACGACTTCGGCATCACCCTGCTGCTGGGTATCGGTTTCACCGTGCTGCTGGTGCCGACCAGCCGCCCACCCGTGACGGACGCTCCATGATCGATCTCTCCCTGCCGCCCCGGATGTCCCGGCCATGAAGCGCGTCGTCATCACCGGCATGGGTGGCGTCACAGCGCTGGGCCATGACTGGGCGAGCATCGCCGACCGGTTGCGCGAGGGTCGCAACGCGGTGCGCCGGATGCCCGAGTGGGACTATTTCGACGGTCTCAACGGCCGCCTCGGCTGCCCGGTGGACGACTTCGTCGCGCCGGCCTGGCCGCGGCAGAAAACCCGTTCGATGGGCCGTGTCTCGCAGCTGGCCGTGGCCGCCAGCGAGCACGCCCTGCGCGATGCCGGTCTGCACGACGACGCGGACATCCGCGACGGCCGCATGGGCGTGGCCTACGGCTCGTCCGGCGGCAGCGTGGAGCCGGTGCGGGTGATGGGCCGCATGCTCGATACCGGCTCGATGCAGGGCGTCACCGCCACCAGCTACATCCAGATGATGGGGCACACCACGGCGGTGAACGTCGGCGTGTTCTTCGGCCTGAAGGGCCGCATCATCCCGACCTCCAGCGCCTGTACCTCGGGCAGCCAGGCGATCGGCTACGGCTACGAGGCGATCGCGCAGGGCAAGCAGACACTGATGCTGTGCGGCGGCGCCGAGGAGCTGTCCGGCCCCGGCGCGGCGGTGTTCGACACGCTGTTCGCCACCAGCACGCGCAACGACGAGCCGCAGCTCACGCCGCGTCCGTTCGACCGCGCGCGCGACGGCCTGGTGGTCGGCGAAGGCGCCACCACGCTGATCCTGGAGGAGTACGAACACGCCAGGGCGCGCGGCGCGACGATGTACGCCGAGGTGATCGGCTTCGGCTGCAACTCCGACGGCGTGCACATCACCCAGCCCACCGCGGCGACGATGGCGGTGGCGATGCGCCTGGCGCTGGCCGACGCGAAGCTGCCGCCGGAGGCGATCGGCTATGTCAGCGCCCACGGCACCGCCACCGACCGCGGCGACGTGGCCGAGAGCCATGCCACCCACGAAGTGCTGGGCGCGCGCGTGCCGGTGAGCGGGATGAAGAGCTACGTGGGCCACACCCTGGGCGCCTGCGGTGCCCTGGAATCGTGGTGGGCGATCGAGATGATGCGCGCGGGCCGCTTCGCGCCCACCCTCAACCTGACCGAGGTCGACCCCGACTGCGCCGAGCTGGACTACATCGCCGGCAGCGAGCGCGCCATCGCCACCGACTGCGTGATGAACAACAACTTCGCCTTCGGCGGGATCAACACCTCGCTGATCTTCCGGGCGGTCGACTGATGCGTCTGGTCGACGCCAGCGGCCTGCCACGCGTGGTGGTGACCGGCACCGGCTCGGTGTCGTGCCTGGGCGCCGGCAACGCCGCGCTGCTCGACGGGCTGCGCAATGGCCGCAGCGGCCTGCGCCCGATGGACGGCTTCGCCGCGCTCGGCATGCAGGCGCGCATCGGCGGTCCGGTCGACCTGTCCGACCTGCCGGAACCGCCGCGCAAGCTGCGGCGCTTTCTCGCTGCGCCGGGCCTGTACGCCTGGCACGCGATGAGCGAAGCGCTGGCGCAGGCCGGCCTCCCCGCCGAAACCCTGCACCGCGACGACTGCGGCCTGGTGCTGGGCGGCGGCGCGGCGCTGAGCGAGCACGAGACGGCGCTGGAACTGCATCGCACCCGCGGCATCCACAAGCTCTCGCCGTTCATCGTGCCGCGCGGCATGAGCAGCGCGCTGTCGGCCAGCATCGCGCACGCCTTCGGCATCGGCGGCATCAGCCTCACCATCAGTTCGGCCTGCACCAGCAGCGCGCATGCGATCGGCCAGGCGATGGAGTTGATCCAGCTCGGCCGCCAGCAGGTGGTGGTCACCGGCGGTGCGGAAGAACTGCACGACAGCACCGCGATGTGGTTCGACGCAATGGGCGCGCTGTCGCCGCAGCACGACGCCACGCTCGCCTCGCGCCCGTACGACCGCGATCGCGACGGCTTCGTGCTGGCCGCGGGCGCCGGCGTGCTGGTCCTCGAATCGCTGGAACACGCACAGGCCCGGGGCGCCACCGTGCTGGCCGAACTGGCCGGCTACGGTACCGCCACCGAGGCGGCCAGCATGGTCGGCCCCGGCGCCGACGGCATCGCCCGCGCGCTGCGCCAGGCGATCGTGCGCGCCGGCACCCTGCCCGACTACATCAACACGCACGCCTGCTCGACGCCGCAGGGCGACCTCGCCGAATGGCAGGCGATCCGCAACGTGTTCGCCGAACGCGATGCGGCGGTGCCGCCGCTGTCGTCGATCAAGGGGCTGGTCGGACACGCGCCGGCCGCCGCCGGCGCGCTGGATGCCATCGCCGGCCTGCTGATGCTGCAGCACGGCTTCCTCGCCCCCGGCCGGGTGCCCGACCACGTCGACGAAGCCTTCGCCGATGCGCCGTTGCTCGACGCACGGCGCGAGCAGGCGATCGACAGTGTGCTGTCGGGCAACTTCGGTTTCGGCGGCAGCTGCGCCGCCCTGCTGTTCCGCCGCTGCGCGGAGGTGGCCGCATGACCGCCATCCGCGTCGACGCCTGGCGCGCCTGGGCTCCCGGTCTGGACACGCCCGATGCATGGCACGACTGGGCCATGGCGCCGCGCGTCGTGCCCGACGATGGCCAGGTGCAGCCCGCCTGCGCCTTCCTGCCGCCGATGCAGCGCCGCCGGCTGAGCCGGCTGGCGCGGATGACGCTGGAGGCCGCCTGGCCGTTGTGCGGCGATGACGAGCAGCTGCCGTTCGTGTTCGCCTCTCGTCACGGCGAGACCACGCGCACGTTCGCCCTGCTCGGCGACATCGCCGACGGGCAGCCGTTGTCGCCGACCCAGTTCGGCCTGTCGGTGCACAACGCCATCGCCGGCCAGTGGTCGATCCTGCGCGGCCAGCGCGGCGAATCGACCGCCATCGCCGGCGAGGCCGACACCTTCGAGCACGCCATGCTGGAGGGCGCCCTGCTGCTGGACGCCGGTGCGCCCGCGGCGCTGGTGGTGGTCGCCGAAGAACGTCCACCGGCGGCCTATGCACCGTGGATCGAGGATGTGCCGTTCTCTTATGCCGTGGCGCTGCGGCTGGGGCGGCAGGCGTCCGCCGGCAGCGCGCCGGGCGGGGCCGGCTGGCAGCTGCGCCACGCGCGCGCCGACGGCGATCGCGCCCGCTGCGCCTGGCCGCATGCGCTGGATTTCCTGCGCGCCACGATCACCCGGGAACCATCACTGGAACACGCATGGAAGACACGCCAATGGATCTGGCAGCGCCAGGCCTGACCCGCCGTACCGACGCCTGGGCGTGGCGCCTGGTCGCCACCGGCGCCAGCTTCGTGCTGTTCGGGGTCGGCGGGCTGCTGCTGCGCCTGCTGATCCTGCCGCTGATGGGCCTGCTGCCGGGCGGCGCCGATGCGCGCTGCCGCCGCGCCCGCGCCGCGATCAGTCGATCGTTCCGCATGCTGGTGTGGTTCATGCATCGCAGCCGCGTGCTCGACTTCCGCATCGAGGGCGCCGAGCGATTGGGGAACCCCGGGCAGATGGTGGTGGCCAACCACCCCTCGCTGATCGACGTGGTGTTCCTGATCGGACAGATCCGCAACGCCAACTGCGTGGTGAAGGCCGGCCTGTTCGGCAACCCCTGCACGCGCGGTCCGGTCAGTGCCGCCGGGTACATCAGCAACGACGGCAGCATGACCATGCTGGAACGCGCCGCCGACGTGCTGCGCGCGGGGCAGTGCCTGGTGGTGTTTCCCGAGGGCACGCGCACCCGGCCGGGCCATGCGCCGGTATTCCACCGGGGCGCGGCGGCGATCGCCCTGCGCGGCGCCCGTACGATCACTCCGGTCTACATCACCGTCGCGCCGACCACGCTGACCAAGGCCGAACCCTGGTATCGCATTCCCGAGCGGCGAGTGCAGGTGCACCTGCGCGTCGGCGAGGACATCGATCCGGCCACCTTCAACGCCGATGCGCCGCTGCCGATCGCCTCGCGCCGCCTCAACGATCATCTGCACCAACTCTTCGAAAGGGAGCTCGCCGCCTCGTGAATGCCGTCATCGACCAAGCCTCGCTGGAACAGGACATCGCCCGCCTGATCATCGACACGCTGAACCTGGAGGACCTCCAGCCCGGCGACATCCCGCCCGACCAGCCGCTGTTCCGCGACGGCCTTGGGCTGGATTCGGTGGACGCGCTGGAGCTGGCGCTGGCACTGCAGAAGCGCTACGGCATCCGCGTCGAATCGGACGCGAAGAACGCGCGCGAGCATTTCGCCACCGTCGCCAACCTTGCCGCCTACGTCGCGTCCCAGCAGGCCCCATGCGCCGACTGAGTGCCATCCTTCTGCCGATCGTCGGCGTGCTGTATCCGTTCGTCGTCTATTTCGGCATGGAGAAAGTCGCGCCGCCGGTGTTCGCGCTGGTGCTCGGTTCGATCTGGCTGATCCGCGCGCCGAGCCTGTTGCGCGAGCCGGGCGGACGCTGGATGGTCGGCGCCGCGCTGGCGTACTGCGTGCTGCTCGCGGTCACCGGCGAGGGTCGGCTGCTGCGCTGGTATCCGACCCTGATCAGCCTGCTGCTGCTGGCCACCTTCGGGGTGAGCCTGATCTACGGCCCGCCGATCATCGAGCGGGTGGCCCGCCTGCGCGAACCCGAGCTGCCGCCGGAAGCGGTGCCGTACACGCGCAAGGTCACCTGGGTGTGGGTCGGCTTCTTCGTGTTCAACGCGGCGGTCTCGGCGGCACTCACGCTGTGGGCGCCGCTGAAGTGGTGGACGCTCTACAACGGGCTGCTGGTGTACTTCATCATGGGCGTGCTGTTCGTCGGTGAATGGCTGCTGCGCCAGCGACTGCGCAGGCGACACGCGTGAGCGACGTGCGCGAACCCGAGCTGCTCGACGAGCACCTGCGCGATGGCACGTGGGTGCTGCGCCTGCGCATTCCGCCCGGGCTGGCCCATTTCCCGGGACATTTCCCCGGCGCGCCGGTGGTGCCGGGCGTGTTGCAGGTGCAGTGGGCGCTGGCACTGGCGGCGCCACGCCTTTCGATCGCGCCGCACTGTCGCGAGATGGAGGCGCTGAAGTTCCAGCGCCTGCTGCGCCCCGGCGAGGTGGTGCAGCTCGAGCTGCGGCTGGACGCCGAGCGCGGCAAGCTGCACTTCGCCTACCGCCTGGACGACCAGCACTGTTCGTCCGGGCGCCTGCGGGTGGAGCCGGGCACATGAGCGGGACCCGGGTGCAGGCGAACCACTGGGCCACCCAGAAGGAGCGCGGCAGCTTCGCGTTGATGAAGCTCACCGCGTTCGCCGTGCGCCGCCTCGGGCGCCGCACGATGCAGCCGGTGCTGCATCTGGTGGTGCTGTATTTCTTCGTGTTCGGACGGGCGCGCCGCAACGTGCGGCAATACCAGGCCTACCTCGCCGAGTGGAGCGGCCGCGCCGAACTGCGCCCGACCACCCGCCGCGTGTTCGGCCAGTTCATGGCCTTTGCCGACAGCCTGCTGGACCGGCTGGACGTGTGGCGCGGCACGCTGGGCGCGGCACAGGTCAGCCTGCACGATCCGGCCGACGTGCGTGGCCGGCTGCACCGGAGCCTGAGCGGCGAGCGGGGCCAGATCCTGGTCTGCACCCACCTGGGCAACCTGGACGTGTGCCGGGCGCTGGCCGAGATGGAGGAAAAGGTGCCGCTCAACGTGCTGGTGCACAACCGGCACGCGGCGCATTTCAACCGCCTGCAGAGCGAGGCCGGTGACCGCCAGCTGCGCCTGCTGCAGGTGAGCGAGGTGGATGCCGCGCTGATGCTGGACCTGTCGCAGCGGCTGGACCGCGGCGAGTGGATCGCCATCGCCGGCGACCGCATCCCGTTGCAGGACGGCCGCCGCGTGGTGGTCGACTTCCTCGGCCATCGCGCCGCCTTCGCGCAGGGGCCCTGGCTGATGGCCGGCCTGCTGCGCTGCCCGGTGCACCTGATGTGCTGCCTGAAGATCGACGGCCGCTACCAGATCCGCCTCGAACCGTTCCTCGAGGCCGCGTCGTGGGAGCGTGGCCAGCGCGAGCAGGCGATCGCCGGGTGGGCGCAACGCTACGCCGACCGCCTCGCCCAGCTGTGCCTGCTGGCGCCGTGGCAGTGGTTCAACTTCTACGCCTACTGGCAAGCCGAAAGTGAAGGAGATGCGGATGCGAGCCCGCGGCGTGCTGCACGTTGACAGCGAAGTGCTGGTGCCGTTTTTCGATGTCGACTCGATGGACGTCGTCTGGCACGGCCACTACGTGAAATACCTGGAGGTCGCGCGCTGTGCGCTGCTCGACCGCCTCGGCCACAACTACATGGACATGAAGGCCGAAGGATACGTGTGGCCGGTGATCGACCTGCAGCTGCGCTACGTGCGTGCCGCACGCTTCGGCCAGCGCCTGCGCGTGCGCGCCGACCTGGTGGAGTGGCAGAACCGGCTGAAGGTGAACTACCTGGTCAGCGACGCCGACAGCGGCCAGCGCATGACCCGCGCCAGTACCGTGCAGGTCGCCGTGCGCATCGCCGACGGCGAGATGCAGCTGGCGTCCCCGCAGAGTTTCGTCGACGCCGTGGAACGGTGCATTTCCGGCGGTCATGCCGACCGCGAAGATCCCAAGGGCGGTCATCCATGGCCGCGCTCCCCAACAAAGTCCCTCTGATGACCTACGCAAGCGCCACTTACGTCGAAGAAACCCGCCTGGGCTTCCGCTTCCTCGCCACCCACACCTGGCAGCACCACGTGCTGCGGGTGGCGATCAACGACCTCAAGCGCCTGATCGGCGAGCCGCTGCCGCGCGGCGGCGTCCTGCTGGATGCCGGCTGCGGCCAGGGCAAGTCGTTCCGCCTGCTGCGCGAGGCGTTCGCTCCCGACCGCCTGATCGGCCTGGATGCCGATCCGCACAGCCTCTCGCTGGCGCAGGACGAAGCCCGTCGCGAGGGCGTCGATGCGCAGATGCTGACCGCCGACTGCGCCGGCATCGAGCTGCCCGACGCCAGCGTCGACGTGCTGTTCTGCCACCAGACCTTCCATCACCTGGTCGAGCAGGAAAAGGCGCTGGCCGAGTTCTGGCGCGTGCTCAAGCCCGGTGGCTGGCTGCTGTTCGCCGAATCCACCCGGGCGTACATCGATACCTGGGTGATCCGCTGGTTCTTCCGTCACCCGATGCACGTGCAGAAGAGTGCCGACGAATACCTGGCGATGCTGCGCGCCCAGGGTTTCGTGTTCGACGAGGCCAACGTCTCGCTGCCGTACCTGTGGTGGAGCCGCTCGAAGGACTTCGGCCTGCTCGAGCGCTGGGGCCTGCGCGCACCGCCGCCGCCGGGCCAGCGCGAGGAAACCCTGGTGAACGTGGCGGCGCGCAAGCCGCAGGCAGGAAGGGAGCCGGGCGCGTGAACGACGGCTACCTCAACGCACTCGGCGTGGCCTGCTCGCTGGGCATCGGCAAGCGCGCGGTAGCCGAGGCGCTGTTCGCCGGCGCCGGCGACGGCCTGCGTCCCGAGGCCGGCTGGATTCCCGGCCATGCCCCGCCGATGGGTGCGGTGCGCACGCCGCTGCCGGACATCCCGGCACCGCTGTCGGCAACCCGCGACAACCGCTGCAACCGGCTGGCGCTGGCCGCGGCGCTGGAGATCGAGGCCGATTTGCGCGATGCCATCGCCCGCTACGGCGAGGAGCGCATCGGCGTGGTGATCGGCACCAGCACCGGCGGCATCGAGGAGGCCACCTCCGGTCTGGCCGACTGGCGCCGGAACGGCACCTGGCCCGATCACTACCGCTACGCGCACCAGGAGCTGGCCGGCACGGCCGAATTCCTGGCCGAGTGGCTGGGTCTGTGTGGTCCGCGCTATGCCATCTCCACCGCCTGCACTGCCGGGGCGCGCGCACTGGTCAGCGCGCAGCGCCTGCTGCGCGCCGGGGTCTGCGACGCGGTGCTGTGTGGCGGCGTGGACACACTGGCGCGGCTGCCGCTCAATGGCTTCCACGCGCTGGAGGCGATGGACGGGGAACGCTGCCGGCCCTTCTCCGCCCAGCGACGCGGCATCAACATCGGCGAGGCCGCCGCGCTGTTCCTGATGACCCGCGAACGCGGCCCGGTGCAGCTGCTGGGCGTGGGCGCGAGCAGCGACGCGTACCACATGTCCAGCCCCGACCCCAACGGCCTGGGCGCGGTCGCCGCGATGCGCGCCGCGCTGGTCGACGCACGCCTGGAACCGGCACAGATCGACTACCTCAACCTGCACGGCACCGCCACCGAACACAACGACCGCATGGAAAGCCGGGCGGTCGCCGAAGTGTTCCCGCAGGGTGTGCCCTGTTCCTCGACTAAGTCGCTGACCGGCCACACCCTGGCCGCGGCCGGCGCGCTGGAGGCGGCGTTCTGCTGGCTGAGCCTCACCGATGCACGCACGGCACGGCGGTTGCCACCGGCGACGACGCATGGCGAAGCGGATCCGGAGCTCCCTGCCCTGACCTTCGCCGGCGTCGGCGAGGCGCTGGCTCCGGGCCATCCGGTGCGACTGATGAGCAACTCGTTCGCCTTCGGCGGCAACAACGCCAGCCTGATCCTGGGAGATGCGTCGTGAACGACGCTGGCTACCCGGCGATCGCCGAACTGCTGCCGCACGCCGGCGACATGGTGCTGCTCGATGCCGTCATCGAGGCCGGCGAGGAACACATCGCGTGCTCCCGGCTGGTGCGGTCGGACGGCTTGTTCGAGTGCAGCGGTGGCCTGCCCGCCTGGGCCGGCGTGGAGCTGATGGCCCAGGCCGTGGCCGCCTGGGCCGGTTGGCAGGCGCGGTGCGAACGCCGGCCGGTGCGGGTCGGCTTCCTGCTCGGTACGCGGCACTACCGCAGCGATGTGGATGTGTTCCCGTCCGGCTCCGAACTGCGCGTGGAAGCCGTGAGAAGCTTCCACGACGATGGAGGCATGGGTGTATTCGCGTGCCGCATCGATTCATCAGCGGGCAGGGCCGAAGCACGACTGAGCGTGTTCAGCCCACCCGACCCGAATGCCTTCCTCGCCACCCTTGCACGAGCAGCCACCCATGACTGACACCATCCTGGTTACCGGCTCCAGCCGCGGCATCGGCCGCGCCATCGCGCTGCGCCTGGCCCGCGCCGGCTACGACCTGGTGCTGCACTGCCGCGCGCGCCGCGACGAGGCCGAGGCGGTCGCCGGACAGATCCGGGCGATGGGCCGCAGCGCGCGCATCCTGCAGTTCGACATCGCCGATCGCGCTGCCTGCCGTGCCGCGCTGGAAGCCGACGTGGCCGCGCACGGCGCGCCCTACGGCGTGGTCTGCAACGCCGGACTGACCCGTGACGGGGCGTTTCCCGCCCTTTCCGACGACGACTGGGACAGCGTGCTGCGCACCAACCTGGACGGCTTCTACAACGTGCTGCATCCGCTGGCGATGCCGATGATCCGCCGCCGCGCACCGGGCCGCATCGTGTGCATCGCCTCGGTATCCGGACTGATCGGCAACCGCGGCCAGGTCAACTACAGCGCGTCCAAGGCGGGCGTGATCGGTGCGGCCAAGGCGCTGGCGGTGGAGCTGGCCAAGCGCGGCATCACCGTCAACTGCGTGGCACCGGGGCTGATCGACACCGACATGCTCGACGGCGAGGTGCCGGTGGAGGAGATCCTCCGGATCATTCCGGCCCAGCGCATGGGCACGCCGGAGGAAGTGGCCGCGGCCGTGCAGTTCCTGATGAGCCCGGATGCCGGCTACATCACCCGCCAGGTGCTGGCGGTCAACGGCGGGCTGTGCTGACCCGCCACTTCGCAACCCTTACGTTCCTCGCTACCCCAACCGACCACCCCAGGGAGATCCACCGCATGAATGCAAGATTCCGCCGCCTCGCCGTGCTGCTGCTCGCCACCCTGCCGTGCGCCAGCTTCGCTGCCGACAAGACCGTGCACCTGGCCTTCGACCATGCCGTCCAGGCCGGCCTCCAGAGCGGCAAGCTCGACGGCAGCGTGAAGTTCTACCTCGCCGGCAACACACCGCCGGGCCATGTCCAGGTGGTCGACGACCTCGTCACCACGCACAAGAAGACCAATGCCTTCGGCAAGGGCGACCAGAAGACCTGCGACTGGGCGATGCTGTCGGCGCTGATCACCCTGCAGTCGGCAGCCAAGGAAGCCGGTGCCAACGCCGTCACCGACATCGTCGGCGTGCACGAGGGGCAGGAGTACCGCGACCCGAAGAACTACGAGTGCCGCGTCGGCTTCCTGATGTCCGACGTGGACCTGAAGGCCAAGCTGGCCAAGGTGAAGTGATCGACGCGCCGGGGCGGGCCACCGGGCCCGCTCCGGCGCATCGCCACGGACGGCAGGTACGATCACGCCGTGACCGTCGCCAGCCCGAACGCCCCGACGTTCCATCGTATCCTCGCCGGGTGAATCTCCCCGCCCTGCTCATCGACCACTGGCGCCGCTTCCGCGGCTCGGACCGCTACGCCGAAAGCCTGCGGGTCGGGCTGGCGCTCGGCGGCATCGTGGCCTGGTGCCTGGCCCGCCGCGACGTCCACGCGGTGATCCCCGCCCTGCTGGGTGCGATCGCCTGCGCGCTGGCCGAAACCGAAGACCACTGGCGCAGCCGGCTCGGCACGCTGCTGCTCACCCTCGCCTGCTTCGCGATCGCCGCGA
This sequence comes from Dyella ginsengisoli LA-4, assembly GCF_000334915.1. Lineage (GTDB taxonomy): Bacteria > Pseudomonadota > Gammaproteobacteria > Xanthomonadales > Rhodanobacteraceae > Dyella_A > Dyella_A ginsengisoli_A. The sequence goes on along the minus strand of NZ_AMSF01000036.1, from coordinate 39,276 downwards.
TGGCCGTGCAATGGCTGCTGCCCACGCCGTGGCTGTTTGCCGCCAGCCTGCCGCTGGCCACGTTCGCGCTGGTGATGCTGGGTGCGGCCAGCGGCCGCTACGCGACCATCGCCGGAGGCACGCTGATCCTGTCCGTCTACACGATGATCGGCGTGGACGCGGCCCATGGCAGCTTCGCCGATCCCTGGCGCGAGCCGCTCCTGCTGCTGGCGGGCGCGGGCTGGTACGGCGTGCTGTCGCTGGCCTGGAGCGCGCTGGCGCCGCAGCAGGCGCTGCGCCTGGCGCTGGCCCGCTCGTTCGATGCGCTGGCCGACTACCTGGACGGCAAGGCCGAGCTGTTCGCCCCGGTGCACGGGGTGGACCGCGAGGCGATGCAACTGCAACTGGCGCTGCGCAACGAGCGCGTGGTGCAGGCACTCAACGCGACCCGGCTGGTGCTGGTCGACCGCATCGGCAACCGCCGCCCGCGCGGCACCACCGCAGCCCGGCTGCAGCTGTATTTCATGGCGCAGGACATCCACGAGCGCGCCAATTCCACCCATCACCCGTACGACGCACTGGCCGAGGTGCTGTTCCACTCCGACGTGCTGTTCCGCTGCGGTCACCTGCTGCGCCTGCAGGCCGATGGCTGCCGCGCCCGCGCCGCGGCGCTGCGCCTGCGTGTACCGTTCCGGCGTTCGCCGATCGCCACTGCCGCACTGGCCGACCTGCACGACGCGGTGGCCGCAATGAAAGCGCAGGCATCGCCCCCGCCCGTCGAAGTGCAGCACGCGGTCGAGGCGCTGGCGCACAATCTGGAGGCGATCCAGATCCGCCTCGGCGATGCCACCCGCCACGCCCCGGCCGTCGACGACGGGCTGGTGCTGCAGGATCCGGGGCCGCAGACGCTGGGCGAAGCGTGGGATCGCGTCCGCATCCAGTTCACCCCCCGCTCGATGCATTTCCGTCATGCGCTGCGGCTGGCACTGGCGCTGCTGGCCGGCTATCTCGTGCTGCTGGCGGTACATCCGCGGCAGGGCTACTGGATCCTGCTGACCACCCTGCTGGTCTGCCAGCCGACCTATGGCGCCACGCGCCGGCTGCTGCTCGAGCGCGTCGCCGGCACGGTGCTTGGCCTGGTCGCCGGCTGGGCCACGTTGAAGCTCGCGCCGTTCGGTACGTGGCAAATGGGGCTGATCGTGCTCACCGGCGTGGGCTTCTTCGCCACGCGGCAACGCCGCTACGCGCTGGCCACCGCCTTCATCACCTTGTTCGTGCTGCTGTGCTTCAACCAGATCGGCAACGGTTACTCCGTCATGTGGCCGCGGCTGCTCGACACCCTGATCGGCGCCGGCATCGCCGCACTGGCGATCTACCTGGTGCTGCCGGACTGGCGCGGCCGGCAGCTGGCCGAGGTGCTGGCCGAGGCACTGCGCAGCGACGCACGGTACCTGGAGCGGATCCTGGCCCAGTACGCCAGCGGCAAGCAGGACGACCTCGCCTACCGCATCGCCCGTCGCGACGCGCACAACGCAGACGCCGCGCTCAGCGGCCAGTTCGCCGCGATGCTGCGCGAGCCGGACCGCGCCCCGGCCAGTCGCGAGGCGCTGCTGCGCTTCCTCACCGCAGCGCACCTGCTGCTGGGCCAGCTCTCGGCGCTGGGCGCGCATCGCCAGGCGATACCGGCCCGTGCCCTGGCCTCCGTGCAGGCGAGCGGTCGGCAGGTGGTCGGGGTACTCGACGATCTGGCCGAGACGCTGTCCGGCAACGGCGACCGCTTGCCCGTGCCGGCGGAGGGCGTGTTCGCCCCACCCGCCGGCGAGGACGACACCAGCCGCTTCGTGCTCGGCCAGCTGACCCGCGTGATGACGCAATACACGCGCCTGGCCGGACATGCGCGGGAGCTCGTGGCACGCTGACTGCGGCCGGTCTTGTGCGTCGCGCCAAGGCCGCCAACGGCCCGCGCGCTACCATTGACAGGCTTTGTCCCCCTCCATGGAGTAGCACCGCATGCGTCCGTTCCCCCTCGGCGAAGACATCGACCTGCTGCGCGAGACCGTCCACGCGTTCGCGGAAAAGGAGATCGCCCCGCGCGCCGACCAGATCGACCGCAACAACGCCTTCCCCGACGACCTGTGGCGCAAGTTCGGCGAACTCGGCCTGCTCGGCGTCACCGTGCCGGGCGAGTACGGCGGCAGCGAGATGGGCTATCTCGCGCACATGGTGGCGATGGAGGAGATCTCCCGCGCCTCCGGCTCGGTCGGGCTGTCCTACGGCGCGCACTCCAACCTGTGCGTCAACAACATCTTCCACAACGGCAACGAGGCGCAACGGCAGAAATACGTACCCAGGCTGTGCTCGGGCGAATACGTCGGTGCGCTGGCGATGAGCGAACCGGGCGCCGGCTCCGACGTGGTCGGCTCGATGAGCTGCCGCGCCGAGAAGAAGGGCGACGTGTGGGTCGCCAACGGCTCGAAGATGTGGATCACCAACGGCCCCGACGCCGACGTGCTGCTGGTGTACATGCGCACCGCGCCGCGCGCCGCCGGCAGCCGCTGCATGACCGCCTTCATCGTCGAGAAAGGCATGAAGGGCTTCACCACCGCGCAGAAGCTGGACAAGCTCGGCATGCGCGGCTCCAACACCTGCGAGCTGGTGTTCGAGGACTGCGAGATCCCCGAGGAGAACATCGTCGGCGAGGTGAACGAAGGCGTGCGCGTGCTGATGAGCGGCCTGGATACCGAGCGCCTGGTGCTCTCCGGCGGTCCGATCGGCCTGATGCAGGCGGCGATGGACCTCACCCTGCCCTACGTGCGCGAGCGCAAGCAGTTCAACGCGCCGATCGGCACCTTCGGCATGATGCAGGCCAAGATCGCCGACATGTACACCGCGCTGCAGTCCTCGCGCGGCTTCGCCTACATGGTGGCGCAGCAGTTCGACGCGGGCGTGAAGTCGCGCATCGACCCGGCCGCCTGCCTGCTCAACGCCTCGACCAACGCGGTGAAGGTCACGCTGGAGGCGATCCAGGCGCTGGGCGGCAACGGCTACATCAATGAGTTCCCGGCCGGGCGCCTGCTGCGCGATGCCAAGCTGTACGAGATCGGCGCCGGCACCAACGAGATCCGCCGCATGCTGATCGGCCGCGAGCTGTTCCACGGCAAGAGCTGAGTACCAGCCCCACGCAAAACAAAACGGCCCGCATCATGCGGGCCGTTTCGTTTCCGTGCGGGCGGATGGCTCAGAAGTTCAGGCGGTAGTTGAGCGTCGCCATCTGGGCGTGGTCGTGCTGGCCCACGTACTGGTCGACGCCGATGCCGAAGCTGCTGTTTGGCGAGAAATTCCAGTCCAGCTCGCTGCCGACCATGCCGCCATAACGCGACAGCCCGATGCCGCCGACCGGCGCCCACTGGTCGACACCGGTGAAACTCGCCTGCAGCACGTCGCCGCGCAGGCCGAACGCACGCTGCCACAGCATGTGCGACTGCCAGGACAGCCGCGAGCCGCCGGCCAGCGTCCACGAGCGCGTGGCGCGCAGGCCGACGCCCGCCTGCCAGCGTGCGGTCAGGCCCGACGGCGACTTCAGGCCGAAGCCGCTGCCGCCGACTTCGCTGAAGCCGTCGCGGCGGATCTGCGCATACTGCAGGTTCGCGTACGGGGTGACCTGCAGACCGCCCAGCCCGAACCGGTAACCGCTCTCGCCATACGCCACGCCGTAGCGTCCATGGGTCATGCTGGCCACGCCGGTGGCGAAGTTGCCCAGCTGCACGCCGCGGCGCATGGACTCGCGGTACTGGCCCAGGCCGACGCGGCCCATCGTGTACCACGAGCCGTTGACCACGCCGCCATAGAACATCGCTTCGGTCGAGTGGCTGCGGCCCTGATCGGCGGCTTCGGTGAGCCGGCCCAGCCCGCTGGCCTGGCTGATCGCGTAGCCGGCAAAGCCATGCGTACCGATGCGCTGGTCGGCGCCGGTCATCCAGCCGTTGAGATCGATCCCCACGTTGCCGTAGCCGGCGCGGGAAAGGTCGCCCTGGTAGCCCAGGCCCTGGCTCCACAGGCTCGACTGCCTGCCGTCGAGCAACTGGTCGACGTGGTCGGACAGCGCCCGCGTGCCGGCGTCGATCGCCTCGAAGGTCATCGCGGCGCTGGCCGCATGCAGCTGTCCGGACAGGCTCTGCAGCGACTGCTCCAGCGAGGCGGTGCTGGACACCTGCTGCAGGCTGGCGGCGCCGGCAAGAAGCGCGCTGTTGGTCGGCATCGCAGCCGTCGAGGTGCCGGCGAGTTGGCTGTTGAGGTACTCGAAAGCGCCCTGCACGCGCTGCGCGGCACCGTAGGAGGCCGGCGTGTAGCTCGCTCCGGCCACCTTGGTCACGCTGACCTGCGTCACGTTGAGCCAAGCGCTGCTGCTGTCGTAGCCGAGCGTGGCAGTCAGCAGCACGCTGCTGGGCGTGGTCACCCCGGTGAACGTACCGGTAAGGCCACCGGTGGCCTTGAGCACGTCGGTATGCGAGCTGATCGTGTAGTTGCTGTTCTTGTCGTAGACATACAGGTCGCCACCGTTGAGGGTGGCCTTGCCGGAAACCGTCAGCACCGAGCCCAGCGAGATCGCCAGTCGTCCGCCGACCTCCTGCGTGTAGTTGCCGCCGACCGTGGTGCCGCCGGCCGTGCCGATGTCCAGCGTGCCGGTATTGTCGATGCTGCCTCCCACGTGGCTGGTGCCGAGGCTGGCCTGCGCGGCGATGGTCGCGCTGCCGGCCAGCGAGTTGGCCATCAGCGTGCCGCCCTGGACCTGGGTCAGCCCGGTGTAGGTCGAGGGCTGGCTCAGGGTCAGCGTGCCGCTCCCCTGCTTGATCAGCCCGCCGGCCCCGGAGATCGGATTGCCCCAGGTGGACGAGCCGGTGAAGCTGACCGTCACGTCGCCCCAGTTGAACTGGGCCGGCCCCAGCACCGCCTTGCCCACGTCGAGCAAGCCGTAACCGAACACCGGGTCGACGCCGGTGGCGCCCAGGTCCTTGGCCGTTCCCAGCAGGGTCTGCCGCACCAGGTCGTTGGTGAAATACGGGAAGGCCTGCCATACATCGGCCGCCGCACCGGAGACCGCGGGCGTGGCGAACGAAGTGCCCTGCACAATGTAGTACGTCGGATTGCCGGCGGTGTCGTCGGCGCCGGTGACGATCACGTCGCCAGGGGCCACCAGGCAGTAGTTCATCGCCTTGCCGCACTGGTTGGAGTAGGAGGCCAGCTGGGTCGGATGGAGCGAGTCCAGTGCCGCGACGGCCAGCCAGCCGCGCTCCAGATCCGGCGCGTAATTGGGAATGGCGGCGGTGTCCGAGGGCTGGGCGAGGCCTTCGTTGCCGGTGGCGAATACCACCAGTCCGTTGTGATCGACCACGAACGAACGGAATGCATTGCCGAACGCGGTGCCCACGGCTGTGGCATTCGATGGGTCGAAATAGAGCCCGCCCCAGGAGTTGTTCATCACCTGCACGCCCTGGCTGATCAGGTCGGGCAGCAGGGTCTGTCCGAAGAAGTCGGCATCGGACGGCTGCACCATGTTGCCCTGGCCCGAACCGTCGTCCTTGGGCGGGGTGTCGTTGATGATGCGTGCGGACACCAGCGAGGCGTCCGGCGCGATGCCGCCCGGCCACTGCCCGAACGACTTGCCGGCGGCGATCTGCGAGACCCAGGTGCCGTGGCCGACCACGTCATCCACGGCGGTGTTGTTGGTCGCCGGATCGACATAGACCAGCAGGGCCTTGACGCGGCCGGCGAGCGCCGGATGGTTGGCATTGATGCCGGTATCGACCACACCGATGGTCACGCCCGCACCGGTGAACCCGGCGCTGTGTGCGGCGTAGGTATCGGTCAGAGCGAGGTGCGCGTCGATCGCCGGCTGGCTGCTCGCAGGCGGCGGCGCGGGCGGCGGTGCCGGCGGCGGCGCGGAATTGGTCTTGACGTTGCCCCCCCCGCCTCCGCATCCGGCCAGGCCAAGAATGGCCGCAATGACAAATGGCATGCGACGCTGCACCAGCGTCCGTCCCTGCTCGCTCATGGCTTTACCCCTAAATGGTTTGATCACGCTGGAACGGCGGCACCCCCTTGGCTTCACCGCTCCTTGACGCGATCTTCGCATAAGCCCGGTTCTCCAGGATGACTGGATGCCGGTTTGCCGCTCCCGTCCGGGCACTGCGATAATCGGCCGGTTACCAGCGCGCCCAGCGCTCCCCGAAGGTCTTTCCCCGGAGAATCCCATGTCTGATGTCAGCGTAGTGATCGCCGGTGCCAAGCGCACCGCCATCGGTTCCTTCCTCGGCCAGTTCACCGGCGTGCCCACCCCGAAGCTCGGCGCGGCCGCCATCAAGGCGGCGCTGGAGCAGTCCGGCGTGGCCGCCGCCGACGTGAGCGAGGTGATCATGGGCTGCGTGCTGCCGGCCAACCTCGGCCAGGCGCCGGCGCGGCAGGCGGCGATCCATGCCGAACTGCCGCTGGCGGCAGGCGCCACCACCATCAACAAGGTGTGCGGCTCGGGCATGAAGGCGATCATGCTCGGCCACGACCTGATCAAGGCCGGCTCGGCCAGCGTCGTCGTCGCCGGCGGCATGGAGTCGATGACCAACGCCCCGCACATGGTGCAGGCCCGCACTGGCATCCGCTACGGCGACGGCCAGCTGGTCGACCACATGGCCTGGGACGGCCTGACCAACCCCTACGACGGCAAGGCGATGGGCGTGTTCGGCGAACTGTGCGCCGACAAGTACCACTTCACCCGCGAGGAGCAGGATGCGTTCGCCACCGCCTCGGTGACCCGTGCGCTGGAAGCGCAGAAGAACGGCGCCTTCGCCGGCGAGATCGTCCCGTTCACCGTGGCCGGCCGCAAGGGTGATGTGGTGGTGGACTCCGACGAGCAGCCCGGCCGCTCGGACGTGAGCAAGATCCCCACCCTGCGCCCGGCGTTCAAGAAGGACAACGGCACCATCACCGCCGCCAGCTCTTCCAGCATCTCCGACGGCGCGGCTGCCGTGGTGCTGCTGTCGGCCGACGACGCCAAGGCGCGCGGGCTGGCCCCGCTGGCCCGCATCGTGGCGCACGCCACCCACTCGCAGGAGCCGGAGTGGTTCACCACCGCCCCGGTCGGCGCGATCCAGAAGGTGCTGGACAAGGCCGGCTGGAAGGTCGGCGATGTGGACCTGTTCGAGATCAACGAGGCGTTCGCCGTGGTGGCGATGGCCCCGATCAAGGAGCTGGGCATTCCGCACGAGAAGGTCAACGTCAACGGCGGCGCCTGCGCCCTCGGCCACCCGATCGGCGCCAGCGGTGCCCGTCTGGTGGTGACCCTGCTCAATGCGCTCAAGGTGCGCGGCCTCAAGCGCGGCATCGCCACCCTGTGCATCGGCGGCGGTGAAGCCACCGCGATTGCCGTCGAGCGTCTCGACTGAATCGTCACGCGCCCGGGCGAACAATCCCGGGCGTCGTTTTCGACTCTCAGTTAACGGGCGCATTAATGACGCGAGTGGGCCCACTTGGGGGCCGGTAGCGGCTTTCATGGGAAAGCGCTATTAATACGCGGCCATACGGCATTCCACGGCAAAGGAGATTCAACATGAAGTTCACGCGTACCCTTCTCGCCTCCGCGCTCGTCGCGCTGCTGGCGGCTTGCAGCAACGGCGCGCAGGATTCCGCGCAGGACGCCCAGAAGTCGGCTGACCAGGCTCAGCAGGCTTCCGAACAGGCCCAGAAGGCTGCCGCCGCTGCGCCGACCACGGCCACCGAGCAGGCCGCCGACCAGGCCAAGGCTGCTGCCGACACCGCCGGCATGGCGGCTGACCAGGCCCAGAGCGCGGCCTCGGCTGCTTCCTCGGCCGCTCCGGCTGGCGCGATGAGCGCCTCGGGCGACGGCATGATGAAGGACGCCAAGGCAGCTGCCTCCAACGCCGCCGACCAGGCAAAGCAGGCGGCCGATGCCGCCAAGAGCGCCGCCGACAACGCCAAGGACGCGATGAAGGACGCTTCGGGCAAGAAGTAATCCGCCCATCGTTGCACGCGTAATGAATCGGCCGCCTCCGGGCGGCCGATTTTTTTTCGCCCGATATCCCGGCCACCGGTGATTGGTGCATGGCGAAAAAAAGCCCCGGAAAAACCCGGGGCTCGTTTGCAAACAGGCGGCGATCTGCCCCAGGTCAGAAATCCTGGGTGAAACGCACGCCGATCGTCCGTGGCTGGTTGGTCACCGTATAGACCTGGCCGTTCGGATACTGCGGCACCACGCCGTGCGCAGCGCACACCGATTCGGCGCACTCGGTGTACTTGTACAACGCGGCACGCTTGTCGAACACGTTGTTTACGTACACGTTCACCGAGAAGCTCGCCCAGTTGTAGCCGGCCGAGAGGTCCAGCGTGGTGTAGGCCGGCATGTCGCCGACCAGGCTGTTCTCGAGCGTGCGCAGATCCGACCGGCGCTTGCCCACGTGCACCACGGCTCCCTGCAGGTAGGCCTCGTTGTTGCCGACGTCCCAGGTGTATCGGGCGACCAGGTTGCCCTTGAACTTCGGGGTGACCGGCAACTGGCTGCCCTTCGGAGCTTCCGGCGTGGCGCAGTCGGTCACCGGCTTGCCGTTGGCATCGGTATAACCGCAGTAGTTCGCCGTGAGCTTGGCGTCGTAGAACGCCACGCCACCGCTCAGCTGCAGGTTGTAGGTAGCCGCCCAGTTCAGCTCCGTCTCCATGCCTCGGACCTGGGCCTGGTTGGCGTTGCGGATCTCGGTCAGGCCGTTGGCGCCGAGGATGCTGAACTGGAAGTCCTTCCAGTCCTCCTGGAATACCGAGCCGTTGAACGACAGCCGGTTGTTGAGCCAGGTGGTCTTCCAGCCCAGCTCGTAGTTGGTGAGGTAATCCGACTTGTACGGCGGCAGCGAGCCGCGGCGATTGATGCCGCCGGGACGATAGCCTTCCGAACGGGTGGCGTAGACCATCTTGGTCGGCGAGATGTTCCAGGTCAGGTTGACCTTGCCGAGCGAGCCGGTCTCCTTGACGTTCTTGTTGAAGTCCAGGCATGGCGCACCGCGGAACGGCGCGGACGAGATGCAACCCGCCTCGCCGTAGCTCGAACCCGGCGAGAAGCCGGAGCTGAAGCCGTAGAAGCCGCCCAGGCTGTTGTCGGCGCGGAAGTAGCGCCCGCCGACGGTCGCGGTCAGCGTGTCGGGGATGATGTCGTAGGACAGCTCGCCGAACACCGCCTCGTCCTTGTCGGTACGCACCTGCTCGGTCAGCCAGATGGTGTTCGGCCAGCCCGGCACCGTCAGCGCATCGGACAGGCCGTTGATCATGTAGCGCTGTTCGATGTCGTGCACCGACTTTTCCCAGAACAGGCCACCGACCGCACGCAGGCGACTGTCCTTCGGCGAGGCCAGGCGCAGCTCGTGGCTGTCCATGGTGTAGTGGTCCTTGCCGATGATGTACTGCGACGGATTGATCAGCGCTCCGCTGTTGTCGTAGATGTAGGTGCCGTAGCCGGCCAGCGTGTCGTACCAGAACGAGTAGTCGCTGTAGTCGTTGTGCTCTTCCTGGTTGCGCTTGAGGTGCGCATAGGCATAGGTCAGGTCGAAATTGCCGATCTTGCCCTGCACCGTCATCGCCGCCTGCCACCAGCGGTCGGTCTGCCACTCGGGGTAGAAATGCGAGATCGCCAGATCGCCGAGCGCGGTGTCGCTGGCCATGTTGCCGTTGGCGGTGGTCTTCTGGCCCATGACGGTGCCGTCGATCGACCAGTCGTCGTTGAGGTTGACCCGCAGCGCCGCGCGTCCACCGTTGGTGGTGTTGTCGTTATAGTGGTTCTTGGCGGCGTGCGTGCACACCATCAGGCTGCTCGGCGTGCACGAGGAGGTGTTGCTGACCGTGCCGCCCCAGCTCGGATAGGTGCGCGTGCCGGGGATGTTGTCGACGTAGCCCGCGTCGCGTTCGTGCCAGCCGACCAGGCGGATCGCGGCATTCTTGGAGATCGGCACGTTGAGCATGCCTTCGGCCAGGTTGCCGATGCCGCCGTTGGCCACCGTGTCGACGCCCGCGGTGTAGCTGGCCGCGAAGCCCTGCGGGTCGGGCTTGTTGGTGATGATGCGCAGGGCACCGGACTGGGCGCTGGCGCCGTAGAGGGAGCCCTGCGGGCCGGCCAGCACCTCGACTCGGGCAATGTCGTACATGTGGATGTCGAGCGGACCGGTCACGGTGGTGACGGGCTGCTCGTCCAGGTACACGCCGACACTGGGCCGTGAGCCGGAGTGGTTGCCGTCACCGCCGCTGGCGATGCCGCGCATGTAGATCTCCGAGAAGCCCGGCGCGGCGCTCTGGTAGGACACGCTCGGCAGGTACTTCACGTAATCGTCGAAGCTGCTGATGTGCAGCTGCTCGATCTTTTCGGTACCCAGCACCTGGATGCTGATCGGCACCTTCTGCAGGTTCTCCGTGCGCTTCTGCGCTGTCACGGTGACGGTGCTCAGCTCGGCCACCTTCTGGTCTTTCGGTGGAGTGGCCGTTGCCTGCGTGCCTGCATCCTGGCCAAACGCGGGTGCGGCGATGGCAAGGCAGATGGCCGCGGCCAACGGCATGCGGGACAGGCGCCTGCGCGCCGCCCCGGAGGCTGGTGTATTTCGGTGTCGATGCATCGGTTCCCCTCCCAAAAAGAGACAAATCCCCAAACGGCCCTTGATTACGCTCCCTCTTGATCCGGCACTCCGGGATACGCCCGGAGCACCCCTCCCAAACCCTGCTCGAGCGGCCCCAGCCAGGGCGCGTAGTGCCGCCACTGGTCCACGCCCTCGCGATAGATCGGCCGGCGCACCTGCTCGGAGCTGGCGGTACGCACCGCGCGCTCGTTCTCGAAGAAGCGCAGGCACGCGCCCTCGAACGGCAGGCCGCAGTGCGCCAGCAACCGGCGCACCTCCCCTTCGGTGTCCTCGACCATGTTCTCGTAGATGACCCGGTGCACCCTGCCCGGCAGCACGGCGTCGAAATGCGCCATCAGCCGCACGTAATCGGCGTAGTAGCGGGCAAGGTCCTCGAGCCGGTAGCTGAAGCTCTGGCCGCGCGCGAAGTGCTGCTTGAACCCGGAGAAGCAGCACGCCATCGGATGCCGTCGCGCGTCGATGATGATGGCGTTGGGCAGCATCAGGTGGATCAGCCCGATGTGCATGAAATTGTTCGGCATCTTGTCGATGAACAGCGGCGCCGCGGTCTTGCGCTGGATCCGCGTGTGCGCCAGGTAGCGCTCGCCCAGCTCGCGCAGCGCATCGGCGTCGAGCCGGGCCAGCGCGTCGTGGTACGGCATCGGACTGTCGCCTTCGGACTGCTCGCGCAGCAGCCGGGTGATCGAGGTGATCTCCGGCAGCTCCATCGTGCCCTCGACCTGGCTGTGGCTGGACAGGATCTGCTCGATCAGGGTGGAACCGGAACGCGGCAGGCCGACGATGAAGATCGGGTCCCGCGCGGTGCTTCCGCTGCCGGCGCGCGCGGCGAAGAACTCGCGCGTGTAATGGCTCGCGATGTGTTCGACCCGCGCATGCGTATCGTCGGCGCTGTAGTGGAGCTGGCCGTGACGGCGGGCGTTGCCCGCGGCGTAGTGGCGGAACGATGCCTCGTAATCGGCGGCGTCCTCCAGTGCCTTGCCCAGCGCGAAGTCCAGATGCAGGCGGTCGTCGTCGGACAGGTCGGTGCGCGCGAGCTGTGCGCGCATCGTTGCCATGTCGGCCTCGGTGAAGCGGAAGGTCTTGAGGTTGGCCAGGCTCCACCAGACTTCGCCGAACGACGGCGTCATCGCCAGCGCCCGCCGGTAGGCCTCGATCGCGCGATCGGTGAGGCCGGCGGTCTTCAGCGCATGGCCGTAGCTCATCCAGACCGGAGCGTTGTCCGGATACTCGGCCAGCAGACCGGCGTAGAGGTCGATCGCCGTGTGGTAATCGCCGGTGCGGCACAACACCACGGCCTTGAGGTTGCGGTGTGCCGGATGGTTCGGCTCGGCGGCAAGCAGGCGTTCGAGCTCGACCAGCGCCTGCTCCGGCAGGTTGGCCCGGTGCAGCAGCAGCGCGTAGTTCTGGCGGGCGGCGTGGAAGGCCGGGGCCAGCTCCAGGCAGCGCTCGAGCAGCAGCCGGGCCTCGTCGGTACGACCGACCCGGGCCGCCAGCTCGGCGAACATGCGGATCGCCACCACGTCGGTGGGCGCCTCGCGCAGGTGCTGGCGCAGCATCGCCTCGGCCTCGGGAATGCGCTCGTCGGCCAGGGCCGCCCCCGCCGCCATCAGCCGCGGATCGGTCGCGGCATGCCGCACGTGCCCGAGATACGCCTCGGCAGCCGCATCCGCGTCGCCGGCATCGAGCAGGCGATCGGCCAGCAGGCGCCAGGCCTGCGGCAGGTCCGGTTTCAGAGCCACTGCACGGCGCAGCGCGGCGATCGCTTCGTCCAGGCGGCCGGCCTGGCTCAACGCCAGGCCCAGCTCGAACTGCACCGCCGCCCACTTCGGCTGCGAGGCCGCCAGCGGCTCCAGCACGGCCAACGCGCCGGCCAGGTTGCCCTGCGCCGCACGCGCCGCCGCCAGCAGCTGCAGCGTGGGCGGGTGCTCCGGCACGGCCTTGAGGATCTCTCCGGCCTGCGCCTCGGCCATCGCCGGATCGCGGGCCAGCAAGCGCCCGGCGTGCGCCAGCGCCTGCTCCAGCGAGCCTGTGGCCGCGGCCGCCGTCACCGGAGATACCACGATGCGGAGGACGTCAGGGGCATGGCACGGGACATGGCGTCGGCGGCTCCTTACAAGTTTTTAAGCAATCTATAGTCGAAATCGAGCGACTGGTAGTAGGACGTCACCAGAATGCGTTCGTCCTGCCCGTGCGAGCGGTCGTCGTCCACGTCGTAGGGGATGCCGTTGAACACGTAGGACGGCATCCCGGCCGCCCGCAGGAACACGCTGTCCGAGGCGCCGGCGGACATGTACGGCGACACCGGCATGGCGTGCCCCCAGACCGCCTTTGCTGTCCGTGCGACCTGCGCGAACAGCGCCGGGTCGATCGGACTGGGCGGGCTGGCCGGAGCCGGTGCCACCGGCGCCACGGCGATCTGCGGGTCGTCCAGCGCCCGCCTGATGGCCGCCTCGACCTGCGCCGGCGGCTCGTCCGGCAGGATGCGGCAGTTCACCGTGGCCCGGGCCATCTGCGGCAACGCGTTCTCCGCATCGCCGCCGGTCAGCAGGGTCGGCACGCAGGTCGTGCGCAGGTGGGCGTTGTTGTAAGGGCTGGACGCGGCCAGCCGCCGCATCGCCGCCGGATCGGACGGATCGTGGGCAACCGCCCGCATGTCGGCCGCGGTCGAGCCGGTATAGAGCGTGGCCAGCTGCGCGTAGTAGCCGCGCGTGGCCGAGTTGGTATGCAGCGGGAATTCGAGCTTGGACAGCCGCATCAGTCCGGCGGCCAGCCGGTAGATCGCGTTGTCCGGGGTCGGCAGCGAGCTGTGCCCGCCGGGGTTGCGCACGGTCAGGGTGTAGCTGGCGTAGACCTTCTCGGCGGTTTCCACCGCGACGACCTCGGGCCGGCCGTTGCGGATCTCCGGGCCGCCGCCGTCGACGTTGATCGAATACCGCGAGCGGATCAGTTCCGGCCGGTGCGCCAGCAACCACTGGATGCCGTTGGACTTGCCGTCCTCCTCACCGGCGGTGAGCGCCAGGATGTAGTCGCCCTTCGGCTTGAAACCCTCCCGGTGGAAGCGCAGCAGGGTGGTGACCAGGCCGGCACCGGCGCCCTTGATGTCCATCGTGCCGCGGCCGTAGTAGTAGCCGTCTTTCTCGGTCAGCTTGAACGGCGGGAAGTGCCAGTCCTGCGGCAGCGCCTCGACCACGTCCAGGTGCGCCAGCAGCAGCACCGGCGCGCGCTGGCCCTGCCCGCGCAGGCGCACCACCAGGTTGCGTCGCTTCGGATCGTCGCCCACCACCTGCACGTCCGCCGCCGGAAACCCGGCCTTCAGGAAACGCTGCGCCAGCGCCTCGGCCAGCACGGTGGTACTGCCGTGCTCGGAGGTGGTGTCGGTGCCGATCATCTGCACCAGCAGGTCGTGCGCCAGCGCACGCTCACCTGCCGGAACCGGGTCGGCGGCCTGTGCGGTCAGCGGCAACACCAGGCCCAGGGCGAGAGGAAAGGCACGACGGAGGATTCGGTTCATGGGCGCTCCAGGATGAGGGCGAGGCCCTGGCCGACGCCCACGCAGAGGCTGACCAGGGCGCGTTGCTGACGGTGCCGGCGCAGGGCGAACGCTGCCGTCATCGCCAGCCGGGCGCCGCTGGCGCCGAGTGGATGACCCAGCGCGATGGCGCCGCCCTGGGCGTTGACGTGTTCCGCGTCGTCGGCGAGGCCGAGCGCGCGGGTGCAGGCCAGCACCTGCGCGGCGAACGCCTCGTTGATCTCGACGCGGTCGAAGTCGCCCAGGCGCTGACCGCTGCGCGCCAGCAGCTTGCGGATCGCCGGCACCGGACCGATGCCCATGGTGCGCGGCGCCACGCCGGCCGAGGCCATGCCGGCGACGCGCGCCAGCGGCGTCAATCCGAACCGTTCGATCGCCGTATCGGACGCCAGCAGCAGGGCGGCGGCGCCGTCGTTGAGGCCGGAGGCGTTGCCGGCGGTAATGCTGGTGTGCGGCCCCAGCAGGGGCTTGAGCTTGTCCAGTTGCCCGGCGGTCGTGGCCGGACGCGGATGCTCGTCCACCGCGGCCAGCTCGCCGTCCTTGCCCACCGGCACCGGCACGATCTCCTCGGCCAGCCAGCCCTCGGCCTGCGCGTGCGCCGTGCGCGCCTGGCTGCGCAGCGCATACGCATCCTGGCTGGCGCGATCGATGCCGTGTTCGCGGGCGAGGTTCTCCGCGGTCTGCGTCATCGAGTCCACGCCGTAGCCGGCGCGCATCGCCGGGTTGACCAGCCGCCAGCCCAGCACGGTGTCCTCCAGTTGCTGGTTGCGGGCGAAGGCGGTGTCCGCCTTGGCCATGACGTAGGGCGCGCGGGTCATGCTCTCCACGCCGCCGGCGATCACCAGTTCGGCCTCGCCGCAGGCGATCGCGCGGGCCGCCTGCCCCACCGCCTCCAGGCCCGAGGCGCACAGCCGGTTGACCGTCACGCCGGGCACCTCCGGCGGCAGCCCGGACAGCAGCGCGGCCATGCGCGCCACGTTGCGGTTGTCTTCGCCGGCCTGGTTGGCACAACCGAGGATCACCTCGTCGATCGCGGCCGGATCCAGCTGCGGGTGCCGCGCCAGCAGGGCGCGGATCGGCAGCGCCGCGAGGTCGTCGGTGCGCACGCCGGCCAGCGCGCCACCGAGGCGGCCGAACGGGGTACGCGTCGCGTCGACCAGCCAGGCGTTACGCATACGCCCCCCGGATCGCCTGCTGCGGCAGCCAGCCGCCGCGCGCGATCGCCTGCTGCACCGCCGCCTGCGTCTCGCGCAGCGCCGGCAGGATCTCCTTCAGCGCGCGCCGGGGCGCGTCCTCGCTGTACGGCATGCCGACGTTCAGCGCCGCCACCGTGCTGCCGTCGGCGGCACGGATCGGCACCGCGATCGAGCACAGCCCGTGCTCCAGCTCGCGCGACACCAGCGCATAGCCCTGCTTGCGCACGCGGGCCAGTTCGGCCTTCAGCGCACTGACGGTGTGCAGCGTCTGCGGCGTGTAGGCGCGGAAGGTCTGGCCGTCCATCCACGCGGCCAGCGCGTCGTCGTCCAGGTCGGCCAGGATCGCCCGGCCCATCGAGGTGGCGAAGGCCGGCAGGCGCGCGCCCACGCCCAGCGCCACGCTCATCACGCGGCGCACCGGCACGCGCAGCACGTAGACGATGTCCTGGCCGTCGAGCACCGCCATCGAGCAGCTCTCGCCGACGCTGTGCGACAGCTGCTCCAGGCTCTGCTGGGCCAGTTCGGTGAGGTCGAGCGAGGTAAGGTAGCTGTAGCCCAGCTCCAGCACGCGCGGGGTCAGGAAGAAGCTGCGCCCGCGACTGCCGACGTAACCGAGATGCTGCAGCGTCAGCAGCAGCCGGCGCGCCACCGCGCGCGACAGCCCGATGCGTTCGGCCACCTGCGACAGGCTCGGGCTGGGCATCTCGTGATCGAACGCGCGCAGCACCTGCAGGCCGCGCGCCAGCGACTGCACGTAGTCGGGGCTTTCCTCGAAGGGTTGGGAGGCCATCGTCTCGCTTGGGTCCATTGACAGGCCGAGCGTAGAAGCATTCCAATGAGTTCGCAATACGAATTCTTGTTCGATTATCGAACATTTCCTCGGGGAGGATGCGCGTGAGCAACGAACGCGACAGCGTGCTGCACAGCTGGTGCGTGCCGTCGACGTGGCAGGCGCCGACCGTGGTCAGCGGGCGCGGCGCCCACCTCGAGCTGGCCGACGGCCGACGCGTGCTCGACATGAGCAGCCTGGCCGAGTGCAGCAACCTGGGTCACCAGCATCCGGCGGTGATGCAGGCGATCCGCGAGCAGGCCGAGCAACTGTGCTTCGTCACCGCCGCGTGGGGAGCCGAACCGCGCAAGGCGCTGGCCGAGGCACTGCTGGAGAAATCCGGTTTCGCCGGCGGCCGGGTGTTCTTCACCCTGGCCGGCGCCGACGCCAACGAGAACGCGGTGAAGTTCGCGCGCCTGGCGCGCAACCTGCCCCGCGGAAAAATCCTGGCGCGCGAGCGCTCCTACCATGGCGCCAGCTACGCCGGCATGGCGCTGTCCGGCGACGCCCGCACCAGCGACCAGGTCGACGCCGAGGCCTTCGGCGTGATCCGAGTGCCGGCGCCGTACGCCTATCGCTGCCCGTTCGGCAGCACCGACGACGACAGCTGCGGCCGGCTCGCCGCCGACGCCGTGGGCGAAGCGATCGATCGCGCCGGCGCGGACACCGTCGCCGCCGTGCTGATGGAGCCCAACGCCGGCACCAACGGCATCGTCGCCCCGGACAGCTACTGGCCCGCCCTGCGCGCTGCGACCCGCGAGCGCGACGTGCTGCTGATCGCCGACGAGGTGATGAGCGGCTTCGGCCGTTGCGGCGAATGGTTCGCCTGGCAGCGCCATGGCGAAGCCGGCCGCCCCGACCTGATGACGCTGGCCAAGGGCCTCACCGGCGCGCACCTGCCGCTGGGCGCCGTGGTGCTGTCGGCCGAGGTCTACGCCCGGCTGGCCGACCGCATGCTCTACACCGGCCTCACCTACTGCGGCCATCCGCTGGCCTGCGCCGCCGGCCTCGCCGCCGTGCGCGCCTACGAAGACGAGCAGCTGATCGAACGCTCGCGCCGGCTCGGCGCCACGATGTTCGCCGAGCTCGAGGCGATGCAGGCACGCCTCCCGGTGATCGGCGATGTGCGCGGCGGCCATGGCCTGTTCGCGGTGATCGAGCTGGTCGCCGACCGCGCCAGCCGCGCACCGCTGGCGCCGTGGCCACAGTCCCCCGCCACGCTGGGCGCACTGCTGCGCGAGGCAATGGACGAGGGCGTGTCGCTGGCGGCCCGCGGCAACCTGCTGATCCTCGCGCCGCCGCTGGTGATCGAGGAAACCGCGCTGGCCGACGCGCTGGCGCTGATCGACCGACTGCTGGGGAAGCACTTCCCCGCCCACGCCTGAGGGGTCCTCCATGAGCTTCCGCCTGACCTACGCCACCATGTACAACCCGCCGGAAGCCATGCACGAACGCTTCGAGGCGGCGCTGGCCCGCGTCTCCGCCTCGCTCGGCGCGTGCCACGGGCTGTTCATCGACGGCCGCGACGTCGAGGCGGAGCACTCGGCCGACCGCCGCGCTCCGTTCGACAACGCCCTGCACCTGGGCCACTTCGCGCTGGCCAGCGAGGCCGACGCCGATGCCGCGATGCGTGCGGCACAGGCGGCCTACCCGGCCTGGCGCGCCACCCCGGTGGCCGAACGCGCGCGGCTGATGCGCCGCGTCGGCGACCTGCTGGAGGAGCGCGTCTACGACATCGCCGCCGCGCTGGTGCTGGAGGTGGGCAAGAACCGCATGGAGGCGCTGGGCGAGGCACAGGAGACGGTGGACTTCTTCCGCCACTACGCGGACGACTTCGAGAGCCACGCCGGCTATCACCACACGCTGCCCGACGACCCGATCGACGGCGTCGTCTCGCACAACGCCAGCGTGATGCGACCGTACGGCGTGTGGGTGGTGATCGCACCGTTCAACTTCCCGCTGGCGCTGGCCGGCGGGCCGACCGCCGCGGCCCTGGTCACCGGCAATACGGTGGTGGTGAAAGGCGCCAGCGACACGCCGTGGGCCGCGCGCCTGCTGGCCGACTGCATCCGCGACGCCGGCCTGCCACCGGGCGTGTTCAACTACCTCTCCGGCAGCAGCCGTGAAGTCGGCGCAGCGCTGGCGCAGCACCCGCGGGTCGCCGGCCTCACCTTCACCGGCTCGGTGCCGGTCGGTCGCCAGCTGATGCGACAGATGGCCGGCGGCGCCTGGCCGCGGCCGTGCATCGCCGAGATGGGCGGCAAGAACCCCTGCATCGTCACCGAACATGCCGACCTCGACGACGCCGCCGCCGGCATCGTGCGCTCGGCCTACGGCATGAGCGGGCAGAAATGCTCGGCGCTGTCGCGGCTGTACGTGCACGAGCGCGTCGCCGACGCGCTGATCGGGCGCCTGCAGCAGCTCATCGGCGCCATCCGCGTCGGCGATCCGCGCCAGCGCGATCACTGGATGGGCCCGGTGGTCAACGCCACCGCCTACGGCAACTACCGGCAGCACGTCGACGAGCTGGAGAGCGGCGGTGCCACGTTGCTTGCCGGCGGCCGCCGCTTCGGCGAGGGCACCGGCGGGCCGGACGCGTTCGCCCGCGGCTACTTCGTCGAGCCCACCCTGGCCGAAGCGCCGCTGGCCCACCCGCTGTGGCAGCAGGAGATGTTCCTGCCGATCCTCACCCTGCACCGCGTGCGCGACCGCGACGAGGCGATGCGACTGGCCAACGACACCCCCATGGGCCTCACCGCCGGCTTCTACGGTGGCGCCGACGAGGTGGCGTGGTTCCACGATCACATCGAGGCGGGCGTGACCTACGCCAACCGTCCCCAGGGCGCGACCACCGGTGCCTGGCCCGGCTACCAGCCGTTCGGCGGCTGGAAGGGTTCGGGCTCCACCGGCAAGGCGATCGCCTCGTTCTATTACCTGGCGCAGTACCTGCGCGAACAGTCCCGCACGGTGGTCGAGTGAGCGCACACGGATGAACTGCCTGCACCTGGAACTTGCGGACGCCATCGAGCGGTTCGTGCACGACGGCGCCAGCGTCGCGCTGGAAGGCTTCACCCACCTGATCCCGTTCGCCGCCGGCCACGAGATCATCCGCCAGCGCAAGCGCGACCTGCACCTGATCCGCATGACGCCGGACCTGATCTACGACCAGCTGATCGGCATGGGCTGCGCGCGCCAGCTCACCTTCTCCTGGGGCGGCAACCCCGGCGTGGGTTCGCTGCACCGCCTGCGCGATGCGGTGGAGCACGGCTGGCCACGCCCGCTGGAGCTCAACGAGCACAGCCATGCCGGCATGGCCGCCGCGTTCACCGCCGGCGCGGCGCGGTTGCCCTTCGGCGTGCTGCGCGGCTACATCGGCACCGACCTGCCCGCGCACAACCCGAACATCCGCCGCGTCGCCTGCCCGTTCAGCGGCGAGGAGCTGGCCGCGGTGCCCGCGCTCAATCCCGACGTCACCATCGTGCACGCGCAGCGCGCCGACCATGCCGGCAACGTCGCCATCGACGGCATCGTCGGTGCCGCGCGCGAGGCGGCACTGGCGGCGAAGACGCTGATCGTCACCGTCGAGGAAATCGTCGACGCGCTGCCGCCGGCGATGAACGCCATCGTGCTGCCGCACTGGACCGTGCGGGCGGTAGTGCACTGCCGCGGCGGCGCCTACCCGTCGTACGCGCAGGGCCACTACGCCCGCGACAACGCCTTCTACCAGCGCTGGGACACGATCGCCCGCGACCGCGACACCTTCCTCGCCTGGATGGACCACCACGTGCTCGGCACACGCGACCACCGCGCCTTCCTCGCCTCGCTGCAGACGGAGGCCGCCGCATGAGCGCCTGTACCCGCGACGAATGGATGACCGTGGCCGCGGCCCGCCTGCTCGGCAACGACAGCGTGTGCTTCGTCGGCATCGGCCTGCCCAGTGCCGCCTGCAACCTGGCCCGGCTCACCCACGCGCCGGAGATCGTGCTGATCTACGAGTCCGGCACCATCGGCACGCGGCCGGACGTGCTGCCATTGTCGATCGGCGACGGCGAACTGGCCGAGACCGCCGCCTGCGTGGTGCCGCTGCCGGAGATCTTCAGCTTCTACCTGCAGGCCGGGCGGGTGGACGTCGGCTTCCTCGGTGCCGCGCAGATCGACCGCTTCGGCAACCTCAACAGCACCGTGATCGGCCCGTACGAGCTGCCCTCCACGCGCCTGCCCGGCGCCGGCGGCGCACCGGAGATCGCGCTGCACGCCAGGCAGGTGTTCGTGATGGCACGGGCCACGCCGCGCAGCTTCGTCGAGCAGCTGGATTTCCGCAGCAGCGCCGGCTACCTCGACGGCCACGGCGCCCGCACCCGCGGCGGCATTCCCGGCGGCGGCCCGCGTGCGGTGATCACCGACTTCGGCCGGCTCGCCCCGCACCCGGAGAGCGAAGAGCTGCAGCTGGTCGCCCTGTTCGAGGGCATCAGCGTGGACGAAGCCCGCGCCGCCATCGGCTGGCCGCTGCTCGTCGCCGACCGCCTGGACACCATCGCCCCGCCCAGCGCGCATGAGCTGGACACCCTGCGTGCGCTCAACGCCCGCACCCGCGAGGCGCACGCGCGCCCCGTGCACATCCCCCTCTGACACGAAAGGTTCTGCCGTGAACGCCCATATCAAAACCGCTCTCCCCGGACCCAAGGCGCAGGCGATGATCGCCCGCGACGCCGAAGTGATCTCGCCGTCCTACCCGCGCGACTATCCGTTCGTGATGTCGCACGGCCGCGGCACCGAAGTGTGGGACGTGGACGGCAACCGCTTCCTCGATTTCATGGCCGGTATCGCGGTGTGCGCCACCGGCCACGCGCACCCGCAGGTGGTCAAGGCGGTGCAGGACGCGGCGGCGAAGTTCCTGCACATCTCCAGCGACTACTGGCACGAGCAGATGGTCGGCCTGGGCGAACGGCTGGCGGCAATCGCGCCGATGGGCGAGCCGGCGATGAGCTTCATCTGCCAGTCCGGCACCGAGGCGGTGGAAGGCGCGCTCAAGCTGGCCCGCTACGTCACCGGCCGGCCGCGCTTCATCGGCTTCCTCGGCGGCTTCCACGGCCGCACCTTCGGCTCGCTGTCGTTCACCTCCAGCAAGTACACCCAGCAGAAGGGCTTCTCGCCCACGCTGGCCGGCGTCACCCACGTGCCCTACCCCAACCCGTACCGCCCGTTGTTCGCCGGCGACGACCAGGGCGAGGCAGTGCTCGACTACATGCGCATGCTGTTCCAGCGCAGCGTGCCGCCGAGCGAGGTGGCGGCGGTGCTGGTGGAGCCGATGCAGGGCGAAGGCGGCTACCTGACGCCGCCGGACGGCTTCCTCGCCGGCCTGCGCGCGCTGTGCGACGAGCACGGCATCCTGCTGATCTTCGACGAGGTGCAGTCGGGCATCGGCCGCACCGGCAAGATGTTCGCCTGCGAGCACTGGGGCGTGAAGCCGGACATCCTCACCTCGGCCAAGGGCCTGGGCTCGGGCCTGCCGATCGGTGCGGTGATCGCGAAGAAGTCGATCATGTCGCAGTGGAAGCGCGGCGCCCACGGCAACACCTACGGCGGCAATCCGATCACCTGCGCCGCCGCCAACGCCACGCTGGATCTGGTCCGCGGCGGTCTATCCGACAACGCCGCCACCGTCGGCGAGCACTTCATCGCCCGCCTGCGCGAACTGCAGCGTGACTACCCGTGCATCGGCGACGTCCGCGGCAAGGGCCTGTGGATCGGCATGGAGCTGGTCGAGAACGACGCCAGGAAGACCCCCGCCACCGCGCTGTGCGACGCGGTGATCACCCGCGCCTACCACAACGGCCTGCTGCTGCTCTCCTGCGGCACCAGCACGGTGCGCTTCATGCCGCCGCTGACCGTCACCACCGAAGAAGTGGACGAGGCCATCGCACTGCTGCGCGCCAGCCTCGACCAGGCGCTGGCCGGGGCCTGAGCATGACGCGCCGCGCGAACGCCGCACCGATCGCTGCCGACCTGCCGGTGGCGATGTCCGGTGCGGCATCCGCGCAAGCCACCCCCGCCGGACGCCGGCCACGCGCCTGCGCTGCCCATGCAAGGAGATCGCCGATGATCCGACGCCTGCCCGGATTCGCCCTGCTGGCCCTGCTGGCGCTACCGCTGGCCGCACCCGCCGCGCAGAAGACGCCGTTCACCCCGGCCGACATCAACCGGCTCGCCGCACTGTCCGATCCGGCCCTGTCGCCGGACGGCCACTGGCTGCTCTACACCGTCACCACCACGAATGCCGACACCGACCAGCCGCAGTCGGATCTCTGGCGCGTCGGCTTCGACGGTCGCGGACGCACCCAGCTCACCCATACGCCCGACGCCGACGAATCGCAGGCGCAGTGGTCCGGCGACGGCAAGCTCATCGCCTTCCTGTCCGACCGCAAGACCGGCACGGACAAGGACGAGGAAGACAGCGGCTCGCAGGTCTGGACGATGCCCGCCGACGGCGGCGAGGCGCATCCGGTCACCCATCTCCCCGCCGGTGTGGAGGAGTTCGCGCTGTCGCCGGATGGCCAGCGCCTGGCGGTGATCGCCTTCGACCCCGAGCGTCCGCCGGGAACCAGGAAGCCGAAGAACCCGCCGCCGATCGTCACCGACCGCTTCCAGTTCAAGGACGACGACTCGGGCTGGCTGGGCGCGCGCCACAAGCACCTGTACGTGGTCGACATCGCCAGCGGCCAGGCCACCGAGCTCACCCCCGGCAAGCACGACGAGCAGCTGCCTGCGTGGTCGCCGGACAGCCGCCGGATCGCCTACGTCACCAAGCGCGGTGCCGACCCCGATCGCCACCTCAACTACGACATCTACGTCGTCGACGCCCGCGCCGGCGCCAGGGAGCACCAGCTCACCACCTTCCCCGGCGCCGACCTCGATCCGTACTGGGTCTCGCGTCCCGCCTGGTCGCCGGACGGCAAGCGCATCGCCTACCTGCAGGGCGGCGATGACCACTGGATCTATTACGCGCCCTGGCAGCTGGCGGTGATCGACGTGGCCACCGGCAAGGCGAGGATTCCCGCACCGATCGACCGCTGCTTCACCCACCCGACCTGGGCACCGGACGGGCGCAGCGTGTACGCGCTGATCGAGCAGGCCGAGGTCACCCACCTGGCGCGCATCGACGTGGCCAGCGGCAAGGTCACCGAACTGACCCACGGCGACCGTTTCGACGTCGATATCTCGGTGTCGCGCAACGGCCGCATCGCCGTGCTCGGCGGCGACGACCTGCATCCGTACAACCTCGCCGCGCTCGATGGCGGCCACCTGCGCCTGCTGGCTGACCACAACGAGTGGCTGGCCGGCAAGCAACTGGCCGGCACCGAAACCCTGCACTTCACCGGCGCCGACGGCACCAGGCTCGACGCCCTGCTGGTGAAGCCGATCGGCTACGTGAAGGGCCAGCGCTACCCGACCATCCTGCGCGTGCACGGCGGCCCGGTGTACCAGTTCAGCCACGAGTTCATGGAGGACTGGCAGGTCTACGCGGCCAACGGCTTCGCCGTGCTGGCGGTGAACCCGCGCGGCAGCTCGGGCCGCGGCTTCGACTTCGCCCGCGCCATCTACGCCGACTGGGGCAACAAGGACACGCAGGACCTGCTGGCCGGCGTGGACCATGCGATCAAGCTCGGCGTCGCCGACCCGGACCGCCTGGGCATCGGCGGCTGGAGCTACGGCGCCATCCTCACCGACCAGGTGATCGCCCGCACCACCCGCTTCAAGGCGGCGATCAGCGGTGCCGGCACCGGCAACATGTACGGCATGTACGGCGACGACGAATACGCCCGCGAATACGAGCTGGAGCTGGGCACGCCCTGGGACCACCGTGCCGCCTGGGACCGCGTCAGCTACCCGTTCCTGCATGCCGGCGACATCACCACGCCCACGCTGTTCCAGTGCGGCCAGATCGACTTCAACGTGCCGTGCATCGGCGCAGAGCAGATGTACCAGGCGCTGCGTTCGCGCAACGTGCCGACCGAGCTGGTGGTCTACCCCGGCCAGCACCACGAGATCAGCGTGCCGAGCTACCTGCTCGACCGCATGCGCCGCAACCTCGCCTGGTACGAGCGCTTCCTCAAGCCCGGGGACACCGCGCCGTGAACCGGGCTCCCTCAGTGCGGCGGCTGGTAGCGACCGAAGCGCTTGAGCAGCGCGACCAGCTCCGCATGGGGGATCGCCTTGGCACAGTGACCGCCCTCGCCGCACATGTCCTTCGCCGCGATCATCGCGTTGACGATGGCTTCCTCGGCCGCCTGCGCGGTGGCCTCGAACAGCGGATCGATGTGGTCGTTGCCGATGAAGCTGGCCTGCTGCAGCGGCCGGTCGTGCAGCGCATCGGCGTTGGCGGTGGAGAACGCCACGAAGATGTCGCCCGAGCCGTTGCCGGAGTAGCTGCCCATCCGCGCCAGCCCCATGCCGGCGCGCCGGGCGATGCGCTTCAGCTGGTGCGGCAGCAGCGGCGCGTCGGTCGCCACCACGATGATGATCGAGCCGGTGTCCACCGCCGCCGGGTTGGTCGCGCTGTACAGGCGGTCCTCGCGCAGGTACTGGCCCACCGGCACGCCGGCGATGCGCAGGCTGTCGCGCAGCCCGTAGTTGGCCTGCACCAGCACGCCCAGGGTGTAGTCGCGCTCGCCGATGTGCACGCGCCGCGAGGCGGTGCCGATGCCGCATTTGAACTCGTGGCAGATCATGCCGGTGCCGCCGCCGACGTTGCCCTCGGCGACCGGCCCGCCCTTCGCTTCATGCAGTGCCTGCGCGGCGTCCGCGGCGTGCACGTGGAACCCGTTGATGTCGTTGAGCTCGCCGTCCCAGGTCTCGGCCACCACCGGCAGCGACCACCAGTAGCCCGAGGCGTCCGCGCCGCCGGCATGCACGCGCTCGGCAATCACCGCGTCGCGCACCACGCCCACGCTGTGGGTGTTGGTGAGCATCACCGGCCCCTCCAACTGGCCGGACTCCTCCAGCCAGGTGGTGCCCGTCATTTCGCCATTGCCGTTGAGCGCGAACCAGCCGCCGAACGCGGGGATCTCGTAGCTGGCCCTGCCGCGTGGCAGGATCGCTGTCACGCCAGTGCGCACCTTGTGACCGTCGGGGAGGTCGCGGATCAAGGTGACCTGGCCCACGGTGACGCCGGCGACATCGGTGATGGCATTGAGCGGCCCGGGGGTGCCGTCGAACGGAATGCCCAGGTCGCGTGCGCGGGGACCGGCCGCCTGTGCCAGTCCGGCCAGCGCACACAGCGCCAGCGTCAGCTTGAAACGGAACATGAGGCCTCCCCCGAAGCGACCGTCGTCGTCGCGCCAGTCTATTCCGATCGCGGAGCACTGCATGCAAGCTGAAACCTCCCACCCCGGCCTCGACCACGCCACCGCCCTGCCCGCCCGCTACTACGTCGGCGAGGCGATGCTGGCGATGGAACACCGTGCGGTATTCGCACGCAGCTGGCAGCTGGTGGCGCACCAGGGCCAGCTCGCCGAGCCGGGCGACCACGTGGTGGAACAGGTCGGCCACGTGCCGGTGATCGTGGTGCGCGGGCAGGACGGCGTGCTGCGCGGCTTCGTCAACGTCTGCCGCCACCGCGCCGGCCCGCTGGCGCTGTGCAACGGCAAGGGCGCGCGTGCCCTGCACTGCAAGTACCACGGCTGGACCTACACGCTGGAAGGCCAGCTGCGCAGCGCGCCGGAGATGCAGGGCGCGGCCGACTTCGACGTGTCCGACATCCGCCTGCCGCCGATCCGCGTGCACGAATGGCAGGGCCTGGTGTTCGTGGCGCTGGACGAGGCCGTGCCGCCGTTCGGCGGGGTCTACGGCGGCATCGCCGAACGCATCGCGCCGATCGATCTTTCGGCCATGCGCTACCTGCGCCGCGACAGCTACGAGATCGACTGCAACTGGAAGGTCTACGTCGACAACTTCCTCGAGGGCTACCACCTGCCCCACGTGCACCCGGGCCTGTCGAAGGTACTGGACTACCGCGCCTACGACACCGAGCTGTTCGACTGGTATTCGCTGCAGTCCTCGCCGCTACGCAACAGCACCGCGATCTACGGCGACGGCGAGGCGTTCTACTACTTCGTCTATCCCAACGTGATGCTCAACATCATGCCCGGCCGCATGCAGACCAACCGCATCGTGCCGCTGGGACCGGACCGCTGCCGGGTGGAGTTCGACTACTACTACGCGCAGGACGACGCCGCGCAGGCGCGCATCGCCGCCGACCAGGAATTCAGCGACGAGGTGCAGCAGGAAGACATCGACATCTGCGTCGCCGTGCAGCGCGGCCTGACCTCCGGCACCTACGAAGCCGGCCGGCTGTGCCCGAAGCGCGAAAGCGGCGTCTGGCATTTCCACAACCAGCTGCGCGCGGCCTACGCCGCCGCGGGAGAGCACGCATGAAATCTGCCCTGCCTGCCCTGCCTGCCCTGCCTGCCCTGCCTGCCCTGCCTACCCTGCTGCTTGCACTCGCCGCGGCCCTCGCCGCACCGGCCCACGCTGCATACTCCCAGGCCGCCGAGCGCACCGTGGTGCATGCCGGCCACCTGCTCGACGTCGACAGCGGCAGGATGCTCACCGACCAGGCGGTGACGCTCGCCGACGGCAAGGTGGTCTCGGTGCAGCCGTGGTCCGCCGATGCAGCGAAGGGTGCGCGCGTGCTCGACTGGACGGCCTGGACCGTGGTCCCCGGCCTGATGGACATGCACACGCACATCTCCGAGGAGGCGGAAACCGCCGACATCGCTGCGCCGCTGAAGATCAGCCCCGCGCAACAGGCGTTCATCGGCGCGATGAACGCGCGCAAGACGCTGCAGGCCGGCTTCACCACCGTGCGCGACGTCGGCGTGTACCGCGGCTTCGCCGACATCGCCCTGCGCGACGCGATCAACGCCGGCGAGATTCCCGGCCCGCGCATGTTCGTTGCCGGCGCCTACATCACCGCGCCCGGCGGCGGCGGCGAGATTACCGGCCTGCCGCCCGGCACCGTGGTGCCGCCGGAGTTCCGGCAGGGCGTGTCCAGGGGCGTGGACCAGGTGCGCCACAACGTCGACAAGATCCTCGACCACGGTGCCGACCTGATCAAGGTGATCGCCACCGGCGCCGTGCTGGCCAACGGCACCGAGCCGGGCAAGCCGGAATTCACCGAGGCGGAGATCCATGCCGCCGTGGTCGAGGCAGCCAGGCGCGGCAAGTTCGTCGCCGCCCACGCGCACGGCGCCGAGGGCATCAAGCGCGCGATCCGCGCCGGCGTGCGCTCGATCGAGCACGGCTCGCTGATCGACGACGAGGGCATCGCGCTGCTGGTCAAGCACGGCACCTGGCTGGTCGCCGACATCTACGACGGCGACTACATCGAGGAAATCGGCACCCGCGACCACTGGTCGCCGGAGATCCTGCGCAAGAACGAGGAAACCACGCTGGCCCAGCGCGAAGGCTTCCGCAAGGCGGTGAAGGCTGGCGTGCACCTCGCCTTCGGCACCGATGCCGGCGTCTACCCGCACGGCCAGAACGCGCGCCAGTTCGCCTACATGGTGCGCTGGGGCATGACGCCGCTGCAGGCGATCCGCTCGGCCACCATCGACGCCGCCCGCCTGCTCGGCAAGGAAAAGGAACTCGGCTCGATCGCCCCCGGCAAGGCCGCCGACCTGGTCGCCGTCGGCTGCGACCCGCTGCATGACGTCGATTGCCTGCGGCAGATCCGCGGCGTGATCAAGGCCGGGCAGCCGGTGGCGCTGGAGTGAGGGGCGTGTCGTGAAGGTTTCTTTGTACGGATCGCCTGCTTCTACGAGGAAGACACATGTCTCCTCTCCGTCATCCCGGCGAAAGCCGGGATCCAGTGACTTCAAGCTGTGGAAGTGCAAAGACGCTGGATGACCAGCCATGCGGCTGTTGATAAAGCGCCTCCGGCTTGACCAGCCGTTCGGCTGTTGAGAGCCGCCGGGATGACGCTGAGGAATCACACGCATCACATGAACACCCAACCCTCGCACCACCACGAGCGCACCCCATGACCCACGGCACCAAGATCGGCTTCTGGACCTGCACCGCGCTGGTGGTGGGCAACGTGATCGGCATGGGCATCTTCCTGCTGCCCGCCTCGCTTGCGCCCTACGGCTTCAACGCGCTGATCGGCTGGACCGCCACCCTGCTCGGCTGCCTTGCGCTGGCCCGCGTGTTCTCGCACCTGGCGCACCTGCTGCCCGACGCCGACGGTCCCTACGGCTACATCCGCCGCACCCTGGGCGACCTGCCGGCGTACATGGCGCTGTGGGCGTACTGGGTTTCGCTGTGGCTCACCAACGCGGCGCTGGCCACCGGCGCGGTGGGCTACATCACGGTGGTGTTCCCGGCGCTGCAGGCGATCCACCCGGCGGTGTTCGCGCTGGGCCTGCTGTGGGTGTTCGTCGGCATCAACCTGATGGGCGTGCGCGCCGGTGGCGGCGTGCAGATCGTCACCACCGCGCTGAAGCTGCTGCCGATGGCCGCCATCGCGCTGCTCGGCGCCTGGGTGCTGCTGCATTCGCCCGGCAGCTACACCGCGCATCTGCCGGCCACCCCGGTGAGCCTGAAGGACACCATGGCCGCCGGCACCATCGCGCTGTTCGCCATGCTCGGCATCGAGGCGGCCAGCGTGCCCGCCGGCCGCGTGGACAACCCCGGTCGCACCATCCCGCGCGCCACCATGGCCGGCACCGTGCTCACCGCGGTGATCTACATCATCGTCTCCACCGTGCCGCTGCTGCTGATCCCGCAGCAGGAGCTGGGCAATGCCGGTGCGCCGTTCGCGCTGCTGATGGACCGCTTCGGCGGTGCCGGCTTCGGCCGCTGGCTGTCGCTGTTCGTGGTGGTCAGCGGACTGGGCGCACTCAACGGCTGGACCCTGCTGGTGGGCGAGCTCACCCGCACCATGGCCAACAACGGCGTGCTGCCGTCGGTGTTCTCGCGCGACAACCGCCGCGGCGCGCCCGCGGTGGCGCTGGTGGTCACCGGCCTGCTGGGCTCGGTGATGGTGTGGATGAGCTACAGCAAGTCGCTGGTGGCCGCGTTCACCTTCATCACCCGCGTGGTCACCGCCGCCAACCTGCCGCTGTACCTGTGCTGCTCGCTGGCGCTGATCGTGCTGTGGCGGCGCGGCGCGGTGCGCGGTGCGGCGCTGGTCCCGGCCGTGCTCGGCGTGCTGTTCGTGGTGTTCGCCTTCATCGGCATCGGCCATCAGCCGCTGGTGCTCGGCCTGGGCCTGATCGCCGTCGGCCTGCCGCTGTACGCCTTCATGCGCCTGCGCCGCAAGCCGCAGGCGGTCAAGGTGCCTACGCCATGAACTCCCACCTTCCCGTCACCCCAGCGAACGCTGGGGTCCAGCGCCTTCGTTCTTCAAAAAGTCACTGGATCCCAGCATTCGCTGGGATGACGGTGGGTTGATTCGAGGTAGCCATGCGCGACCCCCGCTACGACATCCTGTTCACCCCGGTACAGATCGGCCCGGTCACCGCGAAGAACCGCTTCTTCCAGGTTCCCCACTGCAACGGCATGGGCCACGCCATGCCGCTGGCCCACGCGGCCATGCGCGAGGTGAAGGCCGAGGGCGGCTGGGCGGTGGTGTCCACCGAGGAGTGCGAGATCCACCCCAGCGGCGACCTCACGCCCTACGTCGAGGCGCGACTGTGGGACGACCGCGACATCCCCGCCCTCGCACTGATGTGCGACAAGGTGCACGCGCACGGCGCGCTGGCCGCGGTGGAGCTGTCGCACAACGGCCCCACCGCGTCGAACCTGTACTCGCGCGAGGTGTTGATCGGCCCCTCGCACCAGCCCAGCAAATACGGCTACCCCTCGCAGGCACGCGCGATGTCGCTGAGAGACATCGCCGAGTACCGCCGCTGGCATCGCGAAGCCGCCGTGCGTGCGATGCGCGCCGGCATGGACATCGTCTACGTCTATGCCGCGCACGATCTCTCGCTGCCGATGCACTTCCTGCAGCGCCGCCGCAACCAGCGCACTGACGCCTACGGCGGCTCGCTGGAGAACCGCATGCGCCTGCTGCGCGAGGTGCTGGAAGACACCAAGGAAGCCATCGGCCACCGCTGCGGCGTGGCGCTGCGCTTCGCCACCGAGGAACTGCTCGGTGGCGGCGGCGTGGAGCTGAGCGAGGCCAAGGACATCGTGGCGACGCTCGCCGAGCTGCCCGACCTGTGGGACGTGAACGTGGCTGCCTGGTACAACGATTCGGTGCCCTCCCGCTTCGCCGCCGAAGGCGCGCAGGAGCCGTTTGTCGCCTTCGTCAAACAGGTCACCAGCAAGCCGGTGGTGGGCGTGGGCCGCTTCACCTCGCCGGACACCATGGTGTCGCAGATCAAGCGCGGCGTGCTCGACCTGATCGGCGCCGCGCGCCCGTCCATCGCCGACCCGTTCCTGCCGGCCAAGGTGGAACAGGGCCGCGTGGACGACATCCGCGAATGCATCGGCTGCAACATCTGCGTCTCCGGCGACATGACCATCTCGCCGATCCGCTGCACGCAGAACCCCACCATGGGCGAGGAGTGGCGCAAGGACTGGCACCCCGAGCGCATCGCCCCGGCGAGCAAGCCCGGCCGCGTGCTGGTGGTCGGCGGCGGCCCCGCCGGGCTGGAGGCGGCCCGCGCGCTGGGCCAACGCGGCTACGAGGTGAGCCTGGCCGAAGCTCGCAAGGAACTCGGTGGCCGCGTCACCCGCGAAGCGCGCCTGCCCGGGCTGGCCGAATGGGCGCGCGTGCGCGACTGGCGCCTCGGCCAGATCAACAAGCTCAGCAACGTGTCGGTCTACCTCGACTCCGCGCTCAGCGCGCAGGACGTGCTCGACTTCGGCGCCGAACACGTGGTGCTCGCCACCGGTTGCCACTGGCGCCGCGACGGCTACGGCCGCAGCCACGGCGCAGCGATTCCCGGCTTCGCCGACAACCCGAAGGTCTACACGCTGGACGACCTGATGGACGGCCGCCTCCCCGCCGGCCGCGTCGCCGTGCTAGACGACGACGGCTTCTACTACGCCAGCATCGCCGCCGAACACCTGCACGCCCACGGCTGTGAAGTGGTCTACGTCACCCCGGAAGACACCCTCGCCCCGTGGAGCCAGAACACACTCGACTACCGCCACATCCGCAAGCGCCTGGCCAAGCTCGGCATCGAAGTCATCGTCTCCCACACCGTCGCCCGCTACGACGGCGACACGCTCACCCTCGACCACGCCTGGGAAGACCGCCCGCAAACGCCGTCCGCCGACGCCGTGCTCACCGTCACCGCCCGCCTGCCGAATGACGCGCTCTACCAGCAACTCCTCGAACGCGAAGCCGACTGGACCGACGCCGGCATCCAGAGCGTGCGCAACATCGGCGACTCCGACGCACCGGGGCTGATCGCCCACGCGGTGTATGCGGGGCATCGGTATGCGCGGGAGTTGGGGGAGCCGGTGACGGGAGAGGTGGCGTTCAAGCGGCATTTTCATGGCGAGGCGCCCGAGTAACGGCGCCCGCAACCTCCGTTGCGCCTACATTTTCGCCGGCGTAACTCATGCCCCCACATCCGCCATGTAACACCGGCATGGCAAGGCGCGACCCTTGCCAGGGGAGTTACCTAAGCAACCAACCGACAGCGCGAAGGAATTTCCCGCTTGTCCGCCCTGTCGAGCGCCGCGCATACTCGGTGCAACACCCCGGATATGGGGTCTGCCAAGCGTTAGCGCTCAAGATGAAATTTCCCGAATATTGGCAGGCCTTCGTTAGTGCCCACGATCTTGCTGGTGCATCGGCTTGCGTCGACGAGGAGCATGACCTCTCGGGTTTAGGCGCAGACCTCGCTTTCCTAACGGAGGCACAAGCAAACGAAGAGCTCACTCTTTGCTGGCCGGGTATTGGCGTGGCGGCAGATGGTTACATTCCTGTTGCTTGGTGCTCTGAAGGAAGTGGCGACTACTACTACATCAACGGAAACGACGGGGCCAACGGGCCGCTTTACCGCATCTATCACGACTCGGTCGGGCCGCAAGGCTATGATCCGAAAGAGGCCATAGCCAAGGTGCTCGAGAACTACGAGGCGCTTCTCGGCTACGTTGAGCGCTAACTACTCGTTCAAGGCGGACGGCTACGCTGCCACTCAATTCCAGCGTCATGTGCCAGGAGAAATGTTGTGCTAGGGAAGTTGCTTGGAAGAAAAAAAGAAGAGCCTCTCAAAGAAAATGAGGTGCGTGTGACCCTCCCTGAGGAGTCCTACACGCTGATGGAATGGACAGAGGACAGCTTGCCGTGTGTTGGGATGCTCAATTCTGCACTCAGTGGCTTCGAGCACAAACAGATTTTCGGATGGCACCTCTCGGTGATCATCGACTTTGAGGAAACAGTCGATAGTGGAATGCCATCGGAGGAAGAAAGAGAAGTTGTCGATCCGTTCTGCGAAAAATTGGACGAAGAAATCAAAGCAGGTGGAAACGCATTGTTCCTTGCCAGAGAAACTTGGAACAAAACTAGACGCCTAGTCTGGCGAGTTTACGATCCAGAAATTGCCCACCAACACCTTCAATACTTAGTTGATCACCACCGGCATCCTCGACCTTTTGATTGGCGCATGGAACAGGACCTTGAGTGGGGCCAGGCCGAATGGTACTTCAAGCAACTGAGAACATAGCAAGCGGCTGTTGTCGGACGTGCCTACGCCGCGCTCCGGCACGCCGCAAAGCCAAGCGTTAGGCATATCAAGGGAATGCATATGCAAGACATCGTCAGGCGCTACTTCAAAATTTTCATCGGCGTAATCGGCGCGCTCTCATCTGGTGCCGTGATCGTATCGGGCCTCAAGAGCGGCTACGTTCCTGGCTTTAGCCGAGCAGCGCTCGTAACGGGCACCACGTATCACGGGGCATCACAGGCATCGCAGTTTTGGTTCATCATCTTTTTTTGGTCAGTAGCTTGTGTGGGATTCGTTTGGCTTGCTTGGTCTGCGTATCGTGACTAGCTGTCTGCCTAACCGAACTCCGGGTCAGGCCCACTTACCCTCCCAACACGCCGGATTTTGGCCTGGCGTGCGCATTCAGAGTCGCCCATGTCCCTGATAGCCGCACTGCGGGAAGCACCCGCGAACCGCTCCACCGCCTCGAAATACACCGCGCTCAACGGCCTGCTCTACCTGGCCAGCGGCGGCTTGCTGATCGCGTGGCCGGGCGCGGTGCAGGCGGTGTTGCGCGATGCGCCCTTCCATGGACACGAGGCGGCGCTGGTGCGCGTGCTGGGCATGGCGCTGGCGGTGATCGGCTGGCTGTATTTCTTCGGCGGCCGCTCCGGTGGCCGGCAGGTGGTGGCCGCCTCGGTGCTGGACCGGCTGATCCTGGTGCCGCTGGTGCTGGTTCCCACGGCTCTGGCCGGCGTGTTTCCGCACACGATGATCGCGTTCGCGATTCTTGATCCCGCGCTGGCGCTGGGGGCGTGGTGGCTGCTGGCACGTGAAATGCGGGGCGGCGCGGGTTGATGGAACGCGAGCAAGGTGTATCGGGATGAGCTGCGCGGTTGTACGCGCTTGCTGTAGGAGCCCGCTCGCGGGCGATGCTTTTGGTGTGCATCAGGAGCAAGAGCATCGCCCGCGAGCGGGCTCCTACCGGTGGGTGTCGCCTGTTGCGCGAGTCTTTATCGCTCGGGGGAAACGAGGCCTCACAGGCACCGTTTGCCGGTCAGCGCTGGCAAGGGCCATGTTCGGGAATGCATCGCCCGGCGTTCTCCACTCGACCGCGAAGTGGCCGCGGCACTTGCCGCGCGTTACCGTAATATCTGACCGGCCACCCACGACGGGTGGCTTCACCAGGGCTCTGTTCCGGCATTGAACAAAGGGGAGCATTTATGGATATCACTTGGGGAAAGGCGCTGCCGGTCTGGTGGAGTATTGCCTGGCGGGGGACGATCTACGGCGTTCTCGGGGGCTTCGTGCTGGGTTTCATCGGTGGTTTCATGGCGGCAATGATGCACTCGCCGGAGCGCGCCCCCGTGTACGGAATGATCGGCGGCTACATCGCCAGCATTCCCGCATCCATGCTGGCGGTGAAACAGGCGATCTCCAGGCACCTGCCGGCCTTGGCCGCCATCGCAAAAGCCGGATAACCCATTGATCGAGAAGACAGCATCGGGGCCGTCCGTGTCCGGAAGCACACTCGAAGATCGGCCCGTTCCGCCTCGTCCAGCGGGGGCCCCGGCGTCCATGGGAGTCATTGCCGATGCTCATCCGCTTCGCCGCAGCATTCGTGCTCCTCGTGTCGGTCGCTGCGTCGGCCGGTGAGTTCAAGGCAGCGCACCTGTCCACCAACAACACGACCCTGCAACTGACCACGGCGCATGCTGCCACCGTAACGGCGCCCTCGCTGCCCGACCAGGTCGAGTTCGGCAGCCCACAGATCTCGCCTGATCAGTCGCATGTTGGCTGGCTGGCGCTGGACGAGAACTGCTGCACGTCCTACGCCGTCCCCATGACCCTCGTGGTGATGGACGCACGGCACCGGATCCGGACATTCATCGGCGAAGGCCTGCCGATCTTCGACTGGTGTTTCCTGCCCGATTCGAAGTCTGTCGCCTACATGCAGACGGTGCTTCACGGGACCAGCTTCGAGCATTTCGAGCGCCGCTCTCTGGCCGATGGCCGCCTGCTGGCGGAGTACGACTATCCCGACGACCTGGCGGAGAACGACACCGCCCGCAAGAACGCCCCGGCGTGGGTCAAATGTGTTCCGCAATGAGGCGCTCGCCGTCAGCGCATGGGTAATCCACCCGCCTGGAATGAACAGCCGTCATCGACATGACCAAACACGCCGCCACGCTGTCGATCACCCTCCCCCTGCTGCTGGTATCGCTTTGCGCAGTCGTGGTGGCCGGTCAGAAGCGCTATTTCCCGGAAGGAACACTCGACGCCGCCTCGTCCGGGGCCGATAGCTTTCGGAACCGCTGGTTCTCCGGGCAGCTCGAGGCGATGTCCGAGCCTGCAATGAGGCCGGTTGCCGGCATCCGCACGTATCGCTTCACCTGGCTGCGCACCTTCAATCATCCGGTGGCGGTGAGGATCGTGATCGCGCGGGATCACTGCATGCTCCACGCCACGGAGCTCGATGGCGCGGGCGGCTACGCGCCCGGCAAGGTCTACCGGCGAAAGGTCGAGGCCGTCGATCCCGGGACCTGCGCGAGGGTCGAGGCATTCATCCGGGCCAGCGGCTTCTGGGATCTTCCGCCACGCGGCCAGACCCGGGGAGTAGACGGTTCGGAATGGATCGTCGAGGCTGCCACCACGCGGTACCGCGTGGTGTCGCGCTGGACGCCCCGGGCCGGCCCCATCCGGATGATCGGCCAGCAGTTCCTTGCGCTGACCGGGTGGCAGTACCCGGCCGGGGAAATGTACTGATCCCGCCCGCATCAGATGAAAGCGGGCGGCACGTTTCGATCGTGGACAAGCCAGGATCCGCTTGCTGTACCCGGGAAGCCCCTCTCGCTCCCGCTGCTTCTTCGCCCAACCGCCCCCCAGCGAGGACTCCAGAATGCAAGACCCGGCTTCGCATGACGCACACACCCTCAGGATTTTCGGTCTCTTCATGCTGGCGGCAGGCATCGTGTCGCTGGCCACCGGGAAGACCTACGGCCGGGGATTCGCCGACAGGCGGGGGGATCCGACCCACTACTGGGTCAGCACGATCGGCTACCTGGTAATCGGCGCCATCTGCCTGCTTTCGCTCCTGATCATCTAGAGCGTCGGCGACACGCCGTCACGTGTGAACCGTGCAGCCCCGCTGCCTCCGGCGCGTGGAGGGGTCGTTGTGACGCGCCGGGATCCGGCATGTTTTCGCTACCATGCGGACCTGGCTCCCACAACGCGGCGAACGGGACGACCCGTCCGCAGGAAGCACGACGGTGAAAGGGAAAAGGACATGGCCGGACTGAGCCCGTGGCATCTGATGATTACCCTGATCGTTTTCAGCGGTTATTTCGTCCCGGTCTGGCGCATCGTGCGCAAGGCTGGCTACCCGGGAGTCTTTTCGCTGCTGATGCTGGTGCCGATCGTCAACCTCGTCATGCTGTGGAGATTTGCCTTTTCGACCTGGCCGGTCGAGAAGGCCGCGCGCTGATCGCCTGCACGAGGCCGGACGCGACATGCGCCGATGCGGGCGGGTCACTCAGACATCGCGACGCGTCCGCAACGGCGCTTGCCTCGCGCGGCAGCGGAGGCGAGCGATCTTGCGCGTGGCCGCGACCGGGCGCGCCTGTCGCTCGCGGGCTTGCCGATCCGCATCCGTAGCGCATGGGGTGCCACCGGCACCGGCCGGGTAAGATCCCTCCCACAAGCAGCGACATCGGGGGATGAGGCATGCGAAGCACGGTATGGAACGGGGGGGCGCCTGCGGTGTCTGCTCGCCGGCGGCAACGGCGCGCGGGATGCCTGAAGCCCGTCCCGTCCTGCGGCTGGGCGTGCACGCCGCTCTCTCCGTGGCGGTAGCTGCCGCGGTGGCGCGTGCCTCGAGCCGGAGCGTGCGGGTCGGTTGGCCACATCGACTGGGGGCCTGCTGCCTGGCCCTCGCCTCGCTTGTCCATGGCCGCCCTACTTTCGCGGCCGCTGCTCCCGGGAATGAACCCGCGGCCCTGCTGACGCAGGCCTATGCGATCAAGACCACCGACCACACCCGCTTCCTGCAGCTGCTACGGCAACTGCACCAGCCGGGCGTGGCGCTGTCGCCGGACCAGCACTGGCGCCTGCGCTACCTGGACGGATGGGAGGGCTCGTTCACCGGCGACTACACCACGGCCCAGCCGTTGCTGCGCGACGTCGCCGACCACGCTCCAGACACCGACCTGCAGGCGCTGGCCGCGGGCACCCTGCTCAACATCCTGGCGATCAGCCATCACTATCAGGAGGCGTTCGAGCGGGCCGACAAGCTGGTGGCGAACATTCCACGCATCCGCGACCGCAAGGTGGCCTATGTGGCGCTGTCGCAGCTGTCCCAGCTGATGGCCTCGGCGCAGCAGGTCGAGCCGGCGGTGAGCTATGCCCGGCAGATGCAGCAGCTTGCCGAACCCGGGCAATCGCCATGCCGGCCGGACGTCTATCTGTTCGACGCACTGAATGCCAACGGCACCCTGCCCCCGACTGCCCCGATCTTTCGCCAGGCCATCGATGCCTGCAAGGCAGCTGGCGAGCTGATGTTCGCCGACGCCGTGGAACTGGACCTGGCACGCCGGCTGGCGGAGACCGGCGACCCCGGGGCCGCCCTCGTCCTGCTCAAGCAGATCGCACCGACGATCGATGCGCAGGGGTTCCAGGTGCATGCCTACGGGCTTCGCTCCACGCTGGGCTTCGCCTACTGGAAGAGTGGCGATGCCGCGAAGGCGAAGCGCTGGGCACTCGCCGCGCTGGCGATGGATCCGAAGGGCAATTTCGACGGCATGTCGGAATACGTCTACAAGGTGCTGTACGAGGTGGCGCGCCAGGCCGGCGACGACCGCGCGGCGCTGGACTACTACCGTCACTACCGCGACGTGCAAGCGCGTTCGGTCAGCGATGCGCAGGCCGTCGCGATGGCCTACCACTCCGTGCAGCAACAGCTGTCCGCACACCAGCTGCAGGTGGCCGCGCTGGGCAAACAGAACGGCGTACTGGAGCTGCAGCAGGCGCTGGACCAGAAGCAGATCGAGACGACCCGGCTGCAGCTCCTGCTGCTGACGACCGTACTGGCGTCGGTGGGGATCTGGCTGGTGCGCACCAAGCGCTCGCAGCTGCGGTTCCGGCGGCTGGCGCGGCGCGACGGGCTTACCGGCATCCTCAACCACCAGCACTTCCTGGGCGAGGCCGATGCGGCCCTGCGCCAGGCCGAAAAATCCTCGCGCGGCGCCTGCCTGGCACTGATCGACCTGGACCACTTCAAGCAGGTCAACGACAACTACGGCCACGCCATCGGCGATGCGGTGATCGTCCGCATGGTCACGCTGTGCCAGGAGCACCTGCGCTCCGTCGACATCTTCGGGCGGCTGGGTGGCGAGGAGTTCGGCCTGCTGCTGCCGGATTGCCCGCTGGAACAGGGCCTGGAGCTGCTCGACCGCATCCGCCTGGCCCTGGCCGACACGCCGATCGACGACAGGCACCCCGAGCTCGGCATCTCGGCCAGCTTCGGCGTGGCCTCGACCCGATCCAGCGGCTACGAGCTGTCCGAACTGATGGCGCACGCCGATGCCGCGCTCTACCGCGCCAAGCGCGCCGGACGCAACCGGGTGGAAGCCGTGACCGAAGGCGGATGAGACCGCCCCGGCACGCTCGCGGAAGGCCTTGCCTCCCATTGCGAACCGCCGGCCCGATTGACCGTCACCGGCCCACACATCACCCTTGCAGCGGCAACACCTTCAGGAGCTGCATGCCATGAAAAGGCGCGTCGCGGCAGTGGCGATCGCGGTCGGCCTCATCGGCCTGACCGGGTTCGTGATCCACGCAAGCTGGAAGAACCCGCCGCCGGCAAGCCGGTCGGTCAAAGTCCCGGCAGCCGTCCTTTCGGCGGGAAGCCCGGGTACGCGGCGCCCTGACGGAGCACGGTCGCAAGCAGGCGCCACCTCACCAGAAGACCGCAGCTACTTCATTCCTGTCACGGGCGGCAAGCCGCAGTTGCGCGACCCCATCGACCCGTTTCCCCGTGTGCCGAAGTCACGCAACGGCCTGCCGCTGGCCGGCGATCCATTCATCGCGCAGAGCCCGCAGGAACAGGCCTGGCTGGACCGCAACGGCTATCCGAATGCACAGCAGCTGGCCGCCTATTCGGCCGCCTCCGATCTCGAGCTGGAGCAGGCAGCCGCCCATGGCGACAGCGTGGCGGCAGTGCAGCTGGCCGCGCGCCAGCTTGCCCGGGGCGACCACAGCGCGAGCGGCAAACTGATGACCGCAGGCGCGAACGGCTCCAGCTATGCGTTGTCGCTGCTGGCGAGCTACATGGCCAGTGCCACGCGCGGCAATCCCGAACTCGGCTACGCGCTGTCGCGGGTGCTGGAAATGCGGGGCGACTGGCGGG
>NZ_AMSF01000035.1 GCF_000334915.1 Dyella ginsengisoli LA-4 | reverse complement strand
TGTAATGACCCAGCGGTTCCTGCACAGGTCAGGCCGCTAAAGCGTATGCCTCAGCGGGTGTCTTCATCCCCAACGCCTGGTGCGGACGCCGGTGGTTGTAGAACGCGATCCAGTCGCCGATCGCCCGCATCGCATGCTGCTGGCTTTCGAAGCGGTGTCGGTGTGCACACTGCTCCTTCAGCGTACGGATGAAGCGTTCGATCATGCCGTTCTGCTGTGGGCAGTGCGGCGTGATGAACTCCTGCTGCAGGCCATAGCTGCGGACCAGCCGCGTGTACTGGCGACTGGTGAAGACCAGACCGTTGTCCGAGCGCAGCAGGAATGCCTCGGGCACGCGGCCGAGCGTGCCGAAGCGTGTGATCAAGGCCTGTTCCAGGGCCGCGGCTGCAGTGGTTGCGCGCCCGGTCCGCGACAGTTGCCAGCCCAGCAACTGCCGGGTGTGGCAGTCGATCACCAGCGCCAACGTGAGCCAGCCGTCACGCCCGCCCCATATCCGGCACAGGTCCGTTGCCCAGCGTTGGTTCGGGGCCGTGGCTACCGACGGCAAGGCCTGGATCCGTGGACGCATGCCCACAGCCCGCTTGCGCACCTGCCAGCCCATTAACCGGAAAATCCGCTGGACCGTGTTCTTGTTCATGTTCAGCAAGCCGGCCACCGTGCGGTAACCGAACGACGGCTCCGCCTCGATCATCTGCTTGATCGGTGCAGCCAGCTCCGGCCGTACCTTGGGTGCGGACTTCACCGTCCGGTAGTACACCGTGCGCCGCGGCACCTCGAACCAGCGGCACAGCTTGGCCATCGACACTGCCACACCCTCCGCCCGCAGTCCCTGCTGGATCGTGACCATCAGGTCTCGTCCTTGCCCAACAGGGACGCCAATTTTTTTCGCGCACGCAGCTCCAGCATGGCTTCGCCGTAGGCTTCCTGCAGCTCCTTGAGCTGGCGCTCGTACTGCTCGCGCACGTCTTCAGGCTTGGCGCGAAGCGCGTTTTCCATCCCGCGCTTGCCGTCCTCGACCCAGCTCTCGATCTCCGAAGGCGGCAGGTCGAACTGCCGGCTCGCCTCCGACACGCTCGTCTTGCCCTGGATGATCTCCAGGACCAGTGCCGACTTCCGGCGCGCCGTCCAGCGTTTGATCTCTTCTTCCATCACGATGCTCATGGTGTCTCCGTCTAAACGTAACACCTGAGCAGGAAATCACTGGGTCATTACA
>NZ_AMSF01000034.1 GCF_000334915.1 Dyella ginsengisoli LA-4 | reverse complement strand
GGGGGGGGGGCATGCCTCGCGGAGGCTCACTCGGCCATGGCCCTCAGGCGCATGGCGGTGGCCGCATCGGCGGGCACGAATGCCTCGAGGGCCAGTTCATCCAGGGTGATGTCGACGGGTGTGCCGAATACCGTCGTGGTGCTCAGCATCGAGAGCAGGTGGCCGTCGACCTCCAGTTGCAGCGGCACCGCGATGGTCGGGCTGGCGTCGGTGTCGGCGATGCCGGGCGGTACCGGCAATGCCTGCAGTTCGCGCAGCAGCGCGATCAGCTGCGGATCGCCACTGGCGTCGATCTGTTGGCGCAGACGATGCAGCAGGTGCGCGCGCCACTGGCTCAGATTGCGGATACGCGGGGCGAGACCCGCCGGATGCAGGCTCAGGCGCAGCACGTTGACCGGAGCTTCGAGCAATTCCGGCGCGACACCGCCCAGCAGTCGCAGCGTTGCCTGGTTGCTGGCGACCAGTTGCCAGTAGCGGTCGATGGCGAGCGCGGGATAGGGCTCGAGACCCTTGAGCAGCAAGTCGATGGTGCTCCGTGCGGTGGCCAGCGCCGGATCATCCAGCGCCCGCTCGCGGAAGGCGGGCGCGAAGCCGGCGGCGACCAGCAGTGCATTGCGTTCGCGCAAAGGCACGCCGAGGTATTCGGCCAGATGCAGGATCATGTCGCGGCTCGGTTGGGAGCGGCCGGACTCCACGAAGCTAAGGTGTCGCGTCGAGATTTCCGCGCCGGTCGCGAGCTCGAGCTGGGACAGGCGCCGGTGCCGGCGCCATTCGCGTAGCAGATCGCCGACAGGGCGCGACGTTTCGGTAGGCTGGACGTTCATCGAGCTCATGATGTCAAAGCGTCTCGGGCTGATGTAGCGCCCGGTGTCTATAGCTCTGCAGGGCGCCGGTAGCGGCGGCTGGATTCCCCGCGGCAAGGCGGTCCCGTGAAGCGCGCCGGGCCGGGTTTGTCGAGCGGCCTCGACCATGCCGCGGGCGTGACCCGGAAGCAATGCGGTGCCGCGCCGTCACGCCGCGATGGCCGGCTGCAGGAATCGGGCGATGTCCTCCACCAGATGGTCGACGTGCGTGTGGTAGATGCCGTGCGGCGCGCCGTCATATTCGATGTAACGGCCATGCGGCACCAGCGAGGCGATGGCACGGCCCTGCTGCACGGGTTCACTCGCATCGCAGCTGCCGTGGATGACCAGCAGCGGCACGTCGATGGCGGCCAGTTCCGCACGCAGGTCGACGCGTTTGGCGACATAGCATTCGACCAGCGCCTGTAGCGAGGCGTCGCGGATGATGTCGATGGTGTGCCACACGTATTCCGGCGTGGTGCCGGTCCGGCCCGGAAGAAAGAAGCCCTCCGCGTTGTCTGCCAGCCAGCGCGGCAGGTCATCGCGGATGGCGGCAATCACCGCTTCGGAGGTGGCCGCATCCATGGTCCAGGGGGCGCGGCTTGCTTCGGCGTAGCTCGGCGCGGTCGGCGCCAGGAACACCACGCGGGCCACGCGGGCGCTGCCGTATCGTGCCAGGTAGCGCGTGCATTCGGCGCTGGCCATCGAATGGGTGACCAAGCTGGCGTCGTGCAGGTCCAGATGGAGAAGCAGCTCGGCGACGTCGTCGGCCAGCCGGTCCAGATGGTAACCGCGGCCCGGATCGTCCGACCGGCCGTGGCCCCGGCGGTCCAGCGCGATGCAGCGGTAGCCACGCTCGCTGAAGTGGAGCATGTGCTTGTCCCAGGCGCGCGAGTCCAGCGCCCAGGAAGCGAGGAAGACGATCGGCTGGCCGTTGCCCCAGTCGCGGTA
Source organism: Dyella ginsengisoli LA-4 (assembly GCF_000334915.1). Taxonomy (GTDB): domain Bacteria; phylum Pseudomonadota; class Gammaproteobacteria; order Xanthomonadales; family Rhodanobacteraceae; genus Dyella_A; species Dyella_A ginsengisoli_A. The sequence continues at coordinate 27,538 of NZ_AMSF01000034.1, read as the reverse complement.
GAACAGCTCCGTGCCGTCGGTCGTGGTGAAGCGACTCATGCGAAAAACCTCCTGGAATGGTTGTGCCCGGTATGCCGCCGCCGCATTCGCCCGAACCGGCCGCGGCGCAACGCGTCGCCCGGCTCAGGCTGCCACGGGCACCTTGTCGAGGAATCCGTGCACGCGATCGATGCGTCCGTTGTCCAGCTCGACCACATCGAAGCCGACGACCAGCGGCTCGGCGGCACCGGGGGTGCCGAGGTTCCACTGGAAGCGCACCAGGTCGTGGTGCGCGTCCACGTCGCCGGCGAGGCTGAACACGTGGCCGGGGAACATCGCCTGCACCGCGGCAACGGTGGCGTCGATCGCCTCCCGGCCGCAGGCCTGCGTCATCGGGTCGGTGTAGGTCGCGCGCTCGGAGTAGACCTTCTCGATCAACGCGCGGCGACGCGGCGCGTCCGTCTCGTTCCAGGTGCGCAGGTAGTTGTCGATCAGCTGGCGGGTAGCGCTCATTTCGCGTGCTCCGTGGTGAATGCGCACGCAGCTTGCGCCGCCGGCCGTGGTGGGGCGATTACCTGTGAGGTAATGCCTTGGGTCCGATGCCGCCGGATGCCGCGCCATATGCTCCCGGGGGACTCGGGGGGGGATTCCAGCGCAAGCGTGTCTAGCCGGTGCGCGCAGCGATCCCGGGGCGCGACTGGAACCAAGGGGCCGCGCAGAGTACGTGGCACGGATGCCATGGTCGCGCCCCCGGTCACCTGATCCGCAACATGCCCGATCGCGTCGTGCGGGTACTGCGCGGCCGGTACCTGTCCGGCAAGGGGCGCGCCGCCCTTGGCCAGCCTGCCGCCATGCTGCGAACGTGCGAGGTGCGCGCATTCTTCGCCCAGGCGCCCGCGCCGGCGCAAACCGGCTAACCTAGGACGTTGCCGCACCGATCTTTGTGCGGTGCGGGATGCATACGTATTCAGGCCGAACGCGCCGTGCGCGCATCGCAGAATCGGCCGGACTTCACACAGAGGGGTGGGAACAACGATGGCAACGACGGAGACCTCGGCCGACGCCGAGCAGCACGCCACGCTGCGCGTGGTGGTGATCGCGGCGGCGGCCGCCCTGGGCGGCTTCCTGTTCGGTTTCGACACCGCGGTGATCAACGGCGCGGTGGATGCGGTGCGCGGCGCGTTCGCACTGAATGCGGGCGAGATCGGTTTCACCGTGTCCTGCGCCCTGCTGGGCTCGGCGGCCGGCGCGTGGTACGCCGGCTCGCTGGCCGATCGCTTCGGCCGCGTGCGCACGATGCAGGTGGCGGCGCTGTTCCTGGCGATCAGTGCGCTGGGTTCGGGGCTGGCCTTCGGCGTGTGGGACCTGATCTTCTGGCGTCTGGTCGGCGGCATCGGCGTCGGCGTGGCCTCGGTGATCGCGCCGACCTATATCGCCGAGGTCTCGCCGGCGCGCGTGCGCGGCCGCCTCGGCTCGATGCAGCAGCTGGCGATCGTGCTCGGCATCTTCGTCGCCCTGCTCAGCGATGCCTGGCTGGCCGGGGCCGCCGGTAGCGCGGCGAACAAGCTGGCCTTCGGCCTGGCCGCGTGGCGCTGGATGTTCCTGGTGGCGGTGATCCCGGCGCTGATCTACGGCGCGCTGGTGCTCGGCGTGCCGGAGTCGCCGCGCCACCTGGTCGCCAAGGGCCGGCTGGCCGAGGCGAAGGACGTGCTGCGCCAGGTGCTCGGCATGAGCAGCGACAGCGCGCTCGACAAGAAAGTGGGCGACATCGCGCACAGCCTGAAGGTGGAATACCGCCCGCGCCTGCGCGACCTGCGCGGCCCGACCGCGGGCCTGCTGCCGGTGGTGTGGGTGGGCATCCTGCTGTCGGTGTTCCAGCAGTTCGTCGGCATTAACGTGATCTTCTACTACTCGTCCACGCTGTGGCATTCGGTGGGCTTCAGCGAAGCCGACTCGTTCACCATCACCGTGGCCACCTCGGTGGTGAATGTGCTGGTGACCCTGGTGGCGATCGCGCTGGTCGACAAGATCGGCCGCAAGCCGCTGCTGGTGGTCGGCTCGGCCGGCATGGCGGTGACCCTCGGCGTGATGGCGTGGTGCTTCTCGCAGGCCACCGGCACGGGTGCCGACCTGGTGCTGCCGCATTCGATCGGCCCGGTGGCGCTGGTGGCGGCCAATGCCTACGTGGTGTTCTTCGGCCTGAGCTGGGGTCCGATGGTGTGGGTGCTGCTGGGCGAGATGTTCCCCAACCGCATCCGCGCGATCGCGCTGGCGGTGGCGGCTTCGGCGCAGTGGCTGGCCAACTTCGTGATCAGCTCGACCTTCCCGGCGCTGGCGCAGATCGGCCTGACCTTCGCCTACGGGCTGTATGCCGCTTTCGCGCTGATCTCGCTGTTCTTCGTGATGTCGGCGGTGCGCGAGACCAAGGGCATGGAGCTGGAGGAAATGCCGGGCTGAGCTTCGGCAGGTTTCCCGGCACAAGGGCCGCCTCCGGGCGGCCCTTTGTTTTTGCCCGCGCAAGCAGGTCGCCCGCGGACCGTCTCCTTCCCGCCACGGATGGCCACGCTCCCGCCCGACGGGGCTGGTGCCATGCAGACTTTCCGGGAGGGTCGAATCATGCGTGGATGGACACAGACGGTCACCGCCAGGGTGGCCGGAATCGGGCTGCTGGCGCTGGTTATGCTGATACCGCTGGCGCAGGTGCGCGGACTGGTCGCCGAACGGGAGCAGATGCGCGACCAGGCCGCGGCGCAGGTCGCGCAGGGTTGGGGCGGAAGGCAGGTGCTCGGCGGGCTGGTGCTGGCCGTGCCGCTGCGGATCCCCGACGGGGTGGGCGAGGGCGGCGAGCCGCGCTGGCACGCCGGCACCGAGATCGTGCTGCCGGACGACGCGCAGGTGGATGCCACGATGCGGGTGGAGGTGCGCCAGTACGGCATCTACCGCGTGCCGGCGTTCGCCTCCACGGTGAAGCTGGCCGGGCGCTTCACGGCACAGGACCTGGCGCAGTTCCGGCGCGATGCCGCCGGCACCTGGCAGGGGCAGCATGCCGAGCTGCAGCTGCCGCTCGGTGACCTGCGCGGCCTGCAGGGAGTGGACGACCTGCAGATCAACGGGCTGCCGGCGCGCTTCCGTTCTTCCGCGCGCCAGCTGGGCGGGCTGGCCAGCGTGGTGATCCCGTTCGACCTCGATGCGCTGGGCGACCAGCCGATCACGTTCTCGATGACCCTGCACCTGGCCGGCACCGGGTCGATGGCCTGGCTGCCGCTGGCGCGCACCACCGACGTGCGCGTGAAGGCGCCCTGGCCGGATCCGAGCTTCACCGGCGCGGCGCTGCCGATGGAGCGTTCGGTCACGGCGGACGCGTTCGAGGCGCACTGGCGGGTGCTCGATCTCAACCGCAGTTTCGGCCAGCACTGGCGCGACGGCGACGGCCGTGTCGAGGCCGCCCTGCGCGACGCCGCGTTCGGCGTGCAGCTGTACCAGCCGGTGGATGTCTACCAGCGCAACCTGCGCGCCGGGAAATACGGCGTGCTGTTCATCGGCGCGACCTTCCTGGCGTTCTTCCTGGTCGAGGTGCTGCGGCGGTTGCGCGTGCATCCGGTGCAATACCTGATGGTCGGTGCCGCGCTGGCGACGTTTTACGTGGTGCTGCTGGCGCTGTCCGAACAGATCGCCTTCGCCGCGGCCTACGCGGTGGCCGCGCTCAGCGTGGTGGGCATCGTGGGCGGCTACGCCGCGGCGGTGCTGCGCGTACGGCGGGCGGGCCTGATCCTCGGCACGGCACTGGCACTGGTCTACGCGATCCTCTACGGCCTGATCGCGGCGGAGCAGTACGCGCTGCTGATCGGCTCGTTCGTGCTGCTGGCAGCGGTGGCGCTGACCATGTACCTGACCCGCCGGATCGACTGGTACGCCGCCGGCCCCGGTATCATGGAGCGTCCATGAACCTGCTCGCCCTCGAAACCTCCACCGAATCCTGTTCCGTCGCGCTGGTGCACGGCGACAGCCTGATCGCGCGCAGCGAGCTGGCACCGCGCCGGCACGCCGAGCTGGTGCTGCCGATGGCCGAAGCCCTGCTGGCCGAGGCCGGCCTCGGCCGGCATGCCCTGGACGCCATCGCGGTGGGGCGCGGCCCCGGTGCGTTTACCGGCGTGCGGCTGGGCATCTCGCTGGCACAGGGCATGGCACTGGCGCTGGACCGGCCGGTGATCACCGTCTCCTCGCTGGCGGCACTGGCGCTGGAGGCGCCGGAAGACGACGCCGGGGCGGCGATCCTCGCCGTGATCGATGCGCGCATGGGTGAGGTCTACGCCGCCTGCTACCGCCGCGATGCCCGCGGCGGCCTCGAGCCGCTGGATGAAGAGCGTGTCACCACCGCCGACGCGCTGGTCCTGCCGGATGCCGATGCGTGGCAGGTGGTCGGCAGCGGCTGGGCCACGTATCACGCGGCGATCGCCGATCGTCTCGCCGGCAAGCGGCTGGTGTCCGCGGGCGGCGCGCATTATCCCCAGGCCGCGCACGTGGCGCGGCTGGCCGTGCAGGAGGCCGCGCTCGGCCATCTGCTGCCGCCCGAGCAGGCCCTGCCGGTCTACCTGCGCGACAAGGTCGCGCTGACGCTGGTGGAGCAGGGCCGGGCGTAAGGCCCGCCGCGTGCCGCACATGGCGGATGACGCCGTGCCGCGAAAGGACGGGCCGCTCGCCGGCTGGCTGGACCGGATCGAACGGGACGCCCGGCTGTCGGAGCCCGCCCGCTGGCGCGAGCGCGACGAGGCGCTCGACCAGCTCGAAGCGTGGCGGACCGTGGTCGACGCATCGGGCGATCGTACGCTGCCGCAGCGGTTCGATGTGCTGGAGGCGCGGCTGCAGGCGGTCGACCATGCGCTGCACGGGACGGTGCGCGAGTCGATACGGTGCGGTGGAGGGCGTGACGCGCTGCTCGGCCTGGTCCGCGCCGGCACGACGCCGGGTGTCGGCCAGGCGCCATCCAGCGACCGCTACGACGCCCTCGACGCGCTCATCGGCGGCCTGCTCGACCTCGTCCCCGGCGAAACGGCCCTGCAGCCGCTGGGGACGGACATGGTGTTCTACCAGCCGACGCCCGCGCGGCACATCTTCGACGCGCTCGAACAGCTGCGACTCGGCCCCGACGACGCATTGATGGATCTGGGTGCCGGTCTGGGGCACGTGCCCCTGCTGGCCGCGATCTGCACGCCGGCGCGCTGCATCGGTATCGAGTGGCAGGCGGCCTACGTGGTGGCCGCCCGGGTCCGTGCCGCCGATCTCGGGCTGGTCCGTGCCGTGTTCGTGCAGGGCGATCTCTGCGAGGCGGACCTTGGCGAAGGCACCGCGTTCTATCTCTACACGCCGGTCTCGGGTGCGTTGCTGCGTCGGGTACTCGATCGCCTGCGCGGGGAAGCGGAGCGTCGCCCGATCCGCCTTTGCACGCTTGGGCCCTGCACGGAGGTAGTGGCGGGCGAAACCTGGCTGCGCGCCGACGGGCCGTGCGATCGGCACCGGCCCGTCGTATTCCGCAGCTGCAGCTAGCCGGGGATCAGAGCTGGCCCATCACCAGCTGCACGGCGAGGCTGCTCACCGCCACGGCCGCCCACACGCCCAGCCCGAGCAGGATCGGACGCACGCCGGTCGAGGCCATGCGGCGCAGGTTGGCCGACAGGCCCACCGCGGTCAGGGCGACCACGATCAGGAACTCGGCCGCCTCGTGCAGCGGGGCCTGCAGCGCGGCGGGGACGAAGCCGGCCGAGCGCACGGCCGAGGCGACCAGGAACCACAGGATGAACCACGGGAAGATGCGCGACAGCTTGAAGTCGCTGCCGCCGCGACGCTTCTCGCGTACCGCCACGGCGATCGCCAGCGCGATGCACACCGGGATGATCAGGGTGGCACGGGTCAGCTTGACGATGGTGGCGAAATCGCCGGCCGTGCGGCTGTAGCTGTAGCCGGCGGCCACCACCGACGAGGTGTCGTTGATCGCGGTACCGGCCCACATGCCGAAGCCGAGGTCGGACAGGTGCAGCAGGTGGCCGAGCAGCGGGAACAGCAGCACCGCGACCAGGTTGAACAGGAAGATGGTGGAGATCGCGAACGCGGTGTCGTGCTCGTCCGGGCGCAGGATCGGCGTCACCGCGGCGATCGCCGAGCCGCCGCAGATGGCCGTGCCCACGCCGATCAGGATCTTCAGGTCATCGTGCACGCGCAGCCACCGGCCCAGCGCCCAGGCGGAGACGAACGCCACGCTCATCGTCACGAGGGTCACCGAGAGCGACTGCAGTCCGGTCTTGGCCACCTGGTCGATGCTCAGGCCGAATCCGAGCGCGATGATCGACCACTGCAGCACCTGCTTGGAGGCGAACTGGACGCCGGGTCGCACCCGCGCGGGCAAGGTAATGACGTTGGCGATGACGATGCCCAGCACGATGCCGATCACCGGCCCGCCGACCAGGCGGAAGCGCTGGCCGAGGAAATAGGCCGCGATGGCGATCACCAGCGTGAGCGCGAGGCCCGGTACGCGCTCGAGCAGGGCGGGGGAGGCGGGGGTTGCCGGCGCGGCGGCGGGCGAGTGGGGGGAAGTCACGGTAAGGCTCCGGTTTCGATGGCGCCATGATCCTCCGGCATCACATTCAGAAAAACTTCGAATAACTTACTTTGCGTATAAGATTTGCTGATGATCAACATCAGCCCGCGCCAACTCCAGGTGTTCGTCCAGGTCGCCACGCTCGGCAGCGTGCGTGCCGCGGCCGGGCAGCTGCACCTGACCCAGCCGGCCGCGAGCATGGCGCTGCGCGACATGGAGCATCAGCTCGGCGCAACGGTCTTCGACCGCGAACGGGGGCGGCTGCATCTCAATCCCCGCGGCCGGGAGCTGCTGCCACTGGCGCAGGAGCTGCTCGAGCGCTACGCCGAGCTCGGCCGCCATGGCGCTGGCGACGCGATGCTGGGGGGCGACCTGCGGGTGGGCACCAGCAACACCGTCGGCAACTACCGGGTGGGTGAGCTGCTGGGGCGCTTCGTCGAGGCGCATCCGCAGGTGACGATCCGCCTGCGCGTGGCCAACACCGAGGCGATCGCTGCGGCGATGCTCGATCACGCCCTCGATGTGGGCTGCGTGGAAGGGCCGGTGACCCATCCGCAACTGGAGGTGCGCCCCTGGCGCACCGACACCCTGGTGGTGTGTGCCCGTCCGGACCATCCGCTGGCAAGTCGTCGTCGGCTGGCTGCCGCGCATTTCGCCGGGGCGCGTTGGGTGCTGCGCGAGCCCGGTTCGGCCACGCGCGCGCTGAGTGAACGGGCGCTGGGCCAGCTACCCTCCGGCCTTACCGTGCTGGAGCTGGACCAGATCGAGGCGATCAAGCAGGCCGTGGTCGCCGGCCTTGGCATCGCCTGTCTGCCGGCGGTGGCGGTGACCGATGCGGTCGCCGCCGGTCGCCTGAAAGTGCTGCACACGCCGTTCCTCGACCTCACCCGTCAGCTGTCGATCCTGCTGCACCGGCAGAAGTACCGTGGCGCGGCGATGGAAGCGTTCCTGCGGACGCTTTGAGTACGGTTCCGGTTGCCGTTCAGGCCGGTACGGTGGGCAGCGTTGCGTCGATGGTGGCGAGCAGGGCTTCCACCTGTTCGTGGGTATGCGCACGGATCAGCTTCGGCGCCATGCGGCGAAGCACGCCATGGTCAAGCTCGCCGAGGCGGTCGCGCACCAGCAGCAACTGACTGGGGTGCATGCTGAACTCGCACAGCCCCAGCGCCAGCAGCAGCGCGGTGAAGTTCACGTCGCCGCCGATCTCGCCGCACAGGCTGACCGGCTTGCGCACCCGGCGGCCGGCACTGATGACATGGCAGATCAACCGCAGCAGGGCCGGATTGAGCGGGTTGTAGACGTTTTCCAGCGCATCGTTGCCGCGGTCGGCGGCGAGCACGTACTGGGCCAGGTCGTTGGTGCCGATGGCGAGAAAGTCGGAATGCTCGAGCAGGGCGCGCACGTTGATCGCCGCGGCGGGCACTTCGATCATCGCGCCCAGCGGGAGCTTCTCCGGCAGGTCCACGCCCTCCTGCTTCAGCTCCTGCCGGGCCAGCTTGAACAGCGTGCGCACGGCGATCATCTCGTCCGGCTGGGTCACCATCGGCACCAGCACGCGCATCGGGCCGTAGCATGCGGCGCGAAGGATGGCGCGGATCTGCGTGGTGAACACCGCCGGGTGGCGCAGCGACAGCCGCACGCCGCGCACGCCGAGTGCGGGGTTGTCCTCGCCGCGCAGCGCGATGCCGGCGGCATCGGCCTTGTCCGCACCCAGGTCCAGCGTGCGGATGGTCACCGGCAGGCCACCCATGCCGATCACCAGGTCGCGATAGGCGATGAACTGCTCTTCCTCGCTGGGCAGCCCCTTGTGGCGCAGGAACAGGAATTCGGTGCGGTACAGGCCGACGCCATCGGCGCCGCGGGCCCGCGCCATCGCCACGTCGGCGGCGGACTCGGCGTTGGCCAGCAGTCGCACGTCGATACCGTCGCGGGTGCGTGATGGCGCGTTGGCCAGCTTGGCCAGGCGCCGGCCCTCCTGCGCCGCCTCGCGCTGCCAGGCGCGGTACCGAGCCAGGTCCTGCGCGGTGGGATGGACGATCGCCTCGCCCTGCTCGGCGTCGAGCAGGATCAGATCGTCGTCGTGGATGCTCGACAGCGCGTCGCGCGTGCCCACCAGCATCGGCAGGTCGAGGCTGCGGGCGAGAATCGCGCTGTGCGAATACGGGCTACCGGAACTCGCCACCACACCGAGCAGGCCATGGCCGGCCAGGTGCGCCATGTCGCCCGGGGCGATGGTGTCGGCCACCAGGATCTCGCCGACGCGGGCCGCCAGCTTGCGCTCCTCGGCGCTGGTCTGGCGCTGCAGCGCGGAGATCACCCGGTTGATGACCTGGTCGACGTCCTCGCGACGACTGCGCAGGTACGGATCGTCCATCGCCTCGAATACCGCGGCGATGCGGTCACGCTGCTTCTTCAGGGCGGCGCCGGCACGGTAGTGGCCGATCCGGATCATGTCGTCCAGTCCGCGCAGCAGCTCGGGATCGTCCAGCAGCAGGGTGTGCGCGTCGATGAACTCGTTCACCTCGCGCGCCAGTGCGCCATGCAGCTTGGTGCGCAGGTCGCGCAGTTCCTGTCGGGCGGTCTCAAGCGCCAGATGCAGGCGGTCGAGCTCCGCCTCCACCTCGTCCTCGCCCAGCGGGCGGTTGTCCACCGCATAGCGGCTGGGTTGCACCAGCCGCGCGCGGCCCAGGCACATGCCCCTGGCGGCGATGGTTCCCGGCAGGCTCTGCCTCATTCCTGGATCCCTCCCTGGCTACGCCGGTTAACGACAGGGGCGGTCCGTGACGCGTGCGTGGCAACCCGGCCAGGGATGCGTTGGCGGACCTGCACACGGCGGTGGACACGGGTTCGGGGCACGTCAGCCGCCTTCGTCGAATTTGCGGTCGAACAGGTCGATGACGGCATCGAGGGCCTGCTGTTCGTCCGGCCCCTCGGTGCGTACGGTAAGCGCCGTGCCGATACCGGCGGCGAGCATCATCACACCCATGATGCTCTGCGCGTTGATCTCGCGCCCCTTGCTGATGAGCCAGACGGTCGACTTGAAGCCCTGCACCAGCTGCACCAGCTTCGCCGAGGCGCGGGCGTGCAGGCCGAGCCGGTTGGATACCACGATTTCTTTCTCAAGCATGGTCGATGAAGATTCCTCCGCGGCCACCGCTGGCGGCGATTTCCACCAGTTCGTCCAGCGGTCTGTCCGCATAGTTGAGCACGCGCAGCAGCATAGGCAGGTTCAGTCCCGATACGCAGCGAAGATGGACCCCGAGCGAGGCCAGCGACAGTCCGATGTTGCAGGGCGTGGCTCCGTACAGGTCGGCAAGCACGAGCACGCCGTCGCCTTGATCGAGCGCGCGGGCGTGCCGGGCGGTGAGCGAGCGCATGACGTCCGTATCGGCGTCCGCGGGGATCTCCACCGCATCCACCCTGAGCGGCAGCTTGGGCATGACGTGCCGGGCTGCGGAGATCAGCGCATGGCCGACCGCCTCGTGCGTCATCAGGAGGATGCCCACGCTCATCGCCGTCACTCCAGCTCGCGATGGAAGGTGAGCACGCCCTGGCGGCGGGCCCGGAAATGCTCGGCCAGCCGTTCGACCAGGTAGACCGAGCGGTGGCGGCCGCCGGTGCAGCCGATCGAGATGGTCACGTAGCTGCGGTCGTCCGCCTCGAAGCGCGGCAGCCAGGCTTCCAGCCAGCGTACGGTGTCGCCCACGTACTCGGCGACCAGCGGGTCGGCCTCGAGGAACTCGCGTACCGGTGCGTCCTTGCCTGACAGCGGTCGCAGCTTCGGCTGCCAGTGCGGGTTCGGCAGGCAGCGGGCGTCGAACACGAAGTCGGCATCCAGCGGCAGCCCCCGCTTGAATGCGAACGACTGGAACATCACCGTCAGCCCTTCGGTGGCGCGCGCGTAGTCGGTGGCGACCAGTCGCCGCAGCTGGTGGACGTTGAGCTGGCTGGAGTCGATCACCTTCTCGGCAATACCCATCAGCGGACGCAGCAGCCGTCGTTCGGCGGCAATGGCGTCGGCCAGCGACACGTTGCGCATGGCCAGCGGGTGCCTGCGGCGGGTCTCCGAGTAGCGCTTGATCAGCACTTCGTCGCGGCAATCGAGGAACAGCAGGTGCACCTGCACGCCGGCCTCCGCCAGCTCGGAGAGCACGCTCGGCATGATCTCGATGTCGTGCTCGCGGTTGCGAGCGTCCACGCCCACCGCGATACGCATCATGCGGCGGCCGCCGCGATCCTCCAGCACGGCATTGACCAGTCGCGGCAGCAGGCTCGCCGGGAGATTGTCCACGCAGTAGAACTCGAGGTCCTCCAGCGCGCGCAGCGCCACGGTCTTGCCGCCGCCGGACATGCCGGTGAGCACGACCAGATGCACGGCGTTCGGTCCGGCCTCGGCGATGGCAGTGGTTTCGTTCGTGTCCAAGGGTCACCAGGGGGGCAGGCGGCGCATCTGGTGCGCCTGGCGGTCGATGAAGGTCTGCGCGGGGTCCAGTCCCTTGGTCTTCAGCGCGTGGTTGCGCACGGCCGCCTCCACCAGCACGCCCAGGTTGCGGCCGGGCGCCACCGGGATGGTGATCATCGGCACCTGGACCTCGAAGATCTCGCGGTGGCCGATGTCGCCGGTGAGGCGGGTCAGCGCGTCGGTGTCCTCGCCCTCGCGCAGCGGCTTGAGGTGGATCACCAGCCGAAGGTACTTCGATGCCTTGACCGCGGTGTGTCCGAACATCTCCCGGATGTTGAGCACGCCCAGGCCGCGCACCTCCAGCAGGTCCTGCAACAGCTCCGGGCAGGTGCCGTCGATCACGTCCGGCGCGATCAGGGTGAATTCGGTGGCGTCGTCGGCCACCAGCCGGTGGCCGCGGCTGATCAGCTCCAGGGCCAGCTCGCTCTTGCCCGAACCGGATTCGCCGGTGATCAGCACGCCGATCGAGAACACCTCCAGGAACACGCCGTGCAGGGTGATGCGCGGGGCCAGCATGCGCGCCATGTGGTACTGCATCCAGGTCAGCAGCTCGTGGCCGCGCTTGGAGCTGATCCACAACGGTGTGTTGGTCTCCTCGGCGACCTCGCGCAGATCGGAGGGGATCGTCTGGTCCTTGGTGACGATCAGCGCGACCGGCTGGTAGGCCGCGATCTTGTTGATCGCCTCCCAGCGCTGGCGCGAATCCAGTTCGTCGAGGTACTTCAGCTCCTCGGTGCCGATGATCTGGATCTTGTTCGGATAGATCACGTTGAGGTAGCCGACCAGCGACGGGCGGCGCGTCTGCGTGACGCCGCGCTCGAGCACGCGGCCTTCGCCGCGCATGCCGGACACCCAGCGCAGCCCCATGCGCTCGTGCACGCCATCGTAGAGTTGTCGGGCGGTGAGCCGGTCCACGTCGTCGGATCCTCTGCCCCGGCAGGAAGGCCTCAGGTGGCCGGCCAGGTGCGCGGCCTATTGTGCCAGCTTGGCCGCCAGCGCAGGCGGGCCGGATGCCACGTAGCAAAAGGCCCGCCCTGGCGGGGCGGGCCTGGTCGGGACTGCGGTGCCGCGGATCAGCCGACCATGCGGTCGTCGCGGCGGGCCTCGGCCTTGTGCTTGTCGCAGACCTTGTCGCGGTGCTTGCGCAGCTGGGTCACCAGCTTGTCGAACATCTTGTCGATGGAGACGTACATGTCCTGCTCAAAGGCCTCGGCGTGGAGCAGGGCGCCGGAAGAGGTGTGCAGCGTGCCTTCGGCCTTCTGCTGCAGCTTGTCCAGCGAGAGCACCACGGAAATGCTCGTCAATCGGTCGTCGAGGCGATTGAGGCGGTCCAGCTGGCCGGTGACATGCGCGCGCATGGCCTCGGTGATTTCGACGTGCTGACCGCTGAGTTGGAATTGCATGTTGCGCCTCCTTTGGTACGGCCGCTTGCGCGGCGTGGATCGATGCGGCCCCGGTCATCCGGGGTGCATCCACAGTCATCTCGTTATCGTCCAGTGGCTCAGACGCCTTGAGGTCCTCGAGGTTCCGCGCCGCGCGCGGCGAGGATTCAGCTGGCGCGTTGACGCTCGCTGGAGCTGGGTATGCGCATGGCCTCCCGGTATTTGGCAACCGTGCGGCGCGCCACCTGGATGCCCTTGCGGTGCAGTTCCTCGGCGAGCGCCTGGTCGGAAAGGGGTTTGCGGGGATCCTCCGATTCGACCAGCTTGCGCAGCATCGCCTGGATGGCGGTGGACGATGCGCTGCCGCCGTCCTCGGTGGAGACCCCGCTGGAAAAGAAGTGCTTGAGCTCGAAGGTGCCGCGTGGAGTGTGGATGTACTTGCGCGTGGTCACGCGGGAGATGGTCGATTCGTGCATGCCCACTTCCTCGGCCACTTCGCGCAGCACCAGCGGGTGCATCGCCTCCGGGCCGTAGTCGAGGAAGGCGCTCTGCCTGCGCACGATCGCCTCGGTGACCTTGAGCAGCGTCTCGGCCCGGGACTCCAGGCTCTTGATCAGCCACCGCGCCTCCTGCAGCTGGCCGCGCATCCAGCTCGCATCCTCGCCGCGCGCCTTGGCGATCAGGCTGCAGTAATGCTGGTTCAGACCCAGCCGCGGCTGGCATTCCGGATTGAGGCTCACCCTCCAGCGGGCGCCCTCCTTGAAGGTGTAGACGTCCGGAGCGACGTACTCCACCGGCGTGGTGTCCAGGGCGGCGCCCGGGCGCGGATCCAGGCTGCGGATCAGTGCGGCGGCGGCGGCGACTTCGTCCTCCCCGGCGCGCAGCTTGCGTGCGAGTCGACCGATGTCATTGCGGGCGAGCAGCTCGAGCTCCGAGTCGACGATGCGCAGCGCGAGTTCGCGCTGTGCGGTGCCGTCGTCGAACTGTTCCAGTTGCACCCTGAGGCAGTCACGCAGGTCGCGGCTGGCCACGCCGACCGGGTCGAAATCCTGCACCCGGCGGCGCACGGCCTCGACTTCCTCGGGGGTGGCCTGCAGGTCGGCGGGAAGGGCGGCCAGAAGGGCGTCGGGTGTTTCCGCGACGTATCCGTCCGGATTCAGCGCGTCGATGATGACCGTGGCGATGGCGCGCTCGCGCGGGGTGAACCCGGACAGGTTGAGCTGCCAGAGCAGGTGTTCCTGCATCGTTTCGGCGGCGGCGTTCTGTGGTTCGAAATCCTCGTCCCGGTTGCCGCTGCCACTGCCGCTGGCCGAGCCGATGGAGGAGAAGTCCATCGGCGATTCCCCGGCGCCGTCGCCATCCGCCCAGTCGGGCGGCTCGCCGGAGTCATGCTCCTCGCTGGAGGTGCTGCTCGCGCTGGCGGAGCCCAGTCCGGAGTCGGTGCGGAAAACGTCCTCGTCGGCCGATTCGACGGAGTCCTCCGTCGACTCTTCCTCGAATTCCAGCAGCGGGTTGCCCTCGGCGATCTGGCGCAACTCCGCTTCCAGCTCCAACTGCGAGAGCTGCAGCAACCGGATCGCCTGCTGCAGCTGCGGCGTCAGGGTCAGCTGTTGATGGAGTCGGAACTGGAGTCCGGGTTTCATACCGACCGGGGGCCTTGGAACTGGCTTTCATCCTAACCCCACCCCGGGGAGTCGAACAGCCTTGAGGTGCCACCGGGGCGCCCCGATCTGTCCCAGGTCAATTCCCTGCGACCTCGCCGGTGGTCAGAGCCGGAATTCGCGACCGAGGTAGACGTCCCGTACCTTCTCGTCGGCGAGGATATGGGCCGGCGTGCCGCGCGACATCACCTCGCCCTCGTTCAGGATGTAGGCCCGGTCGCAGATGCCGAGCGTCTCGCGCACGTTGTGATCGGTGATCAGCACGCCGATGCCGCGCTCCTTCAGGTGGCGCACGATGCGCTGGATCTCGCCCACCGAGATCGGATCGACGCCGGCAAAGGGCTCGTCCAGCAGCATGTAACGAGGCTCCGCAGCCAGTGCCCGGGCGATTTCCACCCGGCGCCGCTCGCCGCCGGACAGGCTGATGCCCTTCTGGTCCGCGATGTGGCTGATCTTGAGCTCTTCCAGCAGGCCTTCCTGTTGGGCGGCCCGTTCCCGCGCGGTCAGCCCTTCGCGCAGTTCCAGCACGGCCATGATGTTGTCGGCCACGCTCAGGCGCCGGAACACGGAGGGCTCCTGCGGCAGGTAGCCGATGCCCAGCCGGGCGCGCGAGTGCATCGGCAGTCCGGTGATGTCCTTGCCGTCGAGCTTGATCGAACCGCCGTCGGCCTCGATCAGGCCGACCACCATGTAGAAGCAGGTGGTCTTGCCGGCGCCGTTGGGGCCGAGCAGGCCCACCACTTCACCCTGGCGGATGGAAAACCCGAAGTCGCGCACGACCTGGCGCGCGCGGAATCGCTTCTGTAGGCCTTCTGCGGACAGCATCGGTCAGGGCTGCTTGCTGCTGGTGGCCGCCGCTGGCGCAGGGGCGGCAGCCGGACTGGCCGCAGTGGGAGCGGCGGACGTGGCGGGAGCCGTTGCGGTGGCCGGTTTGGCCGGCCGCGGCTTGGGCAGGAAGGTTCCATGCACCAGGCCCTGGCCATTCGACTCGCCGGTGATCTGGCTGGTCTGCGTGTCGTAGGTCAGCTTGTCGCCGGAGAACTGTCCGCGCCCCTGCTGCCTGACCACCGCATCGGTGGTCAGCACGGCGATGCCGTGTACGTTGTCATAGTCCAGCGTCGCCGCTTCGCCGGTCATGAGGTTGCCGCTGTCGTCCAGCTGCTGGATATGCGCCGGATGGCCGGTCACCACCACCCGCGAGATCTGCGAGTCTGCGTCGAGGTAGATCTTGGCCAGGTCGCCGCTCAGGTGCATGGTGCCCTGGGTGATCTGGACCTTGCCCTTGAGCGTGCTGACGGAGTTGGGCTTCTGGAAGGCCTCGGTGTAGACGGCCGTGTAGTTCATCGGCTGGTCGCGATCGCTCTGCTTGGCCAGGCCGATCCCCGGCAGCATGAGCGATACCGCTAGCACGACCGGCAAGGGCCACCGGCTAGCGGCGCTTGCGTGGCGGGAATGACCCTTGGCTGTCATTGAGCAACTCCAGATGCTTGTCGTTGAGGTCGGCGCGCATGCCCACCCCGCTCATTGTAAGGTCGCCCTGCGCCATGTGCGCCGGGGCGGCGGTTTCCATCCGGTTCTGTTTGGGCCAGATGGTGGCGTCCTCGGTGTCCAGCCGGGCGGCAGGGGTGTCGTCGAAGGCCTCGCGATGCATGTGCACCGGCCCCTGCAGCTTGAGCAGGTCGCCCCCCTTGTCCACCCATCCGTACAGCGATTCGCCGCGCCAGTCGGGTACCCCGGTCTCGTTGGAGGGCAGGTCGAATACCGGTGAATTGATATACAGCGACTCGTCACCCTCACGCCGTTCCAGTCGGGGCGCCTTCACGTTGAAGGCGGGGCGGCCATCCCTGCCGTAGCTGGACAGCTGGAATTCGGTGAGCGTGTAGCCGGACCGCGGCGGTCCCACGAACTGGTCCGGGGCCGGCCCGGGCGCCATCCACCAGCGCAGCAGGCCGGTCGTGCCGGCGAGCAGGCCGACGACGACGATGGCCGTCGCCAGGCGACGGTCGCGGAACCAGCGCCCCAGGCTCATCGCCAGCGTTCCCGCTCGGCGTCCGCCTTGCCCTGGGCCAGCAGCAGCAGGTCGCTGACCTCGCGCGCGGCCCCTTCGCCTCCGCGGCGGCTGGTTTGCCAGTGCGCGCGTTCGACGACCCACGGGTGCGCGTTGGCGGTCGCCACGGCAAGGCCCGCCAGTCCCATCGGCGGCAGGTCGGGCAGGTCGTCGCCGACGAAAGCGGCCTGCTCCGGCTGCAGGTGCAGCGCGTCCAGCAGATCGCCCAGGCAGGTCCGCTTGTCGCCCTGTCCCTGATAGACGTGGGCGATTCCCAGTTCCTCGGCACGAAGGGTGACCGCATGACTGATGCGGGCGGTCACGATCGCCACCTCGATGCCGTTGGCCTGCAGGCGCTTCAGGCCGAGACCGTCATGCACATGGAAGACCTTGGTTTCCCGGCCATCCTCGGCGTAGTGCAGGCGGCCATCGGTGAGGGTGCCGTCCACGTCGAAGGCGGCCAGTCGTATGCGGGTGGCCCGGGCAAGCAGGTCGGCGGGCAGGTCGGCAAGGTATCCGGTCACGTGCGGGTCGCTTGGCTGGCA
The DNA here is from genome assembly GCF_000334915.1 of Dyella ginsengisoli LA-4. Taxonomy (GTDB): domain Bacteria; phylum Pseudomonadota; class Gammaproteobacteria; order Xanthomonadales; family Rhodanobacteraceae; genus Dyella_A; species Dyella_A ginsengisoli_A. Next base: position 10,870 of record NZ_AMSF01000034.1, on the reverse strand, counting down.
GGGATCAGACCACGCGGGCGCGCAGCAGGTCGTGGATGTTGAGGGCGCCGACCACGCGCTGCTGCTCGTCGACCACCAGCAGGGCGTGGATCTGGTGCTTCTCCATGAGCTGGGCCGCTTCCACCGCCAGCTTGTCCGCCGTGATGGTCTTCGGCGAGCGACTCATCAGGCCGGCCACGGTGGCTCCCCGCAGGTCCACGCCGTCGTCGTCCAGGGCGCGGCGCAGGTCGCCGTCGGTGAACACGCCGAGCAGGTGGTCGTCGGCGTCCACCACGGCGGTCATGCCCAGGTGCTTGCGGGTCATTTCCATCAGCGCCTGGGTGAGGTTGGCGTCCGGGCCGACCCGCGGGATGCCCTCGCCGGTGTGCATCACGTCGCTGATGTGCAGCAGCAACCGGCGGCCGAGGCTCCCGGCCGGATGCGAGCGGGCGAAGTCTTCCGAGGTGAAGCCGCGGGCTTCCAGCAGGGCGATCGCCAGCGCGTCGCCGATCACCAGCGCGGCGGTGGTGCTCGCGGTCGGTGCCAGGCCCAGCGGGCAGGCTTCGGTGGAGACACTGGCGTCCAGATGCACGTCTGCCTGGCCGGCAAGCGAGGATTTCGGGTTGCCGGTGATCGCGATCAGCGGGATGTTCTGCCGCTTGATCACCGGCAGGATGAACAGCAGTTCGTCCGTCTCGCCGGAGTTGGACAGCACCAGCACCACGTCCTGGGGGGTGATCATGCCCAGGTCGCCGTGGCTCGCTTCACCCGGGTGGACGAAGAAGGCCGGGGTGCCGGTGGAGGCCAGCGTGGCGGCGATCTTCCGCCCGATGTGGCCCGATTTGCCCATGCCGCTGACGACGAGGCGCCCCTGGCAACCCAGGATCAGCCGGCAGGCCTCGACGAAATCGCCATTCACGCGCGGCTCCAGCGCCCGGATCGCGGCCGCCTCGGTGGCGATCACCGTGCGTGCGCTGCGCGCGATGGCGTCCGGATCGACGGAGATCTCGGCAGATGGTGCGATGCGTGCGTTCATGGGTCCTTCGGCGGCGGCGCCAGGGTGCGGGGTCGGGGCAAAGTCCACGGTGTAGCTTCGCAGCCGCACGCTGAATGACATGCCGTCATTTCTGCGCCAGCGACTTTCCATTACCATGGCCGTCTTGCAGTTTACCTTCTTATGACAGCGCGTTGGACGCCGCCGGGACCCGGCGCCCCCGTCCAGACGGCGCCCTCCGGACAGTGGAATTCAGATGGACGCAGAGCGGATCCAGGCTTTGATCGAGAGCGGCTTGCCCGGTGCCCGGGCGGACGTGCGTGGCGACGACGGCGTGCACTTCGAGGCCACGGTGGTGGCCGAGCAGTTCGCCGGCAAGCTGCCGCTGGCCCGGCACCGCCTGGTTTACGCCACGCTGGGCGACCTGATGGGCGGGGCGATCCACGCGCTCGCGCTGAAAACCCTGACCCCGCAGGAGGCCGCGGCGCGATCCTAGGGGATCGGCGCGCGACTCCCGCACCACCATTTTCGCAAGGAACCTCATGGCCAAGATCCTCATCAGCGGCGGGCAGCCGCTTCAGGGCGAGGTCGGCATCTCCGGCGCCAAGAACGCCGTACTGCCGATCCTCGCCTCCTGCCTGCTCGCCGACGAGCCGGTGACCATCTCCAACGTGCCGCATCTGCACGACGTCACCACCACGATGGAGCTGCTCGGCCAGATGGGGGTGCAGCTGGTGCTGGACGACCGCATGAAGATCCATGTGGACCCGCGTCCGGCCGACCGCTATTTCGCGCCGTACGACCTGGTGAAGACCATGCGCGCCTCGATCCTGGTGCTGGGGCCGCTGGTGGCGCGCTTCGGCCAGGCCGAGGTGTCGCTGCCGGGCGGCTGCCAGATCGGCTCGCGGCCGGTCGACCAGCACATCCGCGGCCTGCAGGCGCTCGGGGCGGACATCGTTGTCGAGAACGGCTACATCAAGGCGCGCGCCAAGCGACTGAAGGGCGCCCGCATCGCGATGGACATGGTTACCGTCACCGGTACCGAGAACGTGATGATGGCCGCGGCCCTGGCCAGCGGCACCACCATCATCGAGAACGCGGCGCAGGAACCGGAAGTGGTGGACCTGGCCCACTGCCTCAACGCCATGGGGGCGCAGATCGAGGGTGCCGGCACCGCCACCATGGTGATCCACGGCGTCGAGCGCCTGCACGGCGCCGAGTACGAGGTGCTGCCGGACCGCATCGAGACGGGCACCTTCCTGGTCGGTGCGGCGATGACCGGCGGCAAGGTGCGCGCCCGCGGTGCCCGCGCCGGCACGATGGAGTCGGTGCTGTCGAAACTGGAAGAAGCCGGCGCGCACATCAGCACCGGCGAGGACTGGATCGAGCTGGACATGGGCGGTCGCCGCCCGAAGGCGGTGAACATCGTGACCGCGCCGTACCCTGCCTTTCCCACCGACATGCAGGCCCAGTTCACCGCGCTCAACTGTGTGGCCGAGGGCGTGGGCGTGATCACCGAGACGGTGTTCGAGAACCGCTTCATGCACGCGCACGAGCTGCAGCGCCTGGGGGCGGACATCCGTCTGGAGGGCAATGCCGCGATCATCCAGGGCGTGCCCAAGATGAGCGGCGCGCCGATCATGGCGACCGACCTGCGTGCTTCGGCCTGCCTGGTGCTGGCTGGATTGGTCGCCGAAGGCGATACCACGGTGGACCGCGTGTACCACATCGATCGCGGCTACGAGAACATCGAGGAGAAGCTCGGTGTGCTGGGCGCGCGGATCCGTCGCCTGCCCAACTGACGGACGACGTGTAAAAAAAGCCGGGGCATGCCCCGGCTTTTTTTGCCTCGCCACGCTTCAGGGCGAGTGGAAGCTTTCCAGCAGCAGGGTCAGGTTGCCGCCGTCGGCCTGGGCCAGCTTTACCGGCACCGGAAATTTCGCCGGCACGTACCAGGCATCAAACGGCTTGTCGGTGTCGGTGCGGGTGACCCGCTCGGCGGAAAACTCTCCGGCCGGTACGGCCAGCCGCTCGGTGGCCTGCACGGCATACTGCTGTTTTTCCACGCGCTGCTTCACGCCGACCGGCAGCACCACCTGCCTGTCGCCATCGCGCAGCGCCAGGCCCAGGGCCAGCGGCAGGGTGTTGCGGTCGACCATGCCCGCGGTACCGGCGTAATGGATCGGCCCCTTGCCTTCGTCCACCGTGACCTGGTGGCTGGCCCAGTCGACCTGCAGATGACGGTGCTTGCGCTTGAACGAGGAGTCCATCGCGTAGTCGTAGGTCACCGTCTCGGGAGCATCGTCGTGCCAGCGGAACCGGGTGGTCTCGTCGGTGTTGGCGCCGATCAGCGCGGCCAGCCCGCTGGTTCCCCGGGAGCGATTGCGGTAGGTGTATTCGTCCTTGCCCACGGCTGTCAGCGTCACGGTAGCCTTGCCGATGGTCTGGCCGTCCTGCTGAACCTGGTAGGTGGCGGTGAAGGGCCTCGGCGCGGTGGCGGCAGCGGCGGTGCCCGCGGCGAGCGCGAGGGCGGCGAGGGCGGTACGCGCGAAGCGCGTCGAAACATGAGGGCGGGCACGAGTCATGCGCCAGAGTCTAAGCGGCGCACCTGAACGTTCGGTGGCGACGGCGTCTGTCCGGGCCTTGGCGTTCAGCGCGAGAGCATGCCGTTACGCCAGTTGAGCGGCGCTGCAAGCGCCTGGCCGTCAAGACAGACGCGCCCGTCGCGCAGTGCGATGCGCCCGGCGGCGATGTCCGCCACGACGGCGGGCAGCAGCCGGTGTTCCAGCGCCAGCAGCCGTTCGGCCAGCCGCTGCTCGTCGTCGCCCGGTTCGATCGGCATGCGCGCCTGCGCGATCACCGGACCGCCGTCGAGTTCGGCGGTAACGAAATGCACGCTGGCGCCGTGTTCGGTGTCGCCGGCGGCCAGCGCACGGCGATGGGTGTGCAGGCCGCGGTACTTCGGCAACAGCGACGGGTGGATGTTGATCATCCGTCCTGCCCAGGGCGTCAGTGCGGCACCGTCGATGATCCGCATGAAGCCCGCCAGCACCAGCAGGTCCGGCTTCGTCCCGGCGACCCGTTCGAACAGGGCGTGGTCGAAGCTGGCACGGTCCGCATAGTCGCGAGGCGACAGCGCGAGGGTCGGCACCCCGGCCGCTCCCGCCAGGGTCAGTGCGCCGGCGTCAGCCTTGTCGCTGGCGACCAGCACGAACTCTACCGGCAGCTCGCCGCGGTCGCGGGCAGCCAGCAGGGCGGCAAGATTGCTGCCGCGCCCGGAGGCGAGCACGGCGATACGGAAGGGCGTTGTCATGGTGAGGTCGCTCCGCGGGCCGGAGGGTGGCCGGCTCGTGGGATCAGCCGATGCGCACGCGCTCGTCGCCCTGCGCCGGTACGACTTCGCCGATCACGCGCGAGGCCAGTCCGTGCCTGTCGAGCAGGGCGGAGGCGGCGGACACGGCGTGGCTCGGCAGGATCACGGTGAAACCCACGCCGCAGTTGAAGGTGCGCCACATCTCCTCGCGGGCCACGTTGCCCTCGCGCATCAGCCAGTCGAAGACCGGCGGCAGCACGATCGTCGAAGCGTCCAGCGCCAGGCCGAGGCCGTCCGGCACCACACGGATGATGTTTTCCTTCAGCCCGCCACCGGTGATGTGCGCCATGCCGTGTACCGGGGCGGCCCGCAGAAGCTCCAGCATCGACTTGACGTAGATCGTGGTGGGCGCCATCAGTGCGTCCGCCAGCGAGGTGCCGCCGAGATCGAGGTCCAGCGGGTTGCCCGCGCGCTCGAGGATCTTGCGGACCAGCGAGTAGCCGTTCGAATGCGGGCCGGACGAGGCTACGCCGAGCACCACGTCGCCGGCGACGATGGCGCTGCCGTCCATCAGCTCGGCCTTCTCGACCGCGCCGACGGTGAAGCCGGCCAGGTCGTATTCGCCCGGTGGATACATGTCGGGCATCTCGGCCGTCTCGCCGCCGATCAGGGCGCAGCCGGCCAGCTCGCAGCCCTTCGCGATGCCACCGACCACGGCCGCGGCGGTGTCCACGTCCAGCTTGCCGGTGGCGAAATAGTCGAGGAAGAACAGCGGTTCGGCGCCCTGCACCAGCACGTCGTTGACGCACATGCCGACCAGGTCGATGCCGATGGTGTCGTGGCGGCCCAGGTTCTGCGCCAGCTTGAGCTTGGTGCCGACGCCATCGGTGCCGGAGACCAGCACCGGCTCCTTGTAGCGGGTGCCCAGGTTGAACAGGCCGCCGAAGCCGCCCAGTCCGCCCATCACTTCCGGGCGGGCGGTGCGCTTGACCAGCGGCTTGATGCGTTCGACCAGCGCATTGCCGGCGTCGATATCCACGCCGGCGGCGCGGTAGGTGAGGGCGTCGGACATGGCAGGAACCCGCGTCGATAAACGCCCAATGATAGACGCTGGGGGCCGGATTGGGCAGACTTCCCGGACGATTCGAACGGATATCAAACCCTTCCCATGCGCCTGTCCCGCCTGCTCTGCATCCTGTTCCTGTTCGGTCTGGCCGGGTTGCGGCCGGCGCTCGCCCAGCAGTCGGCGCCCTCGTCCCCGTACACGGTCGTCATGCCGGTGACCGACACCAGCGAGTCCCAGCGGGACGCCACGTTCTCCAGTGCGCTGGCCCAGGTGCTGGCCCGGGTGGCCGGCGGGCAGGACCTGCGCGGCAAATCCGGCTACGACGATGCGCTGAAGTCGGCCAGCGGGCTGGTCAGCCAGTACCAGTACCAGCGCTCCGGCGACGGCATCGCGTTGCAGATCACGTTCGACCGAGGCGCGATCAACCACCTGGTCGGCCAGTTGGGGGCCCCCGCCGCCGGGGTGAAGCCACCCGTGCTGTTGCTGGTCCAGGGCAACGACGGCAGCCTGCTGGGCGGCGATTCGCTCGACGCGCTGGCCAAATCGGCCGCGGCACAGGGCTACGGCGTGGTCTATCCGGACCCGACGCAGCCGCCGGATCCGGCGCGTGTCGCTGCGGTGGATCCCGCCGAGATGGCCCAGCTGACCGCCCGCTACAAGACCGGTCTGGTATTGCTCGGCAAATTGCACCCGGGCGGTGTCGACTGGACCCTGGTGTCCGGTGGCGCGGCGCAGAGCTGGCAGGACCTGGGCCCGACCGAGGACGGCCTGTTTGCCAATGCTGGAGCGGCGATGGCCGCCCGGGTCGGCAAGCAGCTCAACGTGATCGGTTCCGGCACCAGCGACGGCAAGTTGTGGGTCGACGGCGTAGCCTCGGCCATGGATTACGCCCAGCTGCTCAACGTGCTGCGCGGCGACCCGTCGGTGCGTAGCGTGACCACGCTCGGAGCCAAGGATGATGGCGTGCTGCTGGAGGTATCCTCGTCGCTGCCGCTGAATGCGCTGGCGTCCAATCTCGCCGCCGGTGGCCGCCTGCTGCAGGCCTCGTCGAATCACGCCGGTGCGGACGCCAGTCTGCGCTGGCTGCATTGAGACCGGTCTTGCTCCGCCTCGCCACCCTCGCGGGAGCACACCCATGACAGCCCAGGACTCCCGTCGCTGGCAATTGCTGGCGATCGTCGCGGTCATCGGCTACCTGGTCTACCTGCTGGCCCCGGTGCTGATGCCGTTCGCCATCGCCGCGATGCTCGCCTACCTGGGCGATCCGCTGGCCGACCGGCTGGAGAAGTTCGGCATGGGCCGCACGCTGGCGGTGACCATCGTGTTCGTGGTGCTGTTGCTGCTCACGGTGGGGGCGCTGCTGGTGCTGATCCCGCTGATCTCCCGGCAGGTCGACAACCTGATCCAGAACCTGCCCCGCTACGGCGAGTGGGTGCGCGACACCGCCCTGCCGTGGCTTCAGGCGAAGCTGCGGCTGGATCCGCACATGTTCGACACCGGTCGCCTGGTGGATGCGGTGAAGGAGCACATCGGCTCGATCGGCACCGTGCTGGGCAAGCTCTCGCGTTCGGGCGTGGGCGTGATCATGTGGATGACCAACCTGGTGCTGATCCCGGTGGTCGCGTTCTACCTGCTGCGCGACTGGGACCGTCTGGTGGCCTGGATCGACGCGATGCTGCCGCGTTCGATCGAGCCGACGGTCGCCCGTCTGGCGCGCGATTCGGACAAGGTGCTCGGTGCCTTCGTGCGCGGCCAGTTGCTGGTGATGATGGCGCTGGGCCTGTTCTACGGCGCGGGTCTGTCGGTGGTCGGCCTGTCGGTGGGCCCGCTGATCGGCATGGTCGCCGGGTTGCTGAGCTTCGTGCCGTACCTCGGTTTCATCATCGGTTTCGGTGCCGCGGTGATCGCGGTGCTGGTGCAGTACGGCGACTGGACCCACCTGCTGCTGGTCTGCGGCGTGTTCACGATCGGCCAGTTGCTGGAGGGCTACGTGCTGGTGCCCAAGCTGGTCGGCGACAAGATCGGCCTGCATCCGGTGGCGGTGATTTTCGCGGTGCTGGCCGGCGGTTACCTCGCGGGCTTTCTCGGCGTGTTGCTGGCGCTGCCGGCGGCCTCGGTGATCCTGGTGCTGCTGCGCTACCTCACCGAGCGCTACCGCGCGAGCGAGCTGTACATGGATACCGGCCCGGCGGCCGCGGTGGAGGTCCCGGCGGATGTGACCGAGGCCAGTGCCGACCATGAAGTGGCAGCGACGCCGGAAGCGCCGGTCGGCGACGGCAAGAGCGCGCCGCCCACGCCATGACCGCGCAGTTGCCGCTTGCCCTGCGCTGGCCGCGTCGCCAGCGCTTCGAGCACTTCCACGCCGGCCCGCACAACGCCGCCGCGCTCGCGGCCATCGAGGCGCTGTCCACGCAGCCGGGCGCTCCCTGGGTCTATCTGCACGGTCCGCTGGGTAGCGGGCGCAGCCATCTGCTGCTGGCCGCCGCCCAGGCGGCCGCCGAGGCCGGGCGTCGCGTGCAGTACCTGCCGCTGGCCACCCTGGCCGACCGCGCGGCGGCACTGCGCGGCGTGGCCGGCAGCGAATGGCTGGCGCTGGACGACCTGGAGGCGATCGCCGGTCAGCGCGAGGCCGAGCACGCGCTGTTCGACCTCTACAACCAGACCCGAGCCGAGGGCGGCGCCCTGTTGTTCGCGGCGGCGGCCGGGCCATCGGATTCCGGCATTGCCTTGCCCGACCTGCGTTCGCGACTCGGGGCATGTACGCAGTTCGTGCTCAGGCCGCTGGACGACGACGAGCGCCGCCAGGTGCTCAAGCGCCGTGCGGCCGATCGCGGGATCGAACTGGACGAGCCGGTGCTGGACTGGTTATTCAACCGATACGCGCGCGACCTGGGGGCCCTGCTCGATCTGCTCGATCGCCTGGATCGTGCGTCGCTGGCGGCCCAGCGTCGCATCACCGTGCCGTTTCTCCGCGGCTTTCTGCGGGACGCCTGAAACTCCTGTCATCTGTGTGCGCGGTCGCAGGTTCCAACTGCTGCCCCTCAAGTTCTTGCGATATCGGACGATAGACATGCAATCGGTTGCATTGGGCGGCCGTCCGGCGGTCCCGGGGAGGGCCGTGCAATGAACATCTATTCTCCTGCTGCTTTCGAAACGCCCGGTCCATCGACGGGGCCGGCCGAGTCCGGAAAGGGCGGACTCTCCGAGTTCTTCCGCTATCACGGCTTCTGGGCGCCCGGCGTGCGCCTGTTCCGGGCAATCGGGTTCAAGCTCAAGGCACTGATCATCGCCGTGACCTTCCTGGTTCCCATCGCATTCCTGGCCTGGACCCACTTCGCTGGGGAGGCCAGGCAGATCGCTTCGTCAGCCAGGGAACATCAGGGTGTTGCCTATGGCAACAAGGTCATGGGATTGCTTCCCTTGCTTGTGCGCTCCCGGGTACTGGCGGTTGAGGAGGCCGATGCCGCCTCTCGCAACGAGGTCCGGACGTCGATTGCCGAGCACCTGACGCTGTTGGCCGACGAGGAAAAGGCGAACGGCGACGCGCTGGGTACAGGCAAGGCCTACGGTGTGTTCGTGACAGCCGTGGAAGCGGCCGACAAGGCCGTCGGTGACGCACCCGCGGTGGTTGCGCGCCATACCGCTGCCATCGAAGCACTGCTGGGCCTGCTCGATGCCAGCACCGATGGCTCGAATCTCACCCTCGACCCGGACATCGATACCTACTATCTGATGGATGCCTCCATGACGCGCCTGCCGGCCATGATCGAGGCCATCGGCAAACTCCAGGCAGAGGGGAGTGGCCTGCGAGCATCGGGCAAGATGGATCCGGAGCGTGTCAGTGCACTAACTAGCGGAAGGCACGAACTCGCGGTCTACGCCAAGGCCCTGGAGAACGGCTTGGGCAAGGCAGTCGCCCGGACCCCGGCCCTTGCTGCGACATTGGACGTCGCGCAGACCCGCAAGGCGCTCCTCCAGTTCACCAGCTCCATCGATCGCGCGCTCCATAGCGCCGACCCGACCGTGGCCACTGCCGTTCCCGAATTCATCGCCCTGGGCGACCACGCGATTGACGCTCTCGTGGCACTTGAAGCCGCTGCGACGGGTGAGCTCGACGCTCTGCTTGCCGCGCGGTCCAGCAGGCTGGTCCGCGAGCGCGACATCACGATCGCAGTGCTTGCCGCCAGCATGCTGGCGGCCCTGTATCTCTTCGTTGCATTCGGCCGCGTGCTCGGCGGCGGCATGCGCGAGATCGCCTTCCACGTCGACGCCATGCGCGAGGGCGATCTGACCACATGCCCGCGTGCCTGGGGAGCCGACGAACCGGCCCAGCTGATGTTCACCCTGAGCGAGATGCAGCAGGCCCAGCGCCGCATGGTGGGGCAGATGCGTGTGGCCTCCGATGCGATCCTTGGCGCCAGCTCGGAGATCGCCAGCGGCACCGGCGACCTCAGTCGCCGTACGGAGATGTCGGCGGCCAACCTGGAGGAAACTGCTGCGGCGATGGAAGAGATCGCCGCGACGGTGAAAGGCAATGAGCAGGCCGTGGACGAAGCGACGAAGCTGGCGCTTGCCAACGCCCGCACCGCCGAGCAGGGTGGTGAGGTGATCGGCCGCGTGGTCCACACCATGGAGTCGATCAGCGAAGCCTCCGGCCGCATCGGCGATATCGTCGGCAGCATCGATGCAATCGCCTTCCAGACGAACATTCTCGCGCTCAATGCGGCGGTCGAGGCCGCACGTGCAGGCGAGCACGGTCGCGGGTTCGCCGTGGTCGCTTCCGAGGTCCGGGCGCTGGCGCAGAGCGCCGCCGCCTCGGCGCGCGAGATCAAGGGCTTGATCGGTACCAATCTCGAGCAGGTCGACGCCGGCGTGCAGGTGGTGCGCCAGGCCGGGGAGACCATCGGCGAGCTGGTCGGTGGCGCCAAGCGCATCAGCGAACTGCTCGGCGATGTGGCCTCCGGCGCACGCGAACTCAGCATCGGGGTGAACCAGACCGCCTCGGCCGTGCAGCAACTGGATGGCGTGACCCAGGAAAACGCGGCGCTCGTCAGCGAAGCCGCCGCTTCGGTGGTCGAGCTGAAAGGTCAGGCCCAGCGCCTCGCTTCGGAAGTCGCGCGTTTCCGCCTGACTCCCGACACCGTGGCGCGCCGGGCCGGATAGGGCAGCAGGGACGATGACCGGGGCGCCTTCGGGCGCCCCGGCTGTCGATCGGAGCGATGCCCGCGCGGGGCGCCCCGCTGCGGATGGGTGGTGTCATTGCTCGCGACGCGGCATGGTGTTGCCAGTCCGGTGGTCTGCCTGCACCGGTGGCAAAGGAGAAGAAGATGATGATGCGATGGATCGTGTCGATCGTACTGGCGACGATGGCGTCAGCCGCGGCAACCGCGAGCGAGGGAGCCTCGCCCGCACCTGGGCCATCTGGCGTGTATGCCGTGCGCTTCTGCCAGGGCTCGTGCCCGCCAAGTGCCAACAACGTCCAGCGCACGGGGGTTCTGGTGCTGCTCGACCCCCCCCC
>NZ_AMSF01000033.1 GCF_000334915.1 Dyella ginsengisoli LA-4 | reverse complement strand
CCCCCCCCCTGCTCGATAAGCAGGGACGTACCCGGGACAAATGGCTGGAGTCGGGGCATGTCAACGGGTGTCTGCGGCTCGACCCGGTGCAGGGCGGCGGCCGGATGTCGATGCGCGGGGGCGGAGCTTGGGTGTTCGCTCCGGGCGCGGCGGCGCGCCGTTTCGTGACCTGGTCGGTCCGCTCGTCGGATGGAACCGTCCGCTTCGAACTCGACCGCGCGCCCGACGCCGGCTACATGGTCGAACTGAAACCGTCTGCTTCCGGTCTGCACGGCGTGGGCGAAACCTGGAGCGTGCCGCCGGGCGCGCTCGATGCCCGCGCACCCGACGAGATCGAGGCCCGGCGCATTGGCAGGGCTGATCCATCCCGCTGTCCCCGCCTGGGCGAGGACAGCGAGGCCATGAAGGATGTCCGCTGACCTAGGCCTTGAGCAGCGTCGGCGTGGCCTGCGCGCCGATGGCATCGACCATCGCCTTGGCCACGTGCAGGTTGCCGGCGATCAGGTTGCCGCTCTCGGGGATGCCGTCGCGACCGGCGAAATCGCAGTAGCGGCCGCCCGCTTCACGCACCAGCAGTACGCCGGCGGCCATGTCCCACGGCTTCAGCCCGATCTCGAAATAGCCGTCGTAGCGGCCGGCGGCGGTGTAGGCCAGGTCCAGCGCGGCCGAGCCGGAGCGGCGGATGTCCTCGGCCTGGCCGAGGATCGCGCGGGTCATGTCCAGCTGCGGTCCCAGGTGGGCGCGCTGGCGGTAGGGGAAGCCGGTGGCGATCATCGCGCCGCCCAGGTCGTCGCGCTTGCTGACGCGGATGCGGCGGTCGTTGAGATAGGCCCCGTCGCCCTTGCTGGCGGTGTACAGCTCGTCGCGCAGCGGGTCGAAAACCACGCCATAGGTCGGCACGCCCTTCTCGAGCAGACCGATGGACACGCAGAAATGCGGGATGCCGCGCAGGTAGTTGTGGGTGCCATCCAGCGGGTCGATCACCCACTGCAGCGGGCCCTTGCCGATCGCGCCGCTCTCCTCACCGAGGATGGCGTGGTCCGGGTAGGCGCGGCGCAGTTCCTTGATGATCTCCGCCTCGGCCAGCCGGTCGACCTCGGAGACGAAGTCCATCTGCTGCTTCTCGACGACGTTCAGCCCGTCGATGCGGTTCATGTAGCGCAGGATGATGTTTCCGGCAGCGCGCGCGGCGCGCGCCGCGATCGTAACGGCGGGTCTTGGCATGGCGGGGACTTTGTAAAAAGAACGGGTTAGCGGCCGCGGATTCTAGCAGAGGCGCGGCCCGGCGGCAGGCTCGGGCCGGCCTGGACTATCCTAGGCGGCCGTTTCCGCGCCGAAGAACCGCCGCATGCCCGCTCTCGACCTCGCCCCGCTGTTCCGTTTCGTGCTGGTGCGCACCTCCCATCCCGGCAACATCGGCAGCGCCGCGCGGGCGATCCGCACCATGGGCTTTACCCGGCTGGAGCTGGTGTCGCCGCACCGCTTTCCCGACCCGGAAGCCACCGCGCTGGCGGCCGGTGCCGACGACGTGATGGGCTCGGTCGGACTGCACGAGGGACTGGTCGACGCGCTGGCCGGCAGCACCTTCGCGCTGGGCCTGTCGGCACGTCGGCGCGGGGTGAACCTGCCTGAGCTCAGTCCGCGCGAGGGCGGGGCCCAGGCGCTGGCCGCCGCCGCGCGCGGCGAGCAGGTGGCGTGGGTGTTCGGCAACGAGCGCACCGGCCTGGAGAACGAGGAGCTGGCGCGCTGTCACGCGATGGTGCGCATCCCCAGCGTGGAGGACTTCAGCTCGCTCAACCTGTCGCAGGCGGTGCAGGTGATGGCCTACGAGCTGCGCATGGCGATGCTCGGCGACGACCTGCCCGAGGCGCCGCCGCTGCACGAGGAGCCGCCGGCCGATGCGGAGAAGATGGAGCGCTTCTACGAACACCTCGCCCAGATGCTGGACGACATCGACTTCCACAAGGGCCGCACGCCGACCACGATCATGCTCAGGCTGCGCAAGCTGTTCCAGCGCGCGCAGATGAGCGAGCGCGAGCTGCGTGTGCTGCACGGCATCTTCGCCGACGCGCAGCGCATGGCGATGCTGGCCGGGGAGCGCGGTCGCGATTGAGTCAGGCGCCGCCGCGAAGCAGCAGGATCAGCACCTCGCCCAGCCCGGCGATCACGCCGGCACTGGCCAGCGTCAATGCCCAGGCGGCGATCAGCACCGCGCCGTCGCGCTCGATCAGGGCGAAGGCGAACGCCAGCAGCAGCGCGCCGAAGAAGTAGTTGGTGAAGGGCAGGGGCAGGGCCAGCATCAGGCCCAGCAGGATCAGCATGACGCCCGAGAGCAGGCTCGATGGTCGGCGCAGCAGGCCCGGCAGGCGTGGCCGGCAGGCCCGCTCGAGCCGCGACATCACCGGATCGAGCCGGTCCAGCAGGGTCAGCAACCGGCTTCGATCCAGCCGGCGCCGACCGATCCAGCGGGGCAGCCAGGGGCGCGTCGCACCCAGCGCCATCTGTGCGCCGATCGCCATGACCCCAGCGCCCATCACGCCGCCGATCCCCATCGCCAGAGGCATGAAGTTGGGGATGGCCAACAGGATCAGCAGCACGCCGAAGGCACGCTCGCGCAGCGGGTCGAGCAGGGCGTCGAGGGTGATCCGGGTGTCCGGCTGGCTGGCGATCGACTGGCGTAGCAGCCGGGTAGCGGTGGTGTGGCCGGCCGGTGCGTCGTGCGACTCGCCCATGGTTCGCGTCTGCCGTGTCAGCCGCCGCGCGTGGCGTCGTCGTCGGGGCCGTCGGTGGGTGGCGGCGGCACCACCAGCAGCTTGTCGATGCGTGCGCCGTCCAGGTCCATGACCTCGAAGCGGATGCCGCGCCACTCGAACACCTCGCCCACCTGCGGGATATGGCCCAGTGCCGTCATCACCATGCCGGCAACGGTGCGGAAATCGTGTTCGTCCTCGCCCGGCAGCGGGCCGACGCGCAGCAGCTCGCGCAGATCGTCGGTGGACAGGGTGCCGTCGACCAGCCAGCTGCCGTCCTCGCGCCGGACGATCGGCGAGCTCTCCTCGCCGGGGCTGCCGTGGCCGAGCTGAGCCACGCCGACCACCGCCGAGAGCAGGTCGTTGATGGTGACCACGCCCTCGATGTCGCCGTATTCATCGACTACCAGCGCCATCGGCGTCTCGGCGTCGCGGAATTCCTCCAGCAGATCCAGCGCGCGCGCCGTGGCCGGCACGTACAGCGGCTTGGACAGGCGCCGGAACAGGTCCGGCTTGCCCTGGCCCAGGTCGGCCAGCAGGCTCTTCACCTCGACCACGCCGACGACATCGCTTTCGTCGCCACGGTAGACCGGATAGCGCGAGTACGGCGTCTCGCGCAGTACGGCCATGTTCTCGTGCAGCGGCGCGGCGATGTCCAGCCAGGCGATGCGCATGCGTGGAGTCATCACGCTGTCCACGGTGCGGTCGCCCAGTCGCAGCACGCGGTTGACCATGTTGTGCTCGTCGGCGTCGAGCACGCCCTGTTCGGCGCTCTCGGCCACCAGTAGCCGGATTTCCTCTTCGGTCACTGCCGCGCCGCCCTTGTCGGTGACGCGCAGCAGCCGCAGCACCAGCGTGCTGCAGGTATTGAGCAGCCACACGAACGGCGAGCAGATCCGGCTGAGCACCAGCATCGGCATGCCGACCACCATCGATGCCCTCTCCGGGCTGGCCAGCGCCAGGCGCTTGGGCACCAGTTCGCCGAACACGATCTGCACGAAGGAGATGACGATGAAGCTGATCGCGAAGCCCAGCGCGTGGGCGTAGGGTTCCAGCCAGACCGCGCGGTCGCGGTGCAGGGCCTCGGCGATGTGCTCGCCCAGCGCGTCGCCTGCCAGCGCGCCGGTCAGCAGCATCACCAGGGTGATGCCGACCTGCACGGTGGAAAGGAACCGTTCGGGCGACTCGGCATGGCGCAGCGCCACGCGGGCGCGGCGGCTGCGGTCGGCCATCTGCTTCAGGCGGCTCTTGCGCGAGGCGACCAAGGCCATCTCCGACAGCGCGAAGAAGCCGTTGCACAGGGACAGGACGAAGACGAGCGCGAATTCGGTCAGCATCGCGCGGAGCGGGATCGGGAAGCCATGGGCGCAGTGTAGGGGCAGGAGGGGCCCCGGATCACGTGGCCGGGAGCGGCTGCCCGGCGCTTGGGGGCTCCTGTAACATAAGCGTCATTTTCACCCATCCCAAGGTGTCCCCGATGTTCTCTTTGCAAGCGATGTTCGGCAAAGGCGACCGCTTCTACGGCCTTCTGGAACAAAGCGCCGAAGCGGCCTGCGACAGCGCCCGCGCCGTGCGCGAGCTGGTCAGCCAAGCTGACCATGCTCCGGTCATGGCGGCTTTTACATCCAGCCGTGCCCGCGAGAAGGCGCTGGCCCAGCAGATCAGCGAAGAGCTGGTGAACACTTTCGTCACCGCGCTGGACCGCGAGGACATCGAGGCGCTCAATGCGGCGCTGTACAAGATTCCCAAGACGGTGGAGAAATTCGCCGAGCGCTACGCCGTGGTGGCCGATCGGCTGGCCGGCGTGGACTTCGCCCAGCGCGCGCTGGTGCTGGAGCGCTCCGCCGAGGTGGTGGTGCAGATGATCGGCGAGCTGCGCCGCGGCCTGCGCATCGATCCGGTGAAGAAACTGCAGGACCGCCTGCAGGCGCTGGAGTCCGAGGGCGACAAGCTGCTGCTCGCCCCTTATCGCACGCTCTACGTCGAAGGAGCCGACGTCATGCGCGCGGTGCTCGCCAAGGATCTGTTCGAGTTGATCGAGAAGGCGATCGACAAGTGCCGCGATGTCGGCAACGTCGTCTATTCCATCGTGCTGAAGAACTCCTGAGGGCGCCGCCGTGTCGACTTTCCAACCGGGTTCCCAGGGGAGCCGCACATGACGCTGGGCATGGTGATCGCGGTCCTGACGATCGCGCTGGCCTTCACCTACATCAACGGCTTCCACGACACCGCCAACTCGATCGCCACGGTGGTGGCGACCAAGGTGCTGACGCCGGGTCAGGCGGTGCTGATGGCCGCCGTGACCAACCTTGCCGGCGCGTTGTGGGGCACTGCGGTGGCGGTGACCATCGCCAAGGGGCTGATCGATATCCACGTGGTCGACGTGGGGCCGCAGCTGCTGGTCTGTGCACTGCTGGCGGCGATCGTCTGGAACCTGCTCACCTGGTGGCTGGGCCTGCCGTCCAGCTCCAGCCACGCGCTGGTGGGCGGCCTGGTCGGCGCGGCGGTGGCGGCAGCCGGCGGCAAGTTCGATGCGGTGATCTGGTCGCATGGCGGCAGCCACTGGTGGAACGGCGCCGGCGTGATCCCGAAGGTGATCGTGCCGATGGTGGTCTCGCCGCTGATGGGCTTCGTGCTCGGCTTCGCGCTGATGGGGCTGCTCTACGCGCTGTTCGCCTGGCTGGCCAACCGCACCGGCGTCCTGCGCCGTTTCGGCCGCACGCCGTTCGTCAACGCGCTGTTCGGCAAGGCGCAGATCTTCTCCGCTGCCGCGATGGGCGTCTCGCACGGCATGAACGACGCGCAGAAGAGCATGGGCATCATCGCCCTGGCGCTGGCCGGCGCCACCAGCGCCGGGCAGTTCGATCACCTGCCGGCCTGGCTCGGCTTCCTGCGCATCACCACGGACGCCAGCCATCCTTTCGCGGTGCCGGTGTGGGTGACGGTGGTGTGCGCGCTGACCATGGCGGCGGGTACCGCCGGCGGTGGCTGGCGCATCATCAAGACGCTGGGCCACAAGATGGTCAAGCTGCACCCGATCAACGGTTTCGCGGCGGAGTTCAGTTCGGCGGCGGTGATCCTGTTCGCCTCCTCGCTGGGCATCCCGGTCTCGACCACCCACAACGTGTCCGCCTCGATCATGGGCGTGGGCGCGGCCAAGCGCTTCAACGCGATCCGCTGGACGGTGGTCGAGCGCATGGTGTGGTCGTGGATCCTGACCCTGCCGGTCACCGGCCTGCTGGCCTACGCCCTGGTGCGGCTGGTGCAGGGCTGGGGCTGAAGTCCTTGGTCGAGCGTTTCGGGGGCCGGGCGCCGTGAGGCGGCCCGGCCCTTTTCGTTCCGGGCGGGGCCGGTCAGAGGCTGTCGCCTTCGGCGGCGATGGCCCTTTCGAGCTGGTCGCCCAGCGTACCCAGCTCCAGGATCACCCGCTCCAGTTCCGCAGCGTCGAGCAGGTCGTAAGGCCGGTTCTCGCACAGGTGCAGGTACGGCGAACCATCCAGGTCGGCGACGGCGAGGAAGCCGGTGCGCTGCTCCCAGTTGAAGCGCAGTGCGCGCTGGGCGTCGATGCCTGACAGCGGGCCGATCGGCGTGGAAATGCGGAGGAAGCGGAGGTCCGCTTCGTCTTCCAGCTCGGCCAGGTAGATGCCCTGGTGGCGGCCGGGGGCGACCGATAGATCGAAGCTGATCAGGTAGGGGTCGTTGTTGCGCAGCGTGTGCCTTGCACCGAGGTGCGAGCGGACGGCTTCGAAGTGACGCATGGCGGAGGCTTCCGTGGCAGTCTTGATCTCCTTCTACTGTGACACGACCGCCATGATCACGTCGCGTGAGCCCCTGACCGACGCCCAGCAGCGCATCTACAGCGCGATCGCGGCGATCCCGCCCGGACGCGTGGCCAGCTACGGCGCCATTGCCGCCCGCGCAGGCCTTCCGGGGCGGGCGCGGCTGGTCGGACGGTTGCTTGGCGAGGTGCCGGACGACGTCGAACTGCCCTGGTTCCGCGTGCTGCGCGCCAGTGGCCACATCGCCATGCCGCCGGGCAGCCGGGGCTTCCGCGAGCAGTCGCGGCGGCTGAAGGCGGAGGGCGTGGAGGTGGTCAATGGCCGCGTACCGCTGTCGCGCTTCGGTCTGGACGCCGACATCGACCATGTGCTGTGGGGCATGCCCGGCGGCTGAACGCGCCGGATGCCGATGCGGCGACGGGGCCGGATCCGGCAGCCGGGCTTGCCCTGTTTGCTAACATCGTGCGGATGCCCGCCTCCCCGCTTCACGTCCTCCAGTCCGTCTTCGGCTACGCCAGTTTCCGCGGCCACCAGCAGGCCATCGTCGAGCAGGTGATCGAGGGCGGCGACGCCCTGGTCCTCATGCCCACCGGCGGCGGCAAGTCGCTGTGCTACCAGATTCCCGCCATCGTGCGGCAGGGCACCGGCGTGGTGGTGTCGCCGCTGATCGCGCTGATGCAGGACCAGGTCGACGCCCTGCACGGGGCTGGCGTGGCGGCGGCCTACCTCAACTCCAGCCTCGACGGCGAAGCGCAGCGCGAGGTGGAGCGCCAGCTGATGGCCGGCGAGCTCGACCTGCTCTACGTGGCGCCGGAGCGCCTGCTCACGCCGCGCCTGCTCGGCCTGCTGGAGCGCACCGAGGTCGCCCTGTTCGCTATCGACGAGGCGCACTGCGTGTCGCAGTGGGGGCACGACTTCCGCCCGGAATACCGTGAACTGGCGGTGCTGCACGAACGGTTCCCGCAGGTACCGCGCATCGCGCTGACCGCCACTGCCGACCCGCGCACCCGCGAGGAGATCGTCGAGCGCCTGGCGCTGCAGGACGCGCGCCCGTTCGTCTCCAGTTTCGACCGGCCGAACATCGGCTACCGCGTCAGCCTGAAGCACAACCCGCGCACGCAGCTGATGCAGTTCCTCGACGGTCACCGCGGCGAGTCCGGCATCGTCTACTGCCTCAGCCGCCGCAAGGTGGACGAGACCGCCAGCTGGCTGGCCGACGCCGGCTTCGAGGCCTTGCCCTACCACGCCGGCATGGAGTCGGCCGACCGCGCGCGCAACCAGCAGCGCTTCCTGCGCGAGGAGGGCGTGGTGATGGTGGCCACGGTCGCCTTCGGCATGGGTATCGACAAGCCCGACGTGCGCTTCGTGGCGCACCTGGACCTGCCGCGATCGATGGAGGGCTACTACCAGGAAACCGGCCGCGCCGGCCGCGACGGGCTGCCGGCCGAGGCATGGATGATCTACGGCCTGGCCGACGTGGTGACGATGAGCCAGATGATCGCCCAGTCCGAATCGGCCGACGAGCGCAAGCGGATCGAGCGTCAGAAGCTGGAATCGCTGCTGGCGTACGCCGAGGCCACCCGCTGCCGGCGAGAGATCCTGCTCGGCGCGTTCGGCGAGACCTACGAAGGGCCGTGTGGCCACTGCGACAACTGCGTGTCCCCGCCGAAGACCTGGGACGCCACCGTACCGGCCCAGAAGGCGCTGTCGGCGGTGTACCGCAGTGGGCAGCGCTACGGCTCCGGCCACGTCATCGACATCCTGCGCGGCATCGACAGCGAGCGCGTGGGGCAGCTCGGCCACGACAAGCTCACCACCTTCGGCGTCGGCGCCGACATGGACGAAAAGGCCTGGCGCTCGGTGTTCCGCCAGCTGCTCGCCGCCGGCCTGCTGGCCACCGATCCGGAAGGCTACGGCACGCTTCGCCTTACAGCAGCCAGCCGCGGCGTGCTCACCGGGGGCGAGCGGGTGCTGCTACGCGAGGACGCGCGTCCGGTGCGCAGCGCGCGGCGTCGCCGCGACAGCCAGCTGGTGACCGGCGCCAGCATCGGCATCGAGGCCTACGAGCAGCCGCTGTGGGACGCGCTGCGCGCCACCCGCTCGCAGCTGGCCAAGCAGCACGGCGTGCCGCCATACGTGGTATTCCACGATGCCACGTTGCTGGCGATGCTGCGGGCGATGCCCAGCAACGAGGATGAGCTGGCCTCGATCAGCGGCGTCGGCGAGGCCAAGCTCAAGCGCTACGGGCGCGATTTCCTGGCGGTGATCAACGCGGCTGAATGAGCGGCCTCAGGCCTGCATCGGCCAGTGCACCTCGTCTTCGTCGGTGGCGCGCGCGTGCACCAGCGCCATTTGCGGCAGGAAGCGCCAGCGCTCCAGTCGCGCCGGGAGCCGGGCGTGCGGATAGGCCTCGCGCAGCGCGGCCAGCGCCCCCTGCTCGCACTCGAACCGCCCCACTTCCTCGCATTCGCGCAGCGCACGCCAGCGCCGTCCGTGGCGGATGATGCGGAACAGGCCAAGCAGCGAGGGGTACACATACTGCGCGAGCACGACGGTCACTCCGTGGGGGTGGGGCGGCGCAATCTAAGCAGCGGTCTGTGACCACGGCGTTATCCGTTCGCTACCCTTTGAATGGGGCGTTCAGGGATGTGATCGGCGACACGTCCCGCAGCCCCGCAGTGCGGCACGACCTTGCGCGGCAAACCCGCTAGGATTGCTCCGCGTCCGGCCCCGCCCCGAGTGGCCATTCCAATCCAGAGCGAACGCGAATCCAACGTGGCGACGAAGGGAAAAATCACCTCGCTCGACATCGCCTACCTGGCCGGTGTCTCCCAGGCAACCGTCTCGCGCGCCCTGCGCGGCAGCCCGCTGGTCAACGAGGAAACCCGGCGGCGCGTGGAGGCAGCGGTCAAGCAGCTCAACTACAAGGTCGACAAGAACGCCTCGAACCTGCGCACGCAGCACTCGGGCACGTTGGCGCTGCTGATCTTCGAGGACCCGACGGCCGACGATTCGCACATCAATCCGTTTTTTCTTTCGATGCTCGGCTCGATCACCCGCGCGTGCGCGCAGCAGGGCTACGACCTGCTGATCTCGTTCCAGCAGTTTTCGCGCGACTGGCACGCCGACTACGCCGACAGCAAGAAGGCCGACGGCATCATCCTGCTCGGCTACGGCGATTACCTGGCCTACCGCGACCGCCTCGCCGCGCTGGCCGCGCAGGGCACCAAGTCGGTGCGCTGGGGCGCGGTGCTGCCGGACCAGCCGGACGTGTCGATCGGCTGCGACAACCACCACGGCGGCCGCGCGATCGGCGAGCATCTGCTCGCCCAGGGCTGCCGCAATATCGCGTTCATCGGCGACGCGTCGAACCATTTCCCGGAATTCCAGGATCGCTACCTTGGCTTTGCCGAGGCATTGGACGAGGCCGGCCTCGAGGTCGATCCGGCGCTGCAGGTGGACGCGGAGACCACCGAGCAGTCCGGCTACGAAGCCACCCGGCAGCTGATCGCAAGCGGCGTGCCGTTCGACGCCGTGTTTGCCGCCAGCGACCTGATCGCCTTCGGCGCCCTGCGTGCGTTGGACGAGCACGGGCTGAAGGTGCCCGAGGACGTGGCCGTGGCCGGCTACGACGACATCCCGATGGCGCGCTTCGTCAATCCGGCACTGACCACCGTGCAGCAGGACACCCGCCAGGCCGGCGAGATGCTGGTCGACGCCCTGCTGCGGATGATCCGCGGCGAAAAGGTGGAGAGCACCATCCTGCCGGTGAAGCTCACCGTGCGCCGCTCCAGCCTGCGCGCCGCGAAGTAGCCCCGCGGCCCGCCTACAGGGCGTCGAGATCGGCCAGGTAGGTTTCGGCCTGCGCCAGTGTGGCCGCGCGCTCGTCGGCGTCCATCCGCTCCCAGCTGCGGTACGCCATCGCCAGCCGCGGATTGCGCGCGAAGCGCTCGCGATGGCGCGCGTGGAAGTGCCAGTACAGGCTGTTGAGCGGGCAGGCGCGCTCGCCGTGGCGCAGTGTGTGGCGGTAGTGGCAGCCCTTGCAGTGGTCCGACTGCCGGTTCACGTAGGCAGCCGAGCCGCTGTACGGCTTGCTGCCCAGCACGCCGCCGTCGGCGAACTGGCTCATGCCGCGGGTGTTCGGCAGTTCCACCCATTCGAAGGCGTCGACGTAGATGCCCAGGTACCAGCGGTCCACCTCGTCCGGATCGCAGCCGGCGAGCAGGGCGAAGTTTCCGGTGACCATCAGCCGCTGGATGTGGTGCGCGTAACCTAGCTCGAGCGACTGGCCGATCGCCCCGCGCAGGCAGGCCATCTTCGTGTCGGCATCCCAGTACCAGCGCGGCAGCGGGCGTTCCGCGCCCAGCGCGTTGAGCGTGGCATAGCCCGGCATGCGCGCCCAGTAGATCGCGCGGACGAACTCGCGCCAGCCGAGGATCTGCCGCACGAAGCCCTCGGTCGCGGCCAGCTCCACCTCCCCGCGCTCGAACGCCTCCAGCGCCGCGTCGATCACCTCGCGCGGATGCAGCATCTTCAGGTTCAGGGCGAAGGAGAGGCCCGCGTGGAACAGCGTCGGCGAGGCCCCGCTGATCGCGTCCTGGAAGCGGCCGAAATGGGGCAGGCGGTGCTCCACGAAATCGCGCAGCCACGCCTGCGCCTCGCGCCGGCTCAGCGGCCAGCCGAAGGCTTCGGCCGACGGCTCGCCCATCGTCTGCACGCCGGCTGCAACGATCTCTTCCCACAGCGCGCCCAGGTCGTGCCTGTGCCAGGGCCACGCCGGCGCCGGCGGATCGCCCGGCCACTTCTCGCGGTTCTCCGCATCGTAGTTCCAGCGCCCGCCGCGCGGCGAGCCGTCCGGCTCCAGCAGGATGCCGTCGCGCCGGCGCAGCTCGCGGTAAAAGAACTCCATCCGTGGCACTTTCTTTTCCATGCGCTTCACCGCGTCGGCGCGCTCCAGCAGGAAGTGCTCGGCGCTCACCACGGCGTGTGGCAGGCCGCTGGCGGCGAACGCCTGATCCAGTGCCTGCTCCACCCGCCACTCGTCCGCTTCCATCCGTTCCAGCCGCGTCGCCGCGAACTGCCCGACCAGCCACGGGATATTCCCGGCCAGGTCCTGGCGGTTGCGGGTGTCGCCGATGCGCAGGTACTCGACCCGGTGCCCCGCCTTCGCCAGCGCCTCACCGAACCGGCGCATCGCCGCGAAGATACCCAGCACCTTCTGCGCGTGATGGCGCACGTAGTCGGTCTCGCCACGCACTTCCATCAGCACGTAGACGACGTCGTCGTCCACGGTGCGGAACCAGCTGTGCCGCGCATTGAGCTGGTCGCCGAGAATCAGCCGAAGGCAGCTCAACGGAGCGCCTCGGAAGCGCGATCTGCGGCGCTGCGATGTCGACGGCAGCGCTCGCTGCAGTAGCGCACTTCGTCCCACACGCGCGCCCACTTCCTGCGCCATGCGAACGGGCGCTGGCAGACGGGGCAGGTCTTGCTTGGGAGATCAGGCTTGCGGCGCATGGGCGCATTACGCGTCACGCGCGAAAACGGATCTGTCCGGCTTTGCCCGCTTCGCAGGCCGGGCGGGCTTCATCGGTTCGATGGGCCTCCGGATTCGCGGTCCGGCACGGTTCGGCCCGCGACTCATCCCGCCAGATGCACTGGGCGCAGCGCGGGGTCCGGAGGGAGTGCGGCATTCCGCCTTTCGGACGTGCTGCGGAAGCCGCCACTCCGACCCGTGCGTCGATCGTTCAGATCGACTGGCCGTCCTGATCGTGCAGGCGGTCCTGGTCCTTCAGCTTGTCCTGGTCGTTGAGCTGGTCCTTGTCCTGATCCTTCAGCTGGTCCTTGTCCTCATCCTTCAGGCGATCCTGGTCCTTGAGCTTGTCCTGGTCGTGCAGCTTGTCCTGGTCCTTCAGGCGGTCCTGGTCTTTCAGCTTGTCCATGTCATGAAGCTTGTCCTGATCCTTCAGGCGGTCCTGCGTGTGCAGCTGGTCGCCCCGGGGAGCGGTCGTCGGCTGCGGGGCGCGGGGTGCGTTGCCGCCCCTGTTCTGGGCCACGACGGCGGAAGAGGCCAGGGCCAGGGCGAGCGAGGCGCCCAGGACGGACATGGTGGAGATGCGCATGGTGACGATCCTCGGTGGGTCAGGTGGATGTCCGCGACATGTCGCGGCAACGGAAGTCTAGGAAGCCGGCATCCGCGCATCTTGATATCGATCAAAGGCACGTGTTCGCCGATCACTAACCTCACGCGGGTTTCCCCATGCACGAGTTCGTCCTGCGCGAGCCGCGCCATGGAGGCACGCAGCTACATGCCCCGCTCATCTATCCATAAGAAGAAGGACTTCCGTCATGAAATACGGCAAGGCAATCCCTCTGGCTCTCATCGCCGGCCTGCTGGCCGGCGCGGCTCCGCTGGCGAGCGCGGCCGATGAAGGCAGCCCCTATGTCAGCATCGGTGCGGACTACAGCAGCGGCAAGTACGGGCTGGATACCCGCACGGACATCTGGGATGTCCCGCTGAGCGTCGGTTACAAGGGCAGTGCATGGTCGGCCAGCCTCACGGTGCCGTATCTGCACGTCTCGGGTCCCGCGAACGTCATTCCGGGCATCGGCGTCGTCAGCAACTCCAATCCGCAGGGGCGCGGTCGCGGCCGTGGCGGCAGTGGGGGCGTCACGCCCTCCACGACGGTCTCGGGATCGGCGTCGGGCATCGGCGACGTGGTTGCACAGGCGACCTACCATGCCATCGAGAACCAGGATGCGGGTTTCGGCCTGGATCTCACCGGCAGGATCAAGTTCGGCACGGCCAGCGCGGACAAGGGACTGGGAACGGGCAAGAGCGACTACACCGGTGCCGTCGACATCTACAAGACACTGGGCGCGGCATGGACGGCCTTCGGCGGCGTGGCCTATACCGACTTCGGCAGCTCCAGCTACATCCGGTTGAACAATGTCTGGAGCGCCAATGCAGGGATCGACCATGCGTTTGGCCAGGGCGACAGCGCGGGGCTGTATCTGTTCTACCAGGAGCGCGCTGCCGACACCGCCTACGCGCGCCGCGAAGCATCGCTCTACTTCAACCACAAGGTCAGCGAGCACTGGGGGTTGCGTGGATACGTGCTGGGCGGGTTTGCGGACGGCAGCCCCGACTATGGTGCGGGTATGTCGGCGCGGTTCTCGTTCTAGCGACGATCGCGTTCCTTGCCCCCGATCCGCTTCGCTTGCGGGCCGGGGGCGCGACTCCCGTTTCCGCCCCGCCGCCTGGCGGCCCGATCGCCGTCGCCGCGGACGCAGGGGCGACGGCGACGCGACCGTCAGCCGGTGAATTCGGCGATATCGCCGGGCTTGCGCAGCATCTTGTTGACCTCACCGGCGTGCAGTTCCTCGGCGGCGATCAGTTCGCGCGCGTATTCCTCCAGCAGCACCGACTTGCCAGCCACCAGTTCCAGCAGTTCGTAGTAGGCCGCCAGTGCCAGCTTCTCGTGCTCCAGCGACTCGCGCAGGATCGGCCCGATGTCGTGCTGGTGGGTCTCCAGCAGCGGCCCGATGCCCAGCGACGGATGGCCGCCGAACTGGGTGATCAGCTCGCCGGCACGCCGCGCATGCAGCAGGCTCTCGTCGGCCTGGCCGGACAGCCAGCTGACGATCGGGATGCGGTTGTAGCCGTAGATCATCAGCGCGTAGTGCGTGTAGCGCACCACGCCGGCCAGTTCCAGTTCGAGAATGCGGTTGAGCAGCGCGATGGCGCGTTCCTTGTCCTGCGGTTGCATGGCGGGCTCCTCCTTGTCGACAGGATGGATGGCGGTCGCCGCCGGTCGCGGCAACGTCCTAGCCTACTCTTCCGGCAGGGCGGTCGTTCCGGTGGCGGTGATCCGACCGGGTCGATCGCCGCTTGCCCCGGCTATTCTCTGTGCGAATGGTGAAGCTGCACTGCTTTTCCGCCCCGCCGGAGCCGCTGCGCGGCCCAATCGAGGTGATGCGAGTCATGAAGCCGATCGTTGCCGTCCTGATGTTGTCGGTGTGCTTGGCCCGGCGCATGCAGCCAAGGCTTGCCCCGCTGCGGAACAGGCGCTGACGGGTGCGTGGCAGCAGCGTGGCGACGCGGGCTTCTTCGAAGAGTTTTCCCTGCAGGTCGAGGCGGGCAGGCACGTGCTCGATTCATGGCTGCATCAGAGGCCCGACATCACCGGCGCGAGCTGGAAGTTGGTCGACTGCAGGCTGATCGTCGAATCGCCGGATGATGGGGTCGGCACGCTACGGTTCCGCGTCCTCGGGCTGAAGCACGACACGCTGCGCCTCTACGACGAGTCGGACCGCATCGAGTCCATCTATGTGCGGGTGCCGGAACAACCCTGACGAACCCGGCCTGGCCGGCGCCGCGGCGTAGCTCCACACGGCGCCGTCTTCAGTGCGAAAGCACCCCGATCGCGCGCAGCCACCGCTCTGCCAGCTCCGGCCATCGCCCGACCGGCAGGTTGGGCTTGCGCAGGCCGAACGCGTGGCCGCCTTGCGCGTACAGGTGCATCTCGGTCGGTACGCCGGCCTTGTGCAGGGCGACGTAGTAGGCCAGCGCCTGTTCGACGCCATCCACATGGTCGTCCTCCGCCATCGCGATGAAGGTCGGCGGCGTATCGGCGGTGGGGTGGATGTCCGGGCGCAGGCCGAGGTCGTTCTCGTTGCGGGTGGCGTGGTCCTCGTCCTCGTGCACCCACAGATGGCCGGGATAGATCGCCATGGCGAAGTCGGGGCGACTGGAGAGCCGGTCGGCGGCGTCCACCGGCGTGTAGGTGCGGTGCTGGAAGTGCGCGCTGACCGCCGCCACCAGGTGGCCACCGGCGGAGAAGCCGATGACGCCGACCTTGTGCGGGTCGACCCCCCACCCGGCCGCATGCTCGCGTACCAGGCCGATGGTGCGTTGGGCGTCCTGCAGCGCCGTCTGCACCTTCGGGTAGTAGCGGTGGTTGTCGACCCAGGTGGGGCCGGAATTCGGCACGCGGTATTTCAGCAGGATGCAGGTGATGCCACGCGAGGTCAGCCAGTCGCAGATCTCGGTGCCTTCAAGGTCCATCGCCAGGATCTGGTAGCCGCCGCCGGGAAACACCACGACCGCCGCGCCGGTGTTGTGTCCTTTTGGCGGATAGCGCGTCATCGTCGGTACGCTGACGTGGCTGACCTTCGGCCAGTCCGAGCCGACCGATTCGGGCGGCGGGTGGGGCAGGGCATCGGGCACGTCGCCCGGCCAGATCGGTACTTGTTCCAGTCCGGGGCCTGGCTGCCAGGTGGTCGCATGGAGGGCGGCGCCGACGAGAGCGAGCAGGGCGGACAGCAGCAGCGCCGGGGTTTTCATCCTGTCGACCTCGGTCGTGGCGGGTTCGGGTATCGGATGGCGGCAGATGATCAGGGCGACAGCACACCCTCGGTCACCAGCCACGTCTCCACCAACGCTGGCCAGTGGGTGATCGGCAGCTTGGTCGGTCGCAGGCCGAAGGCGTGGCCGCCGTGCGCATACAGGTGCATCTCCACCGGCACGTCGGCTTCCTTCAACGCGTTGTAGTAGGCCTGTGCCTGCTCCACGCCGTCGACGTGATCGTCCTCGGCCATCACGATGAAGGTCGGTGGAGTGCGCCTGTTCACGGGGACGTTGCGGTTGAAGCCTTCCGGGGCGGCGAGGTGACCGGGGTAGACCGCGACGGCGAAGTCAGGGCGTGCACTGAGCCGGTCGGCAGCGTCGACCGGCTTGTAAACCGGCAGGTCGTAGTTCGTGCTGGCCTGCGCCACCAGGTATCCGCCGGCGGAGAAGCCGAGTACGCCGATCCGGTGCGGGTCGATGTGCCAGGCCGACGCCTGCTGGCGCACCAGCCGGATCGTGCGCTGCGCGTCCTGCAGGGCCGGCACCGGGATCGCGAAGTTGTGCGCGCGGCAGTCGCAGTGCCAGTCGTACGGAAGGCCCGGCACCCGGTACTTCAGCAGCACGCATGTGATGCCGCGCGCTGCGAGCCAGTCGCAGACCTCGGAGCCTTCCAGGTCGATCGCCAGGATCTCGAAGCCGCCGCCGGGGAACACCACCACGGCAGCGCCAGTGTTCTTCCCCTTCGGCGGGTACACGGTGTAGGTCGGCCGGGACACGTTGTGGATCGCTTGCCACGGCTTGCCCGCCACCCGCTCGGTGGTCACCGCGCTCACCGACTCGGGCCCGGGCAGCGCCTGCGCTCCCGGGGGAGTGCCGGGCCAGACCGGCTGCTGCTTCAGCCCGTGTCCCGGCTGCCAGACGGTGGCATGGGCGGCCATGCCCCACAGGGCAAGGAGGGCGAACAGGGCCAGGCGTGGCAGTGTCATCAGGCATGTACCGGACAGGACGGAAAGGCGCAGCATGCGCCCATTCCGTGGAGCCGGCCGGACCGGATGGTGGCTTTTTCGGGCAGACGTGTCGTCAGGCCGGCTGGCGTGGCACCTTCGCACCGATCACCAGCAACCACAGGCAGGTGCCGATCTCGCCCAGCGCGGCCGGCAGCGTGACATAGCCGGCGAAGTCCATGTCGTTGTAGCCAGCGACGAGCACCTGCCCGGCGAAGTCCGCGACGTAGGACAGGCCGCCCAGTATCAGCAGGTAGCCGAGCACACGGGGGAGCTGTCCCGAGCGCACTACCAGCCAGCCGAACGGGATCAGCCATAGCCCCCAGAAGATCTGTGCGATCAGCAGCGCGTTGGCATAGCCCGACAACTGCAGCAACACCTGTGCCTGCAACTGCCCGGCATCGAACGCGTGCAGCCAGGCCGCATGGCCGAGCAGGGCGAGCACATCGAGCTTGTGCGTCAGCGAGGCGATCGACAGCGGCACGCTCACCAGCGCCAGCACCACCATCAGCGCGGCGGCATTCCGGTTCACCGCACCGAGCAACCGGTACAGCAGCAGCGGCAGCAGCAGGAACTCGACGTAGCAGAACAGGGCGACGGCAATGCCGGCGCGGTACAGCGTCTCGTGCGCCAGGATGTTCTGCACGGTGGCTGCCGGATCGCCGTGGCCGCCGGTGATCGACGGCACGACCATCAGGCTGAAGATGCCGGCGAGCACGTTGACCAGGTAGGCCGCCCCGGCCATGCGGGCCAGTCGGCGGGTGGACCGGGGGCTTTCATCCATGACCATGCGGGGGCTCCGAGGCACGAAGAAGGCGATCAGGCCGCCGCGGGGGCGCGTCGTGGCCAGCACCACGCCACCCACACGATGCCCAGCGAGAGCAGCACTTCGATCACGCCGAAGAACAGGTAGAACCGCCAGGCGCCGGGCATCGTCAGCAGCATGATCGCGGCGTAGGCCAGCCCGAACAGCACGCTCGCCCATCGCGCCACGGCCGCCGGCAGCAGCAGCGCCGCGCAGACCATCAGGGCCGGGATCGCCATCATCGCCGAGGTGCCCAGCAGCACGCCCTGGGTGACTGCGCCGAGCGGTTCCATCCGGCCCGCCAGCATCCCGCCGAGCTTGCCCGGCACGTACAGGCCGAAATAATCGCCGTAGACGTAGCAGAACATCAGCGAGGCCCACAGGCCGGCGAGCTTCAGGCGCGGGCTCGTCGGCGGGTCGTGCAGCGGGGGGCGTGGCGGGTGGGGCATGGCGGCGTCCTGCGGCAGGGTCGGAGGTTCCGAATACCTGTCAGCGTAGGCCCGCCGGTCCGATGGCCGGATGTGGCGGAGGTCATGTGCCTGGCGTCGTGTTCAAGCTGCGTCGTCGAACGCCGTCGCCGTACCGACTGGCGCCCACGCCGCGAGCTCGCGCAGCATCTGCTCGGCGTGTGCGCGCACTGCGTCGTGGGCATCCTGGCCCAGCTGGAGGCGCAGCGGCGTGTGTTCGGCGCGCAGCGCCTGGTCGATCGCTGCGGCAGCCTTCGCCGGATCGCCGGCCTGGGTGGCATGCATGGCATGGGCGAAGGTACGCGTGGCGCCGACGGTGTCGCGGTAGGCGTCCAGCTCGGGCATGTGTTTCATCGCCGTGCCGGCGAGGTTGGTGCGGAACGCGCCCGGCTCGACGATCAGCACCCTGATGCCGAACGGCGCGACCTCGGCGGCCAGTGCCTCGGACAGGCCTTCCAGCGCAAACTTGCTCGCCGAGTAGGCGCCGAAGCCGGCGAAGGACAGCTGCCCGCCCATGCTGGAGATGTTGACGATGGCGCCCGCCCCCTGGCTGCGCAGTTGCGGCAGGACGGCGCGGATCACCGCCGCGGCGCCGAAGAAATTGGTGTCCATTTGCGCCCGCAGTTCGCCGTCCGGCGTCTCCTCCACCGCGCCGACGATGCCGTAGCCGGCGTTGTTGACCAGTACGTCGATCCGCCCGAAGCAGGCGACCGCGGCCGCCACGGCGGCTTCGGCATCGCCGTCGCGGGTGACGTCGAGCGGCTGCACCAGCACGCGCTCGGGTGACAGCGCCGCCAGGCCGGCGAGCTTGCCGGTGTCGCGCGCGGTGGCGACCACGCGGTGGCCCTGCGCCAGCGCGTACTGGGCGAAGGCCTCGCCGAAGCCGCTGGATGCGCCGGTGATGAACCAGACCTGGGACGTTGCCATGGGAATGCTCCTGATGCGGCACCGGGATGGCGCCTTCGGGAGACACGATGCGCGCCGGGGTACTGTTTGATAATCCTGTTTTTTCCGCATGGGTTATTCGATATCGTGCAGCAATGGATCGAGATGTTCTGACCCATCTGCCGGTGGTCGCTGCCGTGGCGCGGCGGCGCAGCTTCGCCGCGGCCGCGGCGGAGCTCGGCATGAGCCCGTCGGCGGTGAGCCACGCCGTACGGCTGGTCGAGGACCGGCTGAAGTCGCCGCTGTTCGCGCGCACCACGCGCAGCGTGGCGCTCACCGAAGCGGGCGAGGATTTCTTTGCCCGCGCCTTGCCGGCGCTCCAGCAACTGGCCGAGGCCACCGAGGCGACGCGTGCGCTCAAGGGGGTGGTCAGTGGCACGTTGCGCATCAACGCGCCGCGCGTGGCGTTGCCGATGGCGCTGACCGGGCTGGTCGCAACGCTGGCCACGCGCCACCCGGACCTGGTCGTCGACGTGACCTGCGACGACGCGCTCACCGACATCGTCGCGCAGGGCTACGACGCTGGCGTGCGGCTGGGCGAGATGGTGGCCGAGGACATGGTGGCGGTGCGGCTCACTCCGCCGGTGAGGGCGATCATGGTGGCGGCGCCGGGCTACCTCGCCGCATACGGCACGCCCGCGCGCGTGGCCGACCTGCGGGCGCACAACTGCATCAATTATCGCCAGGCCAGCACCGGCGGCACCTACGCCTGGGAGCTGCGCGAGCGCGGCAAGGACGTGACGGTGGCGGTGCGCGGCACGGCGCGCGTGTCCGATTCGCTGTTCGCCATCGACCTGGCGCTGGCCGGGGTGGGCATCGCCTACCTGTTCGAGCCGCTGGTCGCGGGGCACCTGCGCGCCGGTCGACTGGTACAGGTGCTGCCGAAGGCGGCGATGCCGGAGCCGGGGCTGTTCCTGTACTTCCCGCGGCGTGCGTCCGAAGCGCCCAAGCTGCGTGTACTGATCGACGCGGCACGCGAGCGTCTGGGCTGAGCCGCGCAGCGCGTAACGGGCAAGCCGGGGCACTATTGGACAAGTCATGCGGCGGGTGCGGGCACTAGGGTGTAGCGGTCGTCGGTCGCGAGGCACCCGTCATGCCGGTCATCCACCCGATTCGTCCCGCCCCCCCGTCTGCGCGCTGCGCGAGCTGCTGTTCGAGGCCTATGCCGTGGACCCCTGCGGCGAACCGATCGCGCCGCCGGGCGAGCACGGCTACACCGCGCTCCCCCGGGTCATTCCCTCGGCGCTGGCGGTGCTGCACGCGGCCGCCAGGATCGAGCCGGAACCGGAGCGGATGCTGGCCTGGTATCGCCACGAATGCATCGCCGAACTCGGCTACCTCACCGCCGGGCAACTGGTCGGGATGGGGCGCGCGCCAGTCGTGGTCGCCTTCCTGCAATCGATCCGCAGCGGTGAGCGCGACTGAGCGCGTCGTCAAGGAGCCTCCATGGCCAGGCCATCCCGCTTCTTCGCCATCGTCGCCGAGCTCAATCGCCTTGAGGCCGCGCGCGAGGCGGCGATGCTCGATGCCTTCGCCGCGCTGGAGGCGCAGGACCCGGAACTCGCCGCGATGGCGCTGCAGCACAGCGGCGAGCGCCGCCGGGCAGCGCGATGGATGTCGATGCCCCAGCGCGTATTCTCCGGCCGCTCGGCCTACCAGGTGCTGGCCGATGGCGATATCGAACGGGTCTGGGATCACCTGCTCGATAGCGAGGGAAGCCACGCCACGCTGCGCCCCGCCGATGCCCGCATGGCCTATTGAACGGAGCCTGCATCGCCGGCGCGGGGAGCCCAGCGCCGGCGATGCAGGTGGGCCGTGCTCAGGGGCTGCGATGGCGGAGCTCGTCGAAATACGCCGCGATGTCCTCGGGAAACACGTAGTGCTCAGCCGGCAATGGCGAGCCGGCGTCGATCAGCGCTTTCGCGCAGGCCAGCCAGTCGCCGCCGGGCGTGGTCTCGGCGATGGAGGCGAAGCTGAGCGTGCCGTAGACGTTGTCCTTGAAGCCGTGGCGCTCGTCGTAGCGCGCGCCGTGGGCGAGCAGGAAACGGGCGAGCGACGCGTTGCCGCGGAACACGGCCCAGTTCAGCGCGCTGCCGTCGATGTCGCCGCCGCGCGTGGCGATCGGCCAGCCCGCTTCCACCATCGTGCGCACGGCCTCCTCGGCGTTGGCGGAAGCCAGTTCCGGCAGCAGGCGCAGCGCGGCGGGCGAGAGCTTGCCGATGAGCTCGGGATCGTCGGCCAGCATCGCCTGGACGCCGGCGCGGTCGCCGCGTGCGCAGGCGTTGAGGAAGGCGTCGCCCGGCCGGTCGTCGGGAACCGCACCTGCTCGTACCAACTGCTCGGCCACCTCGGTCAGGCCGAAGCAGCGCGCCATGCGGTACGCCGAGGTGCCGTGGCCGTTGCGCACCGACGGATCGGCGCCGGCGTCGAGCAGCAGGCCGATGATCGCGGGCGAGCGGCGGCGACGGATCGCATGCAGCAGCGGAAAGCCGCTGGGGCCGGGTTCGTTCGGATCTCCGCCGCGGGCGAGCAGCAGGCGCACCGTGTCCGGGCGTTCGTAGTCGAGCGCGCGGAACAGTGCGTTGCAGCCGACAACGCGCGCACCGGCGTCGAGCAGCAGGCGGACGATGGTGGCGTCGGCGATCTCGGTGGCGTGGTAGAGCGATTCGTTGTCGTTGGGATCGGAGCCCGCCTGCAGCAGTCGCCGGGTGAGCGCGGCGTCGTGATTGCGACCGGCGGCGCCGTACAGGACGCTGAGCGGATCGTCCTGCAGCTCCGGATCGGTCCAGCGCGCATCCGGGTTGGCGCCGGCGGCGAGCAGCAGGTCGGCACAGGCGCGGATGCCCGGCGCGTAGGCGGGCAGAGCGATCAGGCCGGAGAAGCTGGCACAGGCCAGCGGCGGCATGCCGCTATCGGCGTGCGGTCGGTTGACCCAGGCAGGATCGGCGGCGATCGTGGCTTGTACTGTGGCGACGTCGCCAATGGCGCAGGCGAGCGCGGGCTCGCCGTCCAGCAGGTTCGGGTGTTCGCGCAGCAGGCGCTCGGCCAGTGCGGGTTTGGCCTCCTGGTAGCCGTGGCCAAAGGCCCACTGTCGCCATTGGCGCTTGCGGGTGGCGGCGTCGGCCGAGACGGCCTGCAGGGCCACATAGTCCTTCAGTTGCGACCACGAATCGAAGCCGTACTCGCGTGCAAGGCAGGACTGCGCATCGTGCAGGCGCAGGCCCATCACGGCGATGGCGGCGTGGTCGAGCCGGGCGGCGGCTGGCAGCGCGAGGCGGATGCGCTCGAGCGCGTCGGGATCGCCGCGGCGGATGCCGTCGAGCAGGCTCTTGGCCTGCTTCTTCAGATGGTCCAGGTGCGGACGGTCGGGCAGGGTATTCATGACAACCTCCATGCAATGAATGCCGAAGGTCCGCAATCCCGGCTGCACAAAGGTCGATGGTGGCAAGCGTTCGACAAGTGGGTTGAACCCTTTCCGCGGACCCGGAGGCGGCTTGCGACGCCGGGGCGCGAGCATAGAGCAACGGACGGATGTGCCGCCACTCGCTTGAAAGCGCCGGCAGGGCACCCACGTCGACATTTTCCGCCCGTGATCCCGGCGACCGCGATGACCGGTTGACCCGCACCTGCTTCTCCTCCCCGACCGGAGCTCCCTCATGCACATCGACCTGTCCTCCCGTACGGCCATCGTCACCGGCTCCACCGCCGGCATCGGCCTGGCCATCGCCAAGGGCCTGGCCGGCACCGGCGCCCACGTCGTCATCACCGGCCGCACGCAGGCACGTGTCGACGAGGCGCTCTCCGCCATCCGCGCGACGCAGCCGGACGCCAAGCTCAGCGGTGTCGCCGCCGACCTCGGTACCCCCGAAGGCGCGGCCCACCTGATCGCCGTGATGCCCGAGGCAGACATCCTGGTCAACAACCTCGGCATCTTCGAGCCGAAGGCGTTCTTCGATATTCCGGACGAGGACTGGCAGCGCTTCTTCGAGGTCAACGTGATGAGCGGCGTGCGCCTGTCGCGCCACTACGCGCAGGGCATGGCGCAGCGTGGCTGGGGCCGCATCCAGTTCGTGTCGAGCGAGTCGGGCGTGCAGATTCCCGCCGAGATGGTCCACTACGGCATGAGCAAGACCGCGCAGCTGGCGGTGTCGCGCGGACTGGCCGAGACCCTGGCCGGCACCGGCGTCACGGTGAACGCGATCCTGCCGGGCCCGACCCTGTCCGAGGGCGTGGGCGAGTTCTTCGGCAAGATCGCTGCCGAGCGCGGCGTGCCGCAGGCGCAGGTGGAGCAGGAGTTCATCGCCACGCATCGGCCGAGCTCGCTGATCAAGCGGCTGGCGTCGGTCGACGAGGTGGCCAACCTGTCGGTGTACCTCGCCTCCGAGCAGGCTTCGGCGACGACCGGTGCGGCGGTGCGGGTGGATGGTGGGGTGGTGCGGTCGATTGTTTGATGGTGGCGCGGCCATCTCGCCTCGCCGTCGTTCCCGCGAAAGCGGGAGGCGCCTTTCAACGGCGAATGCCGGTCATCCATTTTGATCTTGCTCTTTGCTCTTTGGGCGTCGCTCGTCGCTTAGCTGAGACGGTTCGGACAAAGGCGTTTCGCCCTCCTTCGGAGGCCGAGTCACTTTCTCTTGCGTGGCCAAGAGAAAGTAACCAAAGAGAAGGCCACCCCGCTTGGCGCTTGCCGGGCCGATGGCCCGGCAAGTCCGTGAGTCGGGGCCGGGCTTTTCGACAGGGCCTCCTGCCCTGACGAAAAGGCATCGGCATCCCTGCCGATGCCCCTGCGGGCCTGATCGTCCCCGACTCACCGCCGCACAGGGGCCCCGGAAGAGCACAAGCACAGCGGGCGTCGGCCCGCACTCTTCAGAAGAGCCGGATCAAAAGCCAAGCGCGGCGCGCAGCACCGGTCGCTTTAGCTTTGGCTTTTGCTTCGGCTGTTGCCCTTCTGAAAAGTGCGCGCCGCAGGCGCGCTGCTCTTCCCGGGCCCCTCTGCAGCGGCGGCCGGGTGGCCTTTCTCTTGGTTACTTCTCTTTGGCCAAACAAAGAGAAGTGACTCGGTCTCCGTAGGAGGACGAAACGCTCTTCATCGAATAGCCTCAACGATGTGATAAGCAACAAGCTGTTGCGCCGCCTGATTGAAACCACAAGGGGCGTACCAGCCCTCAACCGCCAATCGGCACCCCATCGATCAACCGCCTGGCCAACCGCGGCTGGCGGATCTGTTCCAGCCACCAGGCCAGCGCGCGGCCGTCATGGTCGCCGCGCCACGCGGCGAACAGCACGTTGGGTTCGCGTGGGTCGGCCATGGTCTTTTCCACCAGTGCACCGCTCTTGAGCAGCGCCGAGACGCGATGGCGCGGCAACCAGCCGACGCCGAGGCCATCGCGCTGCGCGAGGATCTTGGCGTGCATGGTCGGCACCGCCAGCGTGGCCTGGCCACCCAGCACGCCGTAGCCGCGGCTGCTGCCGCGCGAGGAGTCCGCCACCACCACCGAACGATGCGCACTGACCACGTCCTGCGTCAGCGGTTCGCCCGCCTTCGCCAGCGGATGCCGCGGCGATACCGCGAACACCCATTCCATGTGGCCCAGTTCGAACCAGCGCAGTTGCGGGATCGCGGGTGGTTCATTGGTGGCGCCGACCACCAGGTCGGCGCGTCCTTCCCGCAGTGCCTCCCAGGTGCCGCCAAGCACTTCGTGGGTGAGGCGCAGGCTCACGCCGGAATCCAGCTTGTCGAACGCGCGGATCACCGGCAGCAGTGTCTCGAACTCCAGCAGCTCGTCGGTGACGATGTGCAGCCGGTCTTCCCAGCCGCCGGCGACCTGCTTCACGCGGCGGGTGAGACGGTTCACGTCGTGCATCAGCCGTGCGGCTTCCTGGGCCAGCAGCTGGCCGGCCGGGGTGAGCTGCAGGCGGTAGCGGCGGCGGTCGAACAGCAGGGCGTCGAAGCGTGCCTCCAGCTGCCGTGCGGCGTGCGAGATGGTGGACGGCGCGCGTCCGAGTCGCGCCGCAGCGCGGGACAGGCTGCCGGTCTCGCGGATGGCTTCCAGCAGGGCCAGTTCGTCCTCGGTCAACATGTGCAACCTCTTCGAACGAGTTCGTCGACGGGATGGTACGGCATGGCGCTGGTGGCAGCGCAGCATGGGCTCACGTTCGAACCCCAACCCGAACGTCATTCACATCAGGAGTCCGACATGAACCGTTTCGCCAACAAATCCATCCTCGTCACCGGCGGCAGCAGCGGCATCGGCCTGGCTGCGGCCAAGGCCTTCGCCGCCGAAGGCGGTCGCGTGATCATCACCGGCCGCGACAGCGGCACGCTGGCCTCGGCGCTTGCCGAACTGGGTCCCAAGGCCATCGCCCTGCGCAACGACGCCGGCTCGGTGGCCCAGGCCCGGCAGCTGGCCAGCGACCTGGCCGCGCAGTCGATCAAGCTCGATGCGGTGTTCATCAATGCCGGCGTCGCCCGCTTCGCCGCCTTCGCCGACGTCGACGAGGCCCTGTGGGACCAGACCTTCGACATCAACGTGAAGGGCGCCTACTTCCAGCTGCAGGCGTTGCTGCCGCTGTTCAACGAGGGCGCCTCGGTCGTCATCAACGGCTCGATCAACGCGCACATCGGCATGCCGAATTCGTCGGTGTATGCCGCCAGCAAGGCCGCGCTGATCACCCTGGCCAAGACCCTGTCGGCCGAGCTGCTGCCGCGTGGCGCACGCGTCAACGTGGTGAGTCCGGGCCCGGTGGCCACGCCGCTGTACGGCAAGCTCGGGCTCGACCAGGCCGCGCTGGACGCCACGGCCGCGCAGATCCAGGCGCAGGTGCCGCTGGGTCGTTTCGGTACGTCGCAGGAGATCGCCTCCACCGTGCTGCATCTGGCCTCGCCCGAGTCGGCGTTCATCGTCGGCAGCGAGATCATCGTCGATGGCGGCATGAGCCAGCTGTAGGCGAAAGGCTTGAACGAACGAGACCCGGGCATCGCTCGATGCCCGGGTTCCTCGTCTGTCGCGGCTGACTTATGCGGCCTTCGGGAAGTCCACCGTGGTGTCGTTGATGCGGTTGACCATGTTGGTGAACAGGATCGCGCTCACCACCAGCGGAATCTCGATCAGCTGGCGATCGGTGAAGCCGACCTCCTTCAGCGCGTCGACCGCACCGGACTCCAGTGTGCCGCGCTGCTGCACCAGCCCCAGCGCGAACTTCACCAGCGCATCGATGCGGGCGCCGCCGGCGAAGCCGCCGGCGCGCAGTTCGCGCGTCTGCTCGGTGCTGTAGCCGGCCAGCTTGCCGGTCATGGTGTGGGCGGCGACACAGTAGTCACAGCCGGTGACTTCGCTCACCGCCAGGTTGATGGCTTCCTGCTCCAGCCGCGACAGTGTGCTCCGTCCCAGCGTGGCGCCGGTGGACAGCACATGCGCCAGCACGTCCGGCGTGTTGCCGCCGATGGTGGCGTAAAGGTTCGGCACCTTGCCGACATTCCGCTTGATGATGGCAAACAGCTCGGCGGCCTGACCGGTGGCCTGGTCGATCGCGGGGGTGTTCAGACGGGTCATGATGGTCTCTCCTTGGGGATGATGGCGTTTGCCGTGGGCGTCCGCCGGTGGAGAAAATGCTAGGGATCGAGGGTGTGCCGGCGTGTTCCGTGCGTCTCGATCCTTGTCTTGATCGTCTCGGGGTGGCCGATGGACAGTTTGAGTGCGCTGGTGACATCGATGGGTCTGCACGGGCGGGTGGACCTGCTGTGCCGGTTCGCCGGGCAGTGGTCGGTGCCGCAGCCGGCAGCGCCGCCGGGGCAATTGCCTTACCACGTGGTGCTGGCTGGCGAAGGCGTGCTGGAGGTCGGGCGCGAGCGGCGCCCGTTCGTCGCCGGCGATCTGGTGCTTTTCCCGCGCGGCAGCGCGCACACCATGCGCCATGCCGACGGTGCCACCGCCGCCTTCAACGAGGTGCGTCGGCCGCTCGGGCGCATTGTCGAGGTAGCCAGCGACGCACCCCGCAGCGAGTTCGACGTGCTCTGTGGCACCTTCGAGCTGGGCCAGCACCATGCACTGCTGCTGCAGGCGTTGCCCGAGGTGGTGCATCTGTCCACACGCGACCGCGACGACTACGCCGGCCTGCACGCGCTGATGCGGATGATGCGTCACGAGAGCGTGCAGTCCTCGCCCGGCGGCGATGCCGTCATCGCCAGCCTGTCCGCCTCGCTGTTCACCCTGGTGGTACGCACCCTGATCGCCGAGGGCGCCGTGCGCGAGGGGCTGCTCGCATTGCTGGCGGACACGCGCGTAGCGCCGGCGCTGGCCGCGGTGATCGCCGCGCCGGCTGAGCCGTGGACGCTGGAGCGGCTGGCCGAGGCCAGCCGCATGTCGCGCGCGAGCTTTGCGCGGCACTTTGCCGAACTGTCGGCGATGACGCCGATGGATGTGGTGACCGCGCTGCGCATGGATCTGGCCGCACGCTTGCTGCACGAGACACCGCGGCCGATCGAGTTGATCGGCGAGGCCTGCGGCTACGCGTCGCGCGCCGCGTTCGGGCAGGCGTTCAAGCGGGTGCATGGCACCAGCCCGGCGGCGTTCCGTCGGCAGGCCGGCGAGGCGGCGTCGACCAAGGTCTAGCCCGCACGGGTGGCGGCTGCGGGGCGGGACGCGCACACTTTCGCGAAGTTCTTCCCCCAGGAGATCCACCATGCAACGTCCGCCGCTGCCCCCGTTCACCGAAGAGACCGCGATGCAGAAGGTGCGCCTGGCCGAGGATGCCTGGAACGGCCGCGATCCGGCCAGGGTGGCGCTGGCCTACTCGCCGGACAGCCGCTGGCGCAACCGCGCCGAGTTCCTCCAGGGGCGCGAGGAGATCGAAGCCTTCCTCACCCGCAAGTGGCAGCGCGAGCTGGAGTACCGGCTGATCAAGGAACTGTGGGCGTTCCGAGACAACCGCATCGCGGTGCGCTTCGCCTACGAGTTCCACGACGACAGCGGCCAGTGGTACCGCGCCTACGGCAACGAGAACTGGGAGTTCGACGAGAACGGCCTGATGCGCCTGCGTATCGCCAGCATCAACGACCTGCCGATCGCCGAAAGCGACCGCAAGTACCACTGGCCCCAAGGCCGGCGCCCCGACGATCACCCGGGCCTGAGCGAGCTGGGGCTGTAGCCGGAGGACCTATGGAGAACCAGTTGAACCGCGGCCTGAAGAAGCGGTTGATGTATCTCGAGAACAAGGACGGCCATATCGATGGGGTGCCGGCCCGCATTGGCTGGGTGACGTTTTCCCGCAGCGGCCGGTCGGTGTGCTACCGCGGTCGCGTGCTGCTCCCGTTCGGTGGGCATGGGCATCGTGGCAACTACATCGACGAGGCCACCGGTGAGGAGTTCTGGGTCTCGGGCGTGAAGCGCCGGGGCAGCAACGTCCACCCCCTTGAGCGGGCCGTGGTGCGGGTGGACGAGGATGCCCGCGATGCCTACGCGCTGTTGCGCAGCGATACGGTGGTTTCCGCGTGAGCGACTCGGCCACGGCATCGGAGGCGTTGGCCGAGGGCATACAGTCGGCGGTCGGCGCCTTCGATGCCGATGGTTGCCTGAAGGTGCGTTCGGTGCTCGATCGTGAAACCTGCTGGCGCACCTCGCGTTGGTTCGACGATGCCTCCGCCGGGGTGGGCTCGCGCCAGGCGTTGTCGCTTCCCGGGGTGGCCCAGATCGCGCACGAGGTGCGTCTGCATCCGGCGATTGCCCCCTTGATGCCACCTGCTGCAGTGGCCGTCCAGTGCACTTTTTTTCGCAAGTCGGTCGAGCACAACTGGCTGGTGGCCTTGCACCAGGACGTGTCGATCCCGGTGCGGGAACGCGTCGCTGCCGGCGGTCTGCGCGGCTGGTCGAACAAGGAGGGCGCCTGGTTCGTGCAGGCGCCGCAGGATGTCCTTGAGTCCATGGTCGCGGTGCGCCTGCATCTCGACGATTGCGGGCCGGAGGACGGGCCGCTGCGGGTGGCCGCCGGCTCGCATCACCAGGGCATCGTCGCCCGGCCTGTGTCGTCGGGCGATCACGGTGCGATGCGCGAGTGCATTGCGGAGACCGGTGATGCCTGGGTGATGCGGCCGCTGCTGCTGCACGCCTCGTCCAGGGCGAGCGGCTTCAGTGCGCGGCGGGTGCTGCATCTCCTGTTCGGTCCGCCGGAACTGCCGCTGGGGCTGCACTGGCGCGAGACGGTCTGACGCCGACGGCGGGCGGTTCCCGCCGTCGGCATCCGGTGGCGCTACTTGGCCTCGAGGATCTTCTTCAGGTTGTCCAGGCCGGACTGGTAGACGCCGGCGATCGTGGTCGTGGCGGTCTTGTCGTCGGCATCGGCGGCCGGGTGGGCGCTGGTGTCCTTGCGCTTGAAGGTGCCGGACCAGGTGACCTTGCTGCTGTCCTTGCCGACGGCGACCACGTGCAGGGTGGAGTGGTAGTCGCTCACCGGCAGCACGCCGCCGAGGATGGTGTAGCCGAAGCGGCGGTGCGCGTTGTCGAAGCTCAGCAGCTTCTCGTGCACCCAGCCGCCGTTGCCCAGCGTGAGCTTGCGCTCGGCACCCGGATGATTGTCGGTGCCGGCGATGATGTCGTCCTTGCTGACGGCCGGGTGCCAGGTGTTCAACCCGCCGAAGTCCTTCACCCTGGCCCATGCCGTGGCGGCGGATGCGTGGATGGTGACGCTCTTGCTGACCTTGAGCGTGGGTGCGGCGGCGAGCGCCAGTCCGGGCGCCAGGACGAGCGCGGCGGCAAGCATGCGGATACGGTTCACGATGTTCCTCCCCTCGATGGATGGACGCCGGCATGGGCCATGCACTGCGGGTCGGCCATTCGCCGGGCCCGTGGAATCTGGCACAGGACGAAGGGAGTGGCGTGAAATCCGGCCCCCGACCTTGGTCGGATGTCGCAGACTGCGACACTGCAAGTGTTTGCGTCGCGCGGGTCGTGTGGACGTATGGACGTCCAGATGAAGTCAGTCGCCCGGTGGTGTCCGCGTGGTCGTCAGTCGTGTGCCCCCTGCCAGGGTCTGGTACACCACGCAGTAGCGTTCGGTGAGGCGGAGCAGGGTGTCCAACTGCTCGTCGTCGGCGTCGGTGTCGAGCAGGAAGTGCAGGCGGATCGCGGTAAAGCCGACCGGCGCGGTCTTGTCCACGCCCAGCGTGCCGCGGAAGTCGAGGTCGCCTTCGGCCTGCACGGTGGCGTCGCGCAGATCGATGCCCAGCGCCGTGGCTACCGCGTTGAGCGTGACGCCGGCGCAGGCCACCAGGGCTTCCAGCAACATGTCGCCCGAGCACGCCGCCACGCCGGTGCCGCCAGTGGCGGGATGCAGGCCGGCCTCCACCAGGGCGCGGCCTGTATCCACCCGGCAGGTCACGCCCTCACCCAGTCGTCCCTCTGCGCGCAGCGTGATCCGTGCCGCCCCGGGTGACTCCCGGTAGTGCTGCTTCAGCGGGGCCTGCACGGCCTTCAGCTCGTCGGCATTCACGGGGCGGCTCCTCGGGATGGAGCCGGCAGCTTACGCCCGGAAGGCGTGTCGAAGGGGCCGGTGGTTACTCCCAGCGGATATTCGCGACATCGGGGATGCCGGGTACGATCGCCTCGACCTGACGCCACAGTGCATCCAGCGCCTCACGTTGGCGTTGCCTTCCGAACAGCCGGCCTGCCAGTGACGACTCGACTGCGGGGAAAAGGCTCCACTCGGTGGTCGATCCATCGATATTGCCGCAGCCGAGCCAGAGCAGGAACGGTTTGCGGGTCACGATGACGAGCCAGCCGAAGTCCTCGGCAATCACGCCCTCGGTGATCACGCCGCGAGCCTCCAGGCGTTGCTGCATCCATCGCGCAAGAGCCTCGCCGTAGCGGCCGGGGTGGGTGGCCTCGTCCTCGTCGGGCCGGATCCCGAAGAACCCGGTATCGAAGGTCACTTGCGGTGTCGATCCCTGATTTCCCATGGTCGCTCCCCTGCCGTGGATCAGTCGGTCAGTCTCTCGTTTACCACACAGGCGCCATCCGGCATCAGCGGTGACGGGTCTCTGGCCCGGCCATTCGCCATGCTACGCAGAACCCCATCGCGCCGGATCAGCCCGTGGTAGAGCGCCGCGCCCATGTGGGCGAGGAAGGTGAGGAACAGCAGATAGGCGAGCACGCCATGCGCGGTACGCAGCCAGGCGAAGACCAGGGCGTTCTCCGGCAGGATCGCCGGCAGGCGCAGGCTGTGCGAGAGCATCACCGGGTAGCCGCCGGCCGAGAGCATCGCCCAGCCGATCAGTGGCATGGCGATCATCAGGGCGTAAAGAAGCCAGTGCGAGAGATGGGCGGCGAGTTTCTGCAGCGCCGGCAGGTCTCCCGGCAGCGGTGGCGGCGGATTCCGCAGGCGCACGACCAGGCGCACGATCGCCAGCAGCAGGATCGCGATGCCCAGCGGCTTGTGGATCGCCAGCAGCCATGAGTGCTTTTCGCTCACCGTGGCGACCATGCCGACGCCGATGAACAGCATCGCCAGGATCAGTACGGCCATGGCCCAGTGCAGCACGCGCGCGGGCAGGCTGAAGGTAGTGTGGGTAATGCTCATCGGGCGGCCTCCGGCTGGGTGCGGGTGGGCGCGGTGGTGCCCGGGACGTGCGCTTCCTCGCGGGTGCGGCGCAGATAGGAGTCGGCGTAGGCAGCCGAGCGTGCGCTCAGCAGCGGATCGTCTGAGATGGCGATGCCTGCCGGCAGCACGGTCGGGTCGTAGTTGATGTCGCGGCACGGGCCGCTGTCCTGCGGCTGCTCGCTGGTGAGCACCAGGGTGCCGGCGTCGAGGGTGGTGCGTTCGGCCGGCCACGCCTTGGTGGCGTCGTCGGTCGGGTCGCCGGGATGGGCCAGGGTCACCAGCAGATGCCAGCGCTGCGGGCCGGTGGCGAGGCGATGCTGCAGGTCCGGGATCAGGTAGTTGTCGTCGCCGGCCGGTGCAGGAGTGCCGTTGGCGGCGTCCGCCACCATCTGCCAGCGCACGGCGTGGCGCTGGCCCTTGGCATCGATGAAGTAGAACGCGTCGATACCGGAATAGCTCTCGGTGACGAAGCTGGCCGACGGCCTGGCGGTCTTCGCCCAGGCGCGGAACGCGGCGGTCTCCGGGTGCGCGGCGAAGAACGCGGCCAGCCTGGCCGGGTCAGGCTTGCCGGTGGCCGGGTCTTTCTCGCCGGCTACCTGCAGCGCGTAGAACGCCTGCGGCGTGGCCACTGGGAACACCGGCATGCTGTTCATGCCGGTGCGCCATTGCTGGCCGTTCGGCAGGTTGAAGCGCAGCGCCAGGCTGCGGATCGGCACGCTGCCGTCCGGCGCGTACGGGTTGCCGCCGGGAATCGCGAAGCGGCCCACCACCGGGGTGCGGCCGACGGCGAACACCGAGGCGGTGGAATACGCGCTGGCCTTGCCGTTGCCCTCGAAGTAGCCAGCCACGCACACACCCTTGGCGTGGTTGCGGCGGTAGCCGGGGTGCACGCCGCCGCCGTTGCGCTGCAGTTCGTCGACGAGGCGCTGCGCGGTGAGCCGGTGCGGCGTGAGCCAGCCGCCAACATAGGCGAAGGCGCCGCCGGCCACGACGACGGCGCCGGCGATGAGTGCCCAGCGCAGGCCGTTGCGCGGCGGGTGGGAAAGCGGTTGGGGATCGTGCATGGAAGGCGCTCCGGGCCGGGTCGGCGTTGGTGGGGACTCCAGCCAGACGCCGGTCGCGCGGATTTATTCCTTCGCCATGGAATAATTTCCTTCCTGCGGCGTCCTGCATGGCGAAACCACCCGCGGCCCGATCCATGTCCATCCACGCCTTCGACGACCAGCTCAGCGAACTGCTGCCGCGCCTGCGGCGCTTCG
The DNA here is from genome assembly GCF_000334915.1 of Dyella ginsengisoli LA-4. GTDB lineage: Bacteria > Pseudomonadota > Gammaproteobacteria > Xanthomonadales > Rhodanobacteraceae > Dyella_A > Dyella_A ginsengisoli_A. The sequence continues at coordinate 144,323 of NZ_AMSF01000033.1, read as the reverse complement.
CGCTGTGGCTGACCCGCGACCTGTCCAGCGCCGACGACCTGGTGCAGTCCACGATGGAACGTGCGCTGTCCACGCGCGCCGCCAAGCGCGACGACGGCGACCTGCGCGCCTGGCTGTTCCGCATCCTCTATCGGCAGTTCCTCGACGCGCGGCGCCGCTCACAGCGCTACGCCTGGTTGCTCGGTCGCCTGCGCGAGGACGACGAGCCGCAGTGGCCGTCGGCCGAGCGCGAGCTGCTGGCGCAGTCCGCATTGGCCGCGTTCGAACACCTCACCCCCGAGCAGCGCAGCCTGCTGCTGTGGGTGACGGTGGAGGGCCTGAGCTACCAGGAGGTCGCGGACATCCTGGAGGTGCCGATCGGCACCGTGATGTCGCGCCTGTCGCGGGCGCGCCAGGCGATGCGCCGGCACGGCGACGGCGAACAACCCACCCCTTCGTTGCGGTTACTCAAATGAACACACCTCCCAGCGAACACGATATCCATGCCTACGTCGATGGCCGCCTCGAAGGCGCGCCGCGCGAGGCCGTGGAACGGTATCTCGCGCGCCACCCCGAGCGCGCCGCCGAGGTGCGGGCCTGGCAGCACGATGCGCAGCGGCTCCGCGCGGCGATCGGCGGCACACAGTTGCTGCCCGACAATCACGCGTTGCATCCCGGCGTGGTGCGCGCACGTCGCCGCCAGCGCCGGATCGCGCGGCTGTCACTGGCCGCCGCCGCCGTGCTGTGCCTCGGGCTGGGCGGCGTCGGTGGCTGGCAGATGCGTGGCATGCGCAGCGAAGCCGCCGTTGCCCCTATGGCCGACGCGATGGCGGCCTATCGGCTGGTGGCGCTGGACCACGCCGCGCGCCCCGACGTGGTGCCGCAGCGCGCTGGCGACATGCAGGCCTGGCTGGACGCGCACTTCGAGCACGCCGCGCGCCTGCCCGACCTCAGTAGCGCCGGCTTCCATGCCGTGGGCGGCCGCCTGTTCGCCACCGACCAGGGGCCGGCCGCGATGGTGCTGTACGAGGATGCGGCCGGCCACGCGATCAGCTTCTACGTGCGCCCGCCAGGCCCCCGCAACCACCTGCTGCCCACCGGCCAGCGCAGCGACGGCGGACTGATGGCGCAGTACTGGTCGGGCCAGGGCTACAACTACGCCATGGTCAGTCGCGACGACGGGGCGGATGCGCAGGTGGCCGCGCGCGCCCGGCAGCAGTCGATCTGATCGTCGACCGGTTCAGCCCGGGAACCGCTCCGCCAGCAGCTCCAGCAGGCGGCGCAGGCGGCTGAGCCGCTTCAGGTCCTTGTGGTAGCCGAGCCACGTGTCGCGGGAGGGAAGCGGGTCGCCGAGGTCGATGCGCTTCAGTTCGCCGAACGCGTCGCCGAGCGCGGTGGGCAGCACCGCGGCACCGATGCCCTGCACGCACATGCGCGCCTGCACCTCGCGGTTGTTGCTGGTGAAGGCGACGCTGGCCTCCGGCAGGTGCTGCTTCAGCCATGCGACGTCGGGCATGCCGCCGAACGCGGCATTCATGGTGACCAGGCGGGCGCCGCGCCCACCCTTGCGCAGGCGCGGCTGGTCGCGGTGCGCGTAGAGCGCGTAGGGCATGCGCAGCAGGCGCCGCGATATCACGTCCGGTTCGTCGAACGGCTGGATGCGGAAGGCGAGATCGGCCTCGCGCCGGGCCAGGCTGTACAGGCGGCTATCGGTCAGCAGCTCCACCGTCACCGACGGATGGTGTCGTGCGAACTCGGCCAGCACGGGCGTGAGCACGTAGCTGCCGAACCAGTCCGAGGCGGCCAGCCGCAACGATCCGCCGAGCGTGCTGCCGCGACCGTCCAGCTGGCGTTCGAAGGCGAGCGCTTCCTCTTCCATGCGTTCGGCGCTGGCCATCACCGCCGCGCCCTCGTCGGTGAGCACGAAGCCGTCGGGCGTGCGCTGGAACAGGGTCTGGCCGACCGATGCCTCCAGCGCGCGCAGGCGGCGGCCCATCGTCGGCTGGGTCTGGCCCACGCGCCGGGCGGCGGCACCGAGCGAACCTTCGCGGGCGATGGCGAGGAAGATGCGGACGTCGCTCCATTCCATGGCGGTGCTCTCTGGTGATGCATGCATTTTTGCATGGAAGTCGAACAAAATCGTCTATTTCCATTCATAAGTTACAGATCTACCTTGGCGCCACTCCCTCTCACGGACCCATCGCCATGAACGCTCTTCCCGCCACCATGAAAGCCGCCGTGCAGGAGCAGGCCGGCGCCGCGCTCCGTCTGCATGACCTGCCGGTGCCGGTGCCTGCGCCCGGCCAGGTGCTGGTTCGTGTGGCGGCGGCCGGACTGAATCCGCTGGATACCAAGATCCGCGCCGGCAAGGCCGCCCACGCGCGTCAGCCGCTGCCGGCCGTGCTCGGCATCGACCTGGCCGGCACGGTGGTCGCCGTCGGTCCCGACGTCGATGGCTGGACCGTCGGCGACGAGGTCTACGGCATGACCGGCGGCGTCGGCGGCGTGCAGGGCGCACTGGCCGAATACGCGGCGGTCGACGCCCGGCTGCTGGCGCCCAAGCCGGCGTCGTTCTCCATGCGTGAGGCGGCGGCGTTGCCGCTCGGCTTCATCACGGCCTACGAGGGTTTGGTCGACCGTGCCCGCGTGCATGCCGGGCAGCGCGTGCTGGTCCACGGCGGTGCGGGTGGCGTAGGCCACCTCGCGGTGCAGCTGGCGCAGGCGCATGGCGCGCAGGTGTTCGCCACCGGCGCTGCCGAAAGCCGCGAGGCGATCGAAGACTACGGCGCCACGGCGATCGACTACCGCACCACGACCGTGGCCGACTACGTGCAGGCGCACACCGGCGGCGAGGGCTTCGACATCATCTACGACACCGTCGGCGGCGCGACCCTGGATGCCTCGTTCGAGGCGGTGAAGCCGTATCACGGCCATGTGGTCAGCGCGCTGGGCTGGGGTACGCATGCGCTGGCGCCGCTGTCGTTCCGCGCCGCCACCTATTCGGGCGTGTTCACCCTGCGTCCGCTGCTGACCGGCGAGGGACGTGCGCACCATGGCGAGATCCTGCGCGAGGCGGCGCGGCTGGCCGGCCGGGGCCAGCTGCGCACCCGCCTGGATCCGCGCGAGTTCTCGCTCGCCGCGGCGGAGCAGGCGTACCGCTTGATCGAGGAGGGCGCTGCGAACGGCAAGGTGGTGGTCACCGTGGCCGCCTAGCCAGCGAATGGACGGGACCGGGCAAGCCGCGGCCATTCCAACTGGAGTAAGTTCGGCATGGCCCGCCGCCGCCAGCCGCGGCGGACCGATCCCATCGCCTCACGGAAGCCCGCCCATGCACGCACGCACGGTTCGTCTCATCGGCATTCTGCTGTTCCTGCTCGGATCGGGCTCCGCACTCGCCGGCGAGGCGGTGACCCTGCGCGCCGCCGATGGCGTCAGCGTCTACGGCACGCTGAGCCCGGCCCGGCCGCACAACGACAAGGTGCTGCTGTTGTTCCACCAGGCCCGCGGCAGCCGGCACGAATACGATCCATTGATTGCCCGGCTCAACCGGCTCGGCTACGACACGCTGGCGATCGACCAGCGATCCGGTGGCGACCTGTTCGGCGGCCACAACCAGACGGTGCAGGCATTGGGCCGGTCCGCGGATTACCTGGATGCCGCGCCCGACCTGGATGCCGCACTGGCCTGGGCGCGGGAGCGGCACTACGGCACCATCATCGCCGTCGGCAGTTCGTATTCGTCGGCGCTGGTGATCCTGCTGGCCGCCCGCCATCCGCCGGGGCTCACCGCCATCGCCAGCTTCTCTCCGGGGGAGTACTTCGCCGACCACGACCTGATCAAGGACGCGGCGGCCCAGGTGACGGTCCCGTTCTACATCACCACCGACCCGGCCGAGGCCGGCAACGTGGCCGAGGTATTGCGGAAGGCGCACGGCGACAACATCACCGACTACCGTCCCAGGGCCGGCGTCCACGGAGCATCGACCCTGGTCGAAGCGCGCGATCCCGAAGGCTACGCCGCCAACCTGCAGAGCTTCGAGGCTTTCCTGCGCGGTCTCGGACGCTAGGCGCCGCGAGCCGCTCCGGCTTGCCGGGCATCGTCGTGCGGCCGGGGATGCGTCTCGACCGGCCGCGCGAACCGGCGCCGGCACCGTTCCCTTCGCCATGAAACTGCGGGCATGATGCCGGTACCTCGACCGGGGGGAATCGCTTGGGAACGCTCGATACCGACACGCTGCTCAGCGTCTACCTGGCGTTGTCCGGGCTGACCGCGCTGTTCACGCTGGCAGGCGGCTGGACCACCCGCAAACCGGGCTTGTGGTTGTGGTCGGGGGCGTTCATGGCATCGCTGGTCAGTCAGGCGGTCCGGCCCGGCATCGCCGAGCTGTGGGGCTTGCAGGCGTCCAAACCTCCCGGGCACCTGGGAGGCGTCGTGCACGCCCTGCTGGTGCTGGCGGGCATGCAGGCTTTCCTGGGGCAGCGCATCCGCTGGCTTGCGATGGCGTCGGTGTTCGGTGTCATGGCAGCGTTCTCCTACACCCTGCTCGCGACCGGGCAATCGCTGTGGTGGTCGTTGTCGATCACCCAGGCCGTCTCTGGCCTGGTGATGGCGCATGCCGCGTGGATCGCCTGGCGGGCGCGTCAACCAGGCGGGGGCGGCGCGCTGGTGCTGATGGGGGTGGTGCTCGGCATGGCGGCGCTGGTCGCGCTGGCCCGGGCGGCTTCGATCCTGCCCGTCGGCGTGTCGATGGCGCAGCTCGACGTGGCCAACGAGCACTGGTTGATGGCAACCCTGCTGTTGGTGGTGGCCGAGGGCTTCGCCATGCTGGTGCTGGTGAACAGCGCCCTGCGCGACGAGGTGGCGAAGCTGGCCGATTTCGATCCGCTCACCGGTCTGCTCAACCGGCGCGGCCTGCGCTCCCGGCTGGAGCGGATCATGCAGGCGCCGTTTCCCCAGCACGCCCGTCCCGACATGGCAGTGGCGGTGCTGGACCTGGACGAATTCAAGGGAATCAACGACCGCTTCGGCCATCAGGTGGGTGACGAGGTGCTGGCCGAAGTCGCACGCCGCCTGCACGCGGGGTCCGGTCCGGGCGACCTGGTGGCCCGCACCGGTGGCGAGGAGTTCATGCTGGTATGGACCGCCTCCGGCTGCCAGGCGGGGGCGGTCGGCGAGCAGATCCGCGCGCTCGTGGCCGGCAGCCCGGTGCCCAGCCAGGTCGGCGACGTGGGCGTCACCACCAGCGTGGGGATCGCCACCGGACCATGGCAGGGCAACGAGAGTTTCGAGGGGCTGGTGCGACGGGCCGATCACGCCCTTTATGCCGCCAAGCGCGCCGGTCGAAACCGCGTGGTGTCCGGCTAGCCCGGTTCGCCGGGGCGACCTTTGCCGCAACGGGGGCCCCGGGCCGGCTGCGGTGAGGGCTGGCGCGACGAAGGTCGCGGGCGTGCAGCGCCTGTCCGGTTGACGGTTTGCGGCATCCCTTGCCCCGGATATGCCGGCCGATGGCTGCGATCAGCAGTCGAAATGGTAATCCCGCCGGTAGTTGTCGGCCTCGGCCTTCGGCATGTGCCTGAACAGGACGCACACGGTGAAGCTGCCCTTTTGCCGGCCATCCTGCACGTAACCCCAGTCGGAGATATCCCGGCGGGTGAAGCGGACCTGTTGCCCGTTCGCCAGATCGGTCGCGTACCGCGGTTCGTCCGCAAGCGTTCCAACGAAGCCGCCCGGGACCTCCGTGAACGGCGTGACCCACATGTATTCCGAGCCTTGGGCGTAAGGGAACCGCACCTTCAGCTTGAAGCCGGTCGCTCCGGCCGGTGGGTGGGCATGCAGCGCAAGGAAGCTGTCGAGGGTCGATCGCGCGTGTTCGATGGCGGCCAGCATCCCGGCGTCATCGCGGTCGACGATGACCGCACGGTCGCGGGCTTGTCGTGCCTGGGCGGGCCAGACGAACACAGCGATGGCTGCGAGGAGCAGGCCTGACAGCGTAGCCTTCGAAAAGCGCGTGCGTGGCACCGATCCATCCTCCCGTCCCGGTTGAGGGCACTGTGGTTGAAACGGGCTCCCCTGTCGACGGGCTCAGGCCTTGCGAACGAATTCGGACTTGAGGCTCATCGGACCGATGCCGTCGATCCTGCAGTCGATGTCGTGATCGCCCTCGACGAGGCGGATGTTCTTGACCTTGGTGCCGACCTTCACCACCAGCGAGGAGCCTTTCACCTTCAGGTCCTTGATCACGGTGACCGTGTCGCCGTCGTTGAGCACGTTGCCGTTCGCGTCGCGCACCACGCGCGTGTCGGCCTCCGCGGCCGGTTCACCCGCGCTCCACTCATGGCCGCACTCGGGGCAGACCAGCAGGCTGCGGTCCTCGTAGGTATAGGCGGACTGGCATTGCGGACAGGGCGGGAAGGTACTCATCGGGCAGGGCTCGTCGGACGTGGCAGGGGCGCGGCGCGGGGCAGGCCGGGGCGTGGAGTATGGGCGGAGGCTCCGCATGCCCACAAGCCGGCGGCCGCCGGGACGCCCGGTGCTCCGTGCACCCTCCCGGAACATGGAAGGCGCAGTCGGGACCTCGCCTCGGGTCGACGCAGGATCGGAACAGTCGCACGGCGGCGCTGCTCGTCCGGCAAAACGGCGCGGGAATGATGGCTCGCCCGCGTGGATGGGAGGGGCCCCGCTAGACCCCGACAAGACCGATGCCTGACTGAGCTGAATTTCAGGAAAGTCCGGTTCTTGACTGACTGCGAGCTCCTCGGCGAGCCAGCCTGGTCATTGGACCGGTGAAGGCGCGGGGTGAGGGTTGGTCTCGACGAGCCCATAGATTTTCAGGCGCTCGAACAGCAGATCGGTCCTCAGCCCGGCCTGGTACGCCGCAATGAAGTCAGCGCGCGCTTTGTCGAACGCCCGGATACGCTCGTAGGCAATGCCGCGGTTGTAGTGGGCCTCGCCATTGGCCGGGGCGATGGCCAGTGCTTTGGAGTAGTCGGCCAGGGCGTGGGTTGTCTCGCCGAGATCGTCGTACGCATTGCCGCGGTTGATGTAATCCTCCTCCACATCCGCCGGATGCAGAGCGATCGACTGGTTGAACGCGGTGACGGCCTCAGCAGGCTGATGATTGCGCCGATAGGCAATGCCGATGTTTCGATAGGTCTGGGCCAGTGACGCCTGCTGCAGGTGGCCTTCCTTGATGCACGTGCGGAAAAGCTCAATGGCGCGCTGGTGTTGACCGGCCTCGGTGGCATCCCAGCCGCGGTAGCAAAGGCCGAGGTCCTCTGCAGATGCGATTGCTGGAACGAGCATGCAGCCGAGAAGGACAGGCACGACGAAACGCATAGCGACTCCTTTCGCTGGGAGAGACCATCGCCGCGTCGGCGGCGATGGTTACGGGTCATCGGTTGCCCGGGTTCTACCGCATTCTGCGGCCGCCGCATGGCGTGATGAAGAGGGTTTGGCTGTCACTCCGGAAGGCGATCTCCGGCATGCCGTGTCACCGGGCCGGATGCCCACGCTCTTCCTGCAGCCGGGTCAGCTCGGCCAGCAGGTCGGGGCGGCGGACGCGGGCATCGAGCAGGTAGACCTGCACGTCATGCGGCGCGACGGTGGCGTCGAGCGTGCCGCCGTCGCCGATGGCGACCGGCTGGCCGCCACCGAGGAGCGGCTGCCAGGTGCCGGACTGCAGCCACTGGCCGACCTGGAAGCTGGCCGGCTGGTCGCCCTTGTTCAGCAGCACCAGCGCGATCTGGTGCACCTTGCCCTGCTGGTAGACGCGGTAGAACGACGCCTGCTGGCCGGCGAAGCGGATCGGCAGCATCAGGCCCCGCTGCAGCGCCGGCATCTTCTCGCGCAGCGTGGCGATCCGCTTGAGGTGCTGGTAGATCGGGCTCTTCGGCGCGTTGTCGATGCGCTGCTGGCCGAAGTAGTTGCGGTTGCCCTGGTGCTCGGCCTTGCCGCGTTCGAAGCCGATCTCCGAGCCGTAGTAGATCGCCGGGATGCCGCGCGCGGTGAACAGGAAGTTGTTGGCGTCGATGAAGCCGGCGTCGGTGGCGTTCAACCGCGCCATGTCGTGGTTGTCGTAGAAGGTCACCAGCTCGTACGGGTTCTGGTACGGGCCGTTGGTGAGGTAGAGGCGGTCGAGGATCTGCGCGTAATCGCTGTCCGGGTGCTCGAACACGTCGCCCATGCGGCCGCGCAGCGGGAAGTCGAGCACGCTGATGCCACCGTTCTGTGGCCAGGTGAACTTGCCGATGTTGTCCGGGCTGTAGTCGAACGCCTCGCCGTACATGAAGAAGCCCGGGTGCTTGGCGCGGATGCGTGCGCTGAACTGCTTCCAGAACGTGGTCGACATGTGGCTGATGGTGTCGATGCGGAACGCATCGCTGCCCTCGTCGATCCACTGCAGGTAGGCGCCGACGAAGTAGTCGAGCACGGCCGGGTTCTGGTCGTCGTTGTTGGACAGCTGCACCAGGTCGTCGTACGCGTGATAGAAGCGGTGCAGCGGGTTGCGCACCGGGTCGAGCTGGTAAGGCGGCAGGTTCTGCTCGTCGGCGACGAGCTTGCCCTGTTTGTCGAAGATCTGGCCGTACTGCGGCTGCTTCACCGGCATGGTGAACGCCGGCGAGCCGTGGTTGAGCACGATGTCCTGCACCACCTTCAGCCCGGCCTTGTGCATGCCGGCGGTGAACTGGCGGTAGTCCAGGCCCTTGCTCGGCAGGTGCTCGTCGAGCTTGTAGAAGTTCACGCCCCAGTAGCCGTGGTAGCCGGTCTTGCCGCGGTCGGTGAACTTCGAGCCCCAGCTCACCGGGTCGCCGCCGGTGAAGGCCTCGTCCGGGTTGTCGACGATCGGGGTGATCCACACCGCGCCGAAGCCCATGCCCTTGATGTAGCCGGCGTTGTCCAGCACGCCCCTGAAGTCGCCGCCGAGGTAGCCGATGTTCGCGCTCTCGCCCTTCGGCGCACCGGGCACCGGGATGTCCCAGGTCGGATGCGCACCGCCCTGGTCGCGGTGGTCGTTGGCGGTGTCGCCGTCGACGAAGCGGTCGGTCAGCACGAAGTAGATCGCGTTGGACGCCATCGGCGCGTCCGTGCCGACGAAGACCGGCGCCTTGGCCGGCGCGGCCGCGTGGGCGAGCCCGCAGGCGAGGGTGGCGACGAGGGCGGGGAGCAGGCGTTTGGCGATCATGGTCCGGTTTCCGTGGTGCGGTGTCTTTTTGTAGGAGCCCGCCCGCGGACGATGCTCTTGCTCCTGATCCACATCGAAGCAAGAAGCCAAGAGCATCGCCCGCGAGCGGGCTCCTACATGCGGTCAGGCGAAATCAGGCCGTTTCCGGGCGCGGCACGCGCAGCGTGCACAGGCCGGCGACCAGCAGGCTGGCGCCGCCCAGGCCCAGTGCCCAGATCGGCTGGTTGTGGAAGAACAGCTTCAGCAGCACGCCGAGCACGCTGGCGGCCATCAGCTGCGGAATCACGATGAAGAAATTGAAGATGCCCATGTAGATGCCCATCTTCGCGGCGGGCAGGTTGTCCGAGAGCATCGCGTAGGGCAGCGACAGGATCGACGCCCAGGCGAAGCCGACGCCGACCATCGAGGCAACCAGCCAGTGCGGATCGCGGATCAGCAGGAATGAAAGCAGGCCGATGCCGCCCAGCCACAGGTTGACCAGGTGGCTCATGCGCAGGCCGATCGCACGCACCAGAAGCGGGATCACGATGGCGGCCAGCACGCCCACGCCGTTGTAGGTGCCCATCAGCACGCCGGCCCAGTTCGCGCCCTCGTTGTAGGCGGCCGAAGTGGTGTCGGTGCTGCCGTAGAAACGCTCGGCCACCGCGGGCGTGGTGTTGATCCACATCGCGAACATGGCGAACCAGGAGAAGAACTGCACCCAGTTGAGCCGCCGCATCGGCCGGGGCATACCGTACAGGTCGCCCATGATCTGGCGCAGCGCGCCCTGGCTCGTGGTCCGGCTGAGCCACACGAACAGTGCGCCGAAGCCGACCAGACCACCGGCCAGCAGGTACAGCTCCTTCTCCAGCGCGTAGTGCTGGATCAAGCCCAGCATCAGTGCGCCGAGCGCCAGGAACAGCGTGCCGACCTTCCAGGCGCTGCCGACCACGACGGGCGTCTCGTTGACATGCGCGTCGGCGAACGATTCCAGCTGCTCCGGCGGATACTCGCGGGTGCTGAGGATGGTCCACAGCATCGCGCCGAGCAGCACCGCCGCACCGGCGTAGAACGAGTACATCACCGAGTGCGGCACCTCGCCGGCCGGTGCGGTGTTGGCGACGCCGAAGCGGGTGAGCACGTAGGGCAGGAACGAGGCGACCACCGCGCCGACGCCGATGAACACGCTCTGCATCGCATAGCCCAGCGGCCGCTGCTTCGGCGGCAGCTGGTCGCCGACGAAGGCGCGGAACGGTTCCATCGACACGTTGAACGAGGCGTCCATGATCCACAGCAGGCCGGCCGCCACCCACAGCGTGGGCGAGTTGGGCATCGCCATCAGCGCGATGGTCGCCAGCACGGCGCCGGCGAAGAAGTACGGACGGCGCCGGCCGAAGCGGTTCCAGGTGCGGTCGGACAGGTAGCCGATGATCGGCTGCACGATCAGGCCGGTGAACGGCGCGGCGATCCACAGCACCGGGATCTGGTCCACGTTCGCGCCCAGCGTCTGGAAGATGCGGCTGACATTGGCGTTCTGCAGCGCAAAGCCGAACTGGATGCCGAGGAAGCCGAAGCACATGTTCCAGATCTGCCAGAACGACAGTTCCGGTTTCGCCTTGCTCATCGTGCGTTGCCCTTGTCCGCAGAGGCGCCCAGCGGCGCGATCACCATCCCCTTCACGTCGGCCGCGTTGAGCGGGCCTTCGCTGCCGCCCACGCCGCCGGTGTAGTGGGCGAAGTGGCCGAGGTAGCTCATGTTGAAGCCGTCATCCAGCGTGAACGTGCAGGCGGCGCCGGCCCTGGCCGAGAACTGGCCCCAGGTGGAGCGCTGCTCGCGCACGCTGTGCGGCATCACGATCGGCACCCGCTGCTCGGCGGCGCCGTCGCAGCGGATCGCCAGCATCTTCACTGCGGCGGTGATGCCGGTGTTGATCGGGCCGTGGTCGTTCGAGTAGTCCAGCGACACGCGGTAGGCGCCGCTGGCCGGCGCGGTCCAGTGGCGCGGCCAGGCGCCTTCCACCGGCTTGCCTTCGTCGCCGCACACGGCCGGGCTGTGCAGTGATTCCAGCCCGTCATCGCCGACGCGGGTGGCGCTGACACACGTCAGCATGCCGGTGCGTGGCAACGTGCCGGAACCGTCGATCGCCTGCGCACGGTGGCCGTTGACGTAGAGCCGGACCTTGCCGTCCGCCTGCACCTTCCAGGCCTTGCCGCCGGCGACGAGCGTCGGCGCCGGCGGCGCCTCGGGCGCGTACAGCGGCGCGTCGGTACGCAGCGGGGCGTCCTTCACGGTGACGGCCTTCAGCAGCACGATCGTGTGGTCACCCTGCGTGGTGATGCGGTCGGCGACCAGCAGGTTGCCGTCGCGCGCGGACGGCAGTTTCAGCGTGATATGGCGGCCGGGCAGGGCGAGCGAGATGCTGTCGCGGTCGCCGAACAGCATCGGCACCAGCGAGGCCGGCAGCTTCGGCACCAGCGTGCCGTCCGGCTCCAGCCCGAACACGCCCTCGGTGACCGCAGCCATGTACGCGGCCACCGACCACAGCTGGCGCGGCGAGTTGACCACCGGGCCGCTGAGCTTGCCCTCGTCGACGTGCTGGCCCTGGGTGAGCAGCTCGTAGTTCTCCAGGTTGGAGCCGTACAGCGAGGCGCCGCGCATGATCGACTCGATCTCGTGGGCGATGCGCGAGGGCTGGTTCACCTCGCGCGCGGCACGCATGGCGTAGGCGCTGACGAACGGCCAGATCGCGCGGTTGTGGTAGATCGGCTGGTCGCGGCGCTCGGGCCACATCACCGGGCTGCCGGCCGGCCAGGTCGGGTAGTTGGCCAGAGTCTGCGCGGCGCGGGCCGGATCGGCCACGCCGCTGGTCACCGCCAGCGCGATGCCGAGCAGGTCGTAGGTGTCGTTCGGGGTGCCGTCGCCGCCGATGAAACTCATGTACATGCCGCGGTCGGCGCGCCAGAAGCGGGCGTTGATGGCGGCCTTGAGTGACTTCGCCTGGTCGGCGAAGCGGCCGGCTGCCTGGGTGTCTCCATGCTGGCGCGCCAGCGTCGCGGCCATCTGCAGCGCCTGGTAGTGCAGCACGTTGGTGGACAGCGCGAACGACTGGCCGATGAAGGTGACCTCGTCGAAGGTCCAGGCCGGGTAGCTCTGCTCGCGCCAGTCCATGAAGGACGTCTCGCCGCGGTAAAGGCCCAGCTGCGGGTCGAAGGCGTACTGGCGGTCCTGCGCCAGCGTATCGCCCAGCGCCTTGTACACGTCGCCAGCGAAGGCCTTGTCACCCAGCAGGTGCTGCGCGCCGAGGAACCACACCACGCGGTCGGTGCTGATCGGCCAGCTGCCGCCGGAGCCCGTGTCCTGCATCACGTACAGGCCCTGCGGTGCGCTGGGTACGCGCACGTCGGAAAGCTTGAATTTCAGGCCGTTGCGGGCGCGGTCGGCGTCGAAGCGCCACAGGCCCAGGTCGATCGAGTAGGACAGGTCGCGGGTCCACACGTACGGCCACTTCAGGCCGGTCTCGAAGCAGTGGCAGGGGATCGGCTGGCCGTGGTCGAAGGCGCCGTCACGGATCGCGGTGACCGAGTCCTGCTTCAGGTCGTCCTGCGCCATCGCGTACAGGCCGTCGAACAGCGGACTGGCGGTGTCGGCGGCGAAGGGCTGCGGGCCGATCACGCGCTGGCCGAACGGCCAGGCCAGGGTGTAGGCGCCCTGCGCATCCTGCTGGATGCCGACATGGACGCCGTGCCAGTCCAGCCCGTCGTGCCAGACGGGGCCGACCGGGGCCGCGGTAGCGGCGGCCAGCGAGGCGGCCAGCAGCGTGGTCAGCATGCGGACACCCCGCGCACGGCGAGGGGGAGGATCGGTTTCATGGCGGTTTCTCCTCGTGCGTTGGTCGCGCCGGCAGGTATGTCACGTCGCGGCATCCCCCGCATGCTGCGCATGCAACATGCGCCCGGGCCGCGGGCGGCCGAACCCCCCGATGCTAGGTAGCATCGCGGTGCAGCAGCCAGCGCTTGCATACGTATTCATGCCCGGCGGGCGGCGCCGACCGGGGTGGGAGGCGGGGCGCGGCGGAAAGAGGGGTATCCATCCGTGGATCTAGGTCCCTGATCCCTTCCCCCGTAACGGCCTGCGGCGTCGACGGGAATCCGATCCCGGACTTAGGGCACGATCAGGCCGTCGCTATTGGAGATCGGATACCCTTTCGGGCGAAACTGTCATTTCTTACAGGGCGTCGGCATCGGCGCGGAGCGACAACGGTGGCGCAGTGGCGCGAGCAGTGCATGGTTCGGCTCGGCGATGCACGGTCGTCGATGCAGTCGCTGGTGCAGGTGCTGCGCGACATCACCGGCGAGCTCGGTTTCGACCACTGTTCCTACGTCCTGCGCCAGCCGCTGCCGATCGCGCAGCCGGCGGTCTACTGGGGCAGCACCTACCCCCAGGCCTGGCTCGACCGCTACATGGCGCAGAATTACCTCGAGCGCGATCCGCTGGTGCAGAACGCCCTGGCCAGCGACGTGCCGGTGGTGTGGAGCGACCGCTCGGTGGAGCGCCTGCCGGAGTTCTGGGAGGAGGCGCGCTCGTTCGGCATCAACCACGGCTGGGCGGTCAGCTCGCGTGGCCGCGACCACACGGTGGGGCTGCTGACGGTGGCCCGCGAACGGGTCGCGGTGTCGGCAGGGGAGCTGGAGCAGAGCGAGATGCGCCTGCTGTGGCTGGCCCATACGATGCACGGCGTCGCCTCGCTGCTGCCGGACGTGGCGCAGCCGGTCATGGAGCCGCTGTCCGCCCGCGAGCGCGAGGTCCTGCTGTGGAGCGCGGCCGGCAAGACCGCCGACGAGATCGGGCTGATCCTGGCGATCAGCACGCGCACGGTGACCTTCCACATCAACCGCTGCATCGCCAAGCTGGGCGCCGCCAACAAAACCGAGGCGGTGTCCAAGGCGCTGGTGCTGGGACTGCTCTGATGCCCCGCGGAATGGCGGCGACGGACGGCGTGGTGGCCGCCCATCGCCGCCGCGGGCGTCATTGGGCGAGGATCGCGCCGAAGTGGCCCTGCACCTGCACGGTCACCTGGCCGCCCTGCACCGTGTAGCGCTGGCCACTGAGCAGGTCGGTCAGCGTGCTGCCGTCGACCACGCTGAGCTGCCACACCGGCAGTGTGACCGCATGCCCGACGCTGTCGTTGTTCAGCGCCACCGCGATGCGATGGGTGGCGTCGAACCGGCCGTAGGCGTAGAGCTTGTCGGCGTTGTCGGTGAGCAGCGTCATGAACGAACCGGTGCGCAGCGCCGGGTAGGCCGCACGGATCGCGGTCAGCCGGTGGGTGAGGGCGACCGCGCTGTTGGCCAGCGTGCCCTGGCTCCAGTCGAAGGTACGCCGGTTGTCCGGGTCCGGACCGCCCTGCATGCCGTACTCGTCGCCGTAGTAGACGGTTGGCGTGCCGACGTAGGTCATCTGGAAGATCAGCGCGAGGTAGGTCTTCCAGACATCGCCGCCGGCCCGCGTGGCGAAGCGCGGGATGTCGTGGCTGGAGAGGAAGTTGGTCATCACCTGCTGCACGTTGCCGGGGATGTCGGCGCGGGTGCCGTGCAGCCAGGCGTCGAAGGTGGTGGTGTCGATCGCGTTCGGGTTGCCGCCCTCGTCCTCGCCGGTGATCCAGCGCGACACCGGGTCGGTGAATCCGTTGTAGTTCATCGCGCCGTCCCACTGGTCGCCGCTGTCCACCCATGGGCCGGCCACGCCCCAGTACTCGCCGAGGATCTCGGCGTCCGGGTTCGTCGATTTCACCGCCTGGCGCAGCTCGCGCATGATCTGGTGGTTGGTGTCGTCGTCGCCGCCGTTGCCGCCGGCATCGATGTATTCGGCGGCGTCCAGCCGCCAGCCGTCGATGCGCCATTTCGGTCCGAGGTAGGTCCGCACCACCGAGTGCGGCGAGCCGTAGATGGCCTGGCGCACGGCCGATCCGGGCGCGCCGTAATCCAGCTTGGGCAGGGTGTCGTAGCCGAAGAAGCTGCTGTACGTATTGGGCCACTGCTGGAAGGTGTAGTAGCGGTACCACCGGCTTGCCTGCGACTCGTAGGCTCCCGGCGTCGGCCAGTCGCCGTACTTGTCGAACCACCTGTTGGTGTCGCCGGTGTGGTTGAACACGCCGTCGAGGATGATGCGGCCGCGTGGGCCGTTGCCCCGGCGGTGCACGTTCTCGATCAGCTCGTGCAGCTCGCCGTTGGTGCCGAAGGCCGGGTCCACCTGGTAGTAGTCGGCCACGTCGTACTTGTGCACGGTGGGCGCCAGGAAGATCGGGTTGAGATAGAGGATGTCCGCGCCGACGGTGCGCTTGATGTAGCCGAGCTTCCTGTCGATGCCGGCCAGGTCGCCGCCGAAGAACACCAGGTTGTTGTCGCCACCGGGCGAGGCAAACACGCTGGCGCCCCACGGATGCTTCTCGGTGCAGTGGCCCTTGTAGCAGTACTCGCCCGTGCGCACGTCGTTGTGGCGGTCGCCGTTGTAGAAGCGGTCCGGGAAGATCTGGTACATCACGCCGTTCTTCATCCAGTCCGGCGTCTTGAAGCCGGGGATGATGAAGAAGTCGCCGAACGGCTGCTCGCTGTCCCAGATGCCCTGCGCGTTGTACCAGACGGTCTTGCTGCCGTCGTTGATCTGGAAGCGGTAGTACTTCTCCGAGCCGGAGGCCGGGATCGTGCCCTGCCAGTAGTCGAAGGTGCCGGTGACGTCGTTGCGCGCCCAGTGCATCGGCACCCAGTGGAACTGGCTGTCGCCGCTGTCGTAGTACTTGATGTTGGCGCTGGTGATGTCGCCCTTGAAGGTGCGGAAGGTCAGCGTCACCGGCTGCGTGGCGGTGGGCTCGGGTGCGCTGTCGAACAGCGGGCCCTGGTCGTGGAACAGGCCGTTCCACTCCACGTTGTTGTCGTTGCTGGCCGCGCGGGCGTTGCCGGCGGTGCCGGCGAACACCAGGAAGATGCCCAGCGCCAGGGCGCGCAGGCCGCGGGATGTGTGCAGATGCATGGTGGTTCCCCCTCGGTGGTGCGGACGCCCCCGCGTCCGCGCGATCGCGTGGCCGGCCCCCGCCGGCACGCGCGGAAAACCGCGGCGGCCGGAGCCGCCACGGGTGGATGGCTCATTGCGCCAGGATCGCGCCGTAGTGGCCGTTGACGGTCAACGTGACCGCGCCGTTCTGCACCGTGTACTGGGTGCCGGAGATCAGCTCGGTCACCGTGCTGCCATTGGCCATGCTCAGCTGCCACACCGGTACGGTGATCGAGTGCGAAGTGCTGTCGTTGTTGAGCGCCACCGCGATGCGGTTGCTGGCGTCGAAACGACCGTAGGCGTACAGCTTGTGGGTGTCGTCGGTGAGCAGGGTCATGAACGAACCGGTGCGCAGCGCCGGATAGGCGTTGCGGATGGCGATCAGTTTGTGCGCCAGCGCCACGGCACTGTTGGTCGAGGTGCCCACGGTCCAGTCGAAGGTGCGGCGATTGTCCGGGTCGGCACCGCCCTGCATGCCGTACTCGTCGCCGTAGTAGATCGTCGGCGTGCCGACATAGGTCATCTGGAAGAACAGCGCGAGGTAGGTCTTCCAGATGTCGCCGCCGGCGCGGTTGCCGAAGCGGGTGATGTCGTGGCTGGAGAGGAAGTTGCTCATCACCTGCTGCACGTTGGTCGGGTAGTTGGCCCGCGTGCCGTGCAGCCAGCTGTCGAACTGCGAGACCGGGATGGAGGCGCTGTTGCCCGAGTAGTCCTGTCCGGTGATCCACTCCGACACCGGCTGGGTGAAGCCGTCGTAGTTCATCGCGCCGTCCCATTCGGCGCCGTCGTCGGTCCACGGGCCGGCGTTGCCCCAGAACTCGCCGAGAATGTCGGCGTTGGCATTGACCGATTTCACCGCGGTGCGCAGCTCGGCCATGATCTGGTGATTGGTGGCGTCGCTGCCGTTGCCGCCGCCGGCATCGAGGTACTGCGCGGCATCCAGGCGCCAGCCGTCGATGGAGTAGGGCGACTTCAGGTAGGTCTTCACCACCGAGGTCGACGCACCGTAGATCGCGTTGCGCACCGCCGAGCCGCTGGCGCCGTAGTCGAGCTTCGGCATCGAGGAAAAGCCGAAGAATGCCGAGTAGGTGTTGGGCCAGCTCTGGAAGGTGTAGTAGCCGTAATACGGGCTGGACTGCGACTCGTAGGCGCCGGTGATGCTGGTCCACCCGTTGTAGCGGTCGAACCACTTGTGGGTGTCGCCGGTGTGGTTGAACACGCCGTCGAGCACCAGGTAACCCTTCGGACCGTTTCCGGTGGAGTGGATGTCGGCGCTGAGCGTCTGCAGCGTGCTGTTGCTGCCGAACGCCGGGTCCACCGTCATGTAGTCCTCGGTGTCGTACTTGTGGTTGCTCGGCGAGAGGAAGATCGGGTTGAGGTAGATGATGTTCGCGCCGAGCGTGTTCTTGATGTAGCCGAGCTTCTGGTCGACGCCGGCCAGATCACCGCCGAAGAACACGGCCGTGTTGCAGCCGCTGACGTTGGCATAGACGCTGGAACCCCAGGCGTGTTTCTCGGTGGCGCAGCCGGCGTAGGTGTACTGGCCGTTGGTCACGTCGTTGGCGGTGTTCCCGTTGTAGAAGCGGTCCGGGAAGATCTGGTACATCACGCCGTTCTTCATCCACGATGGCGTGGTGAAGCCGGGGATGATGAAGAAGTCGCCGGAACCGGGTTCGGACGCGCTGATGCCCGCCGCGTTGTACCAGGCGGTCGCCGTGCCGTCGGTGACCTGGAAGCGGTAGTACTTCTCCGAGCCCGAGGCCGGGATCGTGCCCTGCCAGTAGTCGAACACGCCGGTCGGATCGTTCGACGCCCAGTGCATCGCAACCACGTGGAACTGGCTGTCGGCACTGTCGTAATACTTGATGTTGACGCCGGTGACATCGCCCTTGAAGGTGCGGAAGGTCAGCGTCACGGACTGGCTGGCGGTGGGCTCGACGTGGTTGTCGAACATCGGCCCCTGGTCGTGGAACAGGCCGTTCCACTCCACGTTGTTGTCGTTCGATGCGGCCGAGGCCGAGGGGGATGCGCAGGCCCCGGCGAGGATCGCCGCGAGCGTCAGCGGAAGGATGCGGCGGGCGCGTTGCCGCCGCCGGTCATGCGGGCACTTCGTGTTTCCGAACATCGACTTTCTCCTCCGAAGGTGACCCCGGCCGGCATGGCCGGGGCAAATCGGGAGCAAGCGACCCCGTCGGGCGCTCCCCCCGGGGCGCCCGATGCTGTTTGTCGACCACTCCCTCCCGGGGTGCGGCCGGGGCTTATCCCGGCGTGTTCCCCCAAACCAGCACGAACTGGCGTGCCTGCGCCGCAGGCACGCGGATGTAGGTCACGGCACCGAAGCGGTCGGTGCCGGTCGTCCAGCCCTCCTGCGGACCGGCCTCGAGTGCTTCGAGGCTGGCCGCGTGCGGCAGCGCCCGGCCGCCGGCGGTGACGGCGCTCGCCGCGCCGCCGTGCACCTTGAACAGATAGGTCTTCACCGGCGGCACGTAGCTGCCCTCGGCGGCCGAGGTGCTCACGGTGGCGCCGTTGCCGGTGCGCTGGATGGCCAGTGGCTGCGCGAAATAGTCGCCGCGCTCGTAGGCGTAGTCGTCGCCCTGGTCGTCGTAGTAGGTGAAGTGCGTCGCTGCGCTGGCCGGGAACGCTTCCACCGCCACCTCCGGCACCGGACGCTGGCCGACGTAGTCCATCACCGGCTGCATCGGGATGATCGCGCCGGCGCGCACGAACAGCGGAATGTCGCTCCAGCCCTTCGCATCCACCGGCACGGTGATGCTCCGGCCGCCGGCGTAGGTCTTGCCGTCGAACCAGCCGGTCCACTGGCCGGCGGGCAGGTAGATGGTCTTGGCCGTCTGGCCCTCGTCGACCACCGGCGAGACCAGCAGGCCCTCGCCGAACATCCAAGACGCGACGTCGTTGCGCACCTTCGGATCGTTCGGCCAGTCGAACACCAGCGGCCGCACCAGGCCCACGCCGGTGACGTGGCGGGTGTGCTCGTAGCTGTAGATGTAGGGAATCAGCGAATAGCGCAGGCGGATCGCCGCGGTGGCGGCTTTCTCCGCCACCGGGCCGTAGACCCAGGGCTGGCGCTTCTGGCCGAACTCGCCGTGCACGCGGAAGATCGGCGTGAACGCGCCGAACTCGATCCAGCGCGCGTAGTTCTCCGGCGTCGGCGTGCCGTGGCTGAAGCCGCCGCCGTCCATGCCCCACTGCATCTCGCCCACGTTGATGGCGCTGAGCATGCGCGCGCGCTGGCCGGCCATGCTGTGAAAGCCGGTGGGAATGTCGCCGGACCACATGCCGTAGGCGTAGCGCTGCGCGCCGAGGTAGAAGTTGCGGTTGATCGACCACACGCGCAGCGGCGAGTAGGCGCGCTGGCCGTCGTATAGCGAGCGCTCCATGTTGGTGAACTGGGTGTCGCTGCCGATGTCGTCGGCCTCGTCGTTCCACCAGCCGATCATGCCGGTGTCGAACGAGTGCTTGAGGTGGTCGTTGAAGAACCAGTCGCGCACAGCCGGCTTGTCGAAATCCAGTTCGCGGATCGGCTTCTTCGAGAAGTAGTCCGGGCCTTCCTTGCTGGCCGGCGACCAGAAATCATGCGCGGTGGCGTAGTGGCCCTCGACCGTGTCCACATGTACGCGCGGCTTCATGATGCCGGTCAGGTGCATGCCGCGGGCGTCCAGCATCTGCTTGAGCTTGCCGTCCGGGCCGTCGGGGAACTTGGTGGTGTTCCAGCGGAACTCGCCCCAGTCCTCGCCCCAGGCCTTCCAGTCGAAGTCCAGCGTGAAGTTGTCGATCGGGATGTGCTTGGCGCGGTAGGTGTCGACGATCGACAGCAGTTCCTTCTGGTCGATGCCCCACTGGCTGTTGGTGAAGCCCATCGCCCACTTCGGGAACAGCTGCGAGTGGCCGCTGAGGTCCGCCACCGCGCGGAAGATCGTCTTCGGCGCGCCGACGATCAGGTAGTAGTCGGTGTCCTTGCGCGAACTGCCGCTGGCCTGGATGCGGCCGTGGGCGAGATTGAACTGGCCGCCGATGGTGTCCACCAGCACGGCGTAGCCGGCGCTGCTCCAGACCAGCGGCGCACCGGCGTGGCCCTGCTCGCCGGCCGTGATTTTCTGCTTGCCCTGGCGCAGCAGGCCGGTGCTGACATCCTTCTGGAATGCGGTGTAGCCGCCGATGCCGTAGAGCGGATCCGACGCGTCGTGGGCCAGCGTGATGGCGCCGTTGCGGAGCGAGGCGAGATCGGCCTGGGTCAGCAACCCGGCGTGCCCGGGAGCGTCGAGGCGCAGTGCGCCGCTGCTGCGGTCGTAGCGCACGCTGGCCGCGTCGGTGGACAGCGTGATCGCGTCCTTGTCGTTCTGCACGCGCACGTCGGCGAGCGGCGTGTTCGGTGCCTTGGGATCGAGTACCAGGGTCGCCGGGCCGCCCTTGCCGCCCGGCAGGTAATGCACGTGCACCACGTCCGGCGCGACGAAATCCACCGTCACCCGGTCCGCGCCCAGCGGGATCCGCAGCTGACCGTGGTCCACCGTGGCCGGCGCAGCGGTGGCCGCGATGGCGCTGGCCAGCGGCGTGAGCATCAGGCCGAACAGGGCCAGCGGAGCGAGCGTGCGGTGCGATCGACGGGTCAAGACGGACATCCTCTGTGCGTGGGGCGGGGCGACGATCGGGGCGCTTACTCGAGCACCACCGACGTGTCGGGGGGAAGGTCGACGCGCTGGTCGTGCAGTCGCACGCCGTCGCGGCTGGCCAGGCGAATCGCATGGAACGGCGACGCGGCGCCGAGCGCCACCGACTGCGGCTGGCCGGACAGGTTGTGCAGCACCAGCACGCGCGAGTCCGCGTCCTGCAGCTGCCAGCCCGCCACGTGGGTGTTGCCGCTGGCGAATGCGGTCAGCGTGCCGTCGCGCAGGGCGCCGACCTGTTCGCGCCAGTGGATCAGCATGCGGTAGTCGGCCAGCAGCGAGCCGGGGTCGGCCAGTTCGGCCTGCACCGATACGTCCGGACCGTTGGCGGCGTTGCCGGGCTCCCAGGTCGCCTCGCCCGCAGCGTGCGGGCTGCGCTCCCAGCGCATCGGTTCGCGCAGGTCGGGATCGGGCTTCACGGCGCGCATGCCCAGCTCCTCGCCGTAGTACACGAACGGATGGCCGGGCAGGGTGAGCAGCATCGCCGCGGCCATGCGCATGTGCGCCGCGTCGCCGTCGAGCTGGCTCATCACCCGGTTCTGGTCGTGGTTGGACAGGAACGGCGCATCGGCGCCTTCGTGGCCGGCACCGGCCGTGAAGCCGGCATAGCGCTGCTGCAGCCGTTCGGCGAGGTCGCCGGCCTCGCCGCTGCGCGCCGCGTCGATCAGCCGCGTGGCGAGCGGGAAGTCGAACACCGCGCTGAGCGCGCCGTACCAGGGAGCGAGCTGCTGCCAGCTGCTCTCGGTGACCTCGCCGACCACGTAGGTGTCCGGATTCACCGCGCGCACCCCGCGCATGAACTGCTGCCACCAGGCGAGGTTTTCCCTGAGAACTTCCGGGTCGCCTTCCTGCGACTGGAAGTTCAGGTAGATGTGGCGCGCAGCGTCCAGACGGAAACCGTCCACGCCCTTGCGCGACCAGAACCGGCCGACGTCGACCATCGCTTGGCGCACGGCCGGGTTGTCGTAGTTGAGATCGGGCATGCCCGGGGAAAAGATGCCCAGGTAGTGGCGCCCGTCCGGCAGTGCCTGCCACGCCTTGTCGCCAGCGGCGCTTTTCGCCGTGAGGTCGGTGCCGGGGGTGGCCCAGCTGTACCAGTCGTGATGCGGGTCGCGCGGATCCTGCGCGGCCTGGAACCACGGGTGCTCGTTGCTGGTGTGGTTGATCACCAGATCGATGATCACCTTGATGCCGCGCTTGTGCGCCTCGGCCAGCAGGTGCTCGAAGTCGGCCATCGTGCCGTACTGCGGGTTGATCGCCTCGTAGTCGGTGATGTCGTAGCCGTGGTAGCTCGGCGACGGGTTGATCGGCATCAGCCAGATCCCGCTCACGCCCAGCGACTTGAGGTAATCGAGCTTGGCGGTGACGCCGTTGAGGTCGCCGATGCCGTCGCCGTTGGTGTCGTACCAGCTGCGCACGAAGATCTCGTAGTACACACCGGAGCGCGGCGAGGATGCGGCTTGGGCGTGCGCCTGCGCGACCGGGGATCGCGGTGCGGGTGCCGTGGCGCAGCCGCCCAGCAGCAGGGCGGATGCGAGCAGCGACGAGAGCGTGACGGAACGGATCAAGACGGTTTCCCCGGCGGTCGACGGACGGCGGCGCGAACGACGCGAAGCGTGATGTCGTTCGGACGTCCAAAGCGGCACCCATGGTAGGCCGGTGCCCGCTCCGTGCGGCCGTGCTGCATACGTATTCATCGGCGTGGTTGTGCGGTTTTCCGTGGTGCAGTGCGGAAGATTCGCAAGCTCTTCACGGCCTGGGCATGGATCGGGGATGATCGCCGCTCGCCATCTGCCGAAGCGCTCCATGCACCAGACCGATCTGTTCCTGCTGGCGATGTTGCTGATCCTTGCCGTGCCGTATCTGCTGTGGCGGATCGGACGCACGGAATACGTCGCACCGCTGGTGGTGGTGCAGATCGTCTGCGGCATCCTGCTCGGTCCGGGCGTGCTGGGCGCGGTCTTTCCCGCCTACTACGCCACGGTGTTCGACCCGGGCGTGATCCAGGCGCTCAACGGCATCGCCTGGTGGGCGGTCATGGTCTTCGTGTGGATCGCCGGCATCGAGCTGGACCTGGGTCAGGTATGGCGGCAGCGGCGCGAGTGCGGGATCACCGCTGGCCTGGCACTCGGAGTGCCATTGCTGGCGGGAGCCCTGGCCGCGCTGGTGCTGCTGCAATGGCGTGACGGCTGGATCGGTCCGCATGGCGCGCGCTGGCAGTTCGTCATGGGGGTCGGCATGGCCTGCGCGGTGACCGCCCTGCCGATCCTGTTGCTGCTGATGGAGAAGCTGGCGATCCTGCGCGAGCCGTTCGGGCAGCGCGTGCTCCGCTACGCCAGCCTCGACGACGTGGCGATCTGGGCGGTGCTGGCGGTGATCCTGGTGGACTGGCAGCGGATCGGCCTGCAGCTCGCCTTTCTCGCGCTGTTCGTGCCGGTGGCCTGGGTATTCCGCCGCCTGATGCGCCGGCTGCCGGCGGCCGACCGCTGGTACGTGGGACTGATCTGGCTGGCGCTCTGCGCCCTGGCCGCGGATCGTGCCGGCCTGCACTTCATGGTCGGTGCCTTCCTCGCCGGTGCGGTCACCGACCGCGACAGTTTCGATGGCCCAGCGCTGGACCTGCTGCGCCATCACGTGCTGCTGGTGGTGATGCCGGTGTTCTTCCTCTCCACCGGCCTGCGCACGCACTGGAGTGTAGGCGGCGGTGCGGTGTTCGCCGCGGCCGGCCTGCTGCTGGCGGCACAGGTCATGGGCAAGCTGGCCGGCGTGCATCTTGCGGCGCGCTGGCTGGGCTGGAGCCGTGGCGAGGCCTGGCTGGTCGGCTGGTTGCTGCAGACCAAGGCGCTGATCATGATCATCTTCGTCAACGTGCTGCTGGATCGCGGCATCATCACCGGCGATACCTTCACCGCGCTGCTGTTGATGGCCGTGGCCTCCACCATGCTCACCGTGCCGATGGTGGCGCCGCGATTGCAGCGGCTGCGCGCTGCGGGGTAGGGCGCGAGCTCAGTACGTCGCGCGGCAGTGCGTCGCGACGAACTGGCCGTGCTCCGGGAAGGTGGCCACGGCGCGCTGGATCAGCGTGCGCATGTTGCCGAGGAAGCCTTCCAGCTCCGCAGCGGGCAGTGCGTCGGCCGCCGGATGCCAGGCCTGCGGGGCGATGCCCTGGCCGAGCATGACCTGCAGCCAGCCTACCTCGGTGAACAGCTCGTCGCCGTGACGGAAGACCTGTCCGCTGCGGCGGAACAGTTCGATGCGCTCGGCCAGTCCCTCGGGCATGGCGATGGTGCGGCAATGCCGCCAGAACGCGGTGTCGTCGCGTTCGGTGGCGCGGTAGTGCAGCACCAGGAAGTCGCGGATGCGTTCGTACTCGAAGCGCGTCTGGCGGTTGTATTCCTCGCTCAGCGCCGGGTCGCAATGCCGGTCCGGGAACAGCGAGATCAGCCGGCTGATGCCGGACTGGATCATGTGGATGCTGGTCGACTCCAGCGGTTCCATGAAGCCGCTGGCCAGGCCCAGCGCCACGCAGTTGCCGATCCAGAAGCGGCGGCGCGCGCCGGTGGTGAAGCGCAGCACGCGGGGCTCGGCCAGCGCCGCGCCGTCGAGGTTGGCCAGCAGGGTGGCGGTGGCCTCGTCGTCGCTGATGAACCGGCTGCAGAACACGTGGCCGTTGCCGTTGCGGTGCTGCAGCGGGATGCGCCACTGCCAGCCGGCGGCGCGCGCGCTGGCCTGGGTGTAGGGCCGCATCGGTGCCACGCGCTCGCTCGGTACCGCGACCGCGCGGTCGCACGGCAGCCATTGCGTCCAGTCGTCGTAGCCGGCCTTGAGCGCCCCCTCGATCAGCAGGCCGCGGAAGCCGGAGCAGTCGATGAACAGGTCGCCCTCGACCCGCACGCCCCCCTGCAGTTGCAGCGACTCGATGAAGCCGTTGTCCGCGCGCAGCTTGACGTCGACCACCTTGCCCTCGATGCGCTGCACCTGGCGCGGGTCGCAGCGCTGGCGCAGGTACTGGCCGTACAGGCCGGCATCCAGATGGTAGGCGTGGCGGGTGCCGGTCATCGGGCTGGAGCCGATCCGGTCCAGCCGGCCGAAACGATGCTGGGCGCAGGCCTGCGCGTTGATCGAATACGACCAGAGGTCGGGCGCCGCCTGGCCGCGTTCCTGCCGGTCGCGCAGCCAGTAGTGCTGGAACGGTACCAGGCCCAGCGGCAGCCCGATATCGCCAAAGGCATGCAGGTAGGAGTCGCCGATCCGGTGCCAGTCGTTGAACTGGATCGCCAGCTTGAAGGTGCCCTTCACGGCACGCATCAGTTCGTCTTCGTCGATGCCGAGGAAGGCGTTGACGTGGCGGATCTGCGGAATCGTCGCCTCGCCGACGCCGACGGTGCCGATCTCGTCCGATTCGACCAGCGTGATGGCCAGCCGTGGGCCGATGGCCCGGGAAAGCAGGGCGGCGGTCATCCATCCGGCGGTGCCGCCGCCGACGATGACCACGCGCTGGATCGGGTTGGCTTGCATGGAGGAATTCCTGCGCCGTGACGGGAAGCTGATTAGCGTCCCGTCGCAGGCTTGTCAAAAAAAGAGCCCCGCTGGAAACCAACGGGGCTCGGGGAGGAAGCCTTGCGGCTTACTGGAACTTGTAGGAGACGCCCACCTCGTAACGACGGCCGTAGCGTTCCCAGGTCAGCACCTGGCGCGGGTCGTTGTTCTGATAGGTGGTGAAGATCTTGTTCGACAGGTTCGAGCCCTGCGCGATCACCGTCAGGCCGTTCAGCGGGCCGTGGTCGAAGGTGTAGCTGACCTGCGCGTCGTACGTGCTGCCGCCACCCACCGTCTGCTCGATGCGCGAGGCACTTATGCCCGACACCTCGCCCAGGAAGCTGGAGCGGTAGCTGTCGCTGATGCGCGCCTCGAAGCCGGCATGCTGGTAGTACAGCGTGCCGTTGGCGACCCACTTGGACAGGCCCGGCACCGTGATCGGGTTCGGGTTGCCCGGGTAGACCAGCGAGCTCTTGGTGCGGTTGGCGGTGAGGATCGTGCCGAAGCCATCGAGCGGCTGGGCGATCAGGTTGAACGGCAGGTTCAACGTGACCTGGGCGCCCTTCACGTAGCCGCGGCCGTTGTTCTCCGGGCCGGACACCGTGCCCAGCGTGGTGCCGAGCTGGGCCAGCTGGGCCGAGGTCAGGCCGAACGGCAGGAACGAGCTGAAGTCGTACAGGAACGCCGAGTTCGGGTTGATGTAGTCATGCAGCGCGATGAAGTAGCCCGACACCGCGAAGTAGCCACCGCCACCGGTGCGGCACAGGTCCGAGTTCTTCTGGTCACTGGAGCCGCACTGGAAGCTGCTGCCGCCGGAGAAGTAGTGCTCATAGCTGACGTTGTAGTTGTCGGCCATGGTCGGCTTCAGCTTCGGGTTGCCGCCGGACGCGCTGAAGTAGGCCTGGTTCGGATCGGTCGACGACAGGTGGGTGATGTTGCCGCTCACCGAGAGACTGGCGTTCATCTGGTCCATGCGCGGACGGGCCAGGGTGCGGGCCGCGCTGACGCGGAAGTCGTCATCCTGGGTCAGGCCGAAGATCAGGTTCGCACTGGGCAGGTACTTGTTGTAGCTGGTGCTCCCCTTGACCGGGATCAGGGTGATCGCGTCGCCGGTGACCGCGCTGCCCGGGGCCACTCGCTCACCCTCGGCGCTCTGCGAGGTGTGCTGCATCTGCACGCCGAAGTTGCCGCGCAGGCTGACGTTGCCCAGGTAGGTGTCCAGATTGAACTGGAAGTACGGGGTCAGCACCTTCTCCTTCGTCTTCCAGTCCGGCGGAGTGGACAGCGAAGAGCCGAAGGTCGGTACGCCGACCAGGGTGCCGTTGGCGATCTCGGCCAGCGGGTCGTAGCAGAGCTGCTGGCTGATGCCCATCCAGGCCAGCGGGCTGCAGGTCGAGCCGCTGAACGGCGCGGAGGTGACCGCACTGCCGCCGCTGATGGTGCCACCGCCCAGGGTCAGGAAGGTCTGGTCGATGTGGTAGGACTTGTGGCGCTCGCTGTGCGCCACGCCGAACTCCAGGCTGGAGAACGGGCCGCTGACGAAGTCACGCTCGACGGCCAGCTTGAGGTTGGCCAGGTAGTCGACCGTGTGCGGCGCATTGATGAAGCCCGCCTGCACCACGTCGTTGCCGCCGCCCCAGCCCTGCGGGTCGGTCAGCACGATGCCGTTGGTGTAGTCATACGACGGGTTGACGTACAGCAGACCGTTGCCCTGCTCGACGAAGCCGATGGTGTCGGTCGGGCCGGACTTGTTGAAGCCCAGGCCGGAATAGCTCTCGAGGTTGATGTCGCGGCGCGTGGCGCGCGAGTAGTTGCCCACGAGGTCGGCCGACCAGTTGTCGTTGATGTGGAACTTGTTGTCCCAGTTGAGGTTGTAGACCCGGGCGCTGGTCTGGTTGTAGTCGTTGCGGATCACCGGCGACAGCGTGGTGTAGGTGCCGCTGGTGATCAGGCCGTTGCTGGCGGTGTAGCCCGGCTGCAGCGTGGCCGAACCCCAGGCGAGCGGCAGCTCCATGCCCTTGGCCTGCTGCACTTCCTTGAAGTTGTCGTACGTCATGTCGATGGTGCCGGTGTAGTGCTCGTTCGGCTCCCACTGGAACGTGGCGAGCAGACCGTTGCGCTTCATCGTGTCGGAGATGCCGTAGTTCTTCGAGCCACCCACCACGCCGTTGCCGGCCGCAACGGAATTGTCGGTCGGGTAGCCCCAGGGAGCCTGGTGCTGGATCTCCGCCGGGTTGGACTCGAAGTCCACGCCCAGGGTCACGCCCATGGTGTGGTCGGCGAACTGGTTCACCCACACGCCGTTGAGGTTGTAGCCCTTGTTGCTGACGCCCTTGCCGGGGGACAGCTCGGACATGTCGTTCCAGACGTAGCGCGCGTTGAGTGCGGCTTCCGGCTTGGACTTCTCGAGCGGACGGATGGTCTGCATGTCGACCGTGCCGGCCAGGCCCTGGCCGATCAGGTTGGCCGAGGGGCTCAGGTGCACCACCACGGTGTTGAACCAGCTCGACGGATACTGATCGAACTGCACGTCGCGGTTGTTGGAGGTCGACACCTGCTGGCCGCCATTGACCAGTGCGGTGGAGAAGTCAGGACCCAGGCCGTGGATGGTCAGCACCTGCGGGCGACCGCTGACGGTCTGCACCGCGAGGCCCGGCAGGCGCCCCAGGGTGTCGGCGATCGACACGCCCGGCAGCTTGCCGATCTGCTCGGCGGACACCGCCTCGACGATCGAGTCGGCGTTGCGCTTGACCGCAGTGGAGTTCTCCAGGGAGCTGATGAAGCCGCTCACTTCCACCGACTGCAGCTTGGTGGCGCTGCTGGGGCGCTGCTTGCCATCGGCCGTCTTGGTGTCCTTGCCGGTGGCCTGGTCCGAGCTCTGCGAAGTGTCGCTGGACTGCTGGCCCGCGGCCGTTGCTGCATCCGCCTGCGCGTGCGTGGCCACCATGAACATGGCCGATGCCAGCGCTGCGCTCAGCAGATTGCGCTTGAGATTCAACATGTACGCCTCCCCTTGGAAAATCGATTTGATTTCGCCGGGAGTACCGTTGGATGAGTGATCCGGTCTGCCCGTTGCGAACGACATTTGTGGTTTGCCGTCGGGGCGGGATGTTAGTCCTGCCCTACTCGCTTGCGAGCAAACCTGCATACGTATTCATAACAACCCGGCGCCCCTCTATCGCTTTGTTGCAATTGATATTTTTCCTTGCGGCAATGCAATACAAATGAATCCAGGAAAACGTTTGCGTGGCTTCTTTGCTGGGCTTGTGGGCGTTGGTGCGTCGCCGCAAAGTCGAGTCGCGGCCATGGCCTTTGCCGGCCTCGACGGCAGGTGGCAGCGCATCCGGCGCAGAGTGGCCTCGAACGACTTCGGAATGCCGTGCATGCCGGCTGCGCGGCACCGTCGAAGCGGTATGGACGTCCAGACGACGATATTGCCCTGCGCCTTCTGTGGCGCGGCTTCCGCGATATCGAAGGTCACTCTTCCTGCGTGATCGGGCGGGGCCGGACAGGCCACCTGCATGGACGATCGGATGCCTGTCTGCCCGCGAGTCGCCGCCGAAATCGGCCGAGCCGACGCGGTCGCCTGGATGTTGCAACTGCGCAGGTCGGGAGGCGAGGGCGTTGGCGCGTCCAAAACGGCCGTGGGGCGAACTTTCCGATGCATTCGCCGGCAACGTGACAACGCCGGGGACTGGGGCGGATGCCGCGATGCATCATGCCAAGCGCTCTGCGTGGCGCGCGAGTGCGCGGGATGAATACGTATGCAGACCCATCGGAAGGTGATGGACGCACCTTTAAGCTCCCCAGCCATCGCTGCACTCCAACGCAGCACGCGCGAGCCCGCACAGGGGCAGGGCGCGTTCGCCGGGATCAATACATGCAAAAGCAACCGTGGTGGCGCGGAGGCGTCATCTACCAGATCTATCCGCGCAGTTTCCTGGACACGAACGGCGACGGTGTCGGCGATCTGCCGGGCATCATCGAGCGGCTCGACTACGTGGCCAGCCTCGGCGTCGATGCGATCTGGATCTCGCCGTTCTTCAAGTCGCCGATGGCCGATTTCGGTTACGACATCGCCGACTACCGCGATGTCGACCCGCTGTTCGGTACGCTGGACGACTTCGATCGGCTGCTGGCCAAGGCGCACCGCCTCGGCCTCAAGGTGATGATCGACCAGGTGCTCAGCCACACCTCGATCGAGCACGCCTGGTTCCAGGAAAGTCGACAGAGCCGCGACAACCCGAAGGCCGACTGGTACGTGTGGGCCGATGCGCGCGAGGACGGCACGCCGCCGAACAACTGGCTGTCGCTGTTCGGTGGTTGCGCCTGGCAGTGGGAGCCGCGGCGGGGCCAGTACTACCTGCACAACTTCCTCACCTCGCAGCCGGACCTCAACTTCCATAACCCGGCGGTGCGCGAGGCGATCCTGGACAGCGTGAAGTTCTGGCTCGACCGCGGCGTCGACGGGCTGCGGCTGGACGCGATCAACTTCTGCTTCCATGACGCCCTGCTGCGCGACAACCCGGCCAAGCCGCCGCACGAGCGCGTGGGGCGCGGCTTCAGCCCGGACAACCCGTACGCGTTCCAGCGCCACTGGTACAACAACACGCAGCCGGAGAACCTCGCGTTCCTCGAGCAGCTGCGTGCGCTGCTGGATCGCTACGACGAAGTGGCGGCGCTGGGCGAGATCTCCTCGGAGGACTCGCTGGCGACCATGGCCGAGTACACCACCGGCAAGCGCCTGCATCTCGGCTACAGCTTCGAACTGCTTACCGACGATTTCAGTGCGAGCTATATCCGTGGCACGGTCGAGCGGCTGGAAGCGCAGATGACCGAGGGCTGGCCGTGCTGGGCGATATCCAACCACGACGTCGAGCGCGTGCTGTCGCGCTGGGGCAATGGCGATGCCTCGCCGAAGCTGGCCAACCTGCTGACCGCGATGGTCTGTTCGCTGCGCGGCTCGGTCTGCGTCTACCAGGGCGAGGAGCTGGCGCTGACCGAGGCCGAGGTGCCGTACGAGTCGCTGCAGGATCCCTACGGCATCGCGTTCTGGCCGAACTTCAAGGGCCGCGACGGCTGCCGTACGCCGATGCCGTGGAATGACCAGCCCAACGCCGGCTTCAGTGCCGGCAAGCCGTGGCTGCCGGTGCCGGCCGACCACGCGGCGCGCTCGGTGCTGGAGCAGGAGGATGCGCCGGTGTCGGCATTGAAGGGTTTCCGCACCTTCATGCACTGGCGCCGCACGCAGCCGGCCCTGTGCTGGGGCGACATCCGTTTCCTCGACACGGCCGAGCCGGTGCTGGCGTTCACCCGCACGCTGGATGGCCGTACCGTGCTCGCCGCGTTCAACCTCTCGGCGCAGGCCGCCTCGCTCGACGTGTCGGTGCTGGGCGTGCTCTCGCCGCTGGACGGTCACGGCCTTGCGTCGGGAACCATCGGGGGCGGCACGCTGCACCTGCCGGCGCATGCGGTGATGTACGCGACCGTCGACTGACCGGTCGATGGCTTTCCGGATTCGGCTGGACGATCTGCAGCACGCGTCGGTGCACGCGCTGCTGCGCGAGCACCTGGCGGATATTGCCCGGCATTCGCCACCGGAGAGCATCCATGCCCTGGACCTCGATGGCCTGCGCGCATCCGGGATGAGCTTCTGGACCCTGTGGGATAGCGACGACCTGCTGGCCTGCGGGGCACTGAAAGAGCTGGGCGACGCGCACGGCGAAGTGAAGTCGATGCGCACCGCAGCCGCGCACCGTCGACGCGGCGCGGGCCGCGCCATGCTCGATCACATCCTCGCCGAGGCGCGTCGCCGCGGCTATCGCCGTCTGAGCCTGGAGACGGGCACCGCCGCGGCGTTCGAGCCGGCCCATCGGCTGTATGCGGCGGCCGGCTTCGTGCCGTGCGGACCGTTCAACGGTTACGTCGAAGATCCGTACAGCTGTTTCATGACGCTGGCGCTCCTACGGGGTAGGTGAGCTCTTGGCTCGCCGTGGGAGGGGCTTCAGCCCCGACGCTCTCCTCGCGGGCGCTCAGATCCCCGCGTACCACTCGTAGCCGTAGTCTTCCCAGTAGCCGCCGTTGCCGCCGGCGATGTGCGCGAACGAGTCGACCAGTTCGATGCGGGCGATGTACTTGGCCTGCTTGTAGCCGAGCTGGCGGCTGACCCGCAGGCGCAGCGGCGCGCCGTTCTTGATCGGCAGCGGCTTGTCGTTGAGGCCCCAGGCCAGCAGCGTCTGCGGGTGGCGCGCCTCGGGGATGTCCACGCTCTCGTAGTACGGCTCGCCCGGGTCCATCTCGTCGTAGCAGTGGAACACCACGTAGCGCGCCTTCGCCTGTACGCCGACCTTGTCCAGTACGTGCGAAAGCCGTACGCCGTGCCACTTGCCGATCGCGCTCCAGCCCTCCACGCAGTCGTGGCGGGTGATCTGCGCCACTTGCTCGATCTGCTTCAGATCGTCGATCGAGAACGACATCGGCCGGTCGACCAGCCCGCCGACCTGCAGGCGGTAGTCGCGGAAGCCGTTGGCCAGCAGGGCCTGGTAGGCCGGCGTGGTCGGCATGGCAGTGCCGTTGGAGCGGAACACCGGCGACAGGTCGGCCTCGGTGTACTCCTTGGCCATCGCGCTGGACGGCGCCAGCAGCGCCTGCACGCGACGGTTGAGTCCCTGCGCCTTGTTCAGCACCTTCGGGCCCCAGCTGCTTTCGGAGATCCTGTCGCAGCCGGCGAGCACCAGGCTGGCCGCGCCGCCGATGGCCAGGCGCAGGAACGAGCGACGGTCAGTCATGGCGGTTCTCCGTGGCCTCGCCGGCTTCGCCGGGAGTGGGTGTCTCGTCGATCCGGTACCAGCCGGTGATCATGCCGCGCAGCTGGTTGAAGGCGCCGGTGATGATCACCTCGAACACGTGGATCAGCACGAAGGCGACGAAGCCCCAGGCGATGATGAAGTGGATCGTGCGGGCGCTCTGCCGGCCACCCACCGCCTCGACCAGCGGCGACAGCACCGCATCCATCCGCGGCGACATCGCCAGCCCCATCAGCACGATGCCGATGCCGAACACCAGGATCACCACAAGGTAGGCCAGCCGCTGCAGGATGTTGTAGCGCAGCGCCTCCTCGCCGTGCGGGTGCTTGAACTTGATGTGATCGACGATCGAGCGGCCGATGCCGCGCCAGTCCTGCTTCGTCGGCACCAGGTCGCGCTGGAAGTGCCGCGTGGCCAGCGAGTAGCCGAGGTAGCAAAGCCCGTTCAGCACGAACACCCAGGCGAAGAAGAAGTGCCACTGGCGACCCATCGCCAGCCAGCGCGGACCGGGAATGGTCAGCCAGGAGGGGAAGCCGCGTACCTGCGGCTGCCCGTCGGGCCCGGCGGAAACGCCGAGCACCCCGGTGGTGACGAACTCGTGGCGGCCGATGCGGGTGACGCCCACCAGCTTGCCGTCGGCACCCATGCGGGCGTCCAGCGCCAGGATCTCCTTGCCGGGATCGGAACGGTTGCCCAGCGAAAGGCTCGGGTGCGCGTTGAAGATCTGCAACCCGCTCATGAACAGGATCGACAGCGCGATCACGTTGATCCAGTGCATCAGCCGGATCGGCCAGCGGTGACGGTAGACCAGCCGGCCGCGGCTCGGCGCGGTCATGGCGGTGTCGGGGGTTGTGTCGACCAGGCTCGGGCTGTTCATCCGTTGCACTCTCCGTGGAGGGGCTGGCTGCCCGGTGCGGGGCAATCCGGCGGATCATTCGCCGGGCGCGCCGCGCAGGTTACACCCGCGCCGCGACCTTGACGCCTGCTTGCCGCCACGCCGGGCATGATGGGCCGTTGCGGCCTTCCTCGGCCGATGACGCAATTCCTTTCGATCCCGGGAGCCCGCATGACCCGATCCGACACGCATGCCGACGCCTTCGTCTTCTTCGGCGCCACCGGCGACCTCGCCTACAAGAAGATCTTCCCCGCGCTGCAGGCGCTGCTGAAGGACGGCGAGCTGGACATGCCGATCATCGGCATCGCCAAGGCCGGCTGGTCGCTGGATCAGTTGAAGGCGCGGGCGCGCGAGTCGCTCGAGCACGCCGGCACGGTGGACGAGGACGCCTACGCCCGCCTGTGCCGGCAGCTGAGGTACATCGACGGCGACTACGCCGACGACACCACCTATGCGCAACTGCGCGAGGCGTTGCGCGATGCCCGGCGCCCACTGCACTACCTGGCGATTCCGCCCAGCCTGTTCCCGACCGTGGTGCAGGGACTGGCCGAAGCCGGCTGCACGCGCGACGCACGGGTGGTGGTGGAGAAGCCGTTCGGCCGCGACCTGTCCTCGGCGCGGGCGTTGAACCGCGTGCTGCACGGTGCGTTCGACGAGTCGGCGATCTTCCGCATCGACCATTACCTGGGCAAGGAGGCGGTGCAGAACCTGCTGTACTTCCGCTTTGCCAACACCTTCCTCGAGCCGGTGTGGAACCGCGACTACGTGCAGAGCGTACAGATCACCATGGCCGAGGACTTCGGCGTGCAGGGTCGCGGCGGCTTCTATGAGGAGGCCGGTGCGATCCGCGACGTGGTGCAGAACCACCTGCTGCAGGTGACCGCGCTGCTGGCGATGGACGCGCCGGTCGGCCACGACGCCGCCTCGCTGCAGGCGGAGAAACTGCGGCTGTTCCGCGGCATGCGCCCGCTGCGGCCCCGGGACGTGGTGCGCGGCCAGTTCGACGGCTACCGCAACGAACACGGTGTGGCCCGGGACTCGAACGTGGAGACCTTCGCCGCCCTGCGCCTGCACATCGACACCTGGCGCTGGGCCGGCGTGCCGTTCTACATCCGCACCGGCAAATGCCTGCCGGTCACGGCCACCGAGATCCTGGTCGACCTGAAGGTGCCGCCGCTGGCGATCTTCGACACCGTCGAGCCGCCGCAGTCGAACTATTTCCGCTTCCGGCTCAGCCCGGAGGTGGTGATCTCGGCCAGCACGCGGGTCAAGCAGCCGGGCGCGGCCATGCGCGGGCAGTCGGTCGAGCTGGTGGCCCGGCGCGAGAGCGCCGACCAGCAGTCGCCCTACGAGCGCCTGCTCGGCGATGCGATGCGCGGCGACGCCACGTTGTTCACCTCCGACGCCAGTGTCGAGGCCGCCTGGGCGGTGGTCGATCCGGTGCTCGACCTGCCCGAACCGGTGCACACCTACCGGCCCGGCAGCTGGGGCCCCGACGCCGCGGCCGCGCTGGTCACCGACGGCGAGGGCTGGCACGACCCGGCGTCCGATGCGGCCGGCGCCGGATCGGAGCCTCCCCCCGCGAAGCGCTGATCGCACCGGCTTCGGTTTACTCTAGAAGGCCGCCTTTCCCTGACGCCGGGTCGCGACGACCGGCGTCCCTCACTCCGATGGAACGCCCGTGACTTCTTCCCCGATTCCCGAACTCACCCAGCGACCCGAGTGGCAGGCGCTGCGCGCGCATGCCGAGGCCAGGGGCCAGCGCCACCTGCGCGAACTGTTCGCCGCCGATCCGTCGCGCGGCGAGCGCCTGACCGCCGAGGCGGTCGGCCTGTACATGGACTTCTCCAAGCAGCGCGTGGACGACGAGACCCTGCACCTGCTGCGCGCGCTGGCCGAGGCCTGCGACCTGGCGGGTCGCACCCGGGCGATGTTCGAGGGCGGGAAGATCAACACGACCGAGGGGCGCGCCGTGCTCCACACCGCGCTGCGCGCACCGGCGCATGCCAGCGTCGAGGTGGATGGCGAGAACGTGATCCCCGGAGTGCACGCGGTACTCGAGCGGATGGCCGCGTTTGCCGACAGGGTGCGCAGTGGGACCTGGCTGGGTCACACCGGCAAGCCGATCCGCAATGTCGTGAACATCGGCATCGGTGGCTCGGACCTGGGGCCGGTGATGGCCTACGAGGCCCTGCGCCACTACAGCCGACGGGACATGACCTTCCGCTTCGTCTCCAACGTGGACGGCATCGACTTCGTCGAAGCCACGCACGACCTCGATCCGGCCGAGACGCTGTTCATCGTCTGCTCCAAGACCTTCACCACGCTGGAGACGCTGGCCAATGCGCAGGCCGCCCGGCGCTGGAGCCTGGCCGCGCTGGAGGACGATGCGGCGATCGCCCGGCACTTCGTCGCGGTGTCGACCAATGAGAAGGAGGTGGCGAAGTTCGGCATCGATACCGCCAACATGTTCGGCTTCTGGGATTGGGTCGGCGGCCGCTACTCGATGGATTCGGCGATCGGCCTGTCGACGATGCTGGCGATCGGTCCGGACGGCTTCCGCCAGCTGCTCGCCGGCTTCCACGCCATGGACGAGCATTTCCGCAGCGCGCCGCTGGAGCGCAACCTGCCGGCGCTGATGGGGCTGATCGGGATCTGGAACACCGATTTCCTCGGCGCCGAGACGGTGGCGGTGCTGCCGTACGAGCAGTACCTCAAGCGCTTCCCCGCCTATCTGCAGCAGCTCACCATGGAGAGCAACGGCAAGGGCGTGACGCTGGACGGCCGCCGCGTGGACTACGCCACCGGCGCGATCTACTGGGGCGAGCCGGGCACCAACGGCCAGCATTCGTTCTACCAGCTGATCCACCAGGGCACGCGGCTGATTCCCTGCGACTTCATCGGTTTCGGCCAGCCGCTCAGCCCACTGCCGCTGCCCGACGGCAGCGACCAGCACGATCTGCTGATGGCCAACCTGATCGCCCAGGGCGAGGCGCTGGCCTTCGGCAAGACCGCCGACGAGGTGCGCGCCGAGGGCGTGGCCGAGGACCTCGTGCCGCACAAGACCTTTCCCGGCAACCGGCCGAGCACCACGCTCCTGGCCGAGCGGCTCACTCCGCACGTGCTCGGCGCGCTGGTCGCGCTGTACGAGCACGCCACCTTCGTGCAGGGCGTGGTGTGGGGCATCGATTCGTTCGACCAGTGGGGCGTGGAGCTGGGCAAGGTGCTGGCCAGGCGCACCGCGGCCGAACTCACCGATCGCGGCGAGCCCGAGCTCACCCACGACAGCTCGACCAATGCGCTGATCCGTCGCTACCGCGCGCTGCGCGACAGCGGTGCCTGATACCTCCCCCCGTAGGAGCCGCCTTGGCGGCGATGCCTTTCCTTGCACAAGCCAAGAGCATCGCCGCCAAGGCGGCTCCTACGGGGGGGCAGCGTGCACCTGCTGTATTCCGTGAACTTCTTCGAGACACCATGAGCCCGACACTCAGTTCCCTTGCCGGCAAGCCGGCTCCCGCCTCGATCCTCGTCGACGTGCCGCAGCTGCTCGCCGCCTATGCCGACCTCGTGCCCGATCCGGCCGACCCGTCGCAGCGCGTCGCTTTCGGCACCTCCGGCCACCGCGGCAGCTCGCTGCAGCGCAGCTTCAACGCCGCCCACGTGCTGGCGATCAGCCAGGCGATCTGCGACTACCGGGCGATGAAGGGCATCGACGGGCCGCTGTTCGTGGCGATGGATACGCACGCGCTGTCGGCGCCGGCGTTCGAGCATGCGCTGGAAGTGTTCGTGGCCAACGAGGTCACTGCCATGGTCTCGGTGGGCACGCCCTACACGCCCACGCCCGCGCTCTCGCACGCGATCCTGGTCTACAACCGGGGGCGCACCGAACACCTGGCCGATGGCATCGTGCTGTCGCCCTCGCACAACCCGCCGGCCGACGGCGGCTACAAGTACAACCCGCCCAACGGCGGCCCCGCCGACACCGACGTCACCCGCTGGATCCAGGATCGCGCCAATGCACTGCTGTCCGACGGACTGAAGGGGGTGCGCCGCGTTCCCTATGCGCAGGCGCGCCGCTCGCCCCGGGTCGTCACGCACGATTACGTGGCCAGCTATGTCAGCGACCTGGCGAACATCGTCGACTTCGACCTTATCCGTGCCGCGGGACTCAAGCTCGGCGTCGATCCGCTGGGCGGTTCGGGTGTGCATTACTGGGGGCCGATCGCCGAGCGCTACCGGCTCGACCTGAGCGTGGTCAACCAGGTGGTCGACCCGCGCTTCGCCTTCATGTGCGTGGACTGGGACGGCAAGATCCGCATGGATCCCTCGTCGAAGTACGCCATGGCCGGCCTCATCGCGATGAAGGACCGCTTCGACGTGGCCTTCGCCTGCGATACCGACCACGACCGGCACGGCATCGTGGCCAGGAGCAGTGGCCTGATGCTGCCCAACCACTATCTGGCCACCCTGGTCGATTACCTGTTCCGGCACCGGCCGCACTGGCGCGCCGACGCGGCGGTGGGCAAGACCGTGGTCAGCACGTCGCTGATCGACCGTGTGGCCGCGCGACTGGGCCGCCGGCTGTACGAGGTGCCGGTGGGCTTCAAGTGGTTTGCCGACGGCCTGTTCGACGGCTCGCTCGGCTTCGGCGGTGAAGAGAGTGCCGGAGCGTCGCTGCTGCGCATGGATGGCGGGGTGTGGAGCACCGACAAGGACGGCCTGGTGCCGTCGCTGCTGGCGGCGGAGATGGCCGCGTGCGAAGGGCGCGATCCCGGCGAGCTGTATGACCGGATCACTGCCGATCTCGGCACGCCTTATTCCGATCGCGTCGATGCGCCGGCCACTGCCGATCAGAAGGCGCGGCTGGGCAAGCTGTCGCCAGCGCAGGTGTCCGGCACCGAACTGGCTGGCGATCCGATCACCGCGGTGCTGGACAAGGCGCCGGGCAACGGTGCGCCGATCGGCGGCATCAAGGTGATGACGGCGCAGGGCTGGTTCGCCGCACGCCCGTCCGGCACCGAGGCGATCTACAAGATCTACGCCGAAAGCTTCCGTGACGAGAACCATTTGCACAGCCTCATCGCCGAGGCGAATAAGATGGTCGATGCGGCGCTCGCCGCCTGACCCAAGACCTGCTCCAAGGAGTCCACCCCCGATGTCCCCGACGACGCCCAGCCGGTATGCGCCGGCCCTGCGCTGGCTGCACTGGACCATCTTCGCCTTCGTGCTGATCGCCTACCTGGCGATCAATCTGCATGAGGTCTTCCCGCGCGGCAGCGCCCTGCGCAGCAATGTGCTGGCGGGACACTTCCTGGCCGGTATCGCGGTGCTGCTGCTGGTACTGCCGCGACTGGCAGTACGGTTCGCGCATGTCGATCCGCCGATCCTGCCGCCGCCGGATCGCTGGACCCGCCTGTTGAGCAAGGTGACCCACCTGGCGCTCTACCTGTTCCTGATCGCCCAGCCGATCATGGGCATCGCGACACTGCAGATCGGCGGCCATCCGATCACCTTCTTCGGCGTGACCGTGCTCCCGGCGCTGTTCGGGCCCGGCAACCGCGAGCTGGCCCACCAGTGGGAGGAGATCCACGGCACGGTCGGCACCATCTTCTATTACGTGATCGGGCTGCACATCCTCGGGGCGCTGTGGCATCACTTCGGCCGCAAGGACAACACTCTGCGGCGCATGCTCTGACCGATCGCCACCACAGGGGACATCCATGCATCATCGACACCGCGAGCGCCACGTCACCGAGCGCATGGGCTGGCTGCGCGCCGCCGTGCTGGGCGCCAACGACGGCATCGTGTCCACCGCCAGCCTGGTGATGGGCGTGGCGGCGGCACATGCCAGCCAATCGGCGATCCTGGTCGCCGGCACGGCCGGCCTGGTGGCCGGAGCCATGTCGATGGCCGCGGGCGAGTACGTCTCGGTACATTCGCAGTCGGACAGCGAGAAGGCCGACCTGGAGCGCGAGCGACAGGAGCTGGAGACCGACGTGGAAGGCGAGCACAAGGAGCTGGCGGCGATCTACGTCGGCCGCGGGCTCGATCCGCAACTGGCCCGCCAGGTGGCCGAGCAGCTGATGGCACACGATGCGCTGGACGCACACATGCGCGACGAACTCGGCATCACCGAGGCGCTGAAGGCGCGACCGCTGCAGGCGGCCGTTGCCTCGGCGGTCAGCTTTGCCGCGGGCGCCGTGCTGCCGCTGCTGGTCGTGGCGCTGGCGTCGCCAAAGGGGTTGCTGCCCTGGGTGTTCGGTACTTCGCTGGTGTTCCTGGCGCTGCTGGGTGCCGTTGCCGCCCGCACCGGTGGCGCCAGTGTGCGGACCGGCGCCATGCGCATCACCTTCTGGGGCGCCCTGGCGATGGCGATCACCACCGGCGTGGGCATGCTGTTCGGCGTCGCGGGCTAGTCAGCCGCCACGCTCGTCCCAGAGTCGGATGCCGCCGGTCAGGCCGGCCTCGTTGGAGACGATCAGCACATCCGGAGGCAGGTCGATGTCGAGCTTCTTCGCGTTGCCGCCACCGAGATAGAGCCGGTCGAACTGCAGCAGGGTGCGGAAGGCCTCGATGGTCTTTTCGACCCGGTGATTCCATTTCTTGCCGCCGACCTTGTGCCGGGCGGCCTTGCCGACGTAGCGGTTCATCGTTTTCTTGCCGAACGCGGGAAATTGCGCGAACTCCATGTGCGGCATCAGCTCGCCGTCGCGGAACAGCGCCGAGCCCAGACCGGTGCCCAGGGTAAGCACCAGCTCGAGCCCCTGGCCGGCAATGACCCCGTAGCCCTGGACTTCGGCATCGTTGAGCAGGCGCACAGGCTTGTCGCCCAGACGCTGGCCAAGACGCTCGGCCAGCGGAAAGTGCTTCCACGCTTGGTTGCCGAAGTGCGGTGCGGTGAGCACGCGGTTGTCGCGCACCACGCCGGGAAAGCCGATCGAGATGCGATCGAAGGACGGCAGCGGGAGCACCAGCGCGACCAGCGCGTCGACCAGTTCGTCGGGGGAGGGTGCGTCAGGCGTATCGACGCGGACACGGCTGGAGAGCATCGCTCCGTCCGGGCCGAGCACGCTGGCCTTGAGGCCGCTGCCACCGACGTCGATGGCCAGTGTGGCGGGACCGCGGCGACGGGAACGGGCGGCGCTCATTCGGACTTCACCGCGTGGCCGCCGAACTGGTTGCGCATTGCCGCCAGCAGCTTGTCGGAAAAGGAGTCGGTATCGCGCGAGCGCAGCCGCTCGATCAGGGCGAGCGAGATCACCGGCGCGGCGACGTTGAGGTCGATCGCCTCGGCCACCGTCCAGCGGCCCTCGCCCGAGTCGGCGACGTAGGGCGCGATGCCGTCCATCGACGGGTTCTTCTTCAACGCGTCTGCGGTGAGGTCGAGCAGCCACGAGCGCACCACCGAGCCTTCGCGCCAGATCTCGGCGACCTGGTGCAGGTTCAGGTCGAACTCCCGCTTGTGCCTGAGCACCGAGAAGCCTTCGGCGTAGGCCTGCATCAGGCCGTATTCGATGCCGTTGTGGACCATCTTGGTGAAGTGGCCCGAGCCCACCTGGCCAACGTGGCCCCACCCCTTGTCCGCGGCGGGGGCCAGCGCCTCGAATACCGGCCGCAGACGCTCGACGGCCTCGCCGTCGCCGCCCACCATCATGCTGTAGCCCTCGGCCAGGCCCCAGACGCCGCCGCTGGTGCCGCAGTCCACGTAGTGGATACCGGCCTCCTGCAGCTCGGCTGCGCGCTGCAGGGTGTCCTTGTAGTGGGCGTTGCCGCCATCGACGAGGACGTCGCCGCGGCCGAGCAGGGACTTCAGCGTGGTGACGGTCTTCCCGGTGATCTCTCCGGCGGGGACCATCATCCAGACGGCACGCGGCGACTGCAGTTGCCCGACCAGCGTATCGAGCGAGGCGACCGCTTCGCCGCCCCGGCCCGTCCAGGCTTCGCGCGCTTTCGGCGAGGGGTCGAATCCGACCACGCGGTGCCCGGCGCGCCGGAGCCGTTCGGCCATGTTGCCGCCCATCCGGCCCAGCCCGATCATGCCGATGTCCATGCCTGTCTCCTTCGATGCCCGTGGACGATCCGTCCAGTCTGGCCCGGACGACCTGCAAGGCACGTGATGGAGCCGCGTTCAGTCGGTGGTTTCGTGCTCCTTTTCCGAGGCCGGCGCGTGAGCCTCGCCCGATCCATCGGCGCCGTTTCCGCCTGCCTGCACCGTTGCCTTGCGCTCCTGCCGCCCCCAGCCGACGGACGGGCCGCGCAGCGCGGTGGAGACCGAGCGCACCACCACGTAGTACATCAGCTGGCGATAGCCGAAGCGCTGCAGCGACAGCCACCACAGCAGGCTCCAGCGCTCGCGCTTCTCCATCGCGAAGGCCAGCACGCCTGCGCCCAGGTCCACCGCCATGAACAGGCCGTAGAACATGGCCATGGTGACCAGGTTGCTGTAGTTGAACTGGCCGCGGTGCTGCAGATAGTCCAGGAACGTGGCGATGATCTGCCACACCAGCAGCAGGTCGACCAGCGGCGACACTACCGAGAATACGATCTGGAACAGCCACACCTGCGGCAGCGCGACCATGCCCAGCGCGCCGTAGCGCGGGCGGAAGGTGGCGTCGCGATGCTTCCACAGGCACTGCAGGGTGCCGAAGGCCCAGCGGAAACGCTGGCGGGCCAGTCCGCGCGCGGTATCCGGCGCCTCGGTCCAGGCCACCGCCTCGGCATCGAACAGGGTCCGGTAGCCGGCCTTCTGGATCGCGATGGTGAGGTCCTGGTCCTCGGCCAGCGTGTCGCCGGGGAAGCCGCCGAGCTGCTCCAGCGCCTCGCGCCGCCAGGCGCCGACCGCGCCGGGCACCACGGTGATCGCGCCCAGCGCGGCGAGCGCGCGGCGCTCCAGGTTCTGCGCGGTGACGTATTCCAGCGCCTGCCAGGTGGTGATCAGGTTGATCCGGTTGCCGACCTTGGCGTTGCCGGCGACCGCGCCGATCGCGGGATCGGCGAACCAGCGCACCAGCCGGGCGATGGTCATCGGTTCGAACTGGGTGTCGGCGTCCAGCGCCACCACCACGCGGCCGTGCGAAGCGCGCAGCGCGGTGTTCACCGCGTTCGCCTTGCCGCCGTTGGGAACGCTGATGAGCTGCACACGCGGCTCGGCGGCGAAGTGTTCGCGGACCACCTGCGCAGTGGCATCGGTGGAGCCGTCGTCGACCACGATCACTTCCAGTGCGTCGTAGCGGCTTTCGAGGATGCGCGCGATCGAGCTGGCGATCACCTTCTCCTCGTTGAAGGCCGGGATCAGCACCGACACCAGCGGCGCCGGTTCGGGCAGCGCGGGTACCACGCGGCGCTTGTCGCGCCACCAGTTCAGCACGCCCAGTCCGCCGAGCAGGATGAGCCGCGCCAGGCCCAGCCAGATCGCCGCCTTGAACAGGAAGTTGAGCAGGTGGCCGAAGCCGCCGAGAGTGAGGAACACCGAGCGGTCGGCCCACTGCGACAGCGAGTCGATGGTCAGCGGCGGCATGCCTTCGTCGCGGGTCAGACCGGCCAGCTCCGAGACGGTGACGAACTGGTAGCCCTCGGCGCGCAATGCGTCGATGATCCGCGGCAGCGCCTCGACGGTGTTCTCGCGGTCGCCGCCGCCGTCATGCAGCAGCACCACGCGGCTTTGCCGATCCGGCGACTGGTGGTTCACCTGGTCGATCACCCGCTGCACGATCACGTCAGCCGGCGGACGCTTCCAGTCGTCCGGGTCGATGTGCAGGCCCACCGCGATGTAGCCCATCTTCTGCGCCTGGGCGATCGGGTCCAGCTCGTCCGACGTGGTCGGCTCGGCATCGCCGAAGTAGGGCGCGCGGAACAGCCGCATGGAGCGGCCGGTCAGCGCCTCGAACAGCCGCTGTGTGGCGTTGAGCTCCAGCGCGGTGATGCCCGGGGACGTCTCGCCCAGGTTGGGGTGGGTGAAGGTGTGGTTGCCGACGTCATGGCCTTCGGCCACTTCCCGCTGGATCAGCCGCGGCGAGGCCTCGGCGTTCTCGCCGATGATGAAGAACGTGGCCGGGACGTGCTTTTCCTTCAGGATGTCCAGGATCTTCGGCGTCCAGTCCGGATCGGGGCCATCGTCGAAGGTCAGCGCAATCTTCTTCGGCTGCGTGCCGACGCGCTGGATCACGTAGGACTTGGGCAGGGCGGTGTACTGCTCGCCGTCGATCTCGCCGCTTTCCTTGTCGACGGTGAAGGTGCGTGCGCCGGCTTCGGGCTTGGAGGCGATCTGCAGGATTTCGCCCTGACCCTCGATGTCGATGTCCTGGCCGGCGTCGATCTCGTGCAGCGAGTCGGGCACGGGCGAGTCGTACGGCCGTCCCAGCAGCGGCCAGATCGACGGATCCTCCGAGCCCAGCCGCCACACGGCGTAGCCGTAGGGCTGGTAGCCATCGGCGGCGTGGATCTGGTTGTACGCGGTCGCCGCATCCAGGAACCACAGCTGGTGGACCGTGCCGTTGTCCTCGCTGTAGGAGAAGTGCGGATTCTGGGTGTCGTCGTCGAAGCTGATATCGGCCTGGGCATCGGCGGCGCGGTCCATGGCGTCCTGGAAGGTCACCGCCTCGGCGGTCTTGCCCTTGGCCCAGTCATAACCGTAGCTGCCGATGGCGATGATGGTCTGGTCCGGGTCCAGCTCCTTCATCCGCTTGTCCAGCGTGCTCTCGAACCAGTCCTGCGCGGCGATGCTGCCCGGATCCTGGCCGGCCCAGTGCTGGTCGTAGGCCATCAGCAGTTCGAAGTCCACTATCTTGGCCAGCCCGGCGTAATCCCAGGCTTCGTCGTCGAAAGGTACCGACAGCACGATGCCCCAGCCATGCGGGGCGAAGGCGTCAGCCAGTTCGCCGAGGAACTGCTTGAGGTCCGGCTGGGTGCTGTCGGGCAGGTTCTCGAAGTCGACCGTGACGCCCTGGAACCTGTTGGCATCGAGGAAGGCCACGATCTGCGCGATGCGCTGGTGGCGCAGAGTAGGGTTGGCCAGCATCTTCGCCAGGCCGGTGCCGTCCCATTCGCCGTTCACCGCGTTCTGCAGCAACGGCAGGATCGGCGTGGAGGGTTTGACGCGACGAATGAGATCCAGCGCCTTGGCATCGATATGCGTGTCGAGCGCCATGTCAGGGCCACTCACGCTCATCCAGCCGGGGATCACCCAGTCCAGCGTGGGCAGGGCGCGCTTGAGGGCGGGGTAGCTGCTGTCGTCCCAGTTCACGTAGAAGCCGATCGCCAGGGCGCGACCATCGGGCTTGTCCAGCGAGGGCGGCGGGGCAACATGAGGGGGCCCGTGCAGGCGCCCGGGGCGGGCGTGATGGTGCGCGGCCTTCTGC
Organism: Dyella ginsengisoli LA-4; assembly: GCF_000334915.1. Taxonomy (GTDB): domain Bacteria; phylum Pseudomonadota; class Gammaproteobacteria; order Xanthomonadales; family Rhodanobacteraceae; genus Dyella_A; species Dyella_A ginsengisoli_A. Next base: position 99,855 of record NZ_AMSF01000033.1, on the reverse strand, counting down.
TTGGCCCGGACCTCCGCGGCGAGCTTCGCCGCCGGTCGGGCCAGTTCGGGCGCCGCCATCTTGACCCCGGCGAGCGCATGAAGCCCCTTGCCATGCTGTCCCAGGCGGATGCCGGTCATGCTCGGGGCGATGAACAGGCTGAGCACGAAAGCGACCGCAAACAGGGTACTTATGACCGCCAGCGTCAGTCCCATGCGGGACAGCCGGCTGGCCCGGCGTCCGGTGGGATCGAAAAACACGGGTTTCTTGTGCATGGGGGTGGTCAGGGCTCGGCGCGGCACTAATTGTGACGGCGTTCGGTGTATCTTTGCAGGAGGTTGCTCAAGCTGGAGCGCGTGCCGGCCGATAGCTGTTCAGGTGCCGTGTGTGCGCACTGAAAGCCTCGGGCCCGATGATTCCGTTCACGACATGTGTCGGGCGCTGTTGATTTGGCAAACTGCTTGCATGGCAAGGAAGGAAGCGGGAAGAAGAGGTCCGGACGGGTGGGCTGGTCGCGCCATGGGCGCGGTGGTCTCATCTAAATCGGGTTACCGGAATACAGGGGATGTAGCCAGCACGGAGATGGGGGGAGCAATGCTGCGGTCCAGATACGGAAGTTTCCTTGCAAGGCAGCTGCTGGCGGCAGGGCTGTACAGCGCCGGAATGCTGGCGCTCCGGCAGGTTTCATTCTCCCACTGGGAGGTTTTTGCAGGCTTTCGTCTCTGCGCCCTGCTGCTGGTGGGCTATCGCTACTGGCCGGCCCTGCTCGGGGGCGAGACCCTGACGCTGGTGGTGCTGGCCGCTCTGTCGGTGGACCGCTTCGGGGTGGCGTGGGCATGCCTCTACGTGATCCCTCCGATCGGTCTGGCCATGCCGGTCGTGGCGTTTTGCAAGGAGCGGCTTGCGCTTCTCGATTCAAAGGGGCGGATCAACATTCCGCTGCTGGTGCTCTGCGCATTCGTGTGCGCGGCCCTGTGGGCCTCCATGAACGTGTTGTCCCTCTCGGTGATGCGGCTTCCGGCCGACTACGCCTGGCAGGGGATGCCGGTCTACGCTGCGCGGTGGTTCGTGGGCAACTTCACGGCCGTGCTCGCTTCGGTCCCGCTGGTCTTCTGTCTGCGCGAGATGGCCATCAACGGCGAGTTGCACTGGCAACGGCTGATCCACAACCGGCTGGTGATCGAGTCGGTCAGCGTGATGATCCCTGCGCTGACGATGCTTGCCTGGGCCGGGGCTGCAAGCAACCAGGAAGGGGCCAGGCAGGCCGCCCGCATGATGATGTTCCTGCCGGTCGTGCTGCTGGCGTTGCGCCATGGCTGGAAGGGAGCCGCCGTCGGCGGCTCGGCCGCCAGCGTTGCGGTGGTTGCCACCATGCCGGCGCTCTACGACACGGGAACCCTCGAAGCGCAGATTTTCATCGCCTTCGCGATCACCACCCTGCTGCTGCTTGGTGGGCGGATCGCCGTGTTGTCCGAGCAGGAGGCGCGCAAGCAGCAGGACGCCCGCATGGCGCTTGCCCTGGCGCAGCGGAACCTGTGGCTGGGCGAGATGCAGCTTCGGCAGACTTCGAGCGCGTTGGAAGGGTTGCGGGAGAATTTCCGCAACAGCTACTCGGAGCTGCTCGACCGGGTCCGCCATACGATTCCGGCACCGGACGAGCGCGAGTATCGGCTGCGTGCGGCCGAGACCCAGCAGCAGATCTACCGGCTGGCGGACAGCCTGTATCCGGTGCTTTGGCGCGAAGGTGGCCTGGCCGCGGAGTTGCGGCAGGGGACGGTCGCCCGCGCACTCAACGATGCCGGCGTGCGCTACTGGTGCACGTTCCGCAACGAGCGGGGGCTGGACCTCGGGCGCGAAGCGCAGGTTGTGCTCTATCGCTCGATCTGCGATCTGGTCGTCCATTTGTGCCAGGACCACCGCGTGTCCGGCCTGAGCATGCAGGTGCGCGTCGGTGCGTCCGACGAGGCCGGTTGCGGAGTCGTGGTGCGTATCCGCGGTATCCGTCAGCCGGCATCGGCGATGAGCAGCGAGCGTCTGCGCGATCTTTCGATGGGCCTGTCGGCCAGCGGCATGGGGCCGGACGCCGTGAGGGACCGGATCTTCCTGTTCGGCGGCGTGTTGCGCGAGCGCGTGACGGACGATGCGGTGCTGATAAGCCTGATGCTCGCGAAAGTCTGAGCCCGGAGGCTGTGGAACGGGCGCCGCGGCGCCCGTTCCACAGCAGGTCAAACCCCGGTCAGTGCGATGCGGCCGGTGCCACGTGCGAATTGCATTCCACCGGGTCGCCGGTGCAGGTAGCGGCACTGGTCTGGGTGGTCAGGCTGGTGGTCGCCGCGTTCGGTGCCACGTGCGAATTGCATTCCACCGGATCGCCGGTACAGGTGGCGGCCGCGGTGCCGACCTGGGTGGTCAGGCTGGTGGTCGCCGTCTTCGGTGCCAGATGCGAGTTGCATTCCACCGGATCGCCGGTGCAGGTGGCGGCCGCAGTGCCGATCTGGGTGGTCAGGCTGGTGGTCGCTGCCTTCGGTGCCAGATGCGAGTTGCATTCCACCGGATCGCCGGTGCAGGTGGCGGCCGCAGTGCCGACCTGGGTGGTCAGGCTGGTGGTCGCTGCCTTCGGTGCCAGATGCGAGTTGCATTCCACCGGATCGCCGGTGCAGGTGGCGGCCGCAGTGCTGGCCTGGGTGGTCAGGCCGGTGGTCGTCGCGTTCGGCGCCAGGTGCGAGTTGCATTCCACCGGATCACCGGTACAGGTGGCGGTGACGGTGAACTGCGTTGCGCCGTTGCTCAGCGGGGTCGCGCTGATGGAGACCTGGCCGTCGCTGTAGACCGTTTCTCCGGACGTGGCCGGCGCGTTGGCGACTTTCATGTACTGCGAAACGCTGCCGATCGGCAGCAGCAGGATCTGCCCACCGGCCGTTGCGATGGCGCCTTGTACCCCGCCGTTGAGGTCGTTCACCTGGACATAGCGGATCCCGTCCTTCTGGAACGCGTAGACATGCCAATGGGGGGTGGCGCTGACGTCGGTGGCGTTCGGCCAGGACTGGCCGAGCCCGGACGTCGAATCCTTCGCCAGCGCGCTGGTTGCGAACCCTGCGAGGAGAAGGGCCGACGAGATAATCGCAGTTGCTGATTTCCTGATCATGGAGTTGTCCCCTTGTGTGCGAGTGAATGACGACGGGATGAAGAGGCTGGCATCGAGCATCAGGCGAGGAGATTTGCCCCACCTGCCATTTCAGTGAAGCAGAGCCGGAGCGCAAATCTGTGCGGCAGAGCGCATTCGCGAGATCCGGGTCTTGCGGAAAGGCCCGGACCTGTGTTTTCGCACAAAAAAAAGCCCGCCGTGAGGCGGGCTTTGAAAATGCATGGTGGCCGGGGACGGAATCGAACCGCCGACACGGGGATTTTCAATCCCCTGCTCTACCAACTGAGCTACCCGGCCAATCAACTAGGTTGAGCCGCGTATTAAACCGGAAGAGCGAAGGGGCGTCAAGCCCCTAGGCCGCGCCGGCACTGGGCTTTAAGCGTTGAGCTGCAAGGCTGGCATCGGGACTTCGCGGGCAGATTGGACCACTAAGCCCGCTAGGCCCGAATTTGCTGAATGCACCGCCATGCACCGCCAGAAACCGCCCTGCGGGGTTCCGTGGGGGTTCCAGAAACCGGGGTATCATCGACCCAGATGCTTTCGTAGAGCAGGGGATCGACATGGCCGTGCAGTTCGAGTTTTCCAAAGGAATGATTGATCAGCTGAGCTTCGATCGGTGGATCGTCGGCCTGGATAAAAACGGCCGCCCGATCTCCGAGCCGACGCCAGAGAGCGTGAGCGAATGGCGCATCCGCGACGGAGGCAAGCAGGGCCAGCCCGGTTTGATTTTGCGCATCACGCCCGGTGCCATGACGTGGTGCGTGCAGCGGAAGTTTCTGGGCAAGACCAAGGTCCTCGCCATGGCGCGGGCCAGGAAAGTCGATGGTTACACCGGCACGGTCCTGGCCCTGGCGGACGCCCGCAAGCAAGCCCGCGAGTGGCTGGTGGCCATGGAAGCAGGTGCCGATCCGCGCGCCTATCGGGCGAAGCATCAAGAAGAGTCTCGGCAAGACGCAGAAGAGCGTCGGTTGACCATGGCGGTGGCGTTCGCTGATCACATCGAGGCGAAGCGCAAGCATAAGATCCAGCTTGAGGACACACCGCTGCAGGTCGGTGTCGGGAAGCGCCGGCAGGTGGACGCGAAGTTGCGCGACGCGAGCACCGAGGACCGCATCAAAGTCCAGCGGTGGATGGAAGGATCCCCCATGTGGCACGTGCCGGTGAAGAGCCTCGCCCTGGAAGACGTGGAAGCCAGTCTCACCCCCTTCTTGCGCAAAGCCCTGGGGCAAGCAGTCTCGGTGCGCTGGGGACCCAAATCCGTGTCCAAGGGCACGATCGACAAGATCTACCGGCACTTGGATGCGGCCTGGTGGCGGGCGGCGAAGCAGCTGAAACTGAAAACCGGACGGGACGAAGGGCCGTTCCAGATGTGGCGCGAAGCCAACAAGGCGGAGTGGCCCAAGGACCGCCTGGTTGAGTCCGCGCTCGACACGCGATCGGATGCGCACATCGAGTGGCTCCGAGCCCTGCTGGCGATGCAGAAGGAAGCGCACGACCCAGCCGTCTTCACGAAGCGCGCCTCGCCGCGCAGCAAAGCTATCAAGCCCCATATGGCCGCGATGGTCGACTGGTATCTCTGCTTGATCCTGTGGGGCACGCGCGCCCAGGAAACCCAGCTGCTGGAATGGAACCAGGTGGACTTCAGCCGCGGCCTGGTCTGGCTCTCGGAAGACACGACGAAAAGCGGGTCGCTCGATGTCGTGCCCCTTTGCCCCTGGGCCACCGAGATCCTGCTGGAGCGTCAACGGCTCAATGAATTGTGGCGCCCCGACGACCCCGGCAAGTATGTGTTTCCATCCCGCGAGCATGGACGCCCGATCAGCAGCCCACGCGGTGTCCTCACCGCCCTCGAAGAGAAGACGGGCGTTCGGCTCACGGCGCATGATCTGCGGCGCTCCCTGGCCCGCGAGCTGGGCAGCGACGAAGAGCTGGTGGAAACGGCTCGCCTGCTCGTCGCCGGAGCCGCGCTTCACCATGCCGCGGGGAAAGGCGGCAGCAAGATCGCTGGCGCGACCCGACGCTATCTCGAAGACAAAGCGACCACGCTTCGGCCCTTGTTCCAGAAGCGGGAGAACCGCTTGCGTGAACTCCTCGGCCTCCCAGTCAAGAAGTCGGCGTCGCCGGGGCCTGGGCTGGACATGGATGTCGTGCTGAACCGGTTGCGCCAAGATCCGGCGTTCCTGCAGCAGATCATGGCTGCGGCCCTGGGCACCAAAACCTGAACGAAAAATTTCCGGCTGGGCGGTGCAGGTTGGGGCCAGGCGATGCAAGGCGGTGCCAAATGGTGCAGCCTGGAACGTGAAAAAATATAAACGTAACAATGACTTGGGCTTGTTTCAAGTCTGAGGTCGGCGCATTGTATCTACAGGTCTCAGCCGACCTATCTCAGCGCGCCCGGGGCGTTGGGATCCGCACTTCCTAACCAACCGACGACCCACCTCATCGCAGTGAACAGCGGTGACGGGGAAGTCATGCCCAAACCCGAGGAGAAACGCATGTCCTATCTTCACGACACCCTTCAAGACGCCATTGATCGCGCCATTCCCTCCGGCGAGATTTTCGACAACGTTTTCCGCGATGCCCTGGAATCGCTTTGCCTGGCTTTACAGGACCAGGTGCCCATTCGGGTGCTGCTCGATGGGCTCGGCAAGACCTTTGATGGCTTCGGCAACCACTACGAAGAGCACCCCTTTCTGCGCGTGATGCTGGATGCCAGCTTCGCTCACGTGCCCCAGCACGAGCTCGAAGCCCTTGAAGCCATGGCCAGCAACCCGGGCATCCGCATTGGCAACTTCCACGGGCAAGTCACTTGGGGTGACTGCAACGCCTTGGTGAACCTCAACGTGGGTCTTCCCGCGGACGCCACAGAAGCCGAAGTCGCGGCGGCGTGGGATGTGGAGCTGGAAGGCGTGAGCGAAGGCTTGGCTGGCCTGATCCGGATGGCTGTCGCTCATGGCGCCGACTGGCTCAATCTTGATCGGGACGGGCAGCTTTACGATCTGCCGATCTATGTCGAACAGGGCTGAATTTCGTTCGTAAGTGACCGTTGCACCTCCGCATCTCTCAACGCGCCCAGGGCGTTGATCCCTTAAACCCTCCCAACAACCGACCCCCCAAAAGCTGCCTCGCGCGGTGACGGGGAAGTCATGCCCAAATCTAGGAGAAAAGCCATGTTCAATCCGAGCGAGACGACGAACCACATTCTGGTGATCAACCATGGGCCCGAACTCATGGAAACCAATTACTACGATACCGAAAACGCGCAAGCGGGCTTCATCTTCGCTAGTTGGAATGCGGGGGCCTTGCGCATCCTCATTCCTGACAATCAGACCAACGCCCTGGCCGAAATGTTGACCGCTGAAAACATCGCGGTGACGCGCGGCTACTTGGGGGTCCACGATGCTTACGAAATCCTGTTTGATGACGGGACGGTTTGCCCCTTCGTGGCCATCATTGACGCGCGGAACTCGGACCATAACGTTGGCCGCGAAAGTCACGGAAAGCCCCTGGCTGTTTACATCTACACGCGAGAGGGGTGCTTGGGTGTTTTCGAAGGACGGTTCCGCGTTGCGCCGCTTCCGTGCCTTCAGCCAATGAACTGGCTTCCGTTGAAAAAACGGCGGGCGCACAGGAGTAAGCGGCGCTGACACAGCGACCTCAACGCGCCCAGAGCGTTTTACCCAACTCTGCGAGAAGGCATGCCAAGTCATGATCGACTGACGGTTTTGGGCCGTTGACAGATCTCAAATGCGGCCTAAATTGAAAATCATAGAGGGGTTATGCAACCCCTCTTCTTAAACCCACAAGGAGACACTCATGAATACGATCACCTTTGACTACCTCGCTGAGCTGACCCAACGCGCCTGGCGATTTGCTCAGAATGAATGGCCCCAGCTCCCACGTGAGGCGGTGCCCGTTTTCGAGTTGAAGACGAACGACGACCGCAAGAAACAGGGCATCGGCTACGACATGACTGAGATGAAGGGTCTGGATCACGCCGAAGTGATTTCACACGTCATCTATGAGGTCAGTATCTTTGCAACCCTCATGCGCGGGGCGAAGCCGGAACAGGTGGAGGCGACCTTTGAAACCTTGGTGGCCCGCATCAACGAAGCCACCGCGGCGGAAGCCGCCCAATCCACCAAGCACTGACCAGTTCCTAGTTGAGCTCCTGGATGAAGGCAATGGGCGCCCTCGGGGCGCCCTTTTCTTTCACAGGATGATCCGCTCGCGCTGGTCTCTCGCCGCCTCCCATGCCTGCTGTTGCTTCGACTTCGCTTCCTGAACCTCAAGCGCAGGCGCGGGCAGGAAGACGACTCTGGTCTTGGTCTTCGTGTAGACGAGCCGGTCTTGATCGTCGATCCGCCATTTCGTTAGCAGCGGGCTCTCACATGTCGTCAGTGCTGCCGCCGCTTTCTTCAGCGAAGCGCGGAACTTCGAGAGCGGCTTGGTGCTGCCAGAGAGCGTGCGAAGCGCATCGACGGCCCAGGGGATCATGCGCGACGGGTCGTTATGCTGGCTGCTGATGAAGTCGTGCAGCCAAAGGGTAAGCGGGTCCCTGCCCAGCGAGCGCTTGCGAGTCAAGTCGATGCAGGCGACTTCATCGGTGAGTAGAGCTAAAGCCCGATCTGGGATCTGGATCTTCATGCGGCCCGTGACCTCGTCCACTTCGATGCTACTGATCAGCGATTGAGAGAACGTGTGTCGAGGCGTGCGAAGTTCGAGGATGGCTCCTTGAAGGTCCAGGAGCAAAGACCAGACCCACGAACGGGCGGCGCTGCTGGTGCTCTTCCAGCCCAGCACTTCGAGGATGTCGCGTCGGCTGATGACCAGCTCCTCGCCGAAGCTCGGATCCGCACATTTGCGGCGGATCGAGAGGGTCATCAGCGCTTGCCACACGAGCGCGTGCTGCTGACCCAGGCGCGGGCCCGTGTAGACCAGCGTTGGCTCGTCAGCGCGCGCCTGGGAGCCGGCCAAAGGGCCTACGGGCAGACGCTCACGCTTCAGATGCGTGCCGGTGTCGCTGACTGCGAAGAGTGCGGATCTGACGAACGCCAGCGGTAGGCCAGATTGCGGTTGCGGTGCTCGCGCGGACTGAAGCGTCGCCACGCGCTGCTGCTCAAAGCTGGGGCCATCCGGGCTATAGCGAGCGCGAGCGATCTGCGGAGGCGGAGCGAAGCGGGAGATGCCAGGCGATTGATGAGCGGGGCGATACATGGCGGGGCCTTCTGCATGAAGGCCACATGCCTTCGCCATTTTTCTAGCGAAAAATCTGATCTTGGCAAGCCCCCTAGACGCATGAGGGGGGGCAATAACTCGGATAAAAGGGGGGCAATAAGTGGGATACGGAGGGGCAATAAGTGGGATACGGAGGGGCAATAAGTGGGATGGGGGAGGGGCAATAACTGGGATCAGGAGGGGGCAATAAGTGGGATGGTCACCCCCTCCAAACCCTTGTGCGGCGCGGGTTTCCGGGTTTGCAGATAAAAGCTTTTAGAAAAGAGCTTTTTAGAAACCCTAGATAGAAGACGCCGCGCGGTGGCGCGGCGGACTCTTTATTCATGGGTGGTGAACAGCACGAGCCACAGCGCCGGGCTTAGGCCCGGCCCGATCTTCTCCGTCAGGCCCGGCGGAGCCGGGCTATAGAGCTTTTCCGCTCTTCCCGCTCTTCGCCCTTTCGGCGGGAGATTGGAAAACATCAAAAGCAAAAACCGGGAAGAGCGAAAAAAGCACAAAAGCCCGTCAGTGGGTGGGTGAAAAGCAGGGCAGGGCGCTTCGCGCCGCATCATCGCCATTGACGAAGTTGCGTTAGACATCATTTCGGACCTTTTCTCTGCAATGCCCTGATCGACAGTGATCGACGTGCTATTGACGACGCCGAAATTCGGCCTACGTTGATTATATAGAGGGGTTGCAGAACCCCCTTAATCACACTGGAGATCACTATGAAAACCCCATCTTCTTCCACCGGCTTCGGTCTTTTCGAAACGATCCTGGCCTTGGCCCTGGGCCTCGCTCTGACGACCGCCTCAGTCGCCGTCTTCTCCCCGGCTTCCGGCGCTGCAAGCGCTGAGCAAGAGATCAGCCGCTTAGATCACCTCCATGACGCCGTCACGACCGCCTACGCATCGCGCCAAAACTTCTCTGACCTCGCCGCCTACACGGCCTCGCAACAGGGCTGGCTGCAAGACGGCTCCGGCAACTGGCACAGCACCGCCTGGGGCGCCCTCTCGCTCGCTAACGCGAATCTCGGCGGGATGCCCGCTGATGGCTGGCAAGTCGAGCTCGACACTCTTCCTGCTGATGTCTGCCAGCGCATCGCCGGTGCTGAAGCCGGGCGCTGGACCCACGTCTACGTAGATGGCCAGGAAGTCACCGAAGCAGCGGACGCGACCAAGCTCTGCACCAGCGGCACCCACACCCTGATCGCGCAGTCTTACGGTGGTCCGCGGCCAGGCTACTCGAAGCAGCCCATCTTCCACTACGCAGACGCGCAATGCGTTGACGCACGTGCGAAAGGCATCGTGAACCCCACCTACTGCCCTTCGGAGCCGCAAGCATGAGCCCATCCGACATCATTGAAGCTGGCAAAGAAGTCGGCCTTCGTCTCGAACCGCACCAGAGCGGCTACTTGCTTGGCTACAGCGCGAACCAGGAGGGGTTCTGGATCGAGTGGATCCCATCGGACCAAATTGAGGGCGTCATCGAGCGGTTTCGGCGGGGGATTGCAGCGGAGCTGGAGCGAGTGACTGCCCCCGTAATTCGTGCGCGCTATTGGCAGCAGCGCGAGCGCGAAATCACGTAATTGATAATCGAATAATTGTGATTTGCTTCGCATTTCTTGAATATCTAGTCTGATATGCGATTGACGAAGATGTTTTTATCCCTAGATTTTTAATTAAGGATATTCACGGCTGTGAGATCCTTAATGCAAGTCCATCAGTCCATCATTTGTAATAGAGGAGTTACACCATGAACGCTAATAACATCGATTTTGCAACGCGCGGTAGTTTGATCGCCGTAGGCCGTCACGTGGACGATGAGGTGCTAAAAGGGCGCTCGCTGAAGAAGGTGCTTGCAGAAGGCCGGCGCCGCGACGCTGCGCACTGGTATCGCCCGGAACTGCTCCGGGATTACAGTCGCGCCGTCGCTTACGCTTACCCAGCCAAGTGACGACCAACGAATAACGCCGCCCATCACTGGGCGGCGTTCGTCTTTAACCTCGGTGCCGCCTGATCAACTATCGGCGCTGTCGTCGGTCTCCTCAAACACCAGATCCTCGACCTTCGGGACCGGTTGATTTGCTCGGAGAATCAGGGTGCGTGATTTGAGGATGCTGTGCTTGTAGTAGCGCTTGCAATCCATGACCCCGTCGATTGGGAGCCAGTGGTCGGCCTCAGGGAATAGTGCTGGATTGATCGGGTGTTTGGCGCGTGGATTGTGGAAGACTTCCATCTCTGCCGTCCAAGGCTCATAGGGATAGGGCTCCCAGAGCGCGCGGTATTCATCGCTGTTCACGTCCATGCAGAACGGGATGCCGCGAAGCGCGCCTGGTGAAAAGTCCGCGAATTCGCCAAAGCGCACATAGCGGTAGTCCTCAGTCGGACCGCCAAACGACCGCGGGACTCGACTGAGCTTGGACAGCGTTGCAGCGTTCGAGAAGATCACGGCGGACAGCTCTTCACCTGCAGGAGTCATGAAGAGTCCAGCAGGGATGCGCTGATCCCCCATCAGCGTCTCGACATCTTCCGGCACGGCCACTCGTTTGCCCTCCACCTCAACCTCGTGGGCATAGAGCCCGTAGAGATAACCCATCAACGCCGACCGGCTCCACACCATGGAACCAGGCGCGTGGAAATCAGCGAGGGCGATTGCAAAGGGCCGCCCTGCAACGTGAGGCATGTGGGCGTAGCGCTTATCTAGCTTGCTCTTGATCGTCTTAGCAAATCGAACCGCCGCAGGGCCCAGCATGAGCTCGCGGCGATCCAGTGGCATGGGGGCTTGTTGGGCGTTCGCGTGGTCGTAGCGCTCAGCCGGGTTGGCGGTCACCGCCTCGACCCACGCCTCACCTCCCTTGCGGTTGGACACGTGGAAATCCGGCGAGGGGTGATCCTGGGTCACGAGGAGCCCTTGCTCCCGGAAGCTGGCCAACAAGAGCGCCTCCCAGAGCCGGGTGTGGAAATTGTCAGTGCGGCAGTCGCTGGCCCAATTTTCATCCGGGTTCGGCATGGCCAGATACAACTGATTGAGAATCCATGCCCCTCGATGCCGACAGGGCTCCGCCAACAGCTTAAAGATGCCGCTAGGTTCTTTGCCGCTCACGTCAGCCAGTGAAGGGCGCCGCCTCGTGCCAGGTGGAATCGGAAGCCGAGCCGCCTTTTCATCGCACGCCTGACGCAGGATCGCCGTGGCTTCCTCTTCGGTGAAGGCATCTTTGTCCCAACGGAGCACGGCCCACACCTCGTCTTCTCGGCGCCGCATGACCAGGACGCCATGCCTATTCGATGTGTCATTCATGGTCAGCGCGCCGACAGTGATCCAATCATCACTCCGCCAGGAACTGACGGGAGGGTTCTCACCGAAGCCCAAGCCGCGGGGCAGGGAGAGCGCGAAGACATCGAAGAGGCACTGGGGGAGCTGTTCCATGGCATCAGGCCGATTGAGCGTTGGCGGTCAGGAATACACCCAAGAGCCGGTCCATCTCCCCGATGTGTTGCTCGAAATGCCCATCGGGGAACTTAGCCAACCCATCCAAAGGCTGCGCCGCGGCGACCAGGGTGACCATGGCCGCGGACATGATCGTGAGCACCACCTCAGGGGCAACCGCTGCGCGATACGTCATTCCCTGGTCACCCTGATGCCTGTAGGCCAGGACGAACAGGTCATTGTGAGAAAACCCGCAGAGCATGGCGTAGGGCGCGGCCAAATCCTCGAAACCCGCTTTGCTGAAATCCTTGCTGATCACATGCGGCCGCAGGCCCTTGGCATGGAGTGGATCGAAGGCGGCCTTACATGCGGCCAGACGCGCGTCTAGGTCCACGCGCTGGTCGGGCGGCAGTCCCGTGGTGTTGGCCAGCACGTTTTCGTAGACCTTCTTTTCGCCCCGGAGCCGCTCGTAGCGCATCTGGTCTACGAACCCACTGTCCTGGCCCAACAGGGTCATGGCCACCAGGGCTTCCAGCATCGAGCGCACGTGGACCGCGCTGTGGGTGACCAGGCCGATCCGCGCCAGATGAAGAGCCGACTCGTATTGCTCCACGATCGTTAGGAAAAGGGCACACCGAGGCCGATCAGGCGCCGAGAGTGCCGGACGCATCCGCGCCAACAGAGCCTGGGCGGTGCTCAGCAACTGGTCCGCAAGCTCTAAAGTGGTGGCAGTGTCCGGCATGGTCCGCGTCCCAGATTTGCTACTGAGGCGATTGTGCCCGATGCCCGATGGGCACCGGTGGACAACCCCGTGGATGACGGATGGACAAGCCCTTGGCTTGCCCACGCAATCGCCCACCGCGTTGCCCACGCTTCGCGCACAAGGGGGCAAGAACACCACTGCAACCGCGCCTGGGGCTCGCGGGGCCCCTGGCTCCTGATAGCAAACAGGGCCCCGAAAGGGGCCCTGCGACGCTCAGCGCGGGCGGTTCGCGCTGTTGTCCGGAAGCCATCGGGGCCCGAGTTTGTCGCGCCCCTCGCCATCACGCCGCGCTGCGCACTCCGGGCACAGCCCCGGCTGTCCTGATCCGCCCATCGGCAGCGCACAGCCCTGGCAGATCGCTCCGTCTTCCATCGCTTCTGACCAATCGCCCATGTTCTTCTCCTTTGTTGTTGTCGTTATGGGCCAGCTCTAGGGCTGGCGACAAGATCTTGCGACGAGCTCAAATCCAGAGCAAGAGCGAGAGCGGCCCTCTCGCAGAGGCTTCTTCGCTCAAGAGTCGTTCCGGGGCCCGTGTCCTCGCCTTCGGCTGCGGGCCGCGCCAGCCCCATCACTTCTTCTCTTGACCGCGCCTCCGCTGCCGGGCGGGCGGCTGCCATTCGCAGCGTGTTCGCACCCGCTGCCCCTTGTTGGGGCCAGCAATGACCAAGGAGAGAGAGATGAGCGATGAATCGATGTTCGGTCCCGTGATCCACAGCTATAGCCGGGCTGAGGCGATCGACGATGGCGTGCTGGTTGAGGTGCCCGAGAGCGCCAGCCGCGCCGCTGGCTTCAAAGTGCCCTTGGCCATGACGGCGAGCGCCTGGGGCGCAACGATGGGGTTTGGAACTGACCTCGCGGAGCTTCTCGCCAAAGCAACCGCGGTGCTCGCGGCGGCGATGCTGGAATACCGACAGAGCGAGCATCGGGCGAAGTTGGGCTTGGCTGAGCCGGTGGGCGACTGCCTTTTCTTTGCATACGACGCAGAGCGAGAGGACGGCGGCGTCGATGTGGTGCAGCTCAAGATGCAGATCGGACCCGGTGACAACGCTGAGCCCGTCGGCACCGTCATGCTCCCCGGTGAAGACTGATCATGAGCCTCTACACCTGGCAGGAACCCAATTTGTGGGGTGTCCTCGACGACACCCTCCGGATCCGAATTGGCGTGACGGAGGAGGGCTATCTGTGGATCAGCGTCGATATCCAGATGTGGCCCGATCGCCCGACGATGGGCAACTTCACCCACGACGACCACAACCGCTACGCCCCGGGCGAGATCACGCTGACCGACGACGGGCTGCTCACCGCCATGCATCGGCATCCAGCTGAGCACGACTTCCGCTCCGGTTTCTCGCTGCGCGTCCCGCCCTCTTTTGTGTCTCCGCTGCGTCAGGCGCTCGAACGCGCCCGCGGATCAAATCCATGATCGACATGCGATTGACGTCCATCTGATTTCGACTAGCTTGAGAAAAGAAGGGGGTTGCACGAACCCCCAATTTCCATCCCAAATTACCCGAGGTCTCATATGATCAGCACCGCTCTCATCGAAATCACGCGTCGCAAGGTCACCGACTCGCCCAGGCCTACCGCCGACGCTGCGCTGTTTGCGGACGCGATTCAGCGTGCCGACGTCGAAGCTGTCCAGAAGCTCTTGGCAGCGTGCCCGGACATCAACGGGGTCCGGCTCTTCGCCAAGCTGACGCCGCTCCACCTCGCCTGCCGCTGCTACTCCCTCGCGCTCCACGGCCCGAAGTCAAAACTCGACCGGGCAGAGCAGATCGTGAACTTGCTGCTGGACGCAGGAGCAGATCCGGAAGCGCGCGACGCGATGTCTCAGCTTCCCGCGTCATGGGGCAACCCGCCCCGGTTGCGCGAGCGTATGCGGCAGATTGCAGAAGCGGGGCGGATTCCGATCACAGGGTTTGGGACCTTTGAGCACCTGGGGTCGAGCTGCAACGGCAAGAGCCAGCGCGACGGCTACGACAACACGGCCTCGGTGCTGCACGTCATGCCACAGCTGGCCTTCGCACCCAGGAGCTTCTGACATGCAAGCCATCCACATCTTCAGCAGTAAAGGCGGGAGCGGAAAAACGACCGCAGTGCTCTCACTCGCCGCAGCGCTCGCTCATCGCGGCCACCGGGTCGCCCTGGTGGACGCCGATCCCAATGGCGCGCAGGGCGGCGCAACGCGTTGGCTCGCGCAAGCCCAAGCGGCGGGGCGACCGACACCGTTCCCGGTTCTGAAATCGCTCACGTCGAGCGCCGCGCAAGCGTATGACTACGTCGTCCACGATCACCCGCCGGGCGGTCGGGCCGCGCACCAGCTGCCCGAGGGCCTCGTTATCGTGCCGACGCCCCTGGATCCCGGCAGCTTTTTCTCAGCGACGCGCGTGATCGACAGCCTGCGGCATCGCTCACTGCCGCCGCTCTTGCTACCGTCGCGCGTTCGCCTTGAACGAGCCGAGCAACGACGGCTGGCCAGCGTCCTTGCGGTTCCAGTTGTCCGAGACCGTGCGGCGTATGGGTCGCTCTTCGGCCAAGGTGCGACGCTATATACAGACGGAACGGGCATCATTGGCCTCGCGGCTGCTCGCGAAGAATTCGAAGACACTGTGGCGCGCGTTCTCGCGCACCTGGGCGCGCAGCATAGGAAGGAAGCGGCATGAAGACGACGAAGAAAATCGACTGGGTGACCCAGGCCACGGCCGCGCCGGCGCGGGCGAAGGTCGCGTCTGTCGTGCGCAAGCCGGTGAAGAAGCGAGCAGATGTCCAGGCGATCGCAGGCCCGGCTTTTCATCACACGCTCGAACCTGGGGCCGGGCGCGTCATCGCGCTGATGCAGCTGTCGCTCGACGACTACAAGCTGAAAGTCAGCCTGCCCGCGGGTCTGCGCGAAGGGCTCACTGGCGCCGGTGAGCGACTGGCGCCGACGCTCTGCGCGCTTGCTGATTTCGCCCTGAACGAGCTAGAGCGGAAGGGTGGGACGTTGACGGTGATCCCGTTGCCCGAAGACCAGGGCGGTCTGGGTTGCGAGTTCGAGCACGGGCGCCGGAAGGGGCCTCTGACGATCGAGTTCGCTGGGTCACTGATCTACCCGGAGCGGGACGGGGACGGGCGGCGGGATCGCAGGGCAAGCGTCTGGGTGCCCGACAGCCTCTTGACTCGACTCGAAGCCACGGGCGCGGAACTAGGGCCGTCAATGGCTGCGCTCGCGGCGTGGGGGCTGGCTTACCTGCGCGAGAAGGGCCAGAACCTGGTTACCCGCGCGGGCTAATCGTCCAGCAACCACGCACTCGCGGCAGCACGCTCACGCCGCCAACGCAGCAGCAACCACCAGCGGAAGGGGCGGCGGATTGAATAGTGAGCCTTGCCATCGGCTGTCCTTACATAGCAGCCGGCATAGCCTTTCGAGGACGACCGCCGGAACACCGTCGGGAGTTGGAAGGTGAGGTCCGGGTTCTCTATCACCTCCATCGTGCGCGGTGCGACGATCCTCGGTGACATCATCGAGCCATCGTCCATCCAGTCGCTGAGGCTGCCATCACCCTGGATCATCCCGACGGCAATCACCTGCAGAGCCTGGCCCGTCGGGTTGTAAACATAGACTGAGATCCCCTGACCATAGTCCCCGGTTCCCAAGGAAGTTCTGAGACGGTTGCGGGTCCGCCAGAAGGACACGAATAGGGACAAGAGACTGAGTCCCAGCGCGGGCCATCCGGGGTTCATCATGTTGCTGTCCATTGGCGCGCTCCGATGCCCTTCGCCTCATCGTGCACGAGCGCCCCGCGCTCGATCAATATCGACTTCGCCTGTATCCATATCGGTGCGGGCACCCAGACCACGCCGGGCGCGAGCGCCACTCGCTCACCGCCCATTGAACGCAGAGCGCTCGCTAATGCTGCCCAACCCGGGCTGGCTCCCGTCACAACCGGCCCCGCCAGCACGCCGCCAGCGAGCGGCCAAGCAACCACGCCCACACGCGGCGCCACCGTCCATCGCGTCTCTTCGAGCCATGCTCGGGCCTGCGCTTTCGAACGCGAACGCGCTTTTGGGACCGGCATCTGTGCACACGTCGCGAGCGCTTCCAGCCTTCGAGCCGCCTTTGCTTCCGACCAGTGACTGCCTTCGGCCCACGCCAGCTCCCAAGGATCTCTATGGCGATGACGCACCGCACAGCGGTCGCAGCTGGCGATGACGTTCGCGCCCGAAGCGTCTCCGCCCAGCGCTGGCGAGAAAATATAGACAGCCCGCGTGGCCGGCGCCGCCTCGCAGTGCCAACAGCGCGCCAGGCCCTCACCGAGCACGCGCGATCGGAGCCACTTGGGCACAGGAGCCGGCAACCTGCGGACCGCCTCGACGCGATCGAGAAACGGGAGCAGGTCAGCAGGGGGTAGATCAATCACGGCTTCGCCCCTTGGCTTGAACAGGAGGCCGGAACCGAATGCCTTGGGTCCGCTCAATGATCGGCAAGAGCGACAGAACCTCATCCGGATGTTGCTCGGCATATGCCAGCGCGGCGGCCACGAGACCGGGCACAGAAACGCCCTGGGCGTTCGCCAGCGCTTCCGCATCTGAGACGAGAGAGGCGGGCAGAGTGATTCGAATGGCTCGTCGATCCAAGCCAAGGTGAGCGTTTTGCCAGTCGCGCTGACGTGAGAGTGAGGACATGGAGCAGCTCCGAGAAGGGGTCTCCATTCACGTTAGAGAATTAACGCCGGATCGGAAGGGGGCGCCTGCTAGCGGCCTGACGCTTGCGGTGATTTAGGCAGCTCGACGCCCCACTGCTGAGCCAGCTTTTGGACGGGTGGCGTCCACTCGCTCGCTTCGACAGCGACGCTCTGAAGCACGACGCAGACCCCCAGCGCATCGAGCGGCTGCGAGGAGGCGACGGCATCGAGCAGCTGGGCTTGGGCGCGCGAGATTGCGGTGAGGATGTAGTCGAGAGAGAGCGTGTCTCGAACACCCGCGAGCCAAGGAGAGGAAGGCGACAGTGAGCTGACGGGCCACGTTGTTCGCGTCTGACCAGGTGCACTTTCACCCGGCATCGCATACGAAAAGCGCTCATCAAGCACGCGAGATTGAAGACGAGCAAGAGCAGCACAGGTCCGCACAATGAGCAGACGGCGGGCACGTTCGAGAGATCGGTCGGAGTCATCGGAGGCCATGCGCGTGATGGTGCCTGAGGGGCGTCTCATGCGCGAAGACGAGGGAGGGTGCGCACAGGGAAGCGTGCATCTCTTGCCGGGGAACCTGGGGCGGCTTCGGGATGCTTCAGCTTCTGTGCGGAGCGTTAATCCCCAGAAAAATGGGATACACACCAGACGCACCTCCGATGGGAGCGAGCGGCATCGCAACGGCGCGTCTGATAGCCGTCAAAACCAAGCACTGCAAACGAACCCGCGCGTTGCCTCCGCAACCCGCTCGCGTTGCCGTGCGCGCACTCCATTCCGCCAATAACCGCGCCAGAACGCCATTTCACGGCGTTGCCATGTCGTGATCGACTGCAGGTCCAGAGGGGCTTCCGATCCGGCGAATTCGGCCTACGTTGGGTTTTAGAGAAGCGCATTTCGCGCTGACTGAGAAACCCCACGATGCGCACGCAGACCGCCATCACGATCCGCATTCCGAATGACCAGATGCCCGCGCTCGACGCGTTGGCGAAGCGCGTTGGGAAGAGCCGGCCTGACCTGCTGCGCGAGGCAGTCGCGTCACTGCTGCACACGCACGAGACGACGCAGCTCATTCAGCAGTCCGCACACGCCGCGATCAGTGAAGCAACCGATCGCTTTCGCGCAGAAGCGAAGTTGGCGCTCGCTCAGCAAGTCGAGGCGAGCCGCGCTGCCGACAAAACCAACCGCGACCTGATCGCGCGCTTCATCGAAGCGCTCAGCCAGACCGTCACGCCCGCGAAGCGCGGGTAATCAGGAGACCACCCATGCCCTCACGTCCATCACTGAAATCTGTCGAAGCACTTTGCAACGCCGCGATGAAGCAGCAGCTGCACGACACGCTCGTGAACCTCGCCAGCACGACATTCAAGCGCTACATGCTGATGCCCGCCGACTTCGCTGGTCACTACGACCTCGCGCGCAAAGCGCTCAGTGAAAGCCAGGAGGTCGGCGATCCCGTCGGCTGGCTGATCTGGCAGCAGCTCGCTGATCACCCGCAGAAGCTCGACTGCGCTGTCCGGCGTCTCGCTGTCGCCACGTCCATCGACGGTCGCGTCCTTCCTCGCACTAGCAAGCGTCGCAGCCTCAAGCCGCGGCAGCCACTGCCTGCGCTCGCCTAACCCATTCCCTTTCCCCACCCACCCCACACCAGAGGTATCCCCACATGCGCACACTGTCTCAATCCATTTCCCGCGTGCTTTCTCACGCCACGCTCATCGCCACCTTCGCCGCCGCCCTCGCGTTGCAGGGCTGCGCCACTATCGACACCGCTACTCAGAAAGTCGGCGGCGTGTTCGGCTCGAAATCGGACACCACCCGCTCCGCAACCGGGGGCGCCATCCTTGGCTGCGGTGCAGGCGCCGTGCTCGGCAAGATCATCGGCGACGGCTCGGACATGCTGAAAGGCTGCGCTGCCGGCGCTGCGGTCGGCGCGATTAGCGCTGTCCAGATCCACCAGCATGAACTGGCGCAGGCTCGCGCCCTGGCCGCGCAAGCGGAGGCGGTCAAGGGCGGGAAGGCGACCGTGGTCACGAAGCCCGTCGAAGCGAAAGACGGCCAAGGCAAGGCCACCCAGGTGGACGCGCTCGATCGCCTGACCATCGACTTGCCGGCCGCTGGCGTGAAGGCTCATGCCGCCGATGTCGCGTCGGTCCTCGATAAAGCCGCAAACCTGGCGGACGGCGCCTCCGATCCGACGACGATCGAGGTGCACGGCACGGTCGCTCAGCGCACCTGGATCGCTTCTCGCATCCGCGCTCACTTGCGCGCGGGCTCCACGGTTCGCGTGATCGAGGTTGCCGGCAAGTCGCCGCGGCTTGTGATCAGCCCGATCCCGAAGTCGGAGGGCTGAGCGATGAGCGGCTTCGATGATGACTTCCTGTCAGGTCCGGCTCCCGCGCCGGCACCCACACAATCGGCCAAGGGGGCGGCGGCTTCGCCGCCCCCGCCGGCCATAGCTGATGACTTCGACGGGTTCGGGGGCAGCGCTGGCTCGGCTCAACCGGATGCCGGCTTTCTGTCACCCGAAGCCGCGGACGCGGCCAGGGCGACGGCGCAGGCGATGAAAGCGAAAACCGGCGCGGCCCTGGGATCGGCCACACGTGCAAGCCAAGCCGGCGCGCGTCGGCTGGGTCAGGCCATCGCGGCTGTGTCACCGAAGCAGTGGGCAACCGGACTGGGCGTGCTGGTGCTAGCGGTGGGTGTGACCTTCGGCGTGCGCTGGTGGATGCACCGGCCAGCCAGCCCGGCAGCAGCTGCGGCGAAAGCCGAGGCGTCTGCCGCCCCGGTGGCGAGCACCGCTGTAGTCGCAACGCCGCCCGTCGTCACCACGACGGCGCCTCAGAAGCCGACCGCTCCGGTCATCGCGGCAACCATGCCGGTGCCGGCTGCTCCCGCTATCTCGCCGACCACACCGCCACCGCCTGCCGCAGTGGTGCATCCCACTCCTCGTCCTGTGGTTGTGTCACCGAAGAAGGATCCATGGAAGGTCGCGCACGCCGCCGACATCCAGAAGTCGATGCAGCACGCGGACAAGAAGAGCGACGACGCATGGGCGAAAGACCAGACAGCCCGGCTCGACGCTTTCTTCAAGAAAAAGCACTGATCACCCCTTCCGACTCGGCAGATTCGGCCTAGGGTCATCTGTATCCCCACAGATCTCACCCCACACACAGGTCCCCACCATGACTCCTTCAATCACTTCTCGCGTGCTGAGCTTCCTCGGGTGCCTTGCGATCGGCACACCAGAAAGCATCGCGCCGCCGATCCCCGCTTCTTTTTATTACGTGCCCGGTGATCGCCCCGAGCCGCCAGGCGGTATCGGCAACCCCGATACCCAGCGGCGCACGCTCATCATCGACGCTGTTCGTCGCCGGATGCTGGGTCATGTCGCGGCTTGGACGAGCGTTGGCTTGGCCGCGTTCGCTCTGGCGCTCGCGCTGATCGTGGGTGCCTCGCACGAAATCCGTTCGCACGTGTCGCCTGTCGGCGGCATGACCCCCACTCTGAATTTCGGGAGCCACTGACATGAAGCTCAAATCTATCCTAGGGACGTTGATGCCCTTGAAGTCCATCCTGGATTTCAGCGTCGATGAAGCTCAGCTCCTGGCCGTGCGCTGGGACGTGCCGCAAGCGAACAAAGAAGGCCTGTTCGACGCCGGCAACGGCCAGATGCTGCCGCTCCGAAAGGATCTGGAGGATCGTCAGTCGAGGTATATTTTGAGCGCCCCAGATTCTCGCGGCCGGCAGTATCGGGTTGCGGGTCGTATGCTCGCCGAAGACCTCGGCAGCGGTGCGACCAGCGCCGCGACCCCGTTGCTCTTCGGCGTGCTGGGCGTGTTCGCGATGCTCACGACGGTTCTGCCTCGCGGCTTGGGCGTCATCACTGGTGCGCTGGCCCTGGCGACGCTGTTGCTCATTCGCACGGCAACCGCACCCCGGAAAGGCTGGGCGGTCACCGCTGCATTGTTCGGTTTGGTTCTGCCAGTTCTTGCGGCGTCTTCGAGCCGGTCTGCGCTCATCTCATTCATCTGTTTTCTGCCGAGCTGCTTCCTGCCGCTCGCGCATTCGTGGAGCGAGCAGCGCAAGCGCGCCAGGCGGCTGGCCATTCAAGGTCGCAAGGCCGGCGGTGAGGACGGCAGCGCTGTGACATCGCACGTCGCCGCCCGGAAAGCTCAAGCGATTGCGGCGGCGAAGGACGATAGCCCGTTGATCACGATCGGCCAGACGATGGGCAAGCTGACCCACCGCGGAGACGGCTTCGCTGCCGATCCAGGTTTGCCTATGGCGATCAGCCTGCGCGATCTCTCGACGCACATGATCATCTTCGGCGAGACCGGCTCCGGTAAGACGAGCACCCAGCTGCGACCGAAGATCGTTGATCTGATGCGGGCACGTCGTGCGGGACACAAGATCGGTCTGCTGCTGGCTGACGGCAAAGGCGCACTCGCTGGCGAGCACGTCGGTATGCGGGACTACGTAGCGCTCAACCCGAAGCATGAGCTGGTAAGTCTCTATCAGGCCCTTTCAGCGTCAGCAATTTCGAGGCAGCACGAAGAGAACAACCTTTCGGTCGGCGGTGGTGGCGGTTCCGAGCGCACCTGGAACGGCATGACCGCCGCCTGTTGTCGGCCCGCGGCTTACATGCTCGAAGCCATGGTCAAGCACCAGATCTGCGATAAATCAGGACAACCGTGGAAGTGGTCGCTGCTGTGTCATGACCGTCTTGGGAAGCTCTTCCTGTCCGGGGAAGATGGGCTCGACGAGATCGAAGACTATTGGGTTCAGATCGCGCAGCGCGAAGGCGTGATCGACGGGATGCTTCAAGAAGCGTATCTCTACTCGACGCAGACGGTGCAAGCCATGGCGGCTGAGACGCGCGGCTCTGTTCTGGCTAATTGGACGCTCTGGTTCTCTCCGTATTTGTCGCATCCAGACCTCATGAGGTGGGCTGCTGCTGATACGGGCGCTCACGTAGAGGCTTGCTTGCACGGGCAAGCCGTTGGCTTGGACATCAGTGGCTCGTTGTATGGCCAGGCCTCCGCATCGCTCGTCGTCAAGTTTCTGAAGGCACGCATTCTCAGTGAGCTGCAACAGCGCGCTGGATGTCCAAACGGGGACTGGCAGAAAGTCGATCCGACGGCGACGCCGTGCTTTCTGATCCTGGACGAATTCCAAGACATCCAGACCACCGCAGACGCCGATCTGATCCCGAAGGCGCGCAGTCTCGGCGGTCACTACATCGTCGCGACGCAGTCGATCGAAAGCCTCTTGCAGACGAGCAAGAACGAGAACGCTACGAAAGCGATGCTCGCCAGTCTTCTGTCCCGTGTCGCTATGCGCACAAGCCCCGCAACGGCGAAATGGATCCAAGAGGGTGTCGGGATGGGCCGCGTGCCGCGGCGCGAGACGGACGCGGCGATGGTCGATTTCGTCGGGTCGGTTTCGAAGGCTTACGGCGCGCCCCTCTGGGACGAAGGCCACCCAATGGCACGAATGCTTGCCGCGTTCCGTCGCAAGACGGGGGGCACTCGGTTCAAAGATGGGCGCATGGACAAGGGCGACAAAGCCTTTTTCGAGGATCAGTTGGCGAACGACTTGATCCTGGTCCGGGAAATGAAGGAAGAGCCGATCCTGGAAATGTCGCAGTTCTCGTCGCTGACGAGCGAGCTTGGCGTGGCGTTCGCGAGCGTCCGGCGTGGTGGTGTGCCGCGACGCGATTACGTGCGCGTCGTTGCGCCCATGAACGCCATCCCCGACGACTTGCTCGACCCCGACTTCGCCGGTCGCCGCGATCTCGCCGCAGAAGATGCGGTGACGCGTCAAGAGGCGATCCAGGCTGCGCTGGCGTCCGAAGCGGAGCGAGCCAACGCAGAGGACCAGCTTTCCATCACACACGACGAGGAGACTCCCCAGCCCCTGACAGCGCTGCTGGACGCCATTCGTAACCCTGAAACCATCGAAACGACAGAGGAGAAATGATGATGATGACCCCAGACGCCATTCGTCGGCGGTCCGGCCAGCGCAAGGAAGCGCAAGCCGCTCAACAACAGGCACCCGCCGCTTGGCAGCGTCCGCTGCCACAGGCCGCGCCGCAGAAGGAACCTTCCGCAGCACAGAAGCAAGCTCAACAGCGCCCGCGCATGGGCCTCGCCGCCGCGCTGAGCATGGGTGCCCAGAAACCGACGCAGCAGCAAGGAAGCCAAGGCAGCGGCGGGCAGGGCCAGCTCTCGAAACCGACGCATCCGAGCTTCTACAACCCCGTGCCAGTCGGCGAGATTGCCCCGCCGAAGAAAGCGCAGAAACGCGGCATGAGCATGTGACCCCGCCGTGACCCATCCACCTGACTAGAAGCCGTGGCTTGAGAACCACGGCTTCTTCATTTTGAAAGTCATGATCGACATCGACTCGACAAAACCCTGGTTTCGCCTACGGTGAATATAGAGGGGTGGCACCACCCCGTTAGAGACCACCAGCGATGATTACCACCACACCACCACTTCCCCCGCCTCACTCCATTGATCGAGCTGTCACGGCTTCGATCTGCACTACCGGCCACGCGCCGAAGCGCTTGCTACTCGCAGACATGACTCGACCGAGCACACAGCGCCGGTTTTGGGTGCTCGATCTTTCAGATCCCAGCCATCCGATCGTAGATGCCGTGACCAGGGTCGCGCATGGTGCGGGCTCAGATCCTGGCAAAACCGGATGGCCCACGCGGTTCGGCGACGCGCTCGGTAGTGGGGAGACCAGCCTCGGCCTCTATCGAGTCGCTGAGCCGTATGACATGGCGAAGCATGGGAAGGCTTACCGCCTCGATGGACTGAGCCCGAGCGACGCTCACGCGCGAGAGCGCGGCGTGGTGCTGCACCCTGCGACTTACGTGAGCCAAACGGGCCCGGTCGGCCGGTCGCTAGGATGTCCCGCTCTCAACCCGGCGGTCTTCACGCAGCTCGATCGCAAGGGCGAACTTGAAGGCTCGCTCCTTTGGATCGACGGAGGTGCTGCAACCCCTGTCGCATCATGCGCCGCGGCCACCGCGTGGACCGTCCAAGCCGCCCAGGCCATCGCTCAATCCGCGAACACCTGGGGACCTCAACCGCTGCCGGCATGCTCACCCGGAGACCGACATGACGCCTAACGCCTACACACCAGAGACCGACATGCAGGACCTGTGGGTCTTCGTCCCGATCGACCCTGAAAGCAACGAGCTGGACACCGAGGGCGGCTTCGCCGAGGCGTTCGGTGGCGCCCTGGCCGGGATCATCCTTGGGGGCTTCGGCCTCGAACATCTCGGCCACTTGCTCGAAGGCATCGAGCGCATGGGTGAGTTTCAAGACGCGCTGAGGCCGCCTATTTCAGCTATGCAAGTCGCTAACGCGGTCATGCAGTGGCGGTGCAGCGGTGCCAGTTTCGCGCCGGGCGAAGTGAAGGGCGTCTGGGTGAAGACAGCGGTCCCGATGTCGCGCTTCATGCGCGCCGCTTTTATGGCGTCGCAGCCCCAAGTTATCGCGGCGCCATCGCCCCAGCGGGTGCCCGATCCGCCTCGCCCAAGGCCCCGTCCGCGCTGGTGAGGCATGTAGTTCGGCAGGCCGTGGGGTTTTGCTCCGTTCTTCCCCCGACTGGCCCGGGAGGGCCGGGCAGATGGGCTTTTTTGCTTCTCCGGCTTTTCGCGTTGTGCCGCATTCGCTGCACTCCGTAGGGCAAGGACAAGAGCAGGAAGAGTAAGAAGAGCCCTGCCAGGCGATGGGGTGAAAAGCACGGCGCTACGCGCGGGCGTCATAGCAGAGGGGGGACTTCCGATCCGGCAGATTCGGCCTACGGTCAAGAGAGACCCACTGCCGAGGCTCCACTCATGCTGCAACTTGCTGATCTTTTTCGTCGCGCTCGTATGCGCGAAGTCGAACGCGCTGTCCGCACCCAGTTTGACGACCCGGGCGTCTTCCGTGAAGACGCACTGTCACTCGATGACGCGCTGACTGCTCGCACCCCGGAACAATTTGCGTGGGGCCAGGGGGTGCACCATGGCCAGCACTGACAAGATCCCGTTCGCTGAGCGCGTCGCAGCGGACATCATCGCCCGGCTCGAAGCAGGCACGGCTCCATGGCAGCGCCCGTATGAAGAAAGCCAGTTCGGCGGCCTCCCGATGAATCCGACCACCGGGAAGCGCTACCGCGGGATCAACGCCATCGCGCTACTGATGGCCCAACCAAACCAAGATCCGCGATGGGTTACATACAAGCAAGCGGAAGCCCAAGGCTGGCAAGTGCGCCGCGGCGAGAAGTCTCGCAGTGTGGAGTTCTGGCAGTTCGAAAAGGAGGAGACCGACAAAGCGACCGGGGAAAAGCGGACCGTGCAGCTCGAACGCCCGCGAGCGTTCTATGCGGCGGTCTTCCATGCCTCGCAAATCGACGGTATGCCGCCGCTCGAAATCCAGCAGCACGCATGGGACCCCATCGAGCGTGTCGAAGCGTTGCTGAAAGAAAGCCAAGCTGACATTCGCCACGAGCCGGGCGCGACGCCACATTACTCGCTCACGAAAGATCGGATCGTGATGCCTGAGCGCGGTCAGTTCTTGGATGCTGGCCGCTACGCTGCCACTGCGCTGCACGAGTTGGGGCACTGGACGGGGCACCCGTCGCGCCTCAACCGGTCCATGGCCCACGCGTTCGGATCGCCCGACTACGCCCGGGAAGAGCTGAGAGCTGAGATCGGAAGTTATCTAAGCTGTCAGGAGATGGGGCTCGCTCATGACCCGGGCCAGCACGATGCGTATCTCGGGAGCTGGCTCGCAGCCCTTCGGCAAGATCCACGCGAGATTTTCCGCGCGTGCGCTGACGCAGAGAAAATCGTCACGCACATCCGCCAGTTCGACCTCTACCAAGCCCAAGAGCAAACGCAGGAGAGGCAGAAGGCGACCACGGCTCAGCCTCAGCGTGAGCGTCCGGAGCCTGCCATCGCCCGCGCGCCCCGGATCAAGCCAGTGATGCCCACAAAAGCGATGGGGCTGAGCCGATGAAGCGCCCCCATATCCTTCGCCAAGCGATCAAGAAAGCGGCCCGCCAGGCGTTCGACGCAGAGCGCGCTCTGGCGTGGACGCCCGACAACCCGGTCTGCCGCCGCTCCCATGCACGCGCCATGGCTCGCGTCGAGCGAGCGATCTACCAAGCGCAGCGCGAACGCTTCATCCCGATGCTGACTGTCCAGGTGCTACTCGGCATCGTGCTCGACGCTGGCGCACTGGCGCGCTGGCGCATCAACGGGAAGCGACCCGCACCAGCCGAAAAAGGCTACTGGGAGACCGTGGAAGCCTTGGATCGCGCGATTGATCGAGCGTGGCGACGCGCACGTCTCACGCGCGTCTTCATTCGAGCGGGAGGCGTCCAATGAGCGCCGAGCAGACCCTTTTCCAGGCAGCGGCCACGGGCAGCGTGCCAATGGCGAAGACCGCCTGCGCTGCGGGTGCTCGCCCAACCGCGATCGGCCCCGGCGGAGCAACAGCGCTGCACATCGCAGCCGCCCAGGGCCACATTCACGTCGCTGAGTTTTTGCTGGCGGGTGGGGCGGATCCCAACGCACAGGATACGTTTGGTCGCACACCCCTTCACGAAGCTGCTTTCGTTAGAAGCAAGTCACCGCAAACCTGGGAGCTGTTGATCGCACACGGCGCAGACCCGCATGGCCCACGTGATCGAGACGGGCGCACGCCTGAGGCGCTGGCCATGACGCTGGACTACGGCCTCGCATTGAAGCGATTGACGGAGCACAACGCGCAGCGCGTGGCTCGCGGCCTGGAACCAACGCTGGGGCTGTGATGGCAGACAACGTCCTCAACCTGTTCTTGCAGTCGGAGCCCGCGGGTCTCGAACCTTCGCGATGGGTTCGGCGCGTTGACCATGCTGTCGGCGCAGGCCTGGGTGTCGGCGCGATCGTCTATGCCGGATTGAGCGCCGCGATCTGGCACGCGCTTCCTCATCCCCCGGCCGGTGGCTTCCTGGCACAAGCCCTCGACTACCCGGGCATCGTGCTCCATGCACTCTCCGCGGGGTGGCTCAACCCCCATGCGATCGTGGATAACCCGGCGGCGCCGGACCTGTCGCTTGTGCATCGCTGTTTTGCGCCCGCGCTCGCTGCCGCGGGCATCGTTGGCGGATGGGTGCTGAAAGCCGGCCTACGACCGACGCGGAGGATGCGCCACCTGGCCGGGCCGCAGTTGCTAAGAGGCAAGGAAGCGGTCCAGGCAGCACGGCAATCGTGCAAGCACGAAGCGAGAGGGAAGCCCTTCCTGCAACTCGGACCGCTCGCTCTAGACAAGAGAAGGGCGAC
The DNA here is from genome assembly GCF_000334915.1 of Dyella ginsengisoli LA-4. Lineage (GTDB taxonomy): Bacteria > Pseudomonadota > Gammaproteobacteria > Xanthomonadales > Rhodanobacteraceae > Dyella_A > Dyella_A ginsengisoli_A. The sequence goes on along the minus strand of NZ_AMSF01000033.1, from coordinate 72,331 downwards.
CCGCGGGATCCTGCTCTACGGCTCGCCCGGGTCCGGGAAAACAGTCGTTTTGGTCCCGGCGATCCAGCAGCTCATCGATGCTGGTCATCGGGCGTGGATCTACGACGTCAAAGGCGACTTTACGTCCTACTTTCTTGGCGGTTCCGTCGGGCTGGTGTGCCCGTGGGATCGGCGAAGTTTGGTCTGGGACATCGGAAAGGACGTGCGAACCCCCAGTGATTCACAAGTATTTGCCGCGTCGCTCATCAGAGAAGAAGAGGGAAGCGGACGCTTTTGGTCGATCGCCGCACGCCAATTGTTGGAGGGTGTTCTGCGGTCATTGCAGAACGACCATGGCACGAACTGGGGGTGGCGGAGCCTGGCCGACCGGCTCGCAGTGGATGCGAAGAGCATGGCAGAGAGGATGGCCGCAGACTTCCCCAAGGCGCTCGCCCTGGTCGCTGATCCCGCGAGCAGTGCGACGTCTAGCGTCCTCGCCACGTTGTCGAGTTACACGAAGCTGGTTGATGACTTGGCATTGGCATGGGGCGACGGACAAGACCCCGGAACGGGTGACATGCGGCCGTCGATCTCCCTGCGGCAATGGGCTGCGGATGGCTACAACGGCGAGATCCGCCAGGTCATCTTCCAAGCGGGGCCTGACCGTTCACTCACCACCGCGCTCGCCAGCGCAATGCTCAATCTCCTCACCCCACGGCTCCTCTCCGCAGCGCTGCCTGACAACGAAGACGGTCGGACGATCGCGGTTGTGATCGACGAGCTGCCCTCGGTCGGCAAGATCGACTTCGCCGGTCTCATCGAGCGCGGCCGCTCGAAGGGTGTTGTCTTCATCGCCTCTGTGCAATCGCTCGACCAAGTCAGAGCGGTATGGGGCGAGGAAACCATGCGAAGCCTCGGCTCAATGATCGGCACGCATCTCGTCTTTCGCGTGCAGCCGTCGCTCAGCCGAGACGCTATCTCGGACCAGTTCGGGAAAGCGCGCTGGTCGATCACGAACGTCAGCACAAGCGGCGGCGGCAGCGCCACGAACACGAATTTCTCGGTGCACGAAGAGCAGCGCCCCGTCATCGCACCTCACGAACTGACCGATCGCCTGGGGCCGCAGAAAGGCAAGCGGTTCCCCTTGGGTTGGGGCATCCGCGCCATCGTTGCGGGCCTCGGCCCCGATCTGCTCGAACTCGACTTCGAGGGGACGAGCCCGAAGAAGCGCCGCACGCCGCACCGTCCCGCTAAGTGGACGCAGGTCGTGGCGGGGAAAGCGAAGGCGGGTGGTGGTGACACCCCTGAGCTCGAAGTTCCGCAACCGTCGCCGAGCCCGTCTATCGCGCTGGCTGAGGCCTGGGCGAGGGCTGCACTAGAAGCGCAGACAGCGCATCCGCTGAGCGATCTGGCCGCGCAGCTCCGGGAAGAGGGCGAAACCAGTCCGCTTGCCGGCGTCGAGGCGGGTCTACAGTTGCCACCACTGCCGGTGCAAATACCCGGTCGATAGCGGCTAGACAGCCGGCGGCGTTTCGGTAGCGTCGATAGATGAACGCTATCTTGAATCCTACTTCGATTCGATGGACCACTTGGTGGTCTCGTTTCCTTAATCGCTTTCGCTTGCGGGGGCGCCGCCGGCATCTCCACAAAGTGGCTCGCAGCCGCAGCCTACGCCAGAAGATTGCCGACATCGCGGGGCAAGAAAACGGCTTTGCTCGCGCTCTGGGCTATCTCCGCAGGATTGACCCGTTGGCGTTCGAGGAGCTGATCTTGACCGCTGTCGAAGATGACAACGTCAGAATTCAGCGAAATCTCCGCTACACCGGCGACGGTGGCATCGACGGCGAGCTCACCCATCGCGGTCAGCGCGTGCTGATTCAAGCGAAGCGCTACTCCGCGCACATCCAGCGCGCGCATGTCGCTGCCTTCGCTTCCCTATGCGCTACACATGGCGCTCTGGGGCTGTTCGTGCACACCGGGCGAACCGGCGAAGGCTCCCGCGGCGCGATTGCCGACGCAGGTGGCCGCGTCCTCATCGTCAGCGGCCACCGGCTCATCGAATTTCTCACGCAACCCGGGTGCACAAGAGAGCACCTGGAACAACTCATTTGCGGCCATCGGAGAACGTCATGCTGACCATTCGCGCGTTGAAAACTCAGAGCGGATCAAGTGGAGGAAGCTCGATCCCTGAGTATCTCACCTCAACGCACTATTATCAGAGTGCGGACGGCAAGGAGGTCGTCGCCTCCGCCTGGTTCGGCAGCGGCGCCAAGGCCCTCGGACTGACTCGAAAAGCCGTCGACGTGGAGGACATGGCGAAGCTGGCTCAGGGCCTTGCACCGGACGGCACGAAGCTCCGCCGCAACGCGGGCGAAAAGCCCGCGGTGGTCGAGCTGAAGGATCGCCAAGGGAACCCCCGCCTCGATGAAAGCGGCAACCCAATCCTGCGCGAGGTCCAGCAGAGGATCGGTTGGGACATGACGTTCAGCGCGCCCAAGACGGTGTCTGTGGCGTTCGCCGCGGCTGACGGCGAGCTGCGCGATCAGATCCTCGACGCTCACCATCGCGCGGTCGCCAAAAGCTTGGACTGGATCGAGAAGCAAGCGGCAGAGACGCGTCGCGGGAAAAACGGTGTTGACGTGCACGATGCCCAAATGGTCATCTCACGCCACACCCATTTCGCCGCCCGTCCCCACGATCAAACGTTCGACGGCAGCGAGAGCCAGTGCGATCCCGACCTCCATTCGCACTGCGTCGCCTACAACGTAGCCCTCGACGCCCAGGGCAAATGGGGCGCTCTGGAAACGGTCGAGATCTATCGCCAGAAAATGGCTGTCGGGGCGCTCTACCGGGCTGAACTCGCAGCGGGAATGGCCGGCCTAGGCTTCGGGATCGAAGACGAGATTCACCTGGACGATGCTGGGAAGGAAAAATTCCGCGCGTTCAAAGTCGCCGGGATCCCGGACGAACTCGCAGAAGAGATGAGCGGTCGGCGTGGTCAGATCGAGCAAGCGATGAAGGCTGATCCTTCGCTCTCGCCCCAAGCCGCGAACCTAAAAACGCGGCAGCAGAAAGACGAGCCACCCTTTGAAGAGTTGACTCAACAATGGAAAGCGCATCTCGACAGTTTCCGGCTTCGCCATCCTGAACTCGGAATGCCCGCCGACGCCGAGGCGTTGCGGCAGCGTGAGCGCAAGCCGGTGATGCGAGACCAGGCGAAGGAGGATGCTGAGATCCTGGCGAAGTTGCATGAGATGAAAACGGTCTGGACGCGGCATGACCTCCTGCAACAGATTGCGGAGCGAAATGCCGGAACGCTCGACGCGAACGGTGTCGCCAAGGCGTGCAACGCTTTCGTGCAGCGCAACGACTTGCACGTGATTCAACCGGAGAAAATCCACGACGACGAGCGGGGCGATCATCTCGCCCGGCGTCATCGACAAGTGCGCTACGCGTCGCAAGCCGTGGTCGAAGAGGAGCGCTCCATGATTGAGAGCGTGAAGTCCAGGGCGACCGAGGACCATCGAGTTGAGCCCGCCAAGGTCACGCAGGCGATCAGCCAGATGGAGAAGGCGCGCGGCTTCCAGCTCTCGCCCGAGCAGCGCAAGGCCGTCGAACACCTCACCCAATCCCAAGGCGCCGTCCAATCGCTCGTTGGTCGGGCAGGGACCGGAAAAACCACGGTCAGCGAAGCCGTTGTTGCCAGCCATCGAGCCGCTGGCTACGACGTGATCGGTGCGGCGACGGGATGGGATGCGGCGAAGAAGCTCGAAGCAGAAGCAGGCATCCCTTCGCAGTCGATCGCAGCCCTGCTGAAAGGCCTGGACGACGGCAGGACGAAGCTGACGCCGAAGAGTCTGATCCTGGTGGATGAGGCGGGCATGGTGGGAACGCCCAGCATGTCAGCGCTTCTGAAGCACGCTGAGCAAGCAAAGGCCAAGGTGATCTTGCAGGGCGATCCTTTGCAGCTCCAAAGCGTGGAGCGTGGTGGCGCGATGCGTGCGATCACGAAAGCGGTTGGCGGGGCAACGCTTGCGGACATCCGGCGGCAGAAGCACAGTGAGGACACGAAGACGGCTGGCTTGTTTTACGCGGTCGGCGGCGATGAACTGCGGAGCCGTGGCGAGAATGCAAAAGCAGGGCGCGAGATCCTCGCGCGCATGGAGAAGCGTGGGCAGATCCGCGCGTTCGATGACGACGCGGAGGCGATGCGGACGCTGATCGCTGACTACCTTGGAAGCCCGACAGCGATCCACGAGAAGCCGATTCTCGCGAGCAAGCGGGCCGAAGTTAACGCGCTCAACGCTGCGGTCCGAGAAGGGTTGCACGCGCGCGGGCGACTGGGACCTGACCACGTGATCCAAGTTGCGTATGGCACAGAAGGGAAGACACGCCCCCTGCCGCTGGCTGTGGGCGATCACGTGCGGTTCAACGCGAAAGAATCGAAGTTGGGGCTGGTGAACGGCAGCCGCGCACGCATCGACGCGATCGAAGCCCTGGAAGGCGGCGGGCATCGGATTGAAGCGACGCTGATCAGCGACATCAAAAAAGACGACGGGAGCAGGATCTCGTTCGACACGCGCGATTTCAGCGCGATCGAGTATGGCTATGCATCGACCATTCACAAGGCGCAAGGGCAGTCGAAAACTGAGGTTTATCACTATGCGGGTGAGAACGCGGGCGGCGTGTCAGACCGCCAGCTGGCCTTGGTAGCGTTCACGCGCATGAAGCAGAGCTACGCGCTCTACGGCACTGTCGATGGCATCTATGGGCCCGCGCTCGACGCGAACATTGCGAGCGATCAACTTCAGCTCAATGTGACCGAAGAAGGGCTCACGGGGCGGACGACGAAGCGGCCAGAGGCCGCCGAACCGCCCAAGCAAGCAACGCCGGATCCGCTGTTCCAACGCGTCGCCACCGCCTTCAAAGAGGCATGGCAGCGGGTGCACAACCCCACGCCGACGCCGCGTCAGAAACAACAGCAGCGGCGGGCCGCGGTGCTTTAGCCGCGGCGCTCCTTAATCCGAGCCTGGTTCTTTGCCTCACGGCGAGCCGGCCAGCCTTCGTCCGCGAGGATGGCTTCCCAGCTCGCCTGATGAATCGCTTTCAAGCGAGCCTGGCGTGCGTCCATATCTTCGTCCAACGCCTCGGTAGGACGCCAGTTCTCGACCAGGACATTCACCGTCCTGCGCGCACGTTCGTAGCTGTTGCTCCAGTATTCAGCGAGCGCCCTGTAGTCGGCAAGCTCGGCACTCAGTCGGTAGCACTCGCTCTCCAAAAACTGCGCTTCACCGACCTTCCGCATGTAACTGGAGTGCTGGTCTTCTGCCAGATCTTCCCTCGCATTTTCTGCGCGGCGATTAGAGCGCTCGGCGTCTTGCTGCATACGCTCCGCGGCGTCGAGCGTGACCTGATTGAGCGTCGACATTATGCGCTGGTGCTGGCGCTGGCGGTTGAAGAAAGAAAACATGAGCAGTCTCCTGGCTCCCGGTGTGTGAGATGACGTTACCGTCGATCAGCGGCTAAGTGTCGATCGAGCGTCGTCGATCTTCATCATCAGGTTAGCTAGCGCGGAAGGGGGCGGAAACGGCGCTGACTTCACCTAGATCGCTCGCGCCAGAAGTCTTCTTCCAACAAGTGATTGAACAACCAGTGATTGAATTTCGACATGTCGAGCTTCCCGTTCGTGTAAACCGAGTCTGGCAAGTCCGGCATGGAGACGGCATTCATTCCGTCTGGCTCGCTCCCAGTCGGTTTCCAGGCTATCGAAGCGAAACCATGGGAATCGATGTCGCTGCCGCTTGCTACGGAATTCCAACCTGAGCCATACAAGCCATGGAAGCCATGGAAGTCGGATGGACCGATGGCGAACGCCCCAGCACTGATCAGCGCCATGTTGCCCGGACTAGCAGCTACAGAGTCGCACTCAAGGCAGTGACGCGCAGTGGATTGGGCGTGCGCGCTTGTCGCAGTTAACGCAAGAAACATGAGGACGGGCAACAGATTTTTCATGGTCGTGATCTCTCGAAGTGGATGGCTATTGGGGCGCCAAAATGCGCGCCCCATTCATTCTTTTTCGCAGAAATCCGCCGGCTGTCTATGCCCTAACGCCAACTCATCATCGATGTCACATCGACAGCTCAGCAAGCTGTCGGTCGTCTTCGCCGTCGAAGAAGAGGTCGATCGGTGTGGCGCCGCACCGATCCCGAATTTGAAGCGATGCGCCCGCCCGGATCAGCCTCTCCGCTGCGCCCTCGATGCGATTGAGGCTCGCGTAATGCAGAGCCGTGCGCCCCAGTTCATCCACCGCGTCTACCTGGATATCGGGGTGGGTGTGGCGCAAGCCGAGCAAGCGATCAAGCTCAGCCAGGTCTTCTGTGATCACAGCGGCGTGCAGTGGCATGTCGTCGTGAGTCATGTCAGTGCCCCACGAGATCCATGCCGACCGACGCATCGGACGTGTTCAGACCGCTGCACCAGTGAGCAACCTTGCTCATGTCGAGCTTGCCGTTCGTATACACAGAGCCGCCGATGTCATTCGGGCCGCTGCCCGCAACGAGGATGTCATCGAATCCCATAGCCCCGAACGCCGCGACCACTTTCGAACACTCGCCGCCGAGGTCGGGGATGTGGTTGAAGTTGATGTCAAACTGACGCTGATTCAGATACCAGGGTGCTACGAGAATTGGGCCATACGGCGTGACCGCTTGGCCGTCCTGGATCATCGACGGTGGAGCCAGACGAGCGGTCACCAATGCGTCGAGAGGCATCGTCGTGTAGTCATGTGCCATGCCCCACGGGCTCGTCCTGAGATTAGCGATCACGGTGTTGACTTGCTCTGTGACCGTAGACGCGTTTGAAGACGCGTTGGCCGACTGGAACACGGCGAACGTGCCCGCGGCAGCAGCAATGATGAGCGCGAAGACCAGGATGACTTCGAGCAAGCCGAAGCCTTGCCGGCGCCGGTAATGGTGGAGATTGAGAGCGATGGTGGTCATGGGGAGGTCCTTGGATCAATGCGTGATGAGGTCGAAGCCGAGCCGGGCGTGAGCGCGGCATGCGCGCGCGAGCTTCGATGGGTCGAGATGGCCGTTCGTGTAGACCGATCCGCCGACGGCTTGCGGGTCGGCGTCGGCGATCCAGACGTCATCGAAGTGCGGCGCAACCTGGGTGATGAATGGCATGCAGTCAGTGCGAGGCAGGCCGTCTGAGTGCAGCCCAAATCGCTCGAACGAGGACACGTCTGCGAAGCGGGGACCGGAGAACGCATTCAGGTCGCCCCAAGGCAGCGATGCCACCTGACGGGGATTGGCCAGATCGGGATAAGCACCGTCATGCGAACCGCGAACCTCGGCAGCGGCCTCTACCGCTGCCTGGGCTGCCTGATGCACGTTGTCTTGAGCGATCGCCGGTGCCGCGGCCAGAACGGCCGCAGCGATGACGAGAGAAGAGAGGATGGATTTCATGTCGTGTGCTCCTTACCAGCTGTAGCCGACGCCAGCGCCCACGGTCCGTTCGGACCCGGAGATCGCACCGTGAAAGCTCACAGACACGTGCCCGCCGGACATCACATGGCGGTAGCCGACTGCGATGGCGTTGTGCCCACCAGCGAAGCCCACGCCTGCAGACAGGCTGTTGTCGCCCCGGAAGTTGGCAGCCATCGCAGTGGCGGCGGTGCCGACGGCGGTCACACGCGAGAAGCGGTCATCGAGCTGGCGGAATTTCCAATCGGTGTATGCGTTCGCTTGACGAACGGCCGCAGCGGACTGCTGATCGGTGTAGCTCTGCGCCCATGACCGGACGTTGGAGACCTGGGTGTCGGTGTAGGTCTCTGAGGTGCTCACGGCGGAGGTTTCGGCGGCCTGGACTTGGCTCACGTTTGCGGCGTCGGTTGGAGCCACGCCTGCAGCGACGTTGCTGATGGTGGTGCCGTCAGCGCCAGCGAGCGTCATCGTGGACTTGCCGCTGTTGTCGTATTTCGCGTCGAGCGCCGTTTGCTTGTCCGTGTAGGTGTTGGCACTGGCCAGCGTTGCCGCATCGCCCGCGTTCACTTGACCCACGTTCGCGGCATCCATCGGAGCGGTGCCCGTGGCGACGTTGTGAATAGCAGTCCCCGAGGCGCCTTCCAGAGTGACGCTCGCCTTGTCAGCGTCGTCGTAATGGACCGCCATAGTGTCCGTGCCATTGCCACCGCCAGTGCCAGCCGGGCCTTGCGGACCCTGCGGGCCTGCCGGGCCGGTAGCACCGGTTGCACCAGTCGCTCCGGTGGCGCCTTGCGGACCCGCGGGACCCTGCGGACCGGCTGGGCCCGTGCCGGGCGGCGGCAAGTTGTCGATGCGCGTGTTGACCGCGTTCAAACCGTTATCCAGCGCCGACAGCGCGGAGCCCACGTCGGAATACGAACCCGCAGCGCCCGGCGAGCTGAGGACATAGGTCGGTGCGGTGTCAGTCAGCAAGTTCGCGCCGCCGCCGAAGATAGACGTGACCAGTTGGCCTTGGCCAACGGTCATCGCGTCATGCGGCGCAGTGCCGTCGGCCAGATTCACGAGGCGGCGGTAGATGCCCGACTGACCGTTGCCGAAGCTCACCGTGCCAGCTTGATCCGCGAGGCTGCCGTTCCCGATCGCAGTGCTGAACGCGGCGGTCGCTTGCGCTTGGTAACCGAAAGCCTCGGCACCGACTCCAGTCGCGGAACTACCTACGCCCACAGCAGTGTCTTGGCCACCCGTGCCATTCGCGGCAGCGCCAAGCGTTCCGGCTTGCGCACGTGCGCCGATCGCGACGTTGAACGCCGTGTTGGCGTTGCCGGCTTGTGCCCCAGCGCCCACGGCTGCGCCGTCAGTGCCCTGGGCGCTGGCGGCCGTGGTGGTGTCCGTCGAAGCGAGCCAAACTGGCGTGGTCGCGCCGCTACCGGAGCCGGTTCCGATCTGCCCGTTCAAGTAAGTCAGTGCGGAACCCACGTCATGGAACGTCTGCGAGCCGAGCGAGTAGGTCGGAGCGGTGAAAACGCCGCCGTTGAACGACGCGCCGCCGCCGAGTGCGGCCGTGCTGGCCATGAGCTGGCCCAGGTTCGTGACATCGTGTTCCGCAGTGCCGGGAGCAACGTTCACGAGGCGGCGGTAGTAACCAACAGTAGGGCTGCCGATCGAGGTGGCGTTCGGGTCACCGAAGCTGACCGTGTCCTGTTCAGTCGCGCGGCTGCCCGCGCCGATTGCGTCCGAATTTGGCGCGGTCGCTTCGGCATAGAAGCCCCAAGCGTTGGCGTTTTGCGCGCTCGCAATGCCGCCGATCGCGATCGAGTGATCGGATCCAGTAGAGCTCCCGAGAATGGCGATGTTGCTCAGACCAATCGCTTGCGCGCTGACGCCAGCCGCGAACGAGTTGTTGCCTTTGACAACGACACCTGTGCCCACGCCGGTGGCGTTATAGCCATCGATTTGCGCGTAGGCACCGATCGCCGTCGAATACTTCGTGCTTCCCGTGTTCTGAGTGTCAGTCGTCGCGTGCGAGCCAATGGCAATGTCGCCGATCCCGCTCGCCGTGCTGGAGTAACCACCAGCAAACGTCTCAGCGCCATATGCGTGGGCGGAGTATCCGATAGCCGTCGCGTATTCGTTTGCGGGAGTGGTCGCGGGGTCGAATCCGCCGTTGTAGCCAGCTAGTGACCCGCTTCCAATGGCCGTCGATCCGTTGGTCAAAGCTTGCCCGCCGAACGCGATGGACTGCGCCCCAAGAGCTTGCGTCGATGGTGCGGGGTTCGGAAGCTGCGCGTTGGTCGTGTCGCCGACGCAGAGATACGTGTATGGGCACGTTGAAGCGAAGGCGGAGGGGGCGAGGAGGGCGAGCGCGAGGGCGAGGGAGCCGGCTCGAAATAGTTTCTGGCGCATGGTTAGGACCTGTTCGTTTCGGGCGACATTGCCCGGGGTCCTAATTCAAGCTAGCCATATTCCGCCGGATCGGAAGTCCCCCCGACCGCACGTCGATCTTTTCATGGCCGAGATGTCATGTGCGCACGACACGCCCAAGGCGCGGACGCCTACATGCCCAACATCTCCCGCGGCAACCCGGAATGGCGCCTAGTTGTGAGCCAGGATGGCTAGCGATCGTCCCGCGCAAGGGGCACGCCCCTCGTCCACGGTGTTCCCGCCTCTACGTCCCCGCACGGCGGGGCGTTCCGGTGCTGCAGGCCTCTTCTCGCGTCGCTCACCGGGGCCCACGGCGCAATCCCGCGCCGCGGGAGAAGAACATGAGCCTCATCCGCGACAGCCAAGGCAACTACCGCCGCAAGGGCGACATCACCGAGCAAGACATCCTGAGCACCGCCGAGACGCTTCTGCGAGCGAAGCTGGAACGCCAGGGCAGCATCAGCAACCCGAGCGATGCAGGCGACTATCTCCGGATGCGCATCGGCAGCCTCCCTCACGAAGAATTCCACATCCTGTGGCTCGACAATCGCCACCGGATCCTCGACTGCCAGAAGCTCTTCACCGGCACGATCGACGGCGCCAGCGTCCACTCGCGCGAAGTCATCCGGGCAGCGCTCGACATCAACGCCGCAGCCGCCATTCTGGCTCACAACCATCCGAGCGGGGTGGCAGAACCCAGCGCATCGGATCGCACGCTCACCACGGAGCTGGTGAACGCGCTCAAGATCGTGGGAGTGCGGGTGCTCGATCACCTGCTGGTGACCGCGGGTCCGGTGACCAGCCTGGCAGCACGCGGGCTGATGTAGCCCGCGTCTATCTCTGCTGTCCGGCTGCTACTTCACCAACGTCAGGTGGCCACCGGCTCCGGCCCTCTTCGGCACCTGACTAAGACCGTAGAGCGCACAGAGCTCATCGGGATGGATGTGGAGGCTCTGGGCCAAGTCGGCGAGGCTATATCCGAGATCGCCCAGATGAAATTCGACGAGCTCCGCGAGGACGCGCGTGGGCTCGCGCTCGATGGCGATGCTCTCGGGCTCCGCCCTTCGGTAGCCCATGGCGCTCATTTGCCGCCACAGGTATTGGGCCTGCGTATCGGAGATGCTCCCGATCGCTTGGCCGCACATGATCAGGGACGCCATGGACGTCCGCCAGATCGGCTTGAGCGCGGCGATCTTGGCCAGGCTGATCTTCTTGTCCATCAAGTAGGGGCGGATGTCGCGCTTGGGCATTAACAGCGCGCTGGCGAAACGGTTGGCCTCGTCCTCCATCGTTGGAGAGGGGACGCTATGCATGACCAAGTGCCCCAGCTCGTGAGCCAATGTGAAGCGTTGGCGGTCACCTGGGGCGGACTGGTCAATGAAAATGCAAGGCGGTGAGCCGAGTGATCGGATCGTGAGGCCGTCCACCCCGACCGAGGAAAGGTCGCACTCGACGACGAGAATGCCGGCGCGCTCGATGTAGGACGTGAGGTTATGGAGGGGGCCGCTGGGGATCAGCCAAGTGCGGCGCACCATCTCAGCGATCAGATCGATGTTGCCCTGATATTCGTCCACATCCAACGCAGGCAACGGCAACTGCGCCTCAACGTCCGCAGCCGCCAGCAAGCGACGGACGTGCATGAGGCGAATGTTGAGATCGGCCTCCAACTTCTCCAGCGCACGGCTCCCGGTGCTGGCTTTTCGGCGATACATGGCATTGCCGTGCACGCTGATCGGCAGACCGAACGAGCGATCTGGTTCAAAGAAAATGCTGGAAGGAAAATCGACCGCCTGGGCGAGGCGGTCGATGATGTCGGGTGACGGGTCGGCGATCAGGCCTGCTTCAATCTTGGATATGGCGGCTTGCGAGACCTTGGCGTCAGAGGCCAGTTGTGCCTGGCTCTTGCCGCGGGCCTGCCGGACCGTGCGGAGTATGTCTTTGTTGAACGTGGCCATCACTGCTCACCGGCTTCACCGGTGTCATCTGTTTTGTTGTCCTGCCCCTTGCGGCGAACCAATCCGGTTCGACCCGCCTCATCACTGGACGAGGGTTTCGCGGGGGTGGAGGAAGAGGGCAGGGAGGCTACCGAATCGGTCAGCAACAAGGAATAGCTCCACGCGATCGCGTCCCCCTCCCGCGACACTACTGCGATGTCGCTGAGGTCGGTCTGCGTGCGATTGAGGGAGTAGGTCACTTCGACGCGCTGGGCTGCCGGAACCCCGGTGAGCGGCATCTGCGGATCGTGGAAGGCGAGTGCTTCCTGAGTGGGGTAGTTTCGGGTGAAGCCCTCGTTGTCGGCCTTTTTCAGCCGGAACGCGACTGTGTCATTGATCAAGAAGTGATAGGACTCGTTGTGCAGCTTGATGGTGACGCCGGGGACGTCAGTCAGCGCGAGAACTGCATAGTGGACGGCCTGCTCCCACACGAAGTTGGCGCGACCGCGCGCTCGCCAGTGCTGGTAGCCCGCCTTCTGCCAGTCCGCCCAAGCCCGGATATAGGACCGGATCAGGATGGGCGCCACGGGCGCAAGCGCGGTCTGAACAGTTTCAAGGTCGGCATTGGCCATGGCGGGTGCTCTGGGGAGTGGAGGCGGCACGACAAAAATACATGCAAATTATAACTCATTCAATAACCCTGCATCCAAACGACGACGGGCCCCCGCCCGATTGCCGAGATCGGTGGGCCAGAACCGTAGGGGGGGGGCAGAACAAGGATGCCCCGGTCGTCGGTTCCACCGGACATCGACGTCGGCAGGCGATCGCCAGACATCACAGTCGGATCGGGCCAGACTTGCGGGGCAGTGCCAGCATGCCCACCAGAGCGACCGGGCGATGTAGGCGCAACACACCTTCGGACGTCGGATTGGCGCGGCAGGGGCTATCCGTTTGCCCATACCATGCGGGGACACCAACATGGACACCATGGTCTCGAAATCTTCGCTTCTCGGCGCCGCTGGCGAGCACTACGTGATGTGCCAGCTCCTGCGGCGCGGCTTCATCGCCGCCCTCGCGCCGGCCGGTGTCCCAAATGCCGACATCATCGTGTCCGACGATCTGGGCCACCGCCTCTCCGCGATCCAAGTGAAGTCGCGGGTGGCGAAGGGAAGCGATGGCGGCTGGCACATGAAGGCAAAGCATGAGGAGATCGTCAGCCCCTCGCTGTTCTATGTCTTCGTCGACTTCGGAGCGCCCGAAGCCCATGAGGCACCGAGCTGCTGGGTGGTGCCGAGCACCGTCGTCGCGGATGTGATCAAGCGCTCACACGCCGCGTGGCTGGCGGCGCCTGGGAAGAGCGGGCAGGCCCATCAGGACGGCGTTCTGCGGCGGTTCTTGCCAGACTACGACCGGAAGGGGCTCGCAATCGGGTGTGGGCTTGGATGGCTGGATCCCTATCGGGAGGCGTGGGACGAGCTCAACAGGACGAACTAGCTGACCAAACCATCGATGGCACGAACTTTCGACACCGAGAACGCGGTGTCGAGTTACTGGCGAGGCGCATCAAGCCGCGATTGGGGAAATCGAACACGCTACGTTGGGACGGGGACGCTGTGGATCAGCTCCATATCATCCTCGCTTAGTCCCCAAATAGCCGTCATCCTGTTCTCGATGCGGGACTGCAGCACTCTCACTCGCCGTTCGGCTCGCTCACGATCATGCGGGGTCCCCGCTCTGTCGGCCCTTGCCTTCAATTGGATCAGCTCGGTGACCTGCTCACGGATAGAGGTGAGGTCGGCTTCGCTCGGGAGAGGGATGGGAACCCCATCGACATACTGTTTGCCGTGGGAGTAGTAGCCACCGCGGAACGTGCTGGTGTTTGTTCGAATAAAGGCCTCGCTGACAGGGTGGTTTAGCGAAGCGAGAAGGTAGTAGTCATCGATCGGAGCACCAGGCAGCGAGCGGGCCATGTAGTAGGGTCCGTTTCCACCTCCGGTGACCACGACGTCAGTATCATCGTAGGAATATCTCGGTTCGAGAGACAGAACCGGAAAGATGATTTTTGGCGTGCCAAACTTCTTCAGACTTTGTGACCTGCCAAACTGGTAGAACTGTCGCTCCGCCTTCGGTCCTCCCTGGACGTTGCGACGCTCAAGCTCTTGCTGACGGGCTGTCAGATAAGCAAGGCATACGGGAAAGCGCGCGGCCATCTCGTCTGGTTGCAGCAAGCGAGCAACTTGCTTATCTCCCGTGTCCTCGATGGCATAAGGGAAAATCATCCAAGTATTGGATTGGCAGGGAGCGTAGGCATGCAGCTGAACATCAAGTAGCGAAGGTCGCAACGCCGCTTTTTCGATCGGCCAGTCGCGACCGCCCCAGTGATGAGTCACTGTGTCTTCCGTCTCTCCAACGCTCTCGAAAATATAGATTTCGTCAGCACTTGTTTGAACGCCTACGAAGACATCGGCGACGTCAGAAATCGTGGTTGGATGCGCTTCGCGGATGCGCTCGAAAAGCTCGGTGACCAATTCATCCTGGAACTGCCAATTATCGGCAGTCAGAGCTTCTGCAGCGAGTTCAGTTATCTCAGCGCTGCCGCTATAGCGCCACTCCTCAAGTTTGCTCGGCTTCTCAAGAGTCACCGAACCGACTCCACTTTTGGACGCGATCAAGACGCATGTGTAGTTTGCGGCGCGGCGACCGAAAACCTGCTTCACCCCAAAGTGAATGATGTGCTCGATGATGGGGCGCGCTGTCAGCAGGGAGCGTAACGATCGGCCCGCCTGAGTGTTCATGAACTTGTGGGGAGTGATGACCCCGAGACGGCCAGTGTCCGTTAGAAGTTCGAGCGAGCGCTCAATGAACAGCGCATATTTGTCGAAATTGTCGCGCCGGGCAGTGCTGTAAGGGGACCGAGGGTCGTGATAATAAGCGACCTCCTCCGGTGAATAGGTCGCCATGTTCTGGATGCGGATGTAGGGCGGGTTCCCGACAATGACATCAAAACCTCCCCGCTCGAACTCGCGTGGAAATTCGAGCCTCCAGCTGAATGGATTTATTTTCTCGGCAAGTCGTTCTGTCATGGGGCCGAGAGCGGCTTCCCATTCTTCTTCGCTGACGAGACTGTTTCCCGCCTTGAGTTGACTGTCGAGGGATGGAAGGGCGCGCGCACCATGGTGGTTGACGAAATCTTGGAGGCTCGCGGCCTCCTCGTCCTCAATGAGCTTTAGAAGTAAGCTGAAGCGCGCGACTTCAACAGCACCCGCATCGATGTCGACGCCGCGAATGTGGGCGCACAAGATGCGGCGCTTCTCCGCGTAGGTCAGGCGCCATTGACCCGCGCCTGCGTCGTAGATGCGACTTCCGACATGCGACGCACGATCATGACCTTCATACCACGCCAAGTAGTGGTCCAGGAGCATCTCGAATACCGAGAGGAGGAAGATGCCGGAACCGCAGCAGATGTCTGCAATCGTAAATGCATCAAGTTCCTCAGGGCTCCTTCCTCGCAGCGAAGGTAGCAGCGTGCGATCCACGATGGCATCGACCACGTAGCGGGGAGTTGGCACCACTCCACCGCTTTCTCGCACCTCGGGCTTACTGACGACGGCCACGTGGCCGTCTTGAATCTGGATCTCTTCACCCAGAAATTGCTCGTAGATCTCTCCGAGAACCTCCGTCTCCACGACCGCGAAGGTATAGGGGCTTTCAGGGTAGTAAAGCTCCGCAAGGATCCCGTGCAAAGTGTCGTCATTGATACGGACTCCCAGGCGGGCGTCGTCCAAGAGGCGAAAGATTCCGGAGTTGTAGAACGCGTCAGCCCGGCGAATCTCTGCCATGAGGGCGTCGAACGTGTTGTCAGCCGGGAGGTCCTTAAGCGTTTCGTATCGCTCGATGTCCCGGTCTTCGCAGATCCGTAAGAAGATGATGCGTGAGAGGAAAAGCTGGACAACGTAGGTCAGCTCTTTCGCAGTAAGGGCTGATCCTGCTGCGTAAATGTCCTCAGCAAGCCTTGCGCGCCAGCGCCTGACTTGAGTCAGGAAATAGTCGTCGAACTGGTCGGCGCCGCGCCGAGCTTCGTCGGCTTCGAATATTTCATCGAACTTACCTGAGTAGACCGATTCCCGCGAAAGCAGAGGCCAGAGTTCGTCGAACCGAGCATCGAACTCGTCATAAGTCAGCAGCAAGATGCGCGCGACGCGCGCTTCCGATTGCGCGTCAGGGACTGGCCTGCAATCGTAGATGGCAAGTTGCCGAAAATTGGTGAGCACCGAAATAGGGAGGCTTGCGGAATATCCGTAGCGCCTGGTCTGAAACGCTGCCTCCTGGCTCCTGTCGATAGACACGGAGGGCTTCTTCGCCTCGACGAACAGTTTGCGCTGCCTTGCCAGTCGCAACTCGTAATCTGGGCGCTTGTTGAGGCGCTCGGGGCCGACTTCAACGGTAGCCTCTTCGACCACTTCACGCAGGCTGAGCGGAAGGCCGGCGGCGTTATGCACATCCCAGCCAAAGGCTTCAAGCAGCGGAGTGATGAACTCCGTTCGGGCCTGCGTCTCATTGTAGACGGCGCGTTGGTAGTCGGCCTCGTTACGCCGAAACTTGGCGACGAGCAACGCCACCGCTTCCCGCGCTCGCTCACGTGCCTCCAACATCCCTGTTCCAGCGTTCATTCAGATGGACCCGGCGCGCTGTTAGCCCTGACGGATTTCCGCCTCGATAGCCTTCGGTCTCGCATCTTTATCCAAATGTCACGGAGAAGGAGCGTTTCCGCTTTCGTCAAGCCCATGTGCTTCATCAGCACGATGCGTGCGTTCTCTTGGAGAACATCGTCAATCTTCCCAAGTCGTGTCAGACGATCACACTCCTCGACTGGAAGGGCGCCGTTCAAGGTCGCAGGCATGAGCAAGCGTTCTGCTTCGGTGGGCTCCAATTCCAGCACCCCACCGCCATAGCTTCGCCCCTCAATCTCCGCGGACGCAGCGGTCATCCACGAATATGTGTTCGCGATGATGCGTTCCGCGTTTCCGTTCTTTGCAGTGAACCGATGGATGGTGTCCGTTGACGTGGCGCCTGCGTCATTCAAGACGACGCGCGGAAAGTCATAGATCTGGCGAAACAAGAATCCGTCGGGGATCCAGACAGAAGGGACGGCATACCACGGCTTTCGGATCGAGCACTTGTATCCGGTATGGACTTCCTGCTCTTCGCCAAAGCGGATGTAGCGCTTGAGCGCCGCTGGCAGCTTTGACTCGGTCAGGTTCTTGAGGTCGAGCAAATGAACCCTGTCACCGGCTTCGGCCATGGCCCGCCAATCCATCATGTTTACGCGCGCTCCGCGCAGATGAGCCGAGCGTGACACCAATGGTGCCGTATAGCCGTTCAACCCCAGGTCTTCAACCTGTTCACTTGTCAGCACAAAGAATTCGTTGCGGCCGGTGACGACGCCCACATCGACGCTCGCATGGGTCGATAGTGGGGTGGCTACGTCAGAGCTGCGCAGCTCGCGCATGAACTCGATTTCACGCTGACTGAGGAAGTATTTCAGCCACTTTTCGTGATCGTGCTTAATCGTCTTCGGTTCAGCCTTGGCCAAAACGCTCTTGGGTTTCCGCTTGACCAGTTCTGCAACTGTTGAAGTCTCGGTCATCGCGACGCGACATAGGTTGGCTTCCGAGGCTTGTTCAAGTCGGCCGTCCGCCAGCAGCAGGACGACTTCTTGCTCTGCCTTCTCAAAGAAGAGTTCGTTGCAGGCCACGATATCCAGCCGCGCGAAGCGATCAGTGAGGAACGACCGCAGCTGCGCTGCATAGGTGACCTGCAGGATCTCCGCAGGAAGAACAAGGCCGAGCTTCCCACCTGGCCGCAGAGCGGCCGTCGCCGCGACCACAAAAGGCACCCAAATGTTGGTCAGCCGATTGGGGGTCAGGCCTTCGCCCGCCATCATGTCCATCGCTAGCGTGCGATGCGGCTCGGGGAACGTCTGATATCGGATGAAGGGTGGGTTGCCCACCACCGCATCGAACACCGCCTTTGGATGGTCCTTATGCCAAGAAAAGAAATCTGCCGTCACCACAGCTTTTTCTGCGGACGCGGATAGGATTTCCTTCAGCGTTGTGCGTGCTATCTCGGCTTCGTCAGGAATGATCTCGATACCGGTTAGCTGCTTCGATGCCCGGCCCTTTGTGGTGCCTAGGTCGAGCAGCCTCTGCGCTGCCGCACGGAGAAATGCCCCGTTTCCACAGCTTGGTTCTAGAACGCGGCTGCTTGGGTCCTCGATCGTCCACTCACAAACCCATTTGGCAATTTCATCAGACGTGTAATAGCCACCTCGCAGCTTGTCGGAAGACAGGTTCTGGAAGCGGCCGGCTTTAGCTCGCAGAGGGGCTCTGGAAGCAGTGGACTTCTTAGCGGGAGGCATGGTCGGCTCAGGTGATCTTGGAAAGGAGCGGCCACTGCTCCGAAACATACTTTTCGGCCGCGTCACGGATCACCCAGGCGAGTGACACCTTTTTCTGCGACGCGATCTGTTCGAGAAGATGGTAGAGCTCGGGGGGAAAGCTAATCGAAGCTCGTAGAGCCGTGTCTCGCTTCGAGCTCTGTTCCATTTTGGCGATTGCCATGAGGTGCCCCCGGCGGCCGTTGTGCTGCACCACTTTACATCACAGTGGTGCGCTGATCCACCTCGGAGGCTGGGGTGTATGCCGTCTCGCGCCCTTGTTGGAGGCCGTGCCTTGACCTGTTCGATACGGGAGCCATGGTTCCGTGGTTCAGTGCCCAGTGGCGCGCCAAACCCCCATGGTTTGTCCGGGGACCGCCGGTCTGAATCGAACCCAATGGGTTCCATACGCTACTCCTGCGGACCGAACATGCTTGTGCTGAAACGTTCGGCCGAATTGCTCTAAGCGGGGTCATTCAAATCGCGGCTCTCGGACGCTTCGATTCGAGCCTGGAGTAGCGCATGGTTCGCCGCGAACCAGGTGATCCATGGCACGGCAATCCACATAGCTATGTAGATCCAGGTGAGCCCCCAGCGTTCAATCGACTCCAGCCAGTTGGCGGGGTGGCCAGCATCTTGGTGGAAGAAGAAGCCGATCGAGATTGCCACCGATACCGCCAGCAAGGCATTGCGCACCAACTCCATGTTGATAGCCGTGATTCGCAGGTTCGCTCTCCACGTAGCGTCTTTCAGGCGGTAAGCAAGAAAAGGCAAGACGAGCCAGACGTTGGTGCAGAAATCTTCATGGGCTCGGAACCACTCCCCGAAGATGGCGCGTGCGACCATGCCCAAGGCTTGCCATCCCAAGATGAGCAGCAGTCCAATCAATGCCACGTCTTGGATCTTTCCCCATTTCATAGGTCGTCCCCTGCGAACGCTTCAATCCTCGTCGCTGCTCTTCGGGACCAGTTCGTGCTGGTAGAAGGCGTCGATCGGATCCTCCAAGATGGCGAATTGGGCCCCTAGGTTCTTCGGATCGGGATCCAGCCACACGTCCAGGTTCTCCGGCCGTAGCGGGATCACACAGCGGTTGTGCCCCGCAGCCAGCACCTCTGGCGGTGGCTCGCGGGTCACCGCTGCGAAGGTGTAGAACCCTTCCTCACCTTGGGTCGGTTCGACATACCGATACAAGCACGCCAAGAGCATGTCTTGTGCGGGCGCCGGGCTGAAGACGATCTCGATGTTCTGCTCCCGCTCGCCCGGCGCCAACACCCGCTGCTGGTTGTCATGCAGCAGCACGGACTCGTAGAACCGGCGCGCGACCACCACGCCGTGGAAGTGCCCGAAGATCCCGCGCCACGCGGTCTTCAGTGAGTCCATCCGCGCGTTATACGTGCCCGGTTTCATGCGTTCGTCTTGGTCAGACCACCCGATCAGGCGGCAGCGGTAGCGGGCGGGCACGATCTTCCGCTCCCCGGTCTCCGGATCACGGATGAGGATCGGGCAGAAGTGCCCCGGCCAGATTCTTGCGAACCCATCGTGATCCTTCGCAGTCTGCTCGGCCTCAGCGATGCGTTCCCGGGCATCGTTGATCTTGTTTTGGGCGATCCGCGCCTCGTTTTCGGCCGTTTTTGTGGGCTTCGTGGCCAGCTTGGCCTGGGCTTTCAGCAGTCGCTCGGTTTGCTCGGCAACGATCTCTTCGTAGTGAAGAACCACTTCGCGGTAGGCCTGCACTACGGCAGCCTTGACGTCCTGTTCGTCCCGGCTCGTAGCCTGATCGAACGCATCACGCACGGCCTTCGGCACGAGCTTGGTGAACGAACCTTTCTTGCCCTGGTGGAAGAACAGGTCCACGAAGGCTTTGAGATCCAGTGTGCCGCCATAGCGCTGGTAGGTGCGGAAATCGGCGACAACCTCGGCTGAGTAACACATCCTCAGTATCCTCGGAGATCAGAGTCGTTTCTTCCGCGACTCTGCGGCCGGCTTTGATTGCTTTGCCAGGTCTGACAGCAGCTTCGCTTCATACTGAGCGCGTGCTGTAAGCATGTCAGGTCGGGTTCGCCAGGCGATGCACTCCCCGCAACCGTCTGCATCGGCATCATGCTCCAAAGCATGTCTAGCCTTAGCCTTGATGCCCTCGGCAAAGTTGTCGACCATCCCCTGGGTCTTCTTTCGTTCGGTGGGTGTCATGACCATGGGGGCAGCTTACCTCCTTGGTCTCTCAATTCCTGAGATCAGCCTGGTGGTAATCTTGAATTCCGTGCAGAATTCAAGATGAGGCCCATGACACCCTCCCAGCATGGCGGATCCCGCCCTGGCGCTGGCCGGAAGCCCGGCGGCGCGTTCGGCGAGCCCACGCAGCCCGTTCGGGTGCCCGTTTCCCAGTTAGAAACGGTGGTGGCCTACCTCGATGCGTATCGACAGCCAGCGATGGCTGAGCAGCCGCGCCAGGTGATCGCGGAATCTTCGCCCATCCAGCTCATCTCGATCGCCCAGCGCATTCCCGCGGGGTGGCCTAGCCCCGCGGCCGACTACCTGGACGACACGATCGACCTCAACGCCGAGCTCATCACCCCAGGGCACGCCGACGCGACCTTTGTGCTCCGCGTGAGTGGCTGGTCGATGATGTTGGCCGGGATCATGGATGGTGATCGCATCGTGGTGGATCGCGCTATAGAGCCGCAGAAAGGGGACATTGTGGTGGCGGTGTTGAACAACGATCTGACGGTGAAGCGGCTAGGTGAGGTTGACGGGTTTCCGGCATTGATCCCGGAGAACCCGCACTTCCAGCCGATCGTGATGAAAGAAGGGGATGAGCTGGTGATCTGGGGTGTGGTCACCCATTGTTTGCGTTCTTTCAGGCGCGGAAAGGGATGAGTTCACGGGAAATATCCAGACATAAATAAAGACGGATATTTCAACAACAGGAGAATCTTATGAACGCATCCAAACACCCCCGTTACACCCAACAAGCCTTGTTCGACGCCAAGAAAGCCGGCGTCGATTACACCTTCGGTTTCGGCACCGACAACCCCTTGGACCTCAACATCGAAAGCCACAACTTTTTGCTGCAAGGCTACTGGATGAATCTGGCCACTTTGCGCACGGTGCGCCGTCCGTTGGCCGCAGCGATTGACACCACACCGCAGGTGGAAACGCTTTATCACGCCAGTAAGCTGGTGGATTTGCTCTGGATCGAATGGGACACGCAAGCCAACGAAATCACCGGCACGTGGCGAGCGGACAAATGAAACCCCCAGATGCGCCTCCACGCCGCATCGGGCTCGTGGATTGCAATTCGTTCTACTGCTCGGCGGAGCGCGTATTCCGACCGGACTGAGATTCGTTGGTGAAACGTCTCGGGGTGCCCATGGGACAACCGTGGTATCAGTTGCGCGATGAGGCCCGCCGCAAAGGTTGGCCGATCGTCGCCATGTCGAGCAACTACACCCTCTATGGGGACATGTCCCGGCGCGTGATGAACGTGCTGGCCGGCTATGTGCCGGCGGAAGACCAGGAGGTGTATTCGATTGACGAATGCTTTCTGGACTTCACCGCGCAGCCGCGGCTGAACCTGGCCAACACCGGCCAGGACATCAAGCGCCGAGTGAAACAGTGGACAGGGCTGCCGGTGTGCGTGGGCTTTGGCGCCACGAAAACCTTGTCGAAGCTGGCCAATCGCATTGCGAAAACCCAGCCGCAGTTCAACGGCGTGTGTGACCTCACCGCGATGTCTGACACCGAGCTCGATGCGGTGATGCGTCTGGTGAAAGTCGAGGACGTGTGGGGCATTGGCAGCAAGCTCACCGAAGCCCTGATGGGGGCTAGCATCACCACCGCCGCCGACTTGCGCCGCGTGGACGCCAAAAGGGTCCGCGAGCGGTTCAACGTGGTGGTCGAACGCACCGTGCGCGAGCTGCAGGGCGTGCCGTGTGTGGCCTGGGAAACCACGCCACCGGCGAAGCAACAGATCATTTCCTCGCGCAGCTTCGGGGCCCCGGTCTTCACCGTTGAGGAACTGGCCGAGCCCATTCGCATGCACGCGGGACGGGCCGCGGAAAAACTCCGGCAACAAGGCAGCGCCGCCGCGCGCGTGGGCATCTGGATCGAAACGAACCGCTTTCGACCCCAAGACCCTCAGTATTGTCCGATGCGCTGGATCAACATGCCGGGTGCCACCGATGACACGGCGCTCCTGACCACGTGGGCCATCGCCATCTTGCGCGCCGTCTTCAAGCCGGGCTTTCGTTACGTGAAGGCCGGCGTCATGCTCGATGACATCCGGCCCAAGGGCCTAGTGCAGGGACTGTTGTTCGATGGGCACCCGCCCGAGCAAGACCTGCGCCGCGAGAAACTCATGAGCGTCCTAGACAAAGCCAATGCCAAGTGGGGACGCGGCACGCTGGGGATCGGCAGCGATGGGCTCAAGGGTCCCCGGGCATGGACCATGCGCCGCGAGATGCTCAGTCCGTGCTACACGACCCGGTGGGACGAGCTGCGGACGGTGAGCTAGCCTCTCAGGATCTGGTGCTCGGCTTGGCCAGCTGACCGTCGCCCATGGTTCCCCCGGCCATCGCCCTCAAGGTCGCCTCTCGCTCCGCGCTCCGATCTCTGTCCGGCTTGTCGCGGTGATACGTGACCGACCGCTCCAGATATTCGGCCAGCGAGAGTTGCTCGCAGGTGGCGCCCTCAATTTGCTCATCCGAGAGCTCAAGACGCAGCGTCTCGATCAGATCGACGGGGCGCACCGATTTGCCCGGCGACCGGTCGGGGATCATCGCAAAAACCCATTCGTCTTCAGCCTGGCCTTCGGCGAGGAAGCTGGCGAACGTGGCGTGCTTGACGCCCTTGCGCCGGCCGCCCCGCATGAGGGTCTGGTCGAGGCCCAGGTGCTTCGGGTCAGACGTGCCCGTGATCTTGGTCATGCGGGCTTCCGCGGACGTTGGGGCCTTGTTGGGGGGCTCCGGCCGCTGGGAGTCAGGGCGCCTCTCTGAACCCGTCTGGGCCTCTTCCATAAGCTCGCGCATGAGGCGACGCAGCTCTCCCATCGGGTAGACCACCTTCTTGTCCGTGAGGTAGACGAACTGCGGCGGGGTGCGGCCAGCGCTGCGCCACTCTTGCAAGATCGTGGGTGCCAACGAAAGCCACCCCGCGGCGAATTTCTCCGGGATGGGCTTCAAGTCGTCGGCTTGATCCATGGCCAGCACGAACGGATCCGTGCTCAGATCAGCAAGTTTGTAACGAGCCACGGCGTCCTCCGGTTCCCTTTTCTAAGGTTCGAGAGGATAGGGGTTACGTGGCGCGAGCCGCAATTTTGGAGCCGGGGATCGCTTAGGCGGCTCGTTGGCCCGTTGGGGTTCCGTGAGGGTTCCAGAAAACATTAAGGCCACCGCATGGGTGGCCTAGATCTTTGTTTCTACGCTGATTTTTTGCACTTCGTCCCGGCCGAGGTGAGTCTTTTCAATCCCCTGCTCTACCAACTGAGCTACCCGGCCACGGGTCTTGCGTTCCAGATCGGGGCCGGCAGGCGGTGGCCAGTGCCCCGTGGAGCCGCGCATTAAACTGGAAGCGTGCGATGGCGTCAAGACTCCGCGTCGGGCGGTACGTAGCCCGGCGGCTGCTCGGTGCCGCCCTCGAACAGGTACTTCTCCATCTCGCGCGCGAGGAAGCTGCGCGTGGATGGATCGAGCGGATTGAGCCGGTTCTCGTTGATCAGCATGGTCTGGTGAGCGAGCCACTGCTGCCACGCGGGCTTGGAGATTTCCAGGTAGATGCGCTGACCGAGCGCCCCCGGCCATGGGGCGAAGTCGAGTCCTTCGGCATCGATGTCGAGTTTGCTGCAATGAATGGTGCGGCTCATGGGGAATCCTCCGGAAAGCTCTCGGACAGCGAGTCGAGCAGGGTTCGTATGGGGGCGGGCAAACCCAGTTGCATGCCCCGGGATGGCGCGATCCAGCGCGCTTCGGCCTGGTCGGCGACCCCGGCGAGGGGGGTGACGCGGTCGAACAGCCAGGGCTCTGCAGCGAGCTTGTAGTGGCTGAAGACATGAATGAAGGGAGGCAGGGCGCATGCGTCGCCGAGACGGGCACGTTGGCCCGCAACGCGCCATGCCTCCTCGGATGATGCTGCTTCCGGCAGGCTCCACAGGCCCGACCACACGCCCTGGGGACCCCGCCGCTCGAGCAGGATGCGGCCATCGGTATCGCGCAGTACCAGCATCACTGTCTGGCGGGTCGGTGTGCGCTTGCCCGGCTTTGGGGTGGGCAGTTGCGCGGTGAGACCGTCGCGCCGGGCGATGCAGTCGTCGCGTACCGGGCAGTCGTCGCAGCGGGGCTGGCTGCGGATGCATACGGTGGCGCCCAGATCCATGATCGCCTGGGTGTAGTCGGCGGTGCGCTGGGCCGGAGTGTGCGTTTCGGCGTGCCCCCACAGCAGCTTCTCGACGGTCGATTTCCCCGGGTCGCCGTGTACGCCGTGGTAGCGGGCGAGCACACGCTTGACGTTGCCGTCGAGGATCGGGAAGCGCAGCCCGTGGGACTGGGCCAGAATCGCGCCCGCAGTCGAGCGGCCGATGCCCGGGAGCGCGAGCAGTGCATCGATGTCGCGTGGAAGGGTGTTGCCATGCTCGGCCACGCATCGTTGCGCCGCAGCGTGCAGGAAGCGGGCGCGCCGGTAGTAGCCCAGCCCGGACCACAGTGCCAGCACCGTGTCCTCGTCGGCTCCGGCCAGATCGCGCAGGGTGGGCAGGGTCTCCACGAAGCGGTTGAAATAGGGAATGACGGTGGCGACCTGGGTCTGCTGCAGCATGACTTCGGACAGCCACACGCGGTAGGCGTCGCGCCTCCCGTCCGGGCCGGGTCGCTGCCAGGGCAGGTCCCTGCGGCCGTGCCGGTCGAACCAGCGCAGCAGGCGTTCGGCGAACCGGTCGCTCATGGCGTCGAGCTGCTGGCTGGGGCCGGGGCGCTGCCGGCCGCGGCAGGAATTCCTTCGCCGAGATCCAGGCTCAGTCCCTCGGCGCTGACGCCGCCAAAGGTGGCGTGATCGATGTCCAGGTGACCGCTGCCGGGAGGCATGGCCAGCTGTCCACCGTCAGCATCGCTCAGTTGCGACCACCAGTTGGCCAACTGCAGCGGTGGCAGGCGGACATCGGCGTTGCGACCGGGACCGGCCAGGTGAACGGTGAGCAGGAGCGGATCGCGCAGGTTGGCCGGCGTGAGCCGCAGCGACAGGTCGTAGCGCCCGGCGTCGGCGAGGTCGACGCTGCCGGCCAGATCCGCGGAGGCGTCTGCTGCCCCGTGCCAGCGGGCGTTGCCGCGCAGGTCCAGCGTCGTGTCGGTACCGTGCGAGAGATGCAGGTCGACGTTCTCGAAGCCCATCCCGTCGCCGCTGGCGCGTGGCGTCGCCAGCAGTCGCAGCTGGACCGGGTCGCCGCTCGCGTCGCGGGCGGTGAGGTCGAGCGAGAACGGCTTGTCGGGGTGGAGCTGGCCGGTCTCCAGCGCCAGGTTGTCGAGCAGGATGTCGTTGCCGCGGACCAGGCTCGCGCGGCTGATCAGGATGCCGGTGTCGATGCGCGGAATCTGCGGCGCCCGATTGCCCTCGCTGGAGGGCAGGTGCCCCAGCCAGCTCTGCAGCGCATCGAGATCCACCCTCGGCGCGTCGATCTCCAGCCGGGCAATCGTGGTCGGTCCGCCGAACAGGGTGTGCCATGGCAGCGCCAGTCGTCCTCGCGCGGCCAGCAGGATCGGCATCGATGCGCCGGATTCGTTCAGCGTGATGCCCTGCAGCTCCAGCGCCGGGTGCGGGAACAGCGTCGGCCTGGCCGGGCTGGCCAGGCTCAGGTCGAGCCCCGCGGCGCGTGCTTGTGCCTGCAGTGTCGCGGTGAAGCGGTCCGGTTGCAGCAGCCAGTAGACCCCGATGACCGCGGCCAGCAGCAGCACGCCCACCGCGCTTGCGGCGCCGAGCAGCGCGAGCCGCCAGCGGCGGCTCACCGTCCTGCGCTCCACCGGGAAACCTCAGCCATGACCGATGCTGGAGGGCAGCAGGCCGTCGACAAAGGCCTCGGCATCGAACACGCGCAGGTCCGCAGCGGTCTCGCCCAGGCCGACGTAGCGGATCGGCAATCCGAACTCGCGGGCCAGCGCGAACACCACGCCGCCCTTGGCGGTGCCGTCGAGCTTGGTCACCACCAGGCCTGTGACGCCGACGATCTGGCGGAACTGGCGCACCTGGTTCACCGCGTTCTGGCCGGTGGTGCCGTCGATCACCATCAGCACCTCGTGCGGGGCGTCGGCGTCGAGCTTCTTCATCACGCGGGCGATCTTGCCCAGCTCGTCCATCAGGCCGCCCTGGGTGTGCAGGCGGCCGGCGGTGTCGGCGATCAGCACGTCGGCACCGCGCGAGCGGGCGGCCTGCAGCGCGTCGAAGATCACGCTGGCGGCATCGGCGTCCTGGCCCTGGGCGATCACCGGGACTTCGTTGCGTTCCCCCCAGGTCCTGAGCTGGTTCACCGCCGCGGCGCGGAAAGTGTCGCCGGCGGCGAGGATCACGCCACGGCCCTCGTCGCGATAGCGCCGGGCAAGCTTGCCGATCGTGGTGGTCTTGCCTACGCCGTTGATGCCGACGGTGAGGATCACGAACGGCTTGCGGCCGGCCACGTCCAGCGGCTGCTGCACGGGTACCAGCAGGTCGACCAACGCCTTGCGCAGGGCCTGCAGCAGGACGCCGGCATCGGCGAACTCGCGGGCGTTCATGCGCTTGCGCAGGGACTCGACCAGCTGGGTGCTGGCCTCCACGCCCACGTCGGCGGTGATCAACGCGGTTTCCAGCTCGTCGAGCAGGTCATCGTCCAGCCGCGGATTGCGGACGAACAGGGCCCCCAGGCTGCGCGCGAAACCCGAGCCGGCCAGTCGCTCGCGCCAGCCGCGTCGGGCGGGAAGCGCTTCCGCCGCCGGTTCCGTGGTGGGGGCGGGGGCTGCAGGGGCTTCGGGGAGCGGCGTGGCGGTCGAGAGGGGGGCGCTGTCGCCACCCTCCGCCGCCGCGTCTTCCGGCACGGCGGCCTTGTCCTGTTCCGGCACGTCGTCGGCAGGCTTCTTCTTCCAGAACTTGAGCATGTCAGGGGGGAATCAAAGACAATGGGCGGCATGCTATCACCCCGATCCCGACTTCCCGCTGAGGCCGCGACCCGATGAAGCGGGGATCGGGCCGTATCCGCATCATCGGCGGCAGCCTGCGCAATTCCCGCCTGGACGTGCCCGAGCTGCCCGGTCTGCGGCCGACGCCCGAGCGGGTGCGCGAGACCCTGTTCAACTGGCTGGCGCCGGTGGTGGCCGGTGCCCGTGGGCTGGATCTGTGCGCGGGTACCGGCGCGCTGGGCATCGAGGCGCTGTCCCGTGGAGCCGCCAGCGTGCAGTTCGTCGAGGCACAGCCGAGAGCGGCGCAGGCCCTGCGCGACAACCTGGCCCGGTTGAAGGCGGCCGGCGGTCAGGTGGCGACGATGGATGCGCAGCGCTTCCTGACCGGTTCTCCCACGCCGTTCGATCTCGTATGGCTCGACCCGCCGTTCGATGCCGACCTGTGGACCGGGTTGGCCGCGCGGCTGGAGCAGGGATGGCTCAGTCCTTCGGCCTGGCTGTACGTGGAGTCGCCGCGGGGGCGGGTGCCGGAGCTTCCCCCGGCCTGGGCACTGCACCGCGAGGCGGAGGCGGGCGAGGTGCGCCACGCGCTCTATCGCCGCGCGGAAACGCTTCCGTTAAGCTAAACGCCCTTCATTCGGGCTCCCGAGATTCCGTGATCAAGCCGCCGGTCAATACGCGCCTTGCCGTCTATCCGGGCACCTTCGACCCGATCACCAACGGCCATGCCGATCTGGTGGCGCGTGCCGCGCCGCTGTTCGACCGGATCGTGGTGGCGGTGGCGGAAAGTCCGAACAAGGGCAAGGGTCCCGGTTTTTCCCTGCAGGAGCGGATCGCCCTGGCCCGGCTGGCGCTGGCCGACCTGCCGAGCGTGGAGGTGCGCGGTTTCGACTGCCTGCTGGCCCAGTTCGTCGATCAGATCGGCGCGGGCGTGATCATTCGCGGGCTTCGCGCGGTATCCGACTTCGAGTACGAGTTCCAGCTGGCCAGCATGAACCGGCACCTGATTCCCCAGGTCGAGACGCTGTTCCTGACGCCGGCCGAGCAGTACAGCTTCATTTCCTCCTCGCTGGTGCGCGAGATCGGTCGCCTCGGCGGCGACATCTCCGGTTTCGTGCATCCTGCGGTGCAACAGGCCATGCGCCAGCGCTGGCACAAAAAGCAACCTGAAAAAGAAGGTGATCACCATGCGTAAGTTCGTCCTTGCCGTCACGCTCGCCCTGGCGGGCACCGTCATGCTCTCGGCCTGCCACAAGCAGGACGATGCGCAGCAGGCCGCCCAGCAGGTCCAGAAGGTCGCCAAGCCGACCGATCCGAACGACACCAAGGCATGGAACGCCTACCTCGGCCAGATCGTCACGGCCAACATGCAGGGCATGACCGCCGACCGCCCGTACGCCTACCTGGTGCCGGCCGGCGACGATGCCGACTCCCAGGCCAAGTACGGTCGCCAGCTGGAGGCGGTGCAGGACGTGGTCGCCCGCGGCGTGCTGCCGGGCAACATGCTGGTGTTCGCGGGTCCGAGCTCGGCCAAGACCGCCGACTTCATCACCGCGGCGTTCAAGGACGCCAAGCCGGGCTCGTTCAAGGACGTGATCGTGCTGTTCATCGGCGACGAGGCCGACAAGCAGCGCGTGACGGACGTGCTGACCCCGACCGCCGCCAACATCCGCTTCGTCGCGATGTGATGTCCGGCGTCCGCCCGCTCCCGGCATCCGGCCGGGGGCGGGGGATGCGTGCAGTTGCCATGTCCCTGAAAATCCTCGATACCTGCGTCAACTGCGACGTCTGCGAGCCGGCTTGCCCGAACCAGGCGATTTCGCTGGGCGAGGAGTTCTACGTGATCGATCCGGCCCGGTGCACCGAGTGCCACGGGCATTTCGACGAGCCGCAGTGCATCGCGGTGTGTCCGGTCGAATGCATCATCGTCGACCCGGACCACGTGGAAACCGAAGCGCAGCTCGACCTGAAGTACCGACAGCTGACCGGGGCCGCCGACGGCCATTGAGTCGGCATCCCTCAACCGCAGGGCCGACCCATGGAATTCTTTTCCCTCACCGGCAATTCGCAGCGACTCGACGGCGGAGCCATGTTCGGCAATGCGCCCCGCGCGCTGTGGTCGCGCTGGATCGAGCCGGACGCCGAGAACCGCATTCCGCTGGCCTGCCGCTGCCTGCTGGTGAAGGGGCTGGACGGCCGCAATGTGTTGTTCGAAACCGGTATCGGCGCATTCTTCGAGCCGTCGCTGCGCGAGCGCTATGGCGTGGTCGAAGAGCGTCATGTGCTGCTCGACTCGCTCGCCACGCTGGGTCTTTCGGATGAGGACATCGACGTGGTGGTGCTGTCGCACCTGCACTTCGACCATGCCGGCGGCCTGCTGGCGCCGTGGGCACAGGGCGAGCCGCCCCGGCTGCTGTTTCCGAAGGCGCGTTTCCTGGTGGGGGCGGACCACTGGCGCCGCTCCACCCACCCTCATCCGCGCGACCGTGCCTCGTTCATTCCGGAACTGACCTCGCTGCTCGAGTCCAGCGGGCGGCTGGAGCTGGTCGAGGGCGTGCATTCGAAGACGCTGGGCGAGTCCGTGTCTTTCCATTTCTCGGACGGGCATACCCCGGGGCTGATGATGGCCGAGGTGGGGGGGCTGGTGTTCTGCGCCGATCTGATTCCCGGTCGCCACTGGGTGCACCTGCCGATCACCATGGGCTACGACCGCTGGCCGGAAAAGCTGGTCGACGAGAAGCGGGAGTTCCTGGAGGACAAGCTGGCCCGTGGCGTGCAGTTGTTCTTCACCCATGATCACGGCTGTGCCCTGGCCGAGGTGGTGCGCGACGAGCGCGGTCGCTTCGGCACCCGCAACGAACGTGGCGCGATCGCCGGTCCCCTGGCCGGGGTGGCGGCCTGATGGCGAAGATGCACCCGCCACGGCGCCAGGTCTCCGGCAGCGCCCTGCTCAAGGTGCTCGGCGCGGTGCTGCTGCTCGGTGCGCTGGGCATGCTCGCATCCACCGAGAACGCATTGCTCGCCTACCGCCAGGCCGAGCAGCGTCATGGCGGCGAGGTGATCGACATGGCGCACCAGGGCGGGCCGCGTCCCGGCCTGTACGGGTACATGGTCCGTGTCGCTGGCCCGATCGACGTGGTGGCTCCGCCGCGCGACGACGATTTCAACCAGAGCGCGTCCACACCCGTGCTGGTCCGTCACGTGGAGATGTTCCAGTGGCGCGAGGTAGTGGTGGCTGGCGAGGCCCACTACGAACTGGACTGGGTCGACCGGCCGGTGGATTCGAGCCACTTCACGCAGCCGGTGGGGCATGTCAATCCCCGGCGCTTCCCGATCGCCGGGCGCCAGTTCGATTCCGGCCAGGTCGACGTGGGGGGATTCAAGCTGTCGTCGGCACTCCTGCATGCACTGCCTGGCAGCGTCCAGATGTCGCCCGACCCGAAGGCTTTGCCGCCGAATCTCGCCGCGAGCTTCTCCCTCCACGACGGCTACCTGACGACCAGCGCGCATCCTTCCACGCCGCGGCTGGGCGACCTCAGGGTGAGCTGGACCATGGTTCCGCTGCAGGCCGTGACGGTGGTGGCGCGCCTCAAGGGCGACACCCTGATGCCGGCCGAGGACGCGCCCGACGGCAAGGGCTACGAGGTGCAGGTCGGCGACCGTTCGCTGGTGGATATCTTTCCGGATCTGCCGGTGCCGCCCGATGGCGCCATGCTTCGCCGCGTGGTGGCGGGGCTGCTGGCGGCGCTGGGCGTGCTGATGCTGCTGTGGGAACGCCGTCAGCACCCCAGCGACCTGCTGCTTCCGGTGGGGCTGGGTGCGCTCGTGCTTGGTGCGGTGGGCGGCGTGATGTGGCTGGGCGGCGGCGGCCGCACCGGCATGCACTGGTTCGAGATCGCACTGCTCGGTCTGCTGCTGTCCGCGTGGCCGTTATGGCGGCGCCGCAGTCACGACGAGGGCTGAGCGGAAAGCCCCGGCGGCTGCATGTCGCGGCCCGGTCGGGCCGCGATGCAGGGGCCACTCAGTTCGGCCGCCCCTCGGCGTGCGAGAACACCTGGTCGGCGAACTGGGTGGCTTCCAGGTAGATCGCGGCCATGCGCTGGATGCGCTGTGGCTGGGCGTTCTGGCCGGTGAGCTCGCCGGCTTCCCAGGCGAAGATCTGCTCCAGCAGCGGGCCGAACGGGCCACGGCCGCCGACCAGGGCGTCGGCGATCTCCGGCACCAGCGGCAGGTGGCTGAGCACGAACTCCATCGGTGCGCACATCAACGTGTCCAGCAGCGAGAACAGGCCGGTGGTGAAGGCCATTTCCTGCTTGTCGCGCGGCATGCCCGCGCCGGCGGCCAGCTTCTCGCACATGTGGGCACGGATCAGTGCCGCGCGCAGCAGCTCCGGCGGACGGTCGTCCAGCCCGCTGAGCGACATGGTGTAGATCCAGTTGCGCATGCGGGTGACGCCGAAGAAGATCGCCGCCTGCTGCACCGACTTCAGCTGCCGCGGCAGCGCGAAGTAGGCCGAGTTCACGCAGCTCAGCAGCTTGTAGCTGAGGATCGCGTCGTCACGAATGATGTCGCCCAGCTCGACCGGGCCGGGGTTGGACTCCTGCAGTTCGCGCATCAGACGCAGCATGCTCAGCCGGTTGGCGGTGAGCACCGGCACCTCGACGGTCTCCGGGATCAGCAGGTAACGTCCCTGGATCGCCTGCAGCGGCAGCTCCAGGCAGCGCTGGTAAGTGGTGTGGTCGTCGACCTGGCCGGCGACGACCCAGATGCCGCGGTCGTGCAGTTTCTGGCTGGTCTCGCGCAGGATCTCCGGACTCATCTTGCCGGCATCCAGGCGCACGAACTGCACGATCTGCAGCAGTGCCTCCAGCGCAGCCGAACCGGCCATTTCCGCATCGGTGATGTCGAGCATCAGCAGGCAGCCACGCTGTGCCATCTGCTGCAGGCGCTCCATCAGGGCGGCGTCCTGGGCCGCCGACGGCTCCAGCAGCACGCCGAAGCGCGGCTGGTGCAGCAGCACGTCGGTCTGCTCCAGCAGCAGGTCGCGCGACAGGCGCAGGAAGGTGCGGTTGCCCCGTACCAGCCGGGTGAGCGCGCCGTCGAGGATGGTCGACAGCACGCGCTGCATCAGCGCGGACTCCTCGATGCCCTCGCGGTGGAACAGGATCTCGTAGGCGAACAGCTGGCGCTTGGCGTCGAGCATCGGCAGTCGCACTACCGGCAGCGGCTGCTCGTTGTTGAGGCCGCCCGGGGCGGCGGGAGCGGAGACGGTGGCGACAGCTTCTTTCATGGGGAGGGACTTCGCGCGTGCTTGCGGGGCCGGGGGAGCCCCGCGGAATTCGTGGGTTCAGGCTTCGGCAAGCGGCTGCGAGCGCGAGCGCAGCTGCACGCCGCCCGTCCGCCCGTATACACCGCCGTCCAGGTCCTGCCCGGTCAGGATCGACAGTGCGCGGCGGATGCTGCCGAGGCGCTGCCCGACCAGTTGGCCGTTTCTCTGGTTCATGTCGCGACAGTCCGCCAGCGCCGGCAGCAGCGACTGCCAGCGCGACTCGAGCGCCAGGGCAGTGCGTGGTTCGGCCAGGTTGAGCTGCAGCCGTTCGGCATCGAGCTGTTCAAGCGCCTGCATCAGCGCCTGCTTGCGGCTGCCGGCCGCGTCCAGCGCCACCACATCGGCGGCGAGCAGGGCGGTGCGTTCGTCGTCCAGCACGCCGGCCAGTTCGGCCAGCGTCTTCTGCATGTCGTCCAGCACGGTGCTCAGCGCGCCGTCCAGGCCGACTTGCAGGTGGGCGCTCATGCGCCGCCGGCCGCCGGCTTGGTGCCGGCCATCTGGTGCTCCATCGAGAGCATGCCGTCGGCGATGCGCTCGGGGTTCACCTGGTAGGTGCCGGAGGCCAGCGACTGGCGGATGCGCTCCACCTTGGCCGTGTCGATCGGCGAGGCGTCGCTGGAGCGGGCGGCTTCGGCCAGCGCGCGGGCCGAGTCGGTCAGGTTGACCTTGTCCGCGCCGCCTGCGGTGCTGGCGGAGGCATCGGCCGGACCCGCCGGAGCGCTGCTGCCGGCCTGGGCACCGCTGCCCTGGCTGACGTTCGCCTGCGGGAGCTTGGGCAATCCGTTGTTGGAAATCGTCGTATTCATGGGTGTTTTCTCTGCTCGTATGAGCCCCTGTGTCCCCGGAATCGGCCGGTTGCGCAAGAACTTTAGGCCTGGCCAGTCAAAATATTTTCTTGCCCTAAGGTAGCGCCAATACTTCGCCGGGGCCGCGAACCATGGCGTCGATCACGCGCCCGGAGCTCTCGTTGCGAACCCGCAACCGGGCGCCATTGTCGCCGCTGCCCAGCGCGACACCGCCGGCTCGGACCTCGATTCCCCCCAGGTCGGCGACCACGGCGACGTGGTCGCCTGCCCGCACCATGTCGCGCCCGCCGAGTGCCGAGGGTGTCAGCACGCTGCCCGGGGGCAGCGGGCGGGCCAGACTGCGGCCGGCGATCTGGTCGAGCCGGTCGAAATAGCCGTAGCCGAGCCGGGTGATGTCGCGCGACTCGGTGCGCACGTCGCCCGGCTGCACGCCGTCGCCGCGCTGCAACGGATGGTTGGTGATCAGCACGTTGCGGAAGATCTGCAGGCTCACCGGGATCCGCACCGACCAGCCGGCGCCGGCGGTGCAGCGCACCTCCACGCTCATCCGCGGCCGTGGCGGCAGGTTGGGCGGCAGGCTGGCGACCATCATGCCGCGGCAGTCGGCCAGGGCCAGTCGCGGATCGACCGGGGCGGCCTGCGCTGTCACCCGGCTGCCGGGAGCGGAGTACTGCTGCACCAGCCACTGCTGCGCGAACGCGCTGACCGGATCGCCGCCGGCCACGGCGGGCAGGGCGACCAGGGCCAGCAGGGCACTCAGCAGTAGCCGGATGCGTTGGCTCATGCCTCGTCCGCGAGCAGTTGGGCCAGCTGGTTGACCAGCGCCTCGCGCTCGGCCTCGAGCGGGGCGGTCAGTTCGCCGGCCTCGGACTTGCGACCCTCGCACAGCAGGTCGACGAATGCGGTGCCGCGCTCGCCCAGCCGCTGGCAGGTATCGAGCATGCTCGCGGCGACCGGCTTCTCTCCCTGCAGGGAGAGCAGGCGCCCCAGTGCGCGTTGCAGCGCGTGGGTATCGAACCAGCGGCGGTCCAGTGCGGCCGGTTCGGCCAGCGCCAGCTCCATCGCCTGGCGCATCCCCTGGACCGACTCGCGTACGGTCAGGCTGAGTGCCGCCAGGTCCTTGCCGCTGCTGCCTTCCAGCCATTCCAGGCCCAGCCGCTGCGAGAGCAGGGCGGAGCGGGCGAGCACTTCGGACTGGCGACGCGCTTCGGTGCTGCGTCGCTGCAGTGCGCCGAGGGTGGCCTGGGCGCTGGTGGCCCGCACATGCTGCGCATCGTGGTTCTGGCGCAGGCCGGCAACCCGGTCGCGCGCCAGCTGCAGCGACTCGGTGCCGCGTTGCAGCGAATTGTCGGCCTGGCCCACGCCCTGCTGGGCCCGTTCCAGCCGCTGCATGCCCTGGCGGACGTCGCCGTCGAGCTGCAGCGAGAACTCACCGATCGAACCGGTCACCGCCTCGATCTCGGTGGTGGTCTGGGCGGTCTTCTCGGCCAGCTGCTTGACCTCGTCGGCGACCACCGCGAAGCCGCGACCGGCCTCGCCGGCGCGCGCCGCTTCGATGGCCGCGTTGAGCGCGACCAGATTGGTCTGGTGGGCGATCTCCTGCACCGCGCCGGTCAGCTTGCGGATCTGTTCCACCTGCTCGGCCAGCTTGTTCTGGTTGCGGTTCATTGCCGCCATGGCGCTGCGCAGCAGGCGCAGCTGCCCGTCCAGCTCGCTGATGTTGCCGGCGCTGGCGTGACCGGCCTGGTCGGCGCTGTCGAGGCTGGCGGCGACTTGCTGCAGGGCCGTCGAGATCCCGGCACTGCCATCCGTCAAACGGCCGACGCTGTCGCGGCACTCGCGGGCGGAATCCTCCATCGCCGCCTGCTCCCGTGCCAGTTGCTGGGAGGCGCCGAGCAGCAGGCTCTGCTGCTCGATGGTCTGCAGCGCGACGCCGGCCGGCGGGCGAGGGGCGGTCAGCTTCAGCAGGGGCGCCAGCACCTCGGCCAAGGCCGGATGCCGGGCGCCGAGCCGGGCGAGTTGTGCCTCGTCCGCCCGGGTGGCGGCTTGGACGAAGGCGGCCAGGTGCTGGCTGCGGATGAAGCTCATGGACGGGCAGTTCCTTTAACTAAGGGCAAGCGCCGGATCGGCCGCTGGCGACGGAACTTGAACAAGCAAGGCACATGCCATCGCCACGACCGCCCGCCGCTCAAGCCCCGGCGGCCGAGGCCGATAGGGTTGCGTCCACCGCGCGCGCGGTGCCCACGGACCCTGAGGAAACGCCGCATGAGTGGTGCGCTGCTTGAGAGCGTCGAACGTCACACCCGCCTGGCGGGCCACAACCGGGTGGCGATGCTGCTGTTCCGCCTCGGCGAGCCACAGTTGTTCGGCATCAATGTATTCAAGGTGCGCGAGGTGCTGCGCCGCCCGCCGCTGGAGCGCATGCCCGGCGCCCACCCGCTGATCGCCGGCACCTGCGACTACCGCGGCCAGACCATTCCCGTGATCGACATGGCCGCCGCGCTCGGCTACGCGCCGCTGAAGGACGAGCCCTCGGCGCACCTGCTGGTGACCGAGTTCAGCCGCAGCGTGCAGGGCTTCCTGGTGGCCGACCTGCTGCACATGGTGCACTGCGCCGGCGAGACGCTGACCACACCCGAGCCGGCACTGGGCTTCGGCACCAAGGTCAACGCGATCACCCGGGTCGACGGGGCACTGGTGGCGGTGGTCGACGTCGAGCACGTGCTGGCCAGCATCCACGGCGTGCCGGGCGAGCTGTCGCCGCACATGCTGCGCGCGGTGGATGGCCATGCGATGGGTGCCCGCCGGGTGCTGGTGGTGGACGATTCGATCGTGGCGCGGCGCCAGGTTGAGGGGGTGTTCAAGCAGATGAACATCGAGTGCGTGCTGGCCGAGGACGGCTTGCGTGCGCTGGCCAAGCTGCACGAGCTCGCCGATGCCGATCCGTCCGAACGCATCAGCCTGGTGGTGTCGGATATCGAGATGCCGCAGATGGACGGCTACGCGCTGACCCGGGCAATCCGCGAGGAGCCGGCGCTGCGCCAGCTCAAGGTGGTGCTGCACAGCTCGATCAGCGGCATATTCAATGAGGCGATGGTGCGGGAGGTGCATGCCGACCGCTTCATCGCCAAGTTCCAGCCCGACCAGCTCGCCCAGGCGGTACTGGACCTGTTGCCGGGCTGATCCGGGGTCGGCGGGTCGTCGCCGGCTGACCGGTACGGCGACGGAAAACCGACTTCCGCCCCCCGAGCGGCCGCCCGCGGCCGCCGCAAACCCGCGTACTGACGCGGTTTTCCTCCCGTGGCACGCGAATTGCCTCCAGCCCCGTGCGGCCCCACGCCGCGCGGAGGCAAGTCATGAGCGCACCCCTGGACAACCTGTTCGGCATCCACACCCAGGCACTGGGTCTGTGGCAGCGCCGTAGCGAGGTGCTGGCCAGCAACCTGGCCAATGCCGACACGCCCGGCTACAAGGCGCGCGACATCGACTTCCGTGCCGCGCTCGAGCAAGCCAGCGGGCAGTCCGGCGGGCAGTTGCCGCTGAGCACGCCCTCGACCGGCCAGATCGACCCGGTGGCGCAGCAGGCGGACAAGCTGCTGTGGCGCAACCCGACCCAGCCGAGCATGGACGGCAACACCGTCGACGAACAGACCGAGCAGGCCAACTTCGCCGCCAACGGCGTGCACTACCAGGCCAGCCTGGCCTTCATCACCGCGCAGATCCGCATGCTGCGCACCGCCATCACGGGGTAATCGCCATGTCGATGTTCAAGATCTTCGATACCGCAGGTTCCGGCATGGCCGCGCAGACGCTGCGGCTCAACACCGTGGCCAGCAACCTGGCCAACGCCGACAGCGTGTCCAGCACCGCGCAGGGCGCCTACCGCGCCCGCGAGCCCTTGTTCGCCGCGGTCAAGCAGCAGGTGGACGGCCAGTTCGGGGTTGCCGCCGATGCCGGCGCCACCGGCGTGAAGGTCGACGGCATCACCGAGAGCCAGGCGGCGATTCCCAGCCGCTACGAGCCCGGCAACCCGATGGCCGACGCCAGCGGCTACGTCTACGGCAGCAACGTCAACCCGGTGGACGAGCTGGTCAACATGATTTCCGCCTCGCGTTCCTACCAGAACAACGTCGAAGTGATGAACACCACCAAGCAGTTGATGGTGAAGACCCTGGATCTGGGCAAGTAAGCCCTCTCGGAGCACACGCATGACCATCAACACCGCCAACACCCTCGGCTCGGCCAACAACGCGGCCAGTGCCGCCAGCCAAGTCGGCAGCGCGGCCAAGGCCGGCAGCATGAGCCAGGCCGACTTCCTCAAGCTGATGACCGCCCAGCTGCAGTCGCAGGATCCCACCCATCCGGTGGACAACACCCAGTTCGTCTCACAGATGGCGCAGTTCAGCCAGCTGCAGTCCACCCAGGACATGGTCAGCTCGGTGCAGACGCTCAACTCCACGGTGAACGGCGCGCTGCAGACCTCGCAGGTGCTCGGCTCGTCGAACCTGGTCAACCGCGAAGTGATGGTGCCGACCGCCACGCTGCAGTACGCCGGCGGCAGCGTCACCGGCGCGGCCAACGTCACGGCCCCCGGCACGATGGCCGTCAATGTCCTCGACGCCAGCGGCAACGTGGTGCGCACGATGGCCGTGGACGCGACCAGTTCCGGACTCACCCAGTTCAGCTGGGACGGCAAGGACAACGCCGGCAACCAACTGCCTTCGGGCAACTACTCGATCGCGGCCGCCAACGGCGACACGTCGTTCGACACCTATGTCGCCGGAAAGGTGACCGCCGTGGGCTACGGCGGCAGCACGGTCGGCACGTACCTGCAGGTGGCTGGCGTCGGCGGCGTCGCGCTCAGCCAGGTGGCCCAGATTCTCTGACGCACGCGTGGCATCTCCCATCTCATCGAGGAACACCCCATGGCTCTGAACACCGCGCTCACCGGCATCAACGCCGCGCAGACCGACCTCAACGTCATCGCCAACAACATCGCCAACGCCAACACCACCGGCTTCAAGGGCTCGCGCGCCGAATTCGCCGACGTGTACGCGGTGACCGGACTCAACCTCAACTCCACCGCCACCGGCAGCGGCGTGCGCACGCAGGACGTGGCGCAGCAGTTCGGCCAGGGCGACATCGAGACCACCAACAACTCGCTGGACATGGCGATCAGCGGCAACGGCTTCTTCGTGGTCAACGACGGCAGCGGCCCGGTCTACACCCGCGCCGGCGCGTTCCAGAAGAGCGCCGACGACTATGTCGAGACCTCCGCCGGCGCCAAGCTGCAGGTGTACCCGCCCAACGGCATCGGCGGTTTTGACTCCAGCACGCTGACCGACCTCAAGCTGGTGTCCTCGCAGAGCAATGCCACCGCGACCTCGCTGATCACGCTCAACTCGAACCTGCCGGCCAGCGCCACCGTGCCGACCAACGCGTTCAGCACCAGCGACGCCACCTCGTTCAACGCCGCCACGCCGGTGACCGTGTACGACTCTCAGGGCGGTTCGCACCAGGCCACGATCTACTACGTCAAGACCGGTACCAATGCCTGGGACGCGCACCTGTACGTAGACGGCAACAACGCCGGTACCCAGCCGATGACCTTCGACACCAGCGGCAACCTCGCCACGCCGACCAACGGCACCCTGGCGTTCGGTGCGGTCAACCTGGGCAACGGCTCCAACCCGCTGACGCTCTCGCTGAACATCACCAACAGCACGCAGTTCGGCACCGACTTCGCGGCCGGCTCGATCGAGCAGAACGGCTTCGAGGCAGGCACGCTGTCGAACATCGACATCGACTCCAAGGGCGTGGTCACCGCGTATTACTCGAACAACCAGAGCACCCAGCTCGGCCAGATCGCGATCGCCAACTTCTCCAACGTGCAGGGCCTGCGCCAGCTCGGCAGCACCAACTGGGCCGCCAGCGGCGACTCGGGCGTGCCGCAGATGGGCACTGCCGGCACGGGCACCTTCGGCAGCCTGCAGTCCGGTGCGCTGGAGACGTCCAATACCGCCGATACCACCGCCCAGCTGGTGAACATGATCAAGGCGCAGCGCAACTACCAGGCCAATGCGCAGGTGCTCAGCACCGACAGCACGCTGGCCAACACGCTGTTCAGTGCCGTCAGCCGCTGATAAGCCGCCATGGACCACTCCCTCTATGTAGCGATGACCGGGGCGACGCAGATCATGCGCGCCCAGGAGGCGGTCAGCCACAACCTGGCCAACGCCTCCACCACCGGTTTCCGCGCCGAGCTGACCGCCTTCCAGAGCCTGCCGGTGCAGGGTCCGGGCGAAGCCACGCGCATCAATGCGGTGGCCCGCGGCATCGGCGTGGACACCACGCCGGGGTCGATCACCACCACCGGCCGTCCGCTGGACGTGGCGGTGAAGGGGAGTGGCTGGATCGCGGTGCAGGCGCCGGATGGTTCGGAGGGCTACACCCGCGCCGGCGACCTGCAGCTGACCCCCGACGGTCTTTTGACGGATGCGGCCGGCAACCCGGTGCTCGGCGGTGGCGGTCCGATCAGCCTGCCGCCGAGTGCCGAGCTGCGCATCGGTGAGGACGGCACGATTTCCAGCGTGCCGCTGGGCGGTGGTCCGAAC
Source organism: Dyella ginsengisoli LA-4 (assembly GCF_000334915.1). GTDB lineage: Bacteria > Pseudomonadota > Gammaproteobacteria > Xanthomonadales > Rhodanobacteraceae > Dyella_A > Dyella_A ginsengisoli_A. Next base: position 32,197 of record NZ_AMSF01000033.1, on the reverse strand, counting down.
AGCATTGCCGCGCTCGATCGCATCCGCCTGGTCAATCCCGATCCGACCCAGCTGGTGCAGGGCGGCGACGGCCTGATGCACCTGGCCGGCGGCGGCACTGCGCCGGCCGATCCGACCGTGGAGGTGACTGCCGGAGCGCTGGAGAACAGCAACGTCAACGCCTCGACGGAACTGGTGAAGATGATCGCGCTCTCGCGCCAGTACGACATGCAGATCAAGTCGATCAAGGCGGCCGAAGACAACGCGTCGTCGGCATCCAAATTGCTTCAGTCGAACTAACGACCGAATGCGTGACGGATCGCCGTCACCTCCCAGGAGTCCCCGAACATGCTCTCGTCCCTCTGGATTGCCAAGACCGGCCTCGATGCGCAGCAGACGCGCATGGATGTCATCTCGAACAACCTGGCCAACGCCAACACCACCGGCTTCAAGAGCTCGCGGGCGTCGTTCCAGGATCTGATGTACCAGAACCGTGCCCAGCCCGGCGCGCAGACCACCGAGCAGACCCTGTCGCCGACCGGCCTGATGCTGGGTACCGGCGTGCGCGTGGTCGGCACCGAGAAACTGTTCACCCAGGGCGAGACCAGCCAGACCGGCAACTCGCTCGACGTGGCGATCCAGGGCCGCGGCTTCCTGCAGGTGTCGATGCCCGACGGCAGCATCGCCTACACCCGCGACGGCTCGCTGCACACCGATGCCAACGGCCAGCTGGTGACCGCCGACGGTTATCCGCTGAATCCGGGCATCACGCTGCCGTCCAACGTGCAGAGCATCACCATCGGCGCCGACGGCACCGTGTCCGCGACCACCAACGGTTCGGGCGCGGCGGTGCAGGTGGGCACGCTGCAGCTGGCCGACTTCGTCAATCCCGCCGGCCTGCAGCCGAAGGGCAACAACCTCTACATGGAAACCGCCTCCAGCGGCGCGCCGCAGACCGGCCAGCCCGGCCTCAACGGCATGGGCACGCTGATGCAGGGTGCGCTGGAGTCCTCCAACGTCAACGTGGTGGAGGAGATGGTCAACATGATCGAGACCCAGCGCACCTACGAAATGAACTCCAAGGCCATCAGCAGCACCGACCAGATGCTGCAGGACCTGACCGACAAGATGTGAGGACGGCGATGAACGCGACCACCCGATATCTCCGTCTCGCCGTGCTGCTGGGGCTGCTGGTGCTGCCCGGCTGCGCCACGATGGCGCCATCGCACGACGACGCCCAGTGGGCTGCCACCGCGCCGGTCGAGCCGGCCGCGGCGCCGGTCGCCGACGGTTCGATCTACCACGACAACCAGAACATGGAGCTGTTCGTCGATCCGCGCGCCCATCGCGTCGGCGACATCCTCACCGTGATGCTGCAGGAGAGCACGCAGGCCAGCAAGAAGGCTTCCACCAGCACCAGCAAGACCGACAAGAACAGCTTCGAGGCCCCCGTGCTGCTGGGCAAGACGGCGACCTTCAACGGCAACCCGGCGAGCATCTCGCTCAACGGCGACCGCAGTTTTGCCGGCGACGGCTCGTCCAGCCAGAGCAACCAGCTCAGCGGCCAGATCACCGTCACCGTGGCCCAGCGCCTGTCCAACGGCAACCTGGTGGTGCGCGGCGAGAAGTGGCTGACGATCAACCAGGGCAAGGAGCTGATCCGGATCTCCGGCATCGTCCGCCCGCAGGACATCAACCCGGACAACAGCGTGTCCTCCAGCCGCGTCGCCGATGCGCGCATCGCCTACACCGGTCGCGGCTCGCTGGCCGACGCCAATACCCAGGGCTGGCTGACGCGCTTCTTCAACTCCAAGTGGATGCCGTTCTGATGAAAACGCGCCAGTTGACCAGGCACCTGCGCAACACCGCCGTACCGGCGTCCGTGCATGCGCCGCACGAGGTGCGCGTGCAGGAGCATCCGCTGCCGGACGAACTGCTCGGCGCACGGGCGACCGACGCCCGTCGCCGCAGCGAGCTGCGGCGGGCCCTGCTGCGCTGGCGCCAGGCCGGCGCGGCTTTGCTGGCGGTGTTCGGCCTGGGGCTGGGACTGGCCGGGCCGGCGCATGCCGACAAGATCCGCGACCTGACCTCGGTGGCCGGCGTGCGCACCAACCAGCTGATCGGCTACGGCCTGGTGGTCGGCCTGGACGGCTCGGGCGACCAGACCACGCAGGCGCCGTTCACCACCCAGAGCCTGGAGAACATGCTGCAGCAGTTCGGCATCGTGGTGCCGGCCAATGCACGCCCGCAGCTGAAGAACGCGGCCGCGGTCATCGTTACCGCCGACCTGCCGCCGTTCGCCAAGCCGGGCCAGACCATCGACGTCACCGTCGCCTCGATCGGCAACGCCAAGACGCTGCGCGGCGGCCAGCTGCTGATGGCGCCGCTGAAGGGCGCCGACGGCAACACCTATGCGATCGCCCAGGGCAGCGTGGTGATCGGCGGCATCAGCGCGCAGGGCAAGAGCGGCTCCAGCGTGCAGGTGAACATCTCCGATTCCGGCCGCATCCCCAACGGCGCCACGGTGGAGCGTGCGGTGCCCTCGTCGTTCGCCAGCGGCGGCGACCTGGTGCTCAACCTCAACACGCCGGACTTCACCACCGCCTCGCGCGTGGTGCAGGCGATCAACGCCGCCTACGGCGCCGGCACCGCCAATGCGCTGGACGGTGGCTCGATCGCCGTGCGCAGCCCGCAGGATCCGTCGCAGAAGGTCTCCTGGCTGGGCGACATCCAGAACATCGACGTCACCCCCGGCGATCCGCCGGCGCGGGTGGTGGTGAACTCGCGCACCGGCACCGTGGTGATCGGCTCGGACGTGCGGGTCACCGCCGCGGCGGTGGCGCACGGCTCGATCCAGGTGACCATCAGCGAGCAGCCGCTGGTCAGCCAGCCGAACGCCTTCAGCAAGGGCCAGACCGCGGTGGTGCCTTCCAGCGACGTGCAGGTCAGCGAAAACGGCGGACACATGTTCAAGTTCGGCCCCGGCGTGAGCCTGGACACCATCGTGCGTGCGGTGAACCAGGTGGGTGCGGCGCCGAGCGACCTGATCTCGATCCTGCAGGCGCTCAAGCAGGCCGGTGCGCTGCATGCGGACCTCGTGGTGATCTGACATGGCCGGCGGCGTCGACAGCGTTGCGCAGGGAGTCAGTACCTGGACCGATCTGTCCGGGTTCAATGCGCTGCGCAACACCGCGCAGAGCGACGCCAAGGCCGCGCTGCCGATCGTCGCCAAGCAGTTCGAATCGATCTTCACCCAGATGGTGCTGAAGTCGATGCGCGACGCCAACTTCGGCGATCCCAACTTCGACAGCCAGGCGAGCACCTCCTGGCAGGGACTAGCCGACCAGCAGCTGGCGGTCACCCTGTCCTCGCAGGGGCATGGCCTGGGCATCGCCGAGATGCTGGTGCGCCAGCTCGGCGGCAAGGATGCGCAGGCCGCAAGCGGTGCCGCCGGCAACGACTGGCAATCCCGGCTGGGTTCGGTCGCCGCCGCGCCGGGGGCTTCCACTGGCGCCGCCGATCCCGCGGCGTCGCGTTCCGGCACGTCCGGCTGGGACGATCCGGAGGCCGACACCATGAGCTCGGTCGCCGGCGCACTGGGCGGCGCGGCCAGGGCCGCCTCCCGGCTCGTGCCGGGTGACCCGGTGAGTTTCGTGACCACGATGGCCCCTTTCGCGAAGAAGGCCGCGCAGAAGCTCGGCGTGTCGGTACGTGCGGTGCTGGCCCAGGCCGCACTGGAAACGAAGTGGGGCCAGCACATGCCGCGCCATGTCGACGGCACGTCCAGCAACAACCTGTTCGGCATGAAGGCCGGCTCCAGCTGGGACGGCAGCAGCGTCAGCGTGCCGACACTGGAAGTGGAGGGCGGGGTGCCGGTGCGCCGGCGCGCGGCGTTCCGCGCCTACGAATCGCCCGCGCAGTCGTTCAACGACTATGCGCGGCTGCTCGGCGACAACCCGCGTTACGCGCAGGCGCTGGGCAAGGGCGACGACGTGGCCGGGTTTGCCCACGGCCTGGTCCAGGGCGGCTACGCGACCGACCCGGATTACGCCCGCAAGATCGCGGCGATCGCCAACAGCCCGGCGATGCGCCAGGCGCTGGACGCGCTCAAGAACGGCGCCCTGGCGCCGATGTCCTCCGAATGAACGCCTGGATCTAGCCCATGGCCAATCTCTTCAGCACCGGTGTCTCCGGCCTCAACGCGGCGCAGGTCGCGCTGAACACCGTAGGCAACAACATCGCCAACGCGGGCACCGACGGCTACAGCCGCGAGGTCGTGCTGCAGACCGAGCGCGTCGTGCCGCAGGCCGCGCGCTACACCGTCGGCGGTGGCGTCGATGTGACCGCGGTCGAGCGCGCCTATTCCAGCTACCTGACCCAGGCGGTGTGGACCAGCAACGGCAACCTGCAGCGTGCCAACACCTACAACGACCTGGCCGGCACGCTGAACAGCATGCTCAATGCCAGCGGCGACCTGCAGGGCGCGCTGGACAGCTTCTACGGCGGCTTCGATACGGTCGCCAACACGCCCAACGACAGTTCGGCGCGGCAGGCGGCGCTGGGCAACGCGTCCGCGCTGGTTTCCGTGTTCAACACGCTGGGTACGCAGTTCGCAAGCCAGCAACAGCAGATCAACGGGCAGATCGGCAGCACCGTCGCCAGCGTCAATACCACGCTCGACAACATCGCCAGCCTCAACAAGAAGATCCACGAGACTCTGGGCAGCAGCACGCCCAACGCGTTGCTGGACCAGCGCGACGCGCTGGTGAACACGCTGTCCGGCTACCTTGGGGTGACCGCCGTGGCGCAGACCGACGGCACCATGAGCGTGTACAGCAGCAGCGGCCAGGCACTGGTCAGCGGCAGCAGTGCATTCAAGCTCAGCGTCGCCAACGACGCCTATGACGCCAGCCGCACCAATGTGTTCGACAGCAGCGGCACCGATATCACCACGCGCCTGTCCGGCGGCTCGCTGGGGGCGATGCTGGATTACCGGGCCAACGTGCTGGAGCCGGCGCAGAACCGCCTCGGCCAGGCGGCCATCGCGCTGGCCACCAGCGTCAATGCGCAGCAGGGCAAGGGTCTGGATCTCAACGGCCAGCCCGGTGCGCCGATCTTCTCGCTGCCGACGCCGCAGGCGATGGCCTCGAAGAACAACACCGGCAATGCCGCGGTGGGCGTGCAGGTCAGCGACGTCAACGCGCTGGACAACGCGGACTACACGCTGCGCTACGACGGCAGCAACTGGAGCATGAACACCACGGCCGGCCAGCCGGTGGCGCTCACCACCAATCCCGACGGCACGCTGAGCGGCGCCGGGCTCACCCTGAGCGTGTCCGGCTCGGCGCAGGCGGGCGACAGTTTCCGCATCGAGCCGACCCGCAACGCTTCCACCGGGCTGGCGGTGGCCATGACCGATCCGTCCGGGATCGCTGCCGCCGCGGCGGTGCAGGCGCAGCCGGCCAGCGGGAATACCGGCAGTTCGGCGGTGTCGTCGCTGCAGGTGACCGATGCCAGCAATGCGGCGCTCTCCAGCAACGTGACCGTGAGCTTCCCGACGGCCGGCACCTATGCCATCACCGATACCGCCAGCGGCACCGTGCTCGGCAGCGGTGCCTACACGCCGGGGCAGGCGCTCGCGGCCAATGGCTGGAGCCTGACCCTCTCCGGCGCACCGGCCGCCGGCGACAGCTATGCGGTGAGCGCCAACAGCAACGGCCTGAACGACAACTCGAACGCGCTTGCCCTCTCGTCGCTGGCCGACAGCAAGGTCCTCGCCGGCGGCAGCCGTTCGGTGATCGGCAACTACACGCTGCTGACCACCGAGATCGGCAACGCCGGTGCGCAGGCGGCCAGCAACGTCGCCACCCAGACCAGCCTGCACAGCCAGGCGATGTCGTCGCAGCAGGCCGTCTCCGGCGTCAACCTCGATGAGGAGGCCGCCAACATGGTGAAGTACCAGCAGGCCTACCAGGCCTCCGCGCAGGTCATTTCCACCGCCCAGACCATCTTCAACAGCCTGCTCTCGGCCGTTCACGGGTAACCGCCATGCGCCTCTCGACCAACTGGATGTTCCAGCAATCGCTCGGCACCATGCTCAACCAGCAGAGCGCGCTGGCGGCTGCGCAGAACCAGGTGAGTTCCGGCAAGCGCATCAACGTGGCCTCCGACGACCCGGCCGGTGCCGGACGCATGGTCAGCCTCAACCACATCATCGCGGCCAATACCCAGTACACCGCCAACATCGATGCGGCCAACACGCGCCTTAATACGTCGCAGTCCACGCTCAACTCGGTCAACGACCTGTACAACAGTGCGCGCGACCTCACCCTGCAGGCGCTCAACGGCTCGCTGTCGGACAGCGACCGGCAGGCGATCGCCGTCCAGCTGGGCCAGATGCGCGACCAGTTGCTGCAGATGGCCAACACCACCGATGCCACCGGCCAGGCGCTGTTTGCCGGCACCAGCAACACCAGTGCGCCATTCGTGAAGAACGCCGACGGCAGCGTGAGCTACACCGGCAACGAGAGCCAGCCGCACGCATCGATCGGCAGCGGGCTGACCGTGCCGGTCGGCGAGTCGGGCAGCAGCCTGTTCATGGGACTTCCCCCCGGCAACGGCCAGTTCGTCGCCTCGGCCGGCGCCGCCAACACCGGCACCCTGGTCGTCGGCTCGAACGAGGTCAGTGATCCGACGGCCTATGCCGCGGGCATCGCCACCAACGGCAGTTACACGCTCACCTTCGACGGCGCCGGCAACTGGACCGCCACCGATGCTTCGGGCAACCCGGCCGTGGACGCCGGCGGCAATCCGCTCACCGGCACCTATGCACCCGGCGGCAGCATCAGCTTCAACGGGCTGACCGTGAATCTCTCCGGCACGCCCCAGGCGGGCGACACGGTGGGCATCCAGTCGGGTGGATCGCAGGACGTGTTCACCACGTTCAACAACATGATCTCGGCGCTGGAGTCTGGTGGCGACAGCACGCAGATGGTCAACGTGCTGAACCGCCAGCTCGAGTCGCTCGACCAGGCACAGGCCGGCGTCAGCCGCGCCGAGGTGGATATCGGCGGTCGTACCAATGCGCTGACTGCACAGCGCGCCGCCTACCAGGACCTCAATGTCACCTACAAGTCCACGCTGTCCGATACGCGCGATGTGGATGTCTATTCGGCGATCAGTCAGCTGTCGATCCAGTCCGCTGCATTGCAGGCATCCCAGCAGGTATTTGCGCAGGTGAAATCCATGAGCCTGTTCAACTACATCAAATAGCGCCGATTCTCCGCACGGCCATGAATCGGAAACGCCGCGCCTTTGCGCGGCGTTTTCCGTTTCTGCGGCGTCGGCCGGAAACCCTCAAGTGGCGCGGCTTCCGGCCGATGCAGGCCAAGGTTTCTGTCGCGGTCCGCGTCGTGCGAAACACGTCGCGAAAAAAAAGCAAGTGCAGGTGCTCAAGTAATTTTCACCCGTGACGAAACAGTCCCTGAGGCGGATGGCATCCCATACGGAACCCCGCCGGGAAAACAACCCAAAGCCCATCCGATCCGGCACTAAACGGTTTCCGACAGGAGAGTTCCCATGTCATTCGTGATCAACACCAACGTTTCCTCGCTGAACGCCCAGAACAACCTGGACAAGTCGCGCAGCATGCTGGCCCAGGCCACGCAGCGCCTGTCCTCGGGCCTGAAGATCAACAGCGCCGCGGACAACGCCGCCGGCTTCGCGATCTCGCAGCGCTACACCACGCAGATCGGCGGTCTGGCCCAGGCCAGCGCCAACGCCTCGGACGCGATCAACCTGGCGCAGACCACCGGTTCGGCGCTCGATCAGGTGACCGCCAACCTGCAGGCGATCCGCGACCTGGCCGCGCAGTCGGCGAACGGCACCTACAGCAACGCCGACCGCGCCACGATCGACAACGAAGTGCAGCAGCGTCTGCAGGAAATCACCCGCATCGCGAACCAGACCACGTTCAACGGCAAGAAGGTGCTGGACGGCTCGCTGCAGTCGCAGAGCTTCCAGATCGGCGCCAACGTGGGCCAGACGGTTTCCGTGGCGCTGGGCCAGAGCGTGAAGGCTTCCGACCTGGGCCAGGTGGCCGAGGTCAAGTCCGGCGACATCAGTTCGGTCTTCACCGGCACCGCCGGCCTGACCCTGAAGGCCGGTGACCTGAGCGTCAACGGCACGGCCGTGACCGGCAACTTCACCACCGCCAGCAGCCTGGCGACCGCCTTGAACGCGGCCTACACCGCCAGCGGTACCGGCTCGGGTGCGACCTTCACGGTCAACGGCAGCAACGAAATCGTCATCAACAACAGCGCCGACAGCTCCAATGCCGTCACCATCGGTGGCACCAACACGCTCGGCCTGGCCACGGTTGCCGCCAGCGGCACCGGCAGCGCCTCGACCGGTGTCAGCGCTGCGGTGTCCGCCGCCGCCACCCCGACCGACCTGTCTTCCGAGGGTCTGTCGATCAACGGTGCCTCGGTCGACCTGAGCGGCGTGAAGAGCCTGCAGGACCTGTCCGACGCGATCAACGCGGCCGGTGTGGACGGCGTCAGCGCCGCGGTGAGCGCCGACGGCAAGGGCGTGAACTTCTACTCCAACAGCGCGCTGACCATCGCCGACACCGGCGGCAACATCGTCGGCACCAACGCGACCGACGCGAATGCCGGTGCGGCCTACACCGCCGGCACGGCGGCGGCGACCGGTGGCTCGCTGGCCAAGGGCTCGGTGGGTACGGTGGACGGTGCCAACGACCTGATCTCCCGCGTCGACGTGGCCCTGAAGTCGGTCAGCGACTTCGCTGCCCAGCTGGGTGCGGTGCAGAACCGCTTCCAGTCGACGATCTCCACCCTGGCGGCGCAGTCGACCAACCTGAAGGCCTCGCAGTCGACCATCCAGGACGCGGACTTCGCGGCCGAGACGGCGAACCTGAGCAAGGCCCAGGTGCTGCAGCAGGCGGGTATCTCGGTGCTGGCCCAGGCCAACTCGCAGCCGCAGCAGGTGCTCAAGCTCCTGCAGTAACAGGTGACGGCAGGGGGTTCGCCCCCTGCAGCCCGGGTACGAAAGCGACGGCGGCATCGACGGGTTCGATGTCGCCGTTTTCGTTTCCGCTTTCCGGCCTCGCGCGCGTGGATCAACGCGTTAACGAGAGCCTCCCGGGGGTATGACTCCGGCGTGACGGGGGCGCGCGGGTCGCTTCAGTATCCGGCGGCCCGGCCGATACCCGATGCAAGGGGCGGTGGCACGTCCGCAGGCGATCCTGCGGCCGCATCGGAGATACGTTCCGCACGGCTGGCGAGGTTCTTGCAGAAAGGCCCCGGTGGACGTGAATTCGTCCGCCAACCGTCAAAATTTCCACGGGTACCGGCATGACCACCATCAGCGGCCTCACGTCCACCAGCACCACGTCGACGAGCTCATCGGGCAGCACGACGTCGACCAGTGGCACCGGCAGCGCCGTGCTGTCGTCGGCGGGCATCGGCTCGGGCCTGGACGTCAACAGCATCGTCACCGCGCTGGTCAATGCCAAGAAGGCGGGACCGCAGGCGCAGATCACCGACCGCCAGACCCAGACCAACGCGACCCTGGCCGGCCTGGCTTCGCTGCAGGGTGGGCTGACTTCGCTGCAGTCGGCGCTGTCCAAGCTCACCCTCACCAGCACGTTCCAGAGTTTCGGCGCCACTCTTGCCGATACCACGGTCGGCGGCGCCACCACCCTGAGCAGTGCCCAGCCAGGCACCTACTCGCTGGTGGTCGACAACCTGGCGGCGGCGCAGAAGCGTGCGAGCAGCGCCTACGGTTCCGCCACCGCGGTGGGCGACGGTACGCTGACCCTGGCGGTGGGCAGCAACAGCGTGGACGTGGCGGTATCGGCGACCGACACGATTTCGGACATTGCCGCGAAGATCAACGGCGCGTCCGGCAATCCCGGCGTCGAGGCGACCGTGGTCAACGGCGCCAATGGTGCGCAATTGCTGCTCAGCTCGGCCAAGACCGGCGTGGCCAACGGTTTTACCGTAACTGCCGGTTCGGGCAGCAGCAGTGGTCTGTCCACGCTGGCCACCCAGCTCAATACGGCCGGTGCCAACGAGGCCAAGGACGCCAGCCTGAGCCTGGACGGCATCGCCATCACCAGTGCCAGCAACAGCGTCAGCGGTGCGATCGACGGCGTCACCCTCAACCTCACGGCGCCCGGCAGCACCACGCTGACCGTCACCCGCGACAACAGCGCGGCGACCGACGCCATCCAGGGCTTCGTCGATGCGTACAACAGCTACCAGCAGACGGTCGGCACGCTCTCCAGCTACGACAGCACCACCGGTCAGGCCGGCATCCTGCTGGGCGACACCACGCTGAACTCGGTGCAGCGGCAGATTTCCAGCGTGCTCAGCAGCAAGGTGGCCGGCAACGGCATCGGCTCGCTGGCGGTGCTGGGCATCACGCGCCAGGCCGACGGCACGCTGGCGCTGGACAGCGACAAGCTGAGCGCGGCCCTGTCCAGCAATCCTTCGGCGGTGCAGGACCTGTTTTCCGGCACCAACGGCTATGCGACCAAGCTCAACTCTTCCCTGGACGGCTTCACCAGTTCGAGTGGCGTGATCGCCACGCGGCAGCAGAGCCTCAACGACAGCCTGACCAAGCTCGGCACCCAGCAGACCCAGCTCGACCAGCGCATGAGCGTGTACCAGCAGCAGCTGCTGCAGCAGTACAACGCGCTGGACACGCTGATGTCGCAGCTGAACAACACCAGCAGCTACCTCACCAGCCAGCTGGCCGCGCTGGAAGCGACCTACACCAAGACCAAGTAAGTGATTTCACGGAGCACCCCATGACCTACGGACCGATGCGCCACGCCAGCGCCCTCTACCAGCAGAACAGCGTGTCCGGCGGCGTCGAAAGCGCCGACCCGCACCAGCTCGTCGGCATGCTGCTCGACGGCGCGCTGGACCGGATCGCTCAGGCCCGCGGGCACGTCCAGCACGGCAACGTGGCGGCCAAGGGCACTTGCATCTCCAAGGCGGTGGCAATCGTCGGGGAACTGCGCGACAGCCTCGACCACAAGGTGGATCCGTCCTTCAGCCAGCGGCTGGAGTCGCTGTACGAGTACGTCATCCGTCGGTTGCTGTACGCCCAGTTGCACGATGACCTGTCCGCCCTGGACGAAGCCTCGCGCCTGCTCGCTCCGGTGCGCGAAGGCTGGCAGGGCATCCGTGGCGCCTATCTGGCGCAGGCGGAGGCGCAGAAGGGCTGATGGAATCCGTCGCTCACCCGGATCTGCAGCGCGCGCTGGAACTCAGCGCCCTGATGCTGTCCAGCGCCCGCGAGGGCGACTGGGCCGCGGCAACGGCCCATCAGGCCGAATGCGACCGGCTGTTGCGGCAGGCCCCGGTCAATGCCGCTGGCTTGATGGCGTTGCGCCGGCTCTACCAGGATCAGCAGGAATTGTTGGGTCTGGCGGCGGCCGCCCGTGAGGCGGTGGAGCAGAAGCGGGCGCACGCCCGCACCGGCCACCGTGCCGTGAGCGCCTACATCACTGCTGCCGGTTCGTCCTGAGCGCAGTGCGCCGTTCATTGCCGCCTGATGCATCGGCGGTTCCGCGGGAGATCGACATGTCCCAAGCCCTGTGGCCCGAATTTTCCGAGCGCGTCAGCGTCGCCGACGAACTGCGCGTGGCGGTGACGGCGCGTGACGTGGATGCGGATGCCGCTTCGCTGGCGCGGCTGGCCGAGCGCAACGTGGCCGCGATGGCCAGCATCGCGGCGCTGGAGGAACGACGCCCGGAGCCCGAGGACGACGGCCCGGTGATGCAGGAGCTGGCGCGCCTGGATGCCAAGCTGAACGCGTTGGTCGAACTGGTCGGACGCGCGCTGCAGCCGGTCGGCAGCCTCCCGCCGCGGCGGGCCGTTCGCTTCAATTCGCTGGGTATCGTGGTGCCGTCCGACCTGCTGCCCGCCGGTCACGATCTCTGCGTGCGCCTGCATCCGGACGTGTGTCCGAGCCTGTTGCTGGAGTTGCCGGCGTCGCTCGAACGCTCGTTCGATGACGGCCGCGCGTTTCTCGCCTTCCTCCCGCTCGGCGAGGCCCACGCCGATGCGCTGGAACGCCTCGTGTTCCGCACGCATAGGCGCAAAATTGCCGAGACGCGTCAGTCCCTGACCTGACCGGGATGGACCGAAAGGGTCATCACGATGCGGGAAACCTGCAACCGTTTGCAGGTGACGTCCGCCGAGTGTGATCCGATTCACGCTCCGGGGTGTCGGCGCGAAATTTTTTTGGCGGCGTCGGCAACTCGTCGTGCCACATTTGGTCACCGTCCTCCGCCATGAAAACGCTTCAGAGCGGGCGTTACGCGAGCGTTTCGTGATCGACTTCACACGATGCTCCGGGCGCTTCACGCGAGGTGACCAAACACGTCGCTTCAGGTGACGTTTATCTGCCGCGAAAAGCGGCATGCGTGGCCTTCTTCTTGCTCCCTGTTCCGGGCAGGGGACGACGGGAAACCGTCATCCCCGAAAACTGAAAGCGGCTCCCCCACCCCACGCCGCTCCCCCCTGAAGCACGAGCAAGAGGCGTTACCACGATGGACAACACGGACTTCCTGGTCTTCGAGTCGAATCCTTCCCGGTCAGACTCTGTCATGGCGGCCTTGCAGTTCCTCGGGTTCCATCCGCGGCGCGTCGACGACCAGCCGGTCGCCAGCGCCGTTCGCGGCATCTACGTCGGCGACGTGACGGACGAATGCCTGCTGGAGCAGCAGCTCGAACAGCTCGGCGGCGACGGCCAGGCCGTGGTGCTGGTGGCCGACGACGCGCCGCTCGCCTCGCGCCTGCTTTCGCCCAGCGCCGCATTCGCCGGCCGGGTGGTGGCGATCCGCTTCCCGCTGCGCTACGAGCAGTTTGCCGAGGCGGTGCGCCAGGCCTGCAAACCGTTGCAGGGCATGCGTCGTGCCGAGCAGCGCTTCGTCGGCGAATCCCGCGCGATGGCTCGCGTCAATTCGCTGATCCGCCAGGTCGCCCCGTTCGATTCCAGCGTGCTGGTGCTGGGCGAGTCCGGTACCGGCAAGGAAATGGTCGCCCGCACCATCCACGACTGCTCGTCGCGCAAGGACAAGCCGTTCATCGCGATCAACTGCGGCGCGATTCCGGCCGAGCTGCTGGAGAGCGAGCTGTTCGGCCATGAGAAGGGCGCCTTCACCGGCGCGATCAGCGCCCGCAAGGGCCGCTTCGAGCTGGCCGAGGGCGGCACACTGTTCCTGGACGAGATCGGCGACATGAGCCTGCCGATGCAGGTGAAGCTGCTGCGCGTGCTGCAGGAGCGGGTGTTCGAGCGCGTCGGCGGCAACAAGACCCAGCGCTGCGACGTGCGCATCATCGCCGCCACCCACCGCAACCTGGAGCAGGCGATCACCGACGGCAAGTTCCGCGAGGACCTGTTCTATCGCCTCAGCGTGTTCCCGCTGGAGCTGCCGGCCCTGCGCGAGCGGCTGGAGGACCTGCCGGTGCTGATCGAAGAGTTCAACCAGCGCCTGGAGCGCCGCGGCGTGGGTTCGGTGAAGTTCTCCGCCGGTGCGTTGCAGACGCTGCGCGGCTACCCCTGGCCGGGCAATGTGCGCGAGCTGTGCAATCTGGTCGAGCGGCTGGCCATTCTGTATCCGCGTGCCGAAGTCCGCGCCGGCGAGCTGCCCGAGCGTTATCGCGGCACGGCGGTGGCGGAGGAGCCGAGCGGCCATCGCCTGCTCGAGGTGATGGACACGCCGGTGGTCGAGGCCGCCCGTGCGGTCAACGACGCGGCACTGCTGCCCGAGGGCGGCATCGACCTGAAGGATTACCTGGCCGACATCGAGGTCGGGCTGATCCGCCAGGCGCTGGATGCCACCGGTGGCGTGGTGGCGCATGCCGCCAAGCTGCTGCGCATGCAGCGCACGACCCTGGTCGAGAAGCTGCGCAAGTACGGCCTGCAGAACGGCCTGGCGGCCTGACGCAAGCACCACGCCTGGATGGCACGCATCGTGCAACACCGGCACTGGAACCCGTCACGCGTTGGAAATCCGTCATGAGCACGATCGACGTCAACAACCTGCTTTCCCAGATGCGCCAGATGTCCACGCAGGTGCGTTCGCCGGAGGTGGCGTTTTCCTCCACCGCGATGCCGGCGACGTCGCCGGCGGCGATCCCCGGTGGCGGCTTTGGCGCGGTGCTGCGGCAGTCGATCGCCGCGGTCGGCGACAGCCAGGCCGAGGCCGGCCGCATGGCGGCGGCGTTCGAGCGTGGCGACAAGGGCGCCGACCTCGCCCGCACGATGGTGGCGATCCAGAAGGCCGACCTCTCGCTCAACGCGATGACCCAGGTCCGCAACAAACTGGTCGACGCCTACAAAGACATCATGAACATGCCGGTCTGAGCGCGGCTCTCCCCACCCCGCACCCCCGATAGCGAGCACCCCCCATGGCAGACGGCGGCATGACCCCCACGGAACCGAAGGTCGACGGCGATCGCCCCGCCGCGCGCCTGGACCTGCGCGACATCGCGCGCAGCCCGGCGTCGCGCCAACTGATGCTGCTGGTCGGCGTGGCGCTGGCCGTGGCGATGGGCGTGGCCGTGGTGCTGTGGTCGCGCTCGCCCAACTACGGCCTGCTGTACGCCGGGCTGGACCAGAAGGACGCCGCCGCGATCACCCAGGCGCTGCAGTCCACCAATACGCCCTACACGCTGAGCGCCGACGGGGCTTCGATCATGGCTCCGCAGTCGCAGCTGGCGTCGATCCGCCTGCGCCTTGCCGGGCAGGGCCTGCCGCAGGGCAGCACCAATGCCACTACCGTCCCGGGCGCCGATTCGCCGTTCGGCATGAGCGACCTGGCCGAGCGCACGCGCTACCAGCAGATGCTGGAGACCGACCTGGGCAACACCATTGCCAACCTGCAGTCGGTGCGCTCGGCGCGCGTGCACCTGGCGCTGCCCAAGCCGTCGGCGTTCATCCGCGACAACCACCAGGCCAGCGCCTCGGTGCTGGTGTCGTTGTTCCCGGGCCGCCAGCTCGACGCCAGCCAGGTGGCGGCGATCGTGCACCTGGTCTCCTCCAGCGTGCCCGATCTCGATCCCAAGCAGGTGTCCGTGGTCGACCAGCAGGGGCAGCTGCTCACCGGCGACGCCCCGGACAGCGCCGCGTCGGTGGGCGATACTCGGCTGCGCCTGGCCACCCGCATCGAGAACACCTACGCCGAGCGCATCGAGGAGCTGCTGACGCCGCTGGTCGGTCCCGGCAAGGTGCGCGCGCAGGTCTACGTCGATCTCGACTTCAGCCAGACCGAGAAGGCGTCGGAAACCTACGACCACGATCATCCCGCGCTGCGCAGCGAGCAGACCAGCAGCGAGCAGCGCACTGACGCGGGCGCGAACAACGGCGTGCCGGGCGCGCTCAGCAACCAGCCGCCGAACACCCCTGCGCAGCCCACCGCGGCCAATCCGCAGGCGCGTGCGAACGGTGCGGCCGCGACCAGTTCGACCGCATCCAC
This sequence comes from Dyella ginsengisoli LA-4, assembly GCF_000334915.1. GTDB lineage: Bacteria > Pseudomonadota > Gammaproteobacteria > Xanthomonadales > Rhodanobacteraceae > Dyella_A > Dyella_A ginsengisoli_A. The sequence goes on along the minus strand of NZ_AMSF01000033.1, from coordinate 16,701 downwards.
GCCGACCGAGAGCTCCTCCAGCGCGACCCGCAACTTCGAGCTGGACCGCACCATCAGCCACGTCACCGATCCGGCCGGCCGCCTGGCGCGCCTGAGCGTGGCGGTGGTGGTCGACAACAAGACCGTTGGAACCGGCAAGGACGCCAAGAGCGAGCCTTTCACGCCGCAGGAGCTGACCCATCTGACCGATCTGGCCAAGAACGCGGTCGGCTTCAATGCCGCCCGTGGCGATACGGTCAGCGTGGTCAACCAGGCATTCCATCGCGACCCTGCCGCCGACGACACCAGCGAGCCGACGATGTCGTTCTGGCAGCGCCCGGGCATGCTCGACCTGATCAAGCAGGGCGGCGGCATCCTGGTCGCGCTGCTGGTGGCTTTCGGGCTGCTGCGGCCGCTGCTCAAGGGCCTGAGCCGTGGGCCCGCCCGCCCGGTCGAAGAAGCCAACGCATTGCCCTCGCCGATGCCGAAAGTTTCCGTGCAGGTCGCCGATATTCCGGAGGATGAACCGGCCCGCATCGGGCAGGCGATTGCCTACGAGCAGAAGATCAACATGGCCAAGCGCATGGTGAGCGAGAACCCCAAGCAGGTGGCGCAGGTCGTCCGCAACTGGGTGGGCGACAATGGCTGAGCAGGTTTCCGACGGCGCCCGCCAGGCCGCGATCCTGCTGCTCACGCTGGGCGAGCAGGATGCCGCGGAGGTGCTCAAGCACCTGTCCGCGCGCGACGTGCAGGCGGTCGGTTCGGCGATGGCCGGACTCACCAGCGTCAGCCGCAACGAAGTCGAGGGCGTACTCAACCGGCTCAACGAGGATGTCGGGCACCAGACCGCGCTGGGCGTCGGCACCGAGGACTACATCCGCAAGATCCTCACCAACGCCCTGGGCGAGAGCAAGGCCGGCGGCCTGATCGATCGCATCCTGCTCGGCCGCTCCAGCAAGGGCCTGGAGTCGCTCAAGTGGATGGAGAGCCGGGCGATCGCCGAACTGATCAACCTGGAGCATCCGCAGATCATCGCGCTGGTGCTGGCCCACCTGGAGCCGGACCAGGCCGCCGAGGTGCTCGGCTACCTGCCGCCGCGCACGCGCTCGGACGCGATCATGCGCATCGCCACGCTCGACGGCGTGCAGCCGCATGCGCTGAACGAGCTGGACGAGATCATGGAGCGTCAGTTCTCCGGCAGCTCCAACAAGCTCAAGTCGGCCAGCGTGGGTGGCCTGAAGGCGGCCGCGGACATCCTCAACTCGATGGAGTCCAGTCGCGAGGCCGAACTGATGTCGGCGATCCGCACGCAGGATGCCGGCCTGGGCGGCAAGATCGAGGAGCTGATGTTCGTCTTCGACGACCTCGCCGAGCTGGACGACCGCAGCATGCAGACGCTGCTGCGCGAAGTGCCTTCGGCGCGCCTGACTGTGGCGTTGAAGGGCGCCGAGCCGGCCATCCGCGAGAAGATTTTCGCGAACATGTCCAAGCGTGCCGCCGACATGCTGCGCGACGACCTGGAAGTGTCCGGTCCGGTGCGCGTGAGCGAAGTCGACGCGGCGCAGAAGGAAGTGCTGATGATCGCCCGTCGCCTGGCCGATGCCGGTCAGCTCACGCTGTCCGCCGGCGGGGATGACTTCGTCTGATGGCCGCTCAGATCATCCGCGACGCGGTCGGCGGGTTCCAGCGCTGGGAGCTGCCGCCGGTCGTGGATCGCCTGGCCGTCGAGGCCGTGTCGGAGGAAGGCGGTCCGCCGACCGTCGCCGAACTGGAAGCGCTCGAACGCCAGGCGCGCGAAGAAGGCTATGCCGCCGGTCGTGCCGAGGGCCTGGCCGACGCGAAGCGCGAACGGGAAGCCATGGTGCGGCAGTTCGAGATGCTGCTGGATGCCGCTGCGCGTCCGCTGGAAGCGCTCGACGAGGCAACCGAGCAGGAGCTGGCGCGACTGGCCACGGTGATCGCCCGTCGGGTGATCGCGCACGAATTGGCCACCTCGCCGGCACTGATCGTGCAGGCCGTGCAGCAGGCCGCGCGGGCGCTGCCGTCCGCGGCCCGTGAGGTGCGCGTGCGCGTGCATCCGGACGACCTGGCGGTGCTGCGTGAGCACCAGGTGGCCGAGGAGCATTGGCAACTGCTGCCCGATCCGGCGCTGTCGCGGGGCGACTGCGCGCTCGAGAGCGAGCGCTCGCGACTGGATGCCCGCGTCGACACGCGCCTGGCCGCCATCGTCGACGCGGTGCTGGGCATCGACTCGGACGACGATGGCGGCGACGAGGTGACGGCATGAGCCGTCCCGCGCACGCTGGCACGGTCGTCTCGATGGCCGCCCATCCGGCCACCCCGAGACATCGCGCGATGTACGGCGCCGCGCAGCCGCAGGCCGGCTGGGTGGCGCTGGCCGACCTGCCCGGCGATCCCCGCCTGGCTGCCCGCATCGCCCGTCGCGATGCCCGCTCCGGCTACCCGCAGGAGACTGGCCGGGTGACGGTTTTCCTGCGTCTGATCCTGCTTCGCAGGCTGTGGCGGCGTTGCTGCCGCGGCCTCTCCGTTTCGCGCCGCTGGTGGGCCCCCGTGAAGCCGACCGCCCCGTCTACCTCCCCCGACGGCATGGCTGGTTGGCCCAAGCGATCCCCCCGTCCCACGGGTGCCCACCTGCGGCGCGATTTCCCTTCGGTCCAGGCCCGTCGTCGGCCACTTCGTGACGGGAGTTCGCGGTGAGCGCGGATCTGCTGGCCCGGCGCGGCGAACACTGGCGCGAACGGCTCGCCCGCCGCGCCCGCCGCGCCGAGCTGGCGCACACCCTGACCGTGGAAGGCCGGCTGCGCCGCGTGGTCGGCCTGACGCTCGAGGCGGAGGGCTGCGAAGCGGCGCTCGGTTCGCGTTGTCTGGTGGATTCGGCCGACGGCGACCAGCTCGACACCGAGGTGGTGGGCTTCGCCGACGAACGGCTGCTGCTGATGCCGGTGGGCGAGATGCACGGCGTGCTGCCGAACGCGCGGGTTCGTCCCTGCGCACATGCCGGTGGTCTGCCGGTGGGACAGGGCCTGCTCGGCCGTGTGGTCGGCGCCGACGGCCTGCCGCTGGACGGCATGGGGCCGCTGGACACCGACGAGCAGGCCTCGCTCAAGGCCGAGCCGATCAACCCGATGGAGCGCAAGCCGATCGACACCCGCCTGGATACCGGCGTGCGTGCGATCAACGCGCTGCTCACCGTCGGCCGCGGCCAGCGGCTGGGTCTGTTCGCCGGCTCCGGCGTCGGCAAGTCGACGCTGCTCGGCATGATGACCAAGTACACCGATGCCGATGTGGTGGTGGTCGGGCTGATCGGCGAGCGCGGCCGCGAGGTGAAGGAATTCGTCGACCACACGCTGGGCGTGGAGGGGCGTCGCCGCGCGGTGATCGTCGCCGCGCCGGCCGACGCACCGCCGCTCAAGCGCCTGCGCGGCGCGCAGTACGCCACCGCGATCGCCGAATGGTTCCGCGACCGCGGCCTGCGCGTGCTGCTGCTGATGGATTCGCTGACCCGCTACGCCCAGGCGCAGCGCGAGATCGCGCTGGCGATCGGCGAGCCGCCGGCGACCAAGGGTTATCCGCCGTCGGTGTTCGCGATGCTGCCGGCGCTGGTCGAACGTGCCGGCAACGATGCCGAGGGCCGCGGTTCGATCACCGCCTTCTACACCGTGCTCACCGAGGGCGACGACTACCGCCACGACCCGATCGCCGATTCCGCCCGCGCGATCCTCGACGGCCACATCGTGCTCTCGCGCGACCTCGCCGAGGCCGGTCACTACCCGGCGATCGACATCGAGGCGTCGATCAGCCGCGTGATGCCGGCGGTGGTCCGCCGCGAGCACCTGCGCTCGGCGCAGCGCTTCCGCCAGATCTATTCGGCCTACCGCCAGCAGCGCGACCTGATTGCGGTGGGTGCCTACCAGAAGGGTTCCGATCCGCAGGTCGACCATGCCATCGCGATGTGGCCGCGGCTGCGCGCGTTCCTGCAGCAGGAGGTCGACGAGCCGGTGACCCTTGTCCAGGGCATCGAGGCGCTGTGCGCGCTGACCGGCGAGGGTGAAGCATGAGGTCGCGTGCCGACCGCCTGCAGCCGGCGGTGGACCTGGCGCACGACCGTCGCGACGAGGCCATGCAGCGGCTGGCCGAGCAGCAGCAGAAGCTGGCCCGTGCCGAACACCAGCTGGAGGAGCTCAAGCGCTACCGGCACGACTACGCTTCGGCCCAGGCCAACGGCACCAGCGTGCAGGCGTTGCTCAACCTGCAGCAGTTCATCGACCGCATCGACCAGGCGATCGCCCAGCAGGTGGCCGAAGTGCAGCGCCAGCAGCGTCACCTGGAGCATGCGCGCGGCCACTGGCGCGAGGCGCATGCCCGGGAGAAGGCGCTGGACAGCGTGGTCAGCCGCTACCGCGAGGCCGAGCGCAAGGCCGAGGACCGGCGCGAACAGTCCGATGTAGACGAACGCATGCAGTACCGGCGCCCGCCGGGGCTCGCGCGCTGACCGTCATGCGCCCGTTGGCGCGAACCTTGCTGCCCAGCCTGTAACACGTCGCCCGCGACGAATTTCCGACAAGGTCACCATGCCCGCCACCGCACCGCTTCCCAAGATTTCCGTTGCCACGTCCAGCCCGGTCGCCCCGGCCGGCGAGTCCCGTGCGGGTTCCGGCGACGCGGCCCGCGTCTTCGACAGTCACCTGGACGCCGCGCGCCAGCAGCAGTCCGGCGCGGATAAGGCCAGGTCGGCGCCTGCGACGTCCACCCGCACCGATGCGGGTGCCGGCAAGTCGGCGTCGAAGGATGCGGGCGGCCAGTCGACGGCCACCGGCGGCAAAGATCCGGCGGCGGACGAGTCCGCCCAGGGCAACGCGGCGGCCACCGCATCGCTGGCTGGCGGGATCAAGTCCAAGGTTGCCTCCGACGAGGGTGTCGATGCCTCCGATGCATCGACAGACAAGACGGCGGCACCCGACGACGATGCGTCGGCCACCGGGGCCGCTTCGGTGGCCGGTGCCATGCTCGCGTTGCTGGGGCAGGCCATGCCGGCCAATGCTTCGGCCGTCACCGGCGGCGCCGCCAAGGTGATGGCGGCGAGCATTCTCAAGGCATCGCTCGGCGGTTCGCCCGCCACCGATGCGTCCGCCTCAGGCAGCGTCGACCCGGCCGTGGCCACGACCACCGACGGCACGGCCTCGTCCGACGCCAGCCCGGCAGCGAATGGCGCCGGACAGCCCATCCAGGGGCTGGCCTCCTTCAACGACCTGTTCGCCTCCGGGCTGCCCAAGGCCGCGGCGCGACAGGACGAGAAGGCGACCATCGATGCACTGGCGGGCCTGATGCAGGCGGGCGCGCAGGTCGCCCCCGCGCCGCTGGCAGCGGCACCGCATGCGCTCGCCATTGCCAGCCAGGTCGGCACTGCCGACTTCACCCAGCAGCTCGGCCAGCAGGTGGCCTGGCTCGGTGGGCAGGACATCAAGCAGGCGCGGATCAAGCTGCATCCCGAGGAGCTCGGCTCGCTGGACGTGAAAGTGAATGTTCAGCACAACGGACAGGTCGATGTGACCTTTGCCGCACAGCACCCGGCGACCGTGCACGCACTGCAGCAGACCCTTCCGCAGCTGGACACGCTGCTTGCCCAGCAGGGCCTTTCGCTGGGGCAGGCGCACGTCGGCCAGCAGTCGGCCGGCGGAGGCGATGGCGGCCGGCAGTCATCCTCTCCGGGTCGCGCCGGTGACTCGACCGACGCGGCCATCGGCGAGGTGAGCGCCGCGCCGGCGACGATCAGTGCCGTGGGCCTGCTCGACGCTTTCGCCTGATCCTGCGCCACGCGTTCCGGCTCGCCTGCACGGCCGCCCGTCCCGGCCGGACGGCGAAAGTGACGCGTGCAAGGGGGCTTTCGCCGTGTGGCGGGATGTCCCATCCGGCCCGGAACGGCGCGGCGATACCGGTCACGGACGCTAGACTGCGCGCCAGCGCCCCGCGAAGGACACCCCGACGATGCAACTGGATCTGGCCGGCATGAGTGCCGACGAGGCCTATCGCTGGCTCACCGCCACCGTCACGCCGCGACCGATCGCCTGGGTCGCCAGTGTCTCCTCCGCCGGGGTCACCAATCTGGCGCCCTTCAGTTTTTTCCAGGTGATCTGCGACCAGCCGCCGACGCTGATGGTTAACGTCGGACTCCATCCGGGTGGCCGGCCGAAGGACACCCTGGTCAATGCCCGCGAGACCGGACAGGTGGTGATCCACCTGGTCAATGCGGCGCTGGCGCCAGTGATGAACGAGACCGCCGCCACGCTGCCGCCCGAGGTCAGCGAGATCGAACGTTTCGGCATCGCCACGGTGCCGGGCACCCGTGTGGCCGTGCCGCGGCTGGTGCAGGCGCCGGTGGCGTTCGAGTGCGAGGTGGAGAGCATCACGCCGTACCCGGCGGAGAGCCCGCGGCACTTCCTGATCTTCGCGCGCGTGCTGCTGGCCCACATCGACGATGCGGTGATGGCCGACGAGCGTCATGTCGACCCCGAAAAGCTCGACCTCGTCGGGCGCATGGGCGGGCTGTGGTACTCGACCACGCGGGACCGCTTCCCGATGAAGCGCCCGCCGTAGGGGGCTCAGGCGCGGATGCGCTCCAGCGCCGCGCCGGCCAGCACCTCGTCCCACGGAAACCGCGGACCGGGGTCGCGCTTGCGCGGCACCTCCCGCGAGGGATCGTCGCTGGCCGCCACCCGGGCGATGTCCAGATCCTCGTGGCCGGCGATCTGCCGCAGCGCCGGAAACTCGTCGCGCAGCCGCGCCAGCAGCGCCTTGAGGGCCGCGATCTGCGCGGGCGGATAGGGTTCGTCCATCGCCTGGTGGCGCGAGTCGAACCAGTCCGGATAGCGCCCGGTGTTGACCAGCTCGATGCCGATCGATGCCGGGTTGTAGCCGCGCACGTGGTGCGCCACGCGGGTGCCGGGCACGTAGCGCTCGATGCGGCCGTCGCGGTCGACGTAGTAGTGGCCGCTGTTGCCGGTGCCGCTGGCGTGCAGCACGCGCTCGCCGTACTCGCGGGCCATCGCCAGGTCGGGCAGCTCGGTGCAGTGGATCACCACGAGGGTGACGGCGTCGGCCGGGCGCGCCTGAAGGCGGTCGACGTAGGGCAGGAAATGGTCGTGGACGGTGACGGGCATGCGCGGGAGTCTCGCACGGTGCCGCGGTATCATGAACGACCCGCCACGCCGAGCCGCCGCCATGCGCCCCCCGATCATCCTCTCGCACGGTGCCGAATCCGGCCCCGACGCCACCAAGGTCAGTGCACTGGCCCGGCTGGCCGAATCGCTGGGCTGGTCCACCCTGCGTCCCGACTATCGCGAGGACGACGCGCTCGGCCTGGCCGGCTCGGTCGCCCCCCGCCTGGCGCGGCTGGAGGCGGCGATCCAGGCCCAGCCGATGCCGCCGGTGCTGGTCGGCTCCAGCATGGGCGCCTTCGTCTCCGGGCTGGCCTCGCTCGAGCGACCGGTGGCCGGGCTGTTCCTGATGGCCACGCCCGAGTCCATCCCCGGCTGCGAGGTGGATTTCGATGTCTCGCCCGACGTGCCCACCGTGCTGATCCACGGCTGGCGCGACGAGCTCTGCCCGCTGGACGACATATACGCTTTTGCCGAACGGCGGCAGCTGCCGCTGCTGGTCCTCGACGACGACCATCGCCTGTCGGCGAGCGTGGACGCGATCGCCGGGCAGTTCCGGCTGTTCCTCGAGTCCCTGGCGGCGCGCGCATGACGGCCTTCTTCGCCAGTTGCCCGAAGGGCCTGGAATACCTGCTGAAAGACGAACTGGTCGCGCTCGGTGCCGAAGACGTGCACGAGGCGCTCTCGGGCGTGCGCTTCTCCGGCACGCTGGAGACCGCCTACCGCGCCTGCCTGTGGTCGCGCCTGGCCAGTCGCGTGCTGCTGCCGCTGGCCGAGTTCGACGCGGCCACCGACGAGGCGCTGTACGCCGGCGTGCAGTCGGTCGACTGGTCGGCGCACCTGTCCGAGCGGGCCACCCTGGCGGTGGACGCGCACACCACGCAGAGCAAGCTCAACCACAGTCAGTTCCTCGCCCAGCGGGTGAAGGACGCGATGGTCGACCAGTTCCGCCAGCGCACCGGCCAGCGCCCCGACGTGGTCACCGACGAGCCGGACGTGCGGATCAACGTGCGCCTGCGCCGCGACCGCGCGACGCTGTCGCTGGATCTGTCCGGCAGTCCGCTGCACCGCCGTGGCTGGCGCGAGATGCAGGGCGAGGCGCCGCTGAAGGAGAACCTTGCCGCGGCGATGCTGCTGCGCGGTGGCTGGCCGCAGATCTACGCCGAGGGTGGCGCGCTGCTGGATCCGATGTGCGGCTCGGGCACGCTGCTGATCGAAGGCGCGTGGATGGCCGCCGACGTTGCGCCGGGCCTGCACCGTGAATACTTCGGTTTCCTCGGCTGGGCGCAGCACGACATCGCGCTGTGGAAGCGTCTGCACGAGGAGGCGCGTACGCGCGCCGAAGCCGGCCTGCGCGCGCTGCGCGCCTGCTTCTTCGGCGCCGATGCCGACCCGCGGATGGTGCAGACCGCCAAGCGCAACGCGCAGGCCGCCGGCGTCGCCGGCTTCTTCACGCTGGACCGGCACGATGCCAGCCACGCGGCCCCGCCGCCCGGCGTGGCGCGCGGCCTGGTGATCACCAATCCGCCGTATGGCGAACGGCTGGGTCAGCGCGAGCAGATGCCGCAACTGTATCGTGCGCTGGGCGAGACCCTGCGCGCGCACTTCGCCGGTTGGCGTGCCGCCGTGCTGGCCGGTGACGCCGAGCTGGGGCGCGCCATGCCGCTGCGCGCGGACAAGAAGTACACGCTCTACAACGGCGCACTGGAGACGGTGCTGCTGATCTTCGAGCTGCACGCCCGCGAGACGGTGGCGCGCGAGCCGAAGCCGCTGTCGCCCGGCGCGCAGATGGTGAAGAACCGGCTGGAGAAGAACGTCCGCCACCTGCGCAAGCGGCTGGAGCGCGAAGGCATCCACTGCTGGCGCGCCTACGACCAGGATCTGCCCGAATACGCCGCGGCCATCGACGTCTACGGCAACGCGGGCGGCGAACGCTGGCTGCACGTGCAGGAATACCGCGCGCCGGCCGAGGTGCCCGCGGCGGTGGCGCAGACCCGCCTGCGCGAGCTGGTGCGCGTGGCCGGCGAGGTGTTCGAGGTGCCGCGCGACCATGTCGCGGTGAAGACCCGCGAGCGCGGCAAGGGCGGCTCCAAGTACGGCCACTTCGACCAGCAGGGGCAGTTCGTCGAAGTGGAGGAGGGCGGTCTGCACTTCCTGGTGAACCTCACCGACTACCTGGACACCGGCCTGTTCCTCGACCACCGATTGGTGCGGGCGAAGCTGCGCGAGCTGGCCCAGGGGCGACGCTTCCTCAACCTGTTCGCCTACACCGCAACGGCCAGCGCCTACGCCGCGGCCGGTGGGGCGCAGGACACCACCAGCGTGGACCTGTCGGCCACTTATCTGGACTGGGCCTCGCGCAACCTGGCGCTGAACGGCTTCAGCGGCACGCGGCACCGGCTGATGCAGGCCGATGCGATGACCTTCCTGCGCGCCGACCGCGAGCGCTACGGATTGATCTACGTCGATCCGCCGACCTTCTCCAACTCCAAGCGCGCAGAGGATTTCGACGTGCAGCGCGACCACGTCGCCCTGCTCGAAGCCTGCGGCGACCGGCTGGCCCACGACGGCGTGATCGTGTTCTCGAACAATTTCCGCCGCTTCGCGCTGGATCGCGCGGCGCTGGAGGAGCGGTTCAGCATCGAGGACTGGAGCGCGCCCAGCATCCCGTTCGATTTCGCCCGCCGGGCGGACATCCACGGCTGCTGGCTGCTGCGCCTGCACGGCCCGTCGAACGAAAATCCGTGGGACAGCGCAAGAATCAAGCGCCGATGAATTTTCAGTGGCGATTAAGTGGCGCGAGCCGAGCATGGCTCCCGGATTCGAAGGAGGTAGCTCGCATGACTGGCATCCTTGGCAAACAGAAACTCGCGGCCGCCGGCGTGATGATCGCCGCGGCGCTGGCCATGCCGTTCGCCGCCAGCGCACACGGCTGGGGTCACGGCGGCTGGGGCCACGGCTACCGTGGCGGTTATCACGGCTACCACGGCGGTTACTACCGCGGCTATCACGGTGGCTATCACCGCGGCGGTCACTGGGAGGGCGGTCGCTGGATCGCCGGTGCGCTGGTCGCCGGTGCGATGGTCGGTCTGATCGATGCGGCGGTGAATCCGCGCCCGGTCTACTACGATGCCCCGGTGGTCTATACCCGCCCGCGCACCACGGTGATCTACGAGGATCGCCCGGTGGTCGAGCGCCGCGTGGTCACCCGCACCGTGGTCTACAGCGATCCGTACGACACCCGCTACGTGCGTGACGACGGCTACGACGGCGACTGATCCGCTGTCCCGCAAGACCGAATGCGACCCAGGAAAACGCCCGGCCATGGCCGGGCGTTTTTCGTGCGCGTCCTACGGCTTGCTGGTGGGCTGGTCGGCGGCACTGCCGCTGCGTCGCGCTTTTGCCGAAAGCCGGTCGAATTCCGCCTTGTCGACGATCCGCACCGACTGGATCGCGCATCGTGGCTGGTGATACGAGCTGACCGTCTCGCCCGCTTCGCCGCAGATCCGGTACATGCCCAGCGCGAGGTTCGAGCGGTTGGGGTGGAAGATCAGTCCGGCCGGCGGCTGCCCCAGTCGCGGGCACCGGGCCTGTAGCCCGACCACATAGCGCCTGGGACCGGTGCGTACGGTGGCGGTGCGATCGTCGACGATGTGCCACTCGTTGATCTGGTCGACGCGGATGCATTCGCTGATCGGCCGCAGCGGTGTACGCGCCGAAGCGCTCTGCGCGGCAACGCCGGTGGTCGTCGCCAACGCCAGGGCGGAAAGGATGATGGCCATTCTCACGGGGGCACCTCGCGATCGGCAGGGAATACGGTGAGGCATGCAACACGGAATGCATGCGCGTGTCCACTATCGGCCATCCGCGGATCACAGGATCTGAACGTCCCGTGCAGGACAATCCGACCTCGGTTCCCTGCACGGCATTCTGCATGCTCCCGCGCTTCGGCCGTCGTTCCCGTTCATATGCTCTCGGCCTCCGGTGCGTGCCATGAAGGTGCCGGGCCTGGTCGCCGACACGTCCCTTCGCACGCGCTTCGACCGCATCCGCCAGGTCACGGTGGCGCTGGCCTCGCCGCTGTCGCCCGAGGACATGATGGTGCAGTCGATGCCCGACGCCAGTCCGGGCAAGTGGCACCTCGCGCATACCACCTGGTTCTTCGAACAGTTCGTGCTGTCGCGGCGTCCCGGCTACGTGACGCGTCATCCCGGTTGGATGGTGCTGTTCAATTCGTATTACCAGTCGGTCGGGCCGATGCACGCCCGGCCGCGCCGTGGCCTGCTGTCACGACCATCGCTGGCCGAAGTGCTGGATTACCGGCGTTACGTCGACGATGCCGTCGGCGAATGGCTGGAGGCCGGCGACGATCCGGACCTCGCCATGCTGGTGGAGCTCGGCTTGAACCACGAACAGCAGCACCAGGAACTCCTGCTCACCGACATCAAGCACGCGTTGTGGTGCAATCCGCTGCGGCCGGCCTACCGGGTGGAGGGGTGGACCACGGGGCCGTCGCGACCCGTGCCCCTGCGTTTTCTCGCTGGTGACGAAGGCATCGTCGACCTCGGCCATGAGGGGGGCGGCTTCACCTTCGACAACGAGACGCCCCGCCATCGCGCGCTGCTGCAGCCGCACGCGCTGGCCAACCGGCTGGTCACCAACGCGGAGTACCTCGCCTTCGTCCACGATGGAGGCTACCGCGAGCCGGGGCTCTGGCTGTCCGACGGTTGGGCCACGGTGCAGGCCGAGGGCTGGCAGCGCCCGCTCTACTGGGAGGACGACCTGGCCAACGAATTCACCCTCGGCGGCGTGCAGCCGCTGGATCCCGAAGCCCCGGTGTGCCACCTGAGCTACTTCGAGGCCGACGCGTTCGCACGCTGGGCCGAGGCGCGCCTTCCGACCGAGGCCGAATGGGAGGCTGCGGCCGCCGTGCTGCCGGTGCAGGGCAACCTGCAGGAGCAGGCGCGCCTTCATCCGCACGCCGCCACCCCGGGCGAAGGGCTGCGCCAGATGTTCGGCGACGTCTGGGAGTGGACCGCCTCGCCCTATGTCAGCTACCCCGGTTTCCGGCCGTTGCCGGGGTCGCTGGGCGAATACAACGGCAAGTTCATGAACGGGCAGTGGGTGTTGCGTGGGGGCAGCTGTGTCACGCCGTGCGACCACGTGCGCGCAAGCTATCGCAACTTCTTCCCTCCCCATGCCCGCTGGCAGTTCGCAGGAATCCGACTCGGAAAGGACTTATGAGCAGCACACTCCAGGCCACCTGGCTGCGCGACGACGATCGTCGCCCCCCCGACAATTTCATTCTCGAAGTGGTGCAGCGCGGCCTGGCCGCCAGACCGAAGCGGCTGCCGTCCTGGCTGTTCTACGACGAACGCGGCTCGGAGCTGTTCGTGGCGATCTGCGAACAGCCGGAGTATTACCTCACCCGCTGCGAGATCGCGCTCATGCGTGCGCACGGCGCAGAGATCGCTGCCGCACTCGGGCCGGACGTGAGGCTGGTGGAATACGGCAGCGGCCACGCGATCAAGACCGACCTGCTGCTGGAACACCTGGTCTCGCCGGTGGCCTACGTGCCGGTGGAAATTTCCCCGGAGCCGCTGCGACAGAGCGTGCAGCGCCTTGGCGAACGCTTCCCCGACGTTGCCATGCAGCCGCTTTGCGCGGACTTCACCCGCGCGCTGCGCCTGCCGATCGCCCCTCGGGCCACGCGCCGGACGGTGATCTATTTCCCCGGGTCCACCATCGGCAATTTCGAGGCGGCCGATGCCGCCGTGCTGCTGCGCAAGATGCGTGCGGAAATGGGCGAGAGCGGCGGCATCCTGATCGGTGTCGACCTGAAAAAGGACACGGCGCTGCTGGAGGCTGCCTACAACGATGCGGCCGGCGTCACCGCCGAGTTCACCCTGAACATGCTCGCCCACGTCAATCGCGCAATCGGCAGCGACTTCGACCTGCGCCGGTTCCGGCATCGTGCGCGCTACAACCCGATGGCCGGTCGCATCGAGACATGCATCCTCAGCAGCGAGGATCAGGTGGTGCGCGTGGGGCGGCAGCAAGTGCGCTTCCGCGAGAACGAGGCGATGCAGGTCGAGTACAGCTGCAAGTACTCGCTGGAGGATTTCGCCGCGCTCGCTCATCGCGCCGGGCTGGCGGTGCGCGAGGTCTGGCTGGATCCCGAGCGGATGTTCAGCGTGCAGTACCTGGTGCGCGCCTGAGACATCGCCGCGCGCATCACCTGCGGGATGTCGTGCGTATGCGGGGAGCCGGGGCGTAGGGCAGGCTTCCGACCGGAACCGCCCGACCCGGCGCCGCGCCGCTTCCCCGCTGGAGCTCCCCCGCATGACCGTTTCCCCGTCCCCGCGCATCGCCGTCGTCGGCGCCGGCATGGCCGGCCTGGCCTGCGCCCGCGCTCTGCATCGCCGCGGCCTTGGGCCAGTGGTGCTGGAGAAGAGCCGGGGGCTGGGCGGGCGGATGGCGACGCGTCGCACCGAACAGGGTCACCGCTTCGACCACGGCGCGCAGTTCGTCACCGCCCGCGAGCCGCGCTTCGCCGCCGAACTGCAGGCTCTGGCGCAGGCGGGCGCGGCGCGGCCCTGGGCACCGCGGCTGCCGCCCGGCAGCGAGGCGCCCACGCATCCGTGGTGGATCGGTACCGAGGGCATGCGTCCGCTGGTCGACCCGCTGGCGGACTCGCTCGATGTGCGGCTGCAGGCGACGGTCACCGGGCTGTCGCGCCACGACGGGCGCTGGCGGCTCGCGCTGGACGATGGTGAATACGTCGACGGGTTTGATGCGGTGGCCATCACTGCACCTGCGCCGCAGGCCCGGATTCTGCTCGAGCGCGCCGGATCGGCGCTGGCGGGAGCGCTCGACGTGGTGGAGATCGCGCCTTGCTGGGCACTGATGCTCGCCTTCGACACGCCCTGGGAGCTGCCGTTCGACGCCGGGCGTGTGGAGGACGGCGGCCCGGTGGCGTGGCTCGCGCGGCAGTCGAGCCGGCTCGGCGGGGACGACGGCATCGACCGCTGGGTCGTGCATGCCTCGCCCGCCTGGAGCCGGGAGTATCTCGAGTGCGTGCCGGAGGCGGTGGTGCAGTGGCTGCTGTCCGCGCTGGCTGAGCGGTTCGGCGCGCCGCCACCGCCGCCGATCGCGGCGCAGGCCCACCGCTGGCGCTATGCGATGACCACCCGGCCGCTGGGCCAGCCGTTCCTTGCCGATCCCGCGGCGGGGCTGTGGGCCGGTGGCGATTGGTGCCTCGGCGCCCGCGTCGAGAACGCGTTCCAGAGCGGCGCCGCCCTGGCCGGATCGATCGCCGACGCGCTCGGCGCCTGAGTCCTCAGGCCGGCCGGCGCGCGCCCAGCATGATCAGCACCTCCTGCGCGCTGCGGATGCGTTCGGTCGCGCCGGGCAGGTCGAGCACGACCTTGAGCTTGTCCTGGCCTTCCAGCTTGTAGACCCGCGGCAGGCTCTGGATCAGCTTGATGATCAGCAGCGGATCCACCTCGGGTTTTTCGCGGAACAGGATGCGCCCGCCGTTGGGGCCGAAGTCCAGCTTGCGGATGCCCAGCGGCGTGGCCATCAGCTTCAGCGTGGCCAGCGCGAACAGGTTCTTCGTCGGCTCGGGCAGCAGGCCGAAGCGGTCGATCATCTCCACCTGCAGGTCGCGCAGGTGCTCGTCGCTGCGCGCGCTGGCGATGCGCTTGTACAGCGTCAGGCGGGCGTGCACGTCGGGCAGGTAGTCGTCCGGGATCAATGCCGGCAGGTGCAGCTCCACCTCGGTCTCGTGCTCCGAGCTCAAGTCGAAGTCGGGCACTTTGCCGCTCTTCAGCGCGCGCACGGCGCGATCCAGCAGTTCGGTGTAGAGGCCGAAGCCGATCTCCTGGATCTGGCCGGACTGCTCGTCGCCCAGCAGCTCGCCGGCGCCGCGGATCTCCAGGTCGTGGGTGGCCAGGGTGAAGCCGGCGCCCAGTTCCTCCAGCGAGGCCAGCGCCTCCAGGCGCTTTTCCGCATCCGGCGTCATCGCCTTGCGGTCCGGCACCACCAGGTACGCGTAGGCACGATGGTGCGAGCGGCCGACGCGACCGCGCAGCTGGTGCAACTGGGCCAGGCCGAAGCGGTCGGCGCGGTTGATGATGATGGTGTTGGCGGTCGGGATGTCGATGCCGGTCTCGATGATCGTGGTGCACACCAGCACGTTGAAGCGCTGGCGATGGAAGTCCGCCATCACCTGCTCCAGCTCGCGCTCCGGCATCTGGCCGTGGGCGATGCCGATGCGCGCCTCGGGGATCAGCTCCTGCAATTCGCGCGCGGTGCGCTCGATCGATTCCACCTCGTTGTGCAGGAAGTACACCTGGCCGCCGCGCGACAGCTCGCGCTGGAACGCCTCGCGGATCGTCGCCGGATCCCACGCCGCGACGAAGGTGCGCACCGCCATGCGGTGCGCTGGCGGGGTGGTGATCAGCGACAGGTCGCGCAGGCCGCTCATCGCCATGTTCAGCGTGCGCGGGATCGGCGTGGCGGTCATGGTCAACAGGTCCACCTCGGCGCGCAGCTTCTTGAGCTGCTCTTTCTGCCGCACGCCGAAGCGCTGTTCCTCGTCGACGATGACGAGGCCGAGGTTCCTGAACTTGATGTCCGGCTGCAGCAGCTTGTGAGTGCCCACGATCACATCGATCTCGCCGGCCTCCAGTTTCTTCAGTGCCGCGTTCACGTCCTTGGCCGAGCGGAAGCGCGACAGCACGTCCACCTTCACCGGCCAGTCGGCGAAGCGGTCGGCGAAGTTGCGGTAGTGCTGCTGGGCGAGCAGGGTGGTTGGCACCAGTACGGCGACCTGCTTGCCGGCGGTGGCCGCGGCGAAGGCGGCGCGCAGCGCGACCTCGGTCTTGCCGAAACCCACGTCGCCGCAGATCACCCGGTCCATCGCGCGCGGTGCGGCGAGGTCGCCGAGCACGGCTTCGATGGCCTGCTCCTGGTCCGGGGTTTCCTCGAACGGGAAGCTGGCGCCGAATTCCTCCACCATCTGCCGGTCCACCGGCATCGACTCGCCGCCGCGTGCCTCGCGCTGGGCGTAGATCGCCAGCAGCTCGGCGGCGACGTCGCGCACCTTCTCGGCTGCCTTCCTGCGCGCGCGCTCCCAGGCGTCGCCGCCCAGCGAGTGCAGCGGCGCGAGCTCCGGCGCCGTGCCGGAGTAGCGGCTGACCAGGCCGAGCTGGGCCACCGGCACGTACAGCTTGTCGCCCTTGGCGTACTCGATGATCAGGAACTCGCCTTCCATGCCGCCGAGCTCCATCGACTCCAGACCCTGGTAGCGGCCCACGCCGTGGTCGACGTGCACGATGGGCGAGCCGATCGAGAGCTCGGTGAGGTCGCGGATGATGGTGTCCGGATCGCGCGCCTGGCCGCGGCGGCGCCTGCGCTCGCTGCGTACGCGTTCGCCGAACAGTTCCCGCTCGGTGAGCACGGTGATCGCGGGTTTGCTGAGCGCGAAGCCCTGCTCCAGCGGGGCGATGGTGATCGCGAAGCGCGCTGCGACTCCCTCCCCCCC
>NZ_AMSF01000032.1 GCF_000334915.1 Dyella ginsengisoli LA-4 | reverse complement strand
CGCGCCCGGTCCGCGGATCACCCGGACCTCTCGTTCTCCCATTGAACGTTCGCGACGCCCGGGATTTTCCCGGGCGCTCGCCAGACTCACCCCATCACCAGGGAAATCGCCATGTTGGACGCCAATCTCTCCGCCCAGTTGAAGGCCTACCTCGAGAAGGTCACGCAGCCGATCGAGATCGTCGAGTCGCTCGACGACGGCGCCAAGTCCGCCGAGCTGCACGAGCTGCTCGAAGAGATCACCGCGCTCTCGGACCAGATCACCCTGGTGCGCCGCGACGACGACGCGCGCAAACCCTCCTTCGCGATCAACCGCAAAGGCACGGATATCGGCGTGCGCTTCGCCGGCATCCCGATGGGCCACGAATTCACCTCGCTCGTGCTCGCCCTGCTGCAGGTCGGCGGCCATCCGTCCAAGGCCACACAGGACGTGATCGAGCAGGTACGCAACCTCGACGGCGAGTTCGCTTTCGAGACCTATTTCTCGCAGTCCTGCCAGAACTGCCCGGACGTGGTGCAGGCGCTCAACCTGATGAGCGTGCTGAACCCGAAGATCAAGCACGTCGCCATCGACGGCGCCTTGTTCCAGGACGAGGTGGACGCGCGCCAGGTGATGTCGGTGCCGACCGTCTACCTCAACGGCGAAGTGTTCGACCAGGGCCGCATGAGCCTGGAACAGATCGTCGCCAAGCTCGACACCGGCGCCGCCAAGCGTGACGCCGAGAAGCTGACGACCAAGGAGGCCTTCGACGTGCTGATCGTCGGCGGCGGCCCGGCCGGCGCGGCCGCGGCGATCTACAGCGCACGCAAGGGCATCCGCACCGGCGTGGCGGCCGAGCGCTTCGGCGGCCAGGTGCTGGACACCATGGGCATCGAGAACCTGATCTCGGTGCCGCACACCGAAGGCCCGAAGCTCGCTGCCGCGCTGGAGCAGAATGTGCGCGAGCACGAGGTCGACGTGATGAACCTGCAGCGCGCGACCAGGCTCATTCCGGCCAGCGATGCCACCGGCGGTCTGGTCCAGGTGGAGCTGGAGAACGGCGCGACGCTGAAGTCCAAGACCGTGATCCTCTCCACCGGCGCACGCTGGCGGCAGATGAACGTGCCGGGTGAGGACGCCTACCGCAACAAGGGCGTGGCCTACTGCCCGCACTGCGACGGCCCGCTGTTCAAGGGCAAGCGCGTGGCGGTGATCGGCGGCGGCAACTCCGGCGTGGAGGCGGCGATCGACCTGGCCGGCATCGTCAGCCACGTCACCCTGCTCGAGTTCGACAGCCAGCTGCGCGCCGACGAGGTATTGCAGCGCAAGCTGCGCAGCCTGCCGAACGTGGCGATCCTGGTGAACGCGCAGACCACCGAAGTGCTGGGCGACGGCCAGAAGGTCAACGGCCTGACCTACAAGGACCGCGTCAGCGGCAACACCCACACGGTCGACCTGGAAGGCATCTTCGTGCAGATCGGCCTGCTGCCGAACACCGAGTGGCTGAAGGGCACGGTGGAACTGTCGGCGCGCGGCGAGATCGTCATCAACGACCGCGGCGAGACCTCGCTGCCGGGCGTGTACGCCGCCGGTGACGCCACCACGGTGCCGTACAAGCAGATCGTGATCGCCATGGGCGCCGGCTCCACTGCCGCGCTCAGCGCCTTCGACCACCTGATGCGCCTGCCGGTGGCAGAGCGCGAGAAGGTGACCGAAGCGGCCTGAAGAACCCCCCGCAGGGCGCAGGAAGGAAAACGGGACGGCTTGCCGTCCCGTTTTCCTTTGCGGCGGATCCTTGTGGCGGTAACGGAGCTTCAGCTGCCCAGGTCCGGCCCCCTGTCCAGCGCCTTGCGCACCTCGTCGAGCGAAGCCGGATCGTCCAGCGTGGACAGGTCGCCCGGATCGGTGTGCTGCACCAGCGCCTGCAGCGAGCGGCGCAGCAGCTTGCCCGAGCGCGTCTTCGGCAGGGCATTCACCACGTAGATGCGCGCAGGCCGGGCGATCGGACCGAGCTGGTCGGTCACCGCCTGCTGCATGCCGCGCGCCGCCTCTTCCGAGGAAGCGGTGGCGCCCTGCTTGAGCGTGGCGAACACCACCGGCACCTGCCCCTTGAGCTCATCCTTCATGCCGATCACCGCCGCCTCGGCCACCGACGCATAGGTGGCGACGGACTCCTCGATCTCGCGCGTGCCCAGCCGGTGCCCGGCCACGTTGATCACGTCGTCGGTGCGCCCGAGGATGTTGGTGTAGCCGTCCGCGTCGCGGATCGCCCAGTCCAGCGAGCTGTACAGCAGCTCCTTGAAGTGGCTGAAGTAGCTGTTGACGTAGCGATCGTCGTCGCGCCACACCGTGGTCAGGCAACCCGGCGGCAGCGGCGGCACCATCACCAGCACGCCCTTCTCGCCCGCGGCGGCTTCCTCGCCGGTGGCCTCGTTGATCACCTTCATGCGGTAACCGGGAGCGGGCAGTCCGGGCGAGCCCCACTTCACCGGCTTCAGTTCCAGGCCCGGCATCAGGGTGAGCGCCGGCCAGCCGGTCTCGGTCTGCCAGTAGTTGTCGATCACCGGCACCCCGAGGCCATCGGTGATCCAGTGCGCGGTCGGCTCGTCCAGCGGCTCACCGGCGAGGAACAGCCACTTGAGCGAGGAGAGATCCGCCTTCTTCAGCCACGACACGTCCTGCTTCTTCAGCAGGCGGATGCCGGTGGGCGAAGAGAACATGGAGCGCACGCGATACTTCTCGCACAGCCGCCACCAGATGCCGGGGTCGGGGTTGGTCGGCAGCCCTTCGTACAGCAGCGACGTCGCGCCGACGATCAGCGGGCCATAGACGTTGTACGAGTGGCCCACCGCCCAGCCCACGTCGGAGGTGGAGAACATCACCTGTCCCGGCCCGATGTCGAACACCAGCCGCGTGGACATCGCCATCGCCACCGCATAGCCGCCCACGTCGCGCTGGATGCCCTTGGGCTTGCCGGTGGTGCCCGAGGTGTAGAGCAGATAGCTGGGCTCGTTCGACTCCAGCCACACCACCGGCACCTCGTCGTTCATGTGCTCGGCGCGCAGGCGGGCGTAGTCCAGGTCGCGGCCCTCCACCCGATGCATATCCGGATCCAGCCCGCGACTGACGATCAGCACGTGCGGCGGCGGCGCCTTCGCCTCGCCCAGCGCCGCGTCCACCAGCGGCTTGTACGGGATCACCTTGCCGCCGCGCATGCCGGCATCGGCGCAGATCAGCAGCTTGGGTTCGGCGTCGTCGATGCGCAGCGCCAGGTTGTGCGCGGCGAAACCACCGAACACCACCGAGTGGATCGCGCCGATGCGCGCGCACGCCAGCATCGCGTACACCGCCTCGGCCATGTTCGGCATGTAGATCACCACCCGATCGCCCTTGCCCACATCCAGCGACTGCAGGATGCCGGCAAAGCGATTCACCTCGCGGTACAGCACGCGGTAGGTGATCTCTTCGGTGGCGCCGGTCTCGGTGGAGATCGCCACCAGCGCCAGCTGCTCGCCGCGCTCGGCGATGTGGCGATCCACCGCGTTGTAGCAGAGGTTGGTGGTGCCGCCGACGAACCACCGTCGGAACGGCAGCTTCGAGGCGTCGAGAATCTGCTGCGGCGGCGTCTCCCAGTGGATCAGCCTCGCCTGCTCGCCCCAGAACCGTTCCGGCTCCTCGACCGACTGCCGGTAGAACTCGTCGTAGCCCATCGTCCGCTCCCTCACCCGTGCGATCGACGATATACCGCCCCCTTCCATCCGCCAGACCCGACTTTGGTCGGACAATTGCGCCGGCTGTGCCCGCCGGCCCATCCATCGCCAGAAATTGCCAATTGCGTCAATGCCTTGCATCGATCAAGGCGAGCCGCCATCGACGTCGACGAATTGCTGAATGCGTGCATCCCTGGCGCGCTGGAGCCCGTACGTCCGGAATGCAGGGGGAGCAAATGGAGCGGTACGTTTCGCTCGATCTCGAGAACGCACGCGTTCAGGAGGCAGATCATGCGCAAGACGACGACGTCATCGTGGAAGACACGCTTTCTCATTGTCAGCTGTCTTTCCGCTGGGGCCCTGGCACTCGCCGGATGCAGCGGTTCCGGCTCGGTCAGGTTGAACCATCCACCCGGAAGCTCGGCATCGCCAGGCAGCACCGGCGGAGGTGGTACCCCGGTCGGGGGTGGTGGTGACAACGGCGGAGGATCCGGGGGCACCGGCTCCGGCAGCGGCTCTGGAGGATCTGGCGGCGGTTCCGGTGGGTCCGGCGGCGGTGGTGGTGGATCCGGCGGTGGCGGTGGATCCGGTGGCGATGGCGGCGGTTCCGGTGATGGCGGCGGCTCATTGCCCGCGCCCAGCGGGCTGACCGGAGCGGTGCTCACCGACGCCGGCAACATCGTGGCGACCGCGGGCGGAGCCGTGTCGGGTATCGGCGCGCAGATTCCCAACCAGGTATTGCTCGGCGGCAGCAACGGCGTCACCGACGGACTCGCGGGCGTAGTCACCCATGTCGGCAACGCGGTCACCGCCGCTGGCGATGGGGTCGGCAGCGGCCTGGGCCAGGTGGGCAACATCGACGACCCGGTCGGCACCACCCTGGGCAGCACCGGAACGGTGGTGGCGTATACCGGCGACGCCGTGGACAGCCTCGGCCAGACGGTGGGCAGCCTGGGAGCCTTCCAGGGGTCGCCGATCCAGCCAATCACCTCCGCCCTCGGTGGCGGCATCTCGATGTTCGGCAATGGACTAGGCGATGGCGGCGCCGCGCTCGGCCAGATCATCGCAGCCGGATCGGTGCAATCGCTTACGCAATCGTTGAGCGGCGTCGTCACTCCCATCGCCGTGCTGGGACAGTCCGGCGCCAGCGGCGGCTCGACCAACATCGTGGCACTGGCCTCGCGCTCTGCGGGCGGCCTGGTCGATGGCGGCTCGAACCTGGTGAGCGGGCTCGGCAGCGCGGTGGCCTCACAGTCGCTGCCACTGGGCGGCAGCAGCACCACCCAGGCGCTGGGCGGCACGTTGCACACGCTGGGCGGTTCGCTGGACACGCTCGGCGCAGGCCTGAACAACGGGCTCGGCCAGACCGGCAGCATCGCCGATCCGGTCGGAGTGACGGCGACCGCGGCCGCCGGCACGGTCGGCGGGCTTGGCCAGACGATCACCGGCGCCGGTGGGACATTGGCCACGGTCGGCGACAACACGGCACTCGCACCGGTCACCGGCACCGTCGGCGGTGTCGTCGCCACCACCGGACAGGCCGTCACCGCGGTAGGCGGCGGTCTGGGTGATGCGATCGCCAGCGGCCCGCTGCATCCGGTCACCGGCACGCTCAGCCAGGTGGTGAACGGCGTGGCCGGTGCCGGTGACAGTGGCGGTGGCGGCGTCCTGCAGCCGGTCACCGGCACCCTCGGCAAAGCGGTCGGTGGCCTCACCGGCAGCGTGGGACTGTCCGGAACTCTCGGCCTCTCCGGCACGGTGCAGGGCGGCAGTTCGGCCTCGTCGCAGGGCTCCTCCGGCTCTGGCGGCCTGCTCGGTGGCCTGCTCCGCTCCAAGGGGGGCAGCCACTGACGATCCATGCACGACCCGGAACGGGGGCGGCAACGCCCCCGTTTCCGTTGCGCCAACGGGCGCCTCCGTCGCCCGGCCCCCATCCACGACACGTAAGGACACGTCATGAAGAGAGGAGCCTGCCTGCTGCTCGGCGCCACGCTGGTCGTCGGCGCCCAGGCACAGCAATCGCGCCCGTACGTGGGCAATCCCCTGCAGACCCTGCCCACGCCGGTGCCCATGGCGCCGACCCCAGCGGTTCGACTCAGCGTGCAGCCGCAGCGCAACGCGCAGTTGCAGGCGCTGCTGGCACGGACCCTGGTTCCCACCCGCTTCGAGATCGCCGGCGCACACGCACTGCCGGTGACCGAGATGGCGAAATTGTTCCAGCCGCTCGCCGGACACACCGTGCGCGTGGCCGACCTGATTGTCGCCGCCGACAAGGTCAGGGCGCTCTACGAATCTCATGGCTACGCGCTCTCTTTCGCCTACATCCCTGCCCAGACCTTCGCGGGCGGCGTGGTGCGCGTGGTGGTGGTGGAAGGCTATGTGGCGCAGGTGAAAATCCATGGCGACGCCGGCTCGCTGGAGGCGAAGATCCGCGCCATCACCTCGCACATCCAGGATGAGCGCCCGCTGCGCACCGCGACGTTCCAGCGCTACGTGCAGTTGCTGGGCCGGCTACCCGGCGCCCGTGTCGATGTCAACGTTCCGGCACCCACCACCACCGACGGCGCGACCCGGCTGGAACTCGACGTCACGCGCACCCGCTTCAACCTGGCCAGCAGCGTCGACTTCAATCATCCCGGCGTGCAGGGCTTGCTGAGCGCGACTTTGAACGGCCTGTCCCCGCTGGGCGAAAAGCTCACGCTGTCCACCCTCTTTCCGCGCGGTCGCGGCTCGCAGCGTTACGACGCCGGTTCGCTGGCGGTCCCGGTGGGCTCGGACGGGCTGCAGCTGAGCCTCGACGGCTCGCGCTACGACGGCCGGCCGGATGATTCGTTCCAGTCGCTTCCCGACCTGAGCCGGCGTCTGACCCAGCACCGCCTGCAACTGGCCGCAAGCTACCCGCTGCAGCTTTCCGCCGACCACATCCGGGAAATCGGCGGCGGCACCTTTCGCGCCGACGTCATTGACCGTTACCGCAACATCGTCACCAACGCGCAGCTCAGTCTGGACAGCCGGGTACGTGTGCTCTTCGCCACCTTCGACGACCAGCGCACGAGCACCCGACGCAGCCGCAAGATCAATTTCGCCATCGCCCGGGGACTGGATCGCTGGGGCGCGGAGTCGGTCGCGCGCAGCAGCCTCAGCGATGTCCCGCTGGCGTACCCCGGCGATGTCGCCTTCACCCGCTACAACGCCAGCCTCGAGCAGGCCGATCGATGGACCGCGCGCTTCGGCACGCGCTTCAGCGTCGCCGCGCAGTACAGCGCCGACACCCTGCCCAGCACCGAGCGGATCACCTTCGGCGGGGCGCGCTACGCGCTGGCCTACGACCCCGGTGAAGCCGCCGGCGACAGTGGCTGGGGACTGTCGCTGGAGCTCAACCGCAACTGGTCGGTGGGAAAGCGTTACCTGAAAACACTGACCCCGTATGCCGTCGCGCAGGTCGCCCGGGTCTACGTCCATCAGGGCCATCTGCCGATCGACCGCCTCGGCTCGGCCGGCGTGGGCCTGCGCATGTCCGACGACCGCCACTACGCCGTCGACCTCACCGTGGCGCAACCGTTTGGCGATCGTCCGCTGGAGGCGAGCCATCGACGCCCGCGCATCAATCTCGGGTTTTCCTACCAGCTCCGCTAGTTCTGGACGCGCCGGCAGCGCGGGGCGCCGCTCGTGGCCAAAGGACTTGACCCTCACGTAACGTGAGCCCTTAGCGTGCGGTCCCAAGCGAGGCGAACGGAGTGACGACGATGCAGCTGACGGTGGGCGAACTGGCGAAGCGTAGCGGGCTGACCGTGCGCACCCTGCACCACTACGACGCGATCGGCCTGCTCAGTCCGTCCTCGCGCTCCGATGCCGGCTACCGGCTTTACGGGCAGGCGGACATCGAACGCCTGCATCGCATCCAGGCCCTGCGCCAGCTGGGTCTGGCGCTGGCCGACATCGGGCAAGCCCTGTCCGGAGCGCAGCCACCGCTGGCCGAGGTGGTGGATCGCCAGATCGCCCAGCTCGACCGCGACCTGGCCGATGCCGCCCGCCTGCGCGAACGGCTGGTGCACCTGCGTGCGCAGCTGTCGTCCGGACAGTCCCCCGACCTGGCCGACTGGCTGGACACGCTGGAGCAGATGACGATGTACGAGAAGTATTTCACCCCCGAGGAACTGAAAGCCCTGCCACTGCACACCGACCCGGACGTATTGCCGGCCTGGAGCGCCCTGGTGGCCGCCGTGCAGTCGGCGATGGATCGCGGCGCCACGCCGGACGATGCCGATGCGCAGCAACTCGCCCTGCAGTGGATGGAGATGATCGGCCGCGGCACCGGCAACAACCCGGCCTTCCTGCTGCGCCTGCGCACGATGACCGAAGCGGAGCCGGGCATGCGCGAACGCAGCGGCATCACGCCGGCACTGGAGCGCTTCGTGGAGAACTCCCTGGTGAGCGCGCGGCTGGCGATCTTCGCCCGCTATCTGGATGAGGACGAGATGGCTCGCATGCGCGCCCACTACGGCAAGCAGATGTATGCCTGGCCCGAACTCATCGCCGCGTTGCGCACCGCCCTCGCCGATGGCGTACCGGCGGACGACCCGGCCGTGCAGGCCATGGCGCAGCGCTGGATGGCGATGTTCCGCGCATATGCCGGTGACGACCCGGCCACGCACGCGAAGATCCGCGAGGCCTATGCGAAGGAGCCGGAGCTGCGTACCGGCAGCTCGGTCGACGATGCCTTGCTCGCCTACGTGCGCGAGGCCGCGGCGAGCGCGACCGCCCGTTCGCACTGACGACGCGGTGCGGCGCGAAGCCCTCGCTGTCGCGCCGCGCCTTTACCCGCCCTGTAGTTCGGCCAGCAGCTGGCGCAGCGAAGCGACTTCGGCGGTCAGCTCCGCCACGCGCCGGCGCAGCTGCTGCAGCTCATCCTCCGCGCCAGCGGCCGCATCAGGGGCGGCCGCAGGAACCTCCTTCGGCTTGCGCCGCGACTCGCGCACGCGTTTGGCGGCCTCCTTCAGTTCCCTGTCGCCGCCGCTGGCCGCCGCACGCTGCTCGTCCTCCGGCAGGCTGGCCACCGCGGCGGCGGCGTTGATCGAGATCGTGCCGGCCTTCACCGCCTCCACCACCTCGGGCGCGGCCTGCTTGCGGATCTTCTCGATCAGCCCGACCTGCGTGTTGCTCAGGCGCGCAGCCTTCGCCAGCGCCTCGCGGCTGGGCGGCGCCTCCACCGGTGCGTCCGGCGCGCTGGCTGCCGGCTCGGCAACCGGCGCTGCATCTTCCGCGGCGGTTTCCGCGTCTTCCGGAATCGGCGGCAGTGGCGGCAACTTCACCCGCGCCTGAGCACGACGCGCAGCGAGGATGTCGCGCTTGCGCAGCGCCAGCTCGCCGCGCTGGAACACCGACAGGCTGCGCCGGCCCAGGTGCTGGTCGATCATCCACAGGTGCACGTCGTCCATCGACTGGAAGTGCGGATGCTGCACGGTCTGGAACGACAAGCCATGCTTCTGGCAGATCGCATAGCGGTGATGCCCGTCGACCAGGATCTCGCCCCACAGCACCAGCGCATCGCGACAGCCTTCGGCGAGGAGGCTTCGTTCCAGCGCCTCGTATTCCTCCGGCGTCATCGGCTCGATGTAGGCCTTGAGTTCCTCGTTGACGACGATGTTCATGCGGCGCGTATCCGACCTTGCAAAACGGGGGCGCATTGTAGGAAGTGCGTCGTTATCGCGCTGCCTTGCGCATCAACGAGGCATGTGCGTCAGGCTCGGTGAGCAGGCGATCAATGGCGAGTGTCCTCTGGCTCGGTCCACTTGTTCTCGATCGCCCGCTTCACTACCGCATCGAGATCCGCGTCTAGGACATCCTGCATCTGCTCCAGGTGACCGTTGCGCATACCGTAGAAATTGCCTTCCTTGCGATAGGTGGCACTCCACTGAACCCGCCCGCGACTGCCCCGCTCGAAGTCGCCTTCGTAGGTGAAGGCATTGCGGGTCTTGCCCGATACATGACTCATGGCAGCGCACTCCATTCGGACGATGCACCAGCATAGCCCTGTACCGGCCATGCCGAGCGTTCAAGTGCCGGCAGCGCAGCGATGATCGCGACACAGGTCGCCGATGAACGCATGCAGCCCGCGCGGTTACGAAAAGCGATGCGAAGCGAGCCGTCTGAAACTCCCTTCGGGAGTCGAGCGGGTCGGGACGAAAAGGCCCGCAGGGGAACGGGCAGAACGCCCGTTCCTTTTCGTCAGGGCAGGAGCCCTGTCGAAAAGCCCGGCCCGACCCGCGTGCCTGGAGCGCCGCAGGCGCGGAGGGACGACGGACGCAGGGTGCCGTTCTCTTTGGTTACTTTCTCTTGGGCAAGCAAGAGAAAGTGACTCGGCGGCCGCAGGACGTCGAAACCGCTTTTGAGTCTGCAACAAGTGCGCACGCCCATCCGCGCACCGCCTCGCCAATGCGGTGCGAAGTCACTGGATGACCGGCACTCGTCCCCTTTTCGGGATTCGCCGTTGAAGAGCGCCTCCAGCTTTCGCTGGGATGACGTTGAGGAAATATCCAGCCAGGTCGGTGAAGACCATCCAAAAAGAAAGGGCGGCCTAAGCCGCCCTCTCCTCCAGCCGAAACGAGCCGGCTTACTTCTTCGCGAACAGGTGCTCGACGCCAGCACGCTCCTCGCGCAGCTCCTTGTCGGTGGCATCCATGCGGGCGCGGGAGAAATCGTTGATTTCCAGGCCCTGCACGATCGCGTACTTGCCGTCCTTGATCGTCACCGGGTAGCCGTAGATCACGCCCGGGGCGATGCCGTAGGAGCCGTCCGACGGGATGCCCATCGAGACCCAGTCGCCCTCGGTGGTGCCCAGCGCCCACGAGCGCATGTGGTCGATCGCGGCCGAGGCGGCCGAGGCGGCCGACGAGGCGCCGCGGGCCTTGATGATCGCCGCGCCGCGCTGCTGCACGGTCGGGATGAAGTCGCTCTCGTACCAGCTCTGCTCGACCAGGCTCAGCGCCGGCTTGCCGTCCACGGTGGCGTGGTGCAGGTCCGGGTACTGGGTGGAGCTGTGGTTGCCCCAGATGGTCATCTTCTTGATGTCGGTGTTGTGCTTGCCGGTCTTCTCGGCGAGCTGGCTCATCGCGCGGTTGTGGTCCAGGCGCACCATCGCGGTGAAGCAGTTCGGATCCAGGTCCGGGGCGTTCTGCTGGGCGATCAGCGCGTTGGTGTTGGCCGGGTTGCCGACCACCAGCACCTTCACGTCGCGCTTGGCGTGGTCGTTCAGCGCCTTGCCCTGCGGGGCGAAGATGGCGCCGTTGGCCTCCAGCAGGTCCTTGCGCTCCATGCCCGGGCCGCGCGGACGGGCGCCGACCAGCAGCGCGTAGTCGACATCCTTGAAGGCGACGTTGACGTCGTCGGTGGCGACGGTGCCGGCCAGCAGCGGGAAGGCGCAGTCGTTCAGCTCCATCACCACGCCCTGCAGCGCGGGCAGCGCCGGGGTGATCTCCAGCATGTGCAGGATCACCGGCTGGTCCGGACCCAGCATGTCGCCCGCGGCGATGCGGAACAGCAGGGCGTAACCGATCTGGCCGGCGGCGCCGGTGACGGCAACTCGAACGGGGGCTTTCATGGGGTTGGCTCCTTGGTGGGAAGTTGATGCGTTTGTAGGAGCGGCTTCAGCCGCGATGCATTTCAGACCATTGCAGCAAGAGCATCGCGGCTGAAGCCGCTCCTGCAGGGGTTTGTGGTCAATTGAGTTCGGCAAAGAATTGGGCGATGCGGTCGAGGCCCGGCTGCAATTGCGCCGTCGGGCAGGTGTAGGAAATGCGCATGGCACGCGGCTCGCCGAAGGCCGAGCCCGGCACGCAGGCCACGCCCTTGGCTTCCAGCAGCGCGGCGCAGAAGCTCACGTCGTCGGTGATGGCCAGCTCGCCGTGGCGCTTGCCGAACGCGCAGGAAATGTCCGGGAACGCGTAGAACGCGCCCTGCGGCCGCGGGCAGACCACGCCGGGGATCGCGTTCAGCGCGGCCATCACCGTGTCGCGCTTGGCGGCGAACTCGGCGCACTTGGCCTGCGGCACGTCCTGCGGCCCGGTCAGCGCGGCCACCGCGGCGGCGGTGATCACTTCCGGCAGGCTGGTTATGTGGTTGGAGTTGAGCGTGGTGACCGCCTTGGCCACCGATTCGGGACCTGCGATGAAACCCACGCGCCAGCCCGGCATGCCATAGGTCTTGGACAACGAGTCGACGAACACCAGCCGGTCCTTCAGCTCCGGCTTCGAGTGCACGAAGTTGTGGTAACCGAGGCCGTCGAACACCATCGAGTTGTAGATGTCGTCGGTGATGATCCAGGTGTCCGGATACTTCACCAGCACGTCGGCGAGCGCGGCGATTTCCTCGCGCGTGTAGACCATGCCGGTGGGGTTCGACGGGTTGTTGAACAGGAACACCTTCGGCTTGCGCTTCAGTGCCTCTTCCAGCTGCGCGGGCACCAGCTTGTAGTTCTGGTCCGGGCCGCAGTGCAGGATGTTCGCCTTTGCCCCGACGATGTCGGCGATGTCGCGGTAGGTGGTCCAGAACGGTGCGGCGAAGCAGATCTCGTCGCCCTCGTCGAGCATCGCCTCGGCCAGGTTGTACAGCACCTGCTTGGCGCCGATGCCGATGGAGAGGTTCATGCGGCCGTAGCCGGTCAGGCCCAGCGCATCGATGTGCTTGAGGAAGGCATCCAGCAGCCCCTCGGCGCCGCGGTTGCTGCCGTACTGGCCCGAGTCGTGGCTGAGCGACTCGCGCGCCGCGGCGTACACGTGCTCGCCGGGCAGGAAGTTCGGTACGCCGATGGAAAAGCTGATGACGTCGCGGCCGGCAGCCTTGAGCTGCTTGGCTTTCTCGGCGATCAGCATGATCGCGCTGGGCTTGGCGCGACCGACGCGCTGGGCGAGCTGGGGCATGGTGTCCTCGAAGGGATTTGCGGTCAGCAAACCGGCGAAGTTTAACACGCGCCTACCGGCCGCCGGTCAGGCCGTCCCACCAAGGTCGTACCCGCGGCAAGATGCGCGAGGTGCCGCCGCAGCGGCCTGCGATGCCGGGATGGCGCGCGGAGCGGGCCGGAGTGCCCCCAGCCGGAGGAGGTTCCGCAGATGCATTGGCTTTGGGTATTCCTGGTCGGCCTGGTGGTCGGCGTGATCGCCAAGCTGCTCACCCCGGGGCGCGACCCGGGCGGCTTCATCGTCACCGGCCTGATCGGCATCGCCGGCTCGCTGCTGGCGACCTGGGTCGGCGTCCATGTGCTGCACATGTACGCCCCCGGCCAGTCAGCCGGCTGGATCGCCTCGGTGATCGGTGCGGTGGTCCTGTTGCTGGCCTACCACATGGTGTTCAAGAACAAATCGTCCTGAGCCGGCGGCCCGGCGCGGGATCTGCGCCGGGCCATCGCGCCTCAGCCGAACAGCTTGCCGGCCAGCCCGGCGAGCGCACCCAGGTCGACACCGGCATTGCCCGACGGCACCTGCCCGTCCGGCGTCAGGTGGTCGACCGCATGCGGCAACACCTGCGACAGCTGGCCGAGCAGCGCCTGCGGATCGGTACCGAGCTTGCTCGCCATCGACTCGATCACGCCGCCCAGGCCACCATTGCCCAGTGCCTGGCCGAGCTGGCCCGGGGACACCGGCTGATTGGCGCCAGTACCCACCCAGGACTGCACCGCGTCGCCCAGGCCGTGCTGCTGCAACATCGCCACCAGACCCTGCACGCCACCGGCCTTCTCGATCAGCTCGCCGGCCACCCCCAGCAGGGAGCCGCCGCCCTGCACGCTTCCACCCATCAGATCTCCCAGCAACGACATGGCTCGAACTCCCTGGACCGGCGCGCCACCGCGCCTCGCCGGCCGAGCATAGGCCGATCGACCGGGCGCAACCACCGCACCTCACCGGAAGCCCGAAACGACAGCGGCCACCCGAGGGTGGCCGCCGCATACCGCCTGAAGACCGGGCTCAGCCGCGGGCGTCGAGGATGGTGTTCCACTCCTTCACGCGCTCGGCCTGGGCCGCCAGCAGCGCATCGACGTCGCCTTCGACGGTGGCCTTCTCGATCACGTCGCCCTGGCGGATCGCGTCGACCACGGCCTGGTCCTCGGCGCCCAGCACTTCGCCGAACACGCTGTGCTTGCCGTCCAGCCACGGGGTGGCGCCGTGGGTGATGAAGAACTGGCTGCCGTTGGTGCGCGGACCGGCGTTGGCCATCGACAGGATGCCCGGCTTGTCATGGCGCAGCGACGGGTTGAACTCGTCCTCGAACTTGTAGCCGGGGCCACCGGTGCCGGTGCCGAGCGGACAGCCGCCCTGGATCATGAAGTCGGCGATCACGCGGTGGAACGACAGGCCGTCGTAATAGCCGCGGCGCACCAGATTGACGAAGCTGGCGACGGTGACCGGGGTCTTGTCGTCGTGCAGGCGCAGGCGGATCGGGCCGCGGTTGGTCTGGAGCGTGAGCTGGATGGACATGGGGCAATCCTTGGGTTCGGGTGGAACGCGTCGCCGCGCCCGGGCGCGGCGGCAAATGGCCGCCAAGGATAACGCAGGCACCCGGCGCGCGCCGAGCAGACACGGCGGTGCTCAGGGCAGGCCCAGCATCTCCCGGCGCAGCATGCCCTCGCCGCGGGCGGAGGCCGCCGGTGTCGGCAGCGCCTTCGGCCAGGGTGCCCCCTCGAACAGATGCGCCCACATGCGGTCCAGCGCGGCGTAGCCGTAGGGCATCAGCGGCACGTGGGCCGCACCGAACCCGGGCACGGCGAGAAAGGCGTCGAAATGCTGGGCATACGGCACCCGCCAGTACAGCGGCGAACGCCCTTCGCTGCGCAGCCAGGCCACATAGGGTTCGGAGCTGAAGGCGGTCGGCAACAGGCCGTCGCCGGCGCCGTGCAGTACCCACAGCGGCAGGTCCGCCCGCGGCAGCTTCACGGCGGTGGCGGCGACGCTGGCGTGCACGGTGCGCGCCTCGCTGCCGTCGCCGGTCCACAGGTTGCGCAGGCAGTCGAGCCCGGCCAGCGTCGGGTCGTCGGAGTGGTCCATGCCGCCGCGCAGCGCGATGCCGTTGCCGGGCGGAATGCCGGAACCGTCCGCCCACCAGGCCGCACGCGTCGCCGCATCGGCCAGCGCGGGATGGTTGTCCTTGTCGATGGTGACGTAGTGGAAACCGCACGGCATGTCGGTCGCTCCCGTCCGCGCATACGAGGAGGCGTAGCCGGCCACGATCACCCGCCACAGATCGAACGCCGTGGTGCTGGCCGCGGTCGCCATCGCCTCGTCGGTCCAGCCATGGGAGCGCAGCCGCTCGTAGGCCGCCTCGCCCTGCGCCGCCACCGTCGCACCCGGCAATCGACCGTCGGTGTGCAGGCTGGCGCAACGCTGGATCCACGCCGGCGGGACCGAGCCGTCCGGCGCACGGCCGAAGGGTACCCGGGCGAAGCGTGGCGAGGTCAGCGCGCACGGCAGCCAGATCGCCGCCTCGGTGGCGTAGTCGTACATCGGCCGGCCGTGGCCCGCGACGTAGACGTTCGGCTCCAGCGCCACCACGCCGGCGAACAGGTGTTCATCGTCCAGGCCGGCCGCCTGCAGCACGGCGCCGCCGCCGTTGGACAGCCCGGTGGCGATGATCCTCGTGTTCTGCGGCGTGAACGGCGCCTGCTCGGGGAAAGCGCGATCGAGCATGGCCAGGCCGAACCGGGCCGCCTGGATCACATCGCGGCCCCAGTCGGCCTCGGGGTTGTCGCCGGAGTGCATCTGCTTGACTGCGATACCGGCATCGATCGGCGCGGGCTTCGGTTCGAACTCCAGCATCGCCTCGCCACGCTTCGCGCGGGTGCCGTCCAGCTGCACGCCGCTGTCGTCGGCGTAGTCGAAATAGCCCGGTCCGGTGCCCTTGTCGGTGTAGGCCACCGCGCAGCCCTTCGGCAGGCCCCACGCACCGGCCAGCGAGATCGCGCCATACACGCCGCGCGAGCCCGACGACGGCGCCACCACCAGGCAGCGATGCGTCTGGTCGAAATGGTCGGGCACCTGCAGCAGCACGCGATGCGGCTGGCTTGCGCCGGGCACCCGGGCGAAGGCCTGGTATTCACGACCCGGCACGTCCGGCACGCCGCCATAGACCGTGCCGTAGCCGCCCAGCGGGCCGAGATCGGCGATGCCTTTCCAGTTGGCCTGGATCGCCCGCCGGCGCAGCTCGGCAGGCGTGGGATGCGCGGGATCGGCGATCGGCGAGGGAGCGCCGGCCAGGCCGGCCAGTCCCAGTCCCGCACTGAGCAGGTCGTCGTGGTCGCGATGGTCGGTGACGCGGACGTCGCCGACCAGGAATCCGGGATGGGTCATCGCCGCCTCCGGTGGGGATGGGAGCGCAGCACAGGCCGGCAGGGCCAGCGCCAGCAGCGGCAGGCAGAAGGTGCGCAGGTTCATCCGTGCACCATAGCAACCGCCTGCGTGGCCGCCATCGTACGAAAGTCCATGGCCGCCGACCGCATGCGGCGCAGCATGCGGCGACGTCCACGGACGTCGCCGCACGGCCCGGATCACTCCGGGCGCACGGTGCCCGGCTTCTGCGGCAAGGCCTCCATCAGCGGCTTGATCAGGTCCAGCGGCAGCGGAAACACGATGGTCGACGACTTGCCGTTGGCGGACATGTCGGCCAGCGTCTGCAGGTAGCGCAGCTGCAGCGCCTGCGACTGCTGCGACAGCATCGCCGCCGCATCGCGCAGCTTCTCCGCCGCCTGCATCTCGCCGTCGGCGTGGATCACCTTGGCGCGACGCTCGCGCTCGGCTTCGGCCTGGCGGGCGATCGCGCGCACCATGGTGTCGTTGAGGTCGACATCCTTGATCTCCACGTTGGCCACCTTGATCCCCCACGGGTCGGTCGCCTCGTCGAGGATGCCCTGCAGCGTCTGGTTGATCGATTCGCGCTGCGACAGGATCTCGTCCAGCTCGTGCTGGCCCAGCACCGAGCGCAGCCGCGTCTGCGCCAGCTGACTGGTGGCCTGGTAGAAATCCGACACCTGCAGCACCGCCTTGTCCGGCTCCACCACGCGGAAGTACACCACCGCGTTGACCCGCACCGACACGTTGTCGCGCGAGATCACGTCCTGCGGCGGCACGTCCATCACCGTGATGCGCAGGTCCACCCGCAGCATGCGCTGCACGATCGGCACCAGCAGGATCAGGCCCGGCCCCTTGGTGCCGGTGTAGCGGCCCAGCGTCAGCACCACGCCGCGCTCGTATTCCGGCAATACCTTGACCGAGGAAAACAGCAGGAACGCGACGAGCACCACCAGCACACCCATGAATCCAAACATGTCCATCTCCATCAGTGACAGGAAAGTCGCCGGCGCACCGGCGACGCATCGATCAGAGGGCCTCGACCCACAGCAGCAGTCCCTGCCGCCGCAGCACGCGCACGTGCGCTCCGGCAGGCAGCGGCACCTCGGCCCGCACCCGCCAGCGCTCGCCCAGCACCCGCGCCCAGCCTTCGGCACCGGGTTCCAGCGCCATCAGCAATTCGCCCTGCGCATCGCGCAATGCGTCGTCGCCGCTGAACCGGCGTGCCCGGCGCGCGCCGAGCACCATCCACAACAACAGCGCCAGCAGCAGCGACGCCGCCACCGCGATGCCGGCGATCACGCCGATGTTCACCGCGTAACCCGGCGTTCCCGAATGCATCAGCATGACCGACCCCAGTACGAATGAAATGATTCCGCCGACGCCGAGCGCGCCGATCGTCGGCGTCAGCGCCTCGGCCACGAGCAGCCCGATGCCCAGCGCCATCAGCGCCAGGCCGGCATAGTTCACCGGCAGCCACTGCAACGCATAGAACGCCACCAGCAGGCAGATGCCGCCGGCCATGCCGGGCAGGATCGCGCCGGGATGCAGCGCTTCGAGCAGCAGGCCGAAGATGCCCGCCAGCAGCAGCAGGTAAGCGATCGTCGGGTTGGTGATGACGGCCAGAAACCGGACGCGTGCACCCGGCGCGAAGTCGCGTACCGTGGCGCCGCGCAGGTGCAACGCCACCTCCTGCTCGCCGACGCGCACGACGCGACCGTCGGCCTGGGCCAGCAGGTCGGGGAGACTGGTGGCGACGATGTCGATCACGCGCTGCTGCTTCGCCTCGGTCGCCGTCAGCGTCGCCGCGCCGCGCACCGCCTGCTCGGCCCAGGCGGCGTTGCGCCCCCGCAACTGGGCGAGGGAGCGGATGTACGCGACGGCATCGTTGAGTACCTTGTGCGCCTCGGCGTCCCCGCCCTGGTCCGCGAGCGGGGATCCGTCCGCGGGGGCGGACGAGGCGCTGCCTGCGGGCGCGGGCTTCGCCCGCGGCAGTGGCATGCCGCCGCCCAGGGACACCGGCGTGGCTGCCCCGAGGTGTGTGCCCGGCGCCATCGCCGCCAGCTGCGCGGCGTAGAGGATGTAGGTGCCCGCCGATGCGGCCCGCGCACCACCGGGAGCCACGTAGACCAGCACCGGCACCGGGCTGGCCAGCATGTCCGCGATGATGTCGCGCATCGATTCGGCCAGGCCGCCGGGCGTGTCCAGTTGCAGCACGATCGCACTGGCGCCGGCGGCGACCGCCTGCCGGCTCGCGTCGTGGACGTATTCCGCGGTGGCCGGACCGATCGCCCCATCGAGCACGATCCGCGCTACCACCGGTGGGCCCTCGGCCGTGTTCGCCGCGCGAACGGCCGGCGACATGCCGAGCAGCAAGGTCACGATCGGCAGCAGCGAAATGCAGCGTCGCACTAACCCGGCCATCTCCGTCGCCCTCCTGTCGCCGTGGGACCTGCCGAGCGTAGCGCGTCGAGTGTTCAGAAGAAGGTAGTGCGCGGCCCGTCGTCCGGATGCCCGGCCGTGACGATCCACCCTCGACGGCACCGTCGGGCCCGGCTACCGTTCGATGGATGACCCGCCTGCTGATCGCCGACGACCACCCGCTGTTCCGCGCCGCCCTGCACCAGGCCGCCGCGACCAGCGTCGCCGGTTGCACGGTGCTGGAAGCGGCCGACCTGCATGGCGCGCTGGAAGCGCTGCGCGCGGACGCCGACATCGACCTGGTGCTGCTCGACCTGCACATGCCCGGCAGCCAGGGGCTGAGCGGTCTCGCCGCGCTGCGCGGCCAGCATCCCGGGGTGGCCGTGCTGGTGGTGTCCGCGCACGACGAGCCGCGGGTGGTCCGCCGCGCGCTGGACCACGGCGCCGCCGGATTCATTCCCAAGAGCGCCAGCCCGGCCGAGATCGGCGAGGCGATCCGCTGCGTGCTCGACTGCGGCACGTGGTTGCCGCCGGCGCTGGCCGAGAGCGTGGCCGCGCTGCCGGCCGATCCGGCCGACAGCAACCTGGCGGCCCGGCTGGCCAGCCTCACCGAGCAGCAGTACCGCGTGCTGGTGCTGCTGGCCGACGGCCTGCTCAACAAGCAGATAGCCGACCGGCTGGCGATCCAGGAGCGCACGGTGAAGGCACACGTCACCGCGATCTTCGAGAAGCTCGGCGTGCGCAACCGCACCCAGGCCAGCGGCGTGCTGAAGGCACTGGAACTGGGCGAGCCCGCGCGGGTCGTCTGATTCACCCCGCATCCCCCGACGAAGGATACTCCCCATGACCGACGCTTCCCGCGCCGACACCGCCCTGCTGTTGATGGACCTGCAGCCCGGGATCCTTGCCAACTACGGTGACGCCGACTACCTGCCGCGCATCCGCCGCGCGCTGGCCGCCGCCCGCCACGCCGGACTGCAGGTGATCTGGGTCCGCGTGGCGTTCCGCGACGGCTATCCGGAGGTGTCGGCCGACAACGCGATCTTCGCCGGCATCCGCGGCAGTGGCCGCCTGCTGGAATCGACCGATGCCGCCGGCATCCATCCGGACCTGGCAGTGCAGCCGC
Source organism: Dyella ginsengisoli LA-4 (assembly GCF_000334915.1). GTDB lineage: Bacteria > Pseudomonadota > Gammaproteobacteria > Xanthomonadales > Rhodanobacteraceae > Dyella_A > Dyella_A ginsengisoli_A. The sequence continues at coordinate 24,163 of NZ_AMSF01000032.1, read as the reverse complement.
AGGACGTGATCGTCACCAAGCGGCGCATCGGCGCATTCGCCGGCAGCGACCTGGACGTGGTGTTGCGCGGCGGCAACATCCGCCACCTGGTGCTGGCCGGTGTCTCCACCAGCGGCGTGGTGCTGTCCACCGTGCGGCTCGCCGCCGACCTCGATTACCGCCTCACCGTGCTCGCCGACGGCTGCATGGACGGCGATGCCGAAGTGCATCGCGTGCTCACGGAAAAAGTGTTCCCGCGGCAGGCGACGGTGCGGACGATCGACGACTGGGCGGCCAGCCTCGCCGCCTGAGTCCGGCCCGGCCACCGTGCCGGCGAGGCTTACACCGCGGCCTGCTGCGCGCTGGCCACCCGCTGCAGCACCTGCCGCAGCGCCAGCGGCTTGAGCGGCTTGTGCAGCACCACCGCGCCGAGATCCTGCAGCCGCTGGCGCAGCTCGCTGTCGCGGTCGGCGGTGAGGATCACGGTGGCGACGTCCGCGTGACGCTCGCGCAGCTGCGCCCACACGTCCATGCCGGTGCGGCCGGCGTCCAGGTGGTAGTCGAGGATCTGGATGTCCGGCCGCCACGGCGCGGCCAGTGCCTGCTCGGCCTGGCGCGCCGCATGCACCTCCCAGCCCCAGCCGGCGAGCAGATGGCTGAGCGCGGCCAGCGCCGCCGGCTCGTTGTCCAGCACCAGCGCGCGGCCCGATGCCACCGGCAGCAGCGAGGACACAAGCGGCGCGGTCGGGCGCACCGGCCGCGCCAGCGGCAGCGCCAGATGGAACACGCTGCCGCGCCCCGGGATGGAATGGAGGCCCAGCGGATGATCGAGCAGCGCGGCCATCCGCTGGGCGATCGACAGGCCCAGTCCCAGGCCCTGCCCGCCCGCGGCGCTGCCGCGGCGGAACTCCTGGAAGATCAGCTGCTGCTCCTCCGGCGCGATGCCGGGCCCGGTGTCCCACACCTCCACCCGCAGCGCGTCGCCCTGCCGGCGCACGCCCAGCAGCACCCGGCCGCACTCGGCATAGCGCAGCGCGTTGGAGAGGAAGTTCTGCAGCACCCGGCGCAGCAGCTGCGGATCGGTGCGCACCCACGCCGTGCTGGCCACGGTGTCGAAGCGCACGCCGCGGTCGCGGGCGATCGCGCGGAACTCGGCGGCCAGCGGATCGAGCACCTCGGCCAGCGCCAGCTCGCGCGGCTGCGGATGCAGGCGTCCGCCCTCCAGCCGGGCGATGTCGAGCAGGCCGGCGAGCAGGCCTTCGGTGGCTGCCAGCGCGCCGTTGAGATGCTGCGCCGTGGCGACGTCGGCACCGCGCTCGGTGAGCGTGTGCGCGAACAGCTGCGCGGCGTGCAGCGGCTGCATCAGGTCGTGGCTGACCGCGGCGAGGAAACGGCTCTTCGCCTCGTTGGCGCGCTGCGCCTCTTCCGACGCCTGCGCCAGCGCGCGGGTGCGCTCGTCCACGCGCTGCTCCAGCGTCTCGTTGATGCGCTTGAGCGCCCGCTCGGCCTGGCGGAACGCGGTGACGTCGGTGAAGGTGGCAACGAAGCCGCCACCGGGCATCGGGTTGCCGCGGATCTCCACCACGGTGCCGTCGGGAAAGCGCCGCTCGGACAGGTGCCGCGTGCCGGAGCGCATGTGCTGCAGCCGGCGCTGCACGCGCGCCTCCAGCGTGTCGGCGTCGAACACCTCGCCGACGATGCCCAGCGCCACCGCGTAGCGGGTCAGGTCGGCCACCGGCCGACCCACCTGCAGCAGCTCCGGCGGGTAGTCGAACAGGCTGGCGTAGCGCGCGTTCCACGCGACCAGCCGCAGCTCGGCATCGACCACGCAGATGCCCTGGCTCATGTTCTCCAGCGCCGCCTCCAGCACGCGCTGGTTGAAGCGCAGATCCTGCGCGGCCTCGCCGACGATGGCCGCGACCGTATCCAGGTCGCCGCGCCCCTGGCGATGCACCACTTCCAGCAGCAGCCGCGCGGACGCCGCGCCGATCACCGCAGCCAGTTCGTGCTCCACCTCGGCCATCCGCGCCGCGCCCGCTGGCCCCTGCGCCGGCGCCTGGGCGAACAGGTGCTCGACCCGCTCCGGCGGCAGGAAGCGCACGGCCAGCGCGCGCAGCTCGGCCACCCCGACGTCGCCCACGCCGGCGGCCCCGGTCGCCTTGCCGTAACGGGTACCGGCGACCCAGCCGACCACCGCCACGTTCACCGCCAGGCTGAGCACCACCGCACGGCCGAGCCGGCTCCAGTCGCCCAGCCCGAACAGATGGTCCGGCCCCAGCCAGTCCAGCCCGAACGGCCCGGCCAGCAGCCACGCCGGCGCTTCCGGCAGCACCACCGGCAGCAGCGTGTAGAACCACACCGCGGTGCCGACGGCGAGCCCGGCGAACACCGCGCGCGGCCCCAGCTGCGGCCGGTACACTGCCACCAGCAGCGCCGGGGCCAGCCCGGCCAGGGCGGAGAAGGAAATCGCGCCGATGTCGGCCAGCGCATCGTTGCGCGCCAGCACGCGGCTGTAGCCCCAGGCCAGCAGGATCACCGCGAGGATCGCCACGCGCCGCTGGGTGATCACCTGCCCGCGCAGGTCGCCGCGCTCGCCGCGACCCCAGCCGGCACGCACCCGCAGCGGCGCGATGAAGTGGTTCACCACCATCAGGCTGAGCGCCAGCGTGGCCACCACCACCATGCTGGTCGCCGCGCTCAACCCGCCGAGGAAGGCGACCAGCGCCAGGCCGTGCTGCCCGCGAGCCATCGGCAGCGCCAGCACGTAGAGGTCCGACGGCACGCCCTGCGGCCCCAGCCAGGCATCGCCGAGTTTCGCCAGCGGCAGGATCGGCAGGGCAATCAGCACCATGTACAGCGGAAACAGCCAGCGCGCGGTGCGCACGTGGCGCTCGTCGCGGCACTCCACCACGCCGGCATGGAACTGGTGAGGCAGGGTGAACATCGCCAGCGCGCCGAGCAGGATCAGCGCGGGGAAGCCGCGGCTGTCGTGCGGCAGCGGCACCGGCGGCGGCAGGTTGGCCGGCAGCGGCGAAAACAGCAGCGTGCCCAGCGCCAGCATCGCGCCGAGCTTGAACAGGGACTCGAACGCCATCGCCAGCACCAGCCCGCGGTTGTGCGCGGTGGTCGCCGCGCGCCGGGTGCCGAACAGCATCGCGAACAGCGCCATCAGCAGCGCCACGTACAGCGCCGAGTCCTGCCACGGCTCGGACTCGCCGAGCTGGCCGCGGTTGAGCGTGGCGTAGCTCATCGCCACCGCCTTCAGCTGCAGCGCGATGTACGGAACGATGCCGATGATGATCACCGCGGTGACCAGCGCGGCCAGGCCGGCGTGGCGGCCGAGGCGCACCGAGACCAGGTCGGCGATCGATCCGGCGTTGTACTCGCGCGCCAGCTGCACCAGCCGCTGCAGCACGGTGACCGCCATCAGGTACATCAGGATCGCGCCGACGAAGGTCGGCGGCAGCCACCAGCCGGAGCGGCTGGCCTGGGTGACCGTGCCGTAGAAGGTCCACGAGGTGCAGTGGATCGCCAGCGACAGTGCGTAGACGATCGCCCAGCGCTTCTCCAGCAGGTGCGGGCGGCGCTCGCCGAGCTGGGCCACGCCGAACAGCAGGCCCAGCCAGAGCAGCGCGGCGGTGGCGATCAGCGGGGTGCTGAGCATGGCGGAGCGAGGAGTGAGTGGAGAGGAGTGAGAAGTGAGAGCGAGCTCCCGTATGCCGTGCGCGCAGGAAGCGCGCGGCTGTACCGGGGCCCCTTTGCGGCGGTGAGGAGCGGACGAAAAGGCCCGCAGGGTGGTGGGCAAGGATGCCCACCACGTTTCGCCGGGGCAGGATGCCCCGTCGAAACGCCCGGCCGATCCTCACGCATCCGGCGGCCATGGATGGCCGTCGGACGCCGCAACGGGGTGGCCTCTCTTTGGGTTACTTTTCTCTGGCCAAGCAGAGAAAAGTGACTCGGGCCGCGATAGCGGCTCGAAAGGCTCTTTGCTCCTGCTTGGCAACGCCATGCCAGGTACAGCGAAGACGCTGGGCCCCGGCTTCCGCCGGGGTGACGACCATGCAGGTCAACCGCGCGTCCTGCCATCACCGCTTCGCAGGCAACCCCAGCGCGCGCACGGCGTTGGCCAGCCAGCGCAGCTGCACGCCCTGGCGGGTGTCGTAGTCGGAGCCGGAGTATCCCCACCAGTCCCAGCATGCCTGCGGATTCAAGGGCGCGAAGCTTGCGCGGGTCTGAGGATAGAGCACCGCCACGCCGTAGACGTCGGCCCAGCGGTTGAAGCCGGCATCCTTCACGAACGCCTCGCCCACCGCGTCGGCGTTCTGCTTGCAGCCGTGCAGCGCCACCACCAGGCCGCAGGGCTTGCCCGCGGCGCAGGCCGGCGGCACGTAGAGATAGCCCTTGGCCGCCAGCAGCGCGTCCTTGCCGTCCGGGCGCAGCGCGTCCTGGTCGAAGCTGCGCAGCGTGCCCTTCGGCTCGGTTGCCGCGCGCGCCGGCGCACCGAACAGCTGGCGGAAGATCTCGCCCGCCGCGTCGAAGCCGCAATGGCCGAGATACGGCGAGACGGACTTGTCGCAGTCCTCGCCGGAGGCCGCCACCGGCAGGTTGTGGGCGAACGCGCGGCCGCCGTCGTCGACCACCTGCAGGCCGGCCAGCGCCGGCGCGCCCGCCTTCAGCTGTCGATAGAACTGCGCCCCGGCCTCGGCCACCGCCGGCGCCACGGTGCCATCGTCGCGCCCGTGCAGCAGGTACACATGCGCCCCGGCCAGCGCATCGAGCGAGCCGAGCTGGCCGGCCGCCGCGCGCCTGTGGGCAGTCGCCACCAATGCGTCCACGTCGATCGCCGGCGTGCCCTTCATGCAGCTGGACAGCGCCGTCTGCAGGTTGCCGCCGGCGCAGCCGTAGGGACCACCGGCGACGATCGCCGCGTCGTGGAACAGTTCCGGATAGGCCAGCTGCGCCTGGGTCGCCATGTAGGCGCCGGAAGACAGGCCGACCACGGCGGTGCGCCCCGCCTCCAGATGCAGCTTCGGCAACCCGCCATCGTCGTGCGCGGCGCAGGCCGCGGCGGTGCCGAACAGAAGGCCCAGGGCGGTCAGGCGCAAGCGGTGGAGCATCGTCATGGGAAATCCTCGCTGGAGCGGAAAAACAACGGCCCGCGCGACCGGGGAGCGTTCGCGCGGGCCTCTCGAGGCGGAAGGCCGCCTCAGAACGTGTAGCGCGCGCTCAGCGTCACCATCCGCGGGGCACCGTAGAAGCCGGTGACGATGCCCAGCGAGCCGATGTTGTAGCCGGTGGTGCGGTACGACTTGTTGGCCAGGTTGGTGCCCTGCAGGCTCAGGCTCCACGGCTGGTCGATCTGCCAGATGATGCCCGCATTCCACAGGCCGTAGGCACCCTGCGCGATCAGCGGCGACAGCGTGGTCTCCGGGTACACCATGGTCTGGTAGGTGTAGTTCACGCGGGCAGTCAGGCTGCCATTGCCGACCGGGCGGGTGTTCTCCAGCGACAGGCCACCGGACCACTTCGGTGCGTTGGTGAACTTCTGCTGGTCGGCGATGTTGACGCCACCGCTGAGGAACTCGGTGTATTTCGTGTGCAGGTAGGCGAAGTTGCCGCTGAGCGTCCAGCCGTCGGCCGGCTTCCAGGCGAACTCTTCCTCCAGGCCGTCGATGTGGCCCTTGCCGGCGTTGGTGAAGTCGCCGAAGAAGCCCTGACTGCCGTTGGGCAGCGTGTACGAGGTGAACACCGACAGCTGGATGTCCGAGTACACGTTGCGGAACAGCGCGGTGTTCATCATCAGCGCGTCGTCGAAGAAGGTCATCTTGCTGCCCAGTTCGTAGGACTGCACCTTCTCGTCCTTGATCGGACGGCACGAGGTCGGGATCGCCGTGCAGTTCGCGCGGATGTTGTAGCCGCCGGAGTGGAAGCCGGTGCTGTAGCTGGCGTACAGCTTGACGTTGTCGTTGACGCTCCAGTCCAGCGAGACCTTCGGCGAGGCGTTCCTCGAGGTGTGCGAGCCGGAGAAGTTGGCCGCCACCGAGATCGGCGTGCTGAAGGTCTCGTCGGCGTAGCCGTAGTTCTGGATCAGCGCGCTCTTGGTCTCGCGGGTCATGCGCACGCCGACATCCAGGCTCCAGCTCGGGTTGATGTCCCAGGTGAAGTCGCCGTAGGCGGCCAGGCTGCGCGTGCCGATGCGTCCGCCGGTGCTGCCGTAGAGCGAGTAGCCCAGCGTGCTGTAGGGCGGCGAGCCGAGGAAGATGTTGTGGATCTGGCCGCTGGCCGAGCCGTTGAAGTAGTACAGGCCGGCCACGCCGTGCAGGCTGCCGCCGGCGTCGTAGTTGGCCTGCAGCTCCTGGCTGAACTGGTGGTCCTTGTAGATCGCGGTGACGTCGGCGATCTTCTCCGGCAGCGTGTCGAAGTCGATCGCGGTGTCGGTGTGCGAGCCGCGCACGGCGGTCACCGACTTCAGCGTCCAGTCGCTGCTGGCCACCCAGTTCAGGGTCAGGCCGGTGCCGTACAGCGTGGTGTTGTTGAGCTGGGCCATGCCGCCGCGGGTGTCGAAGTTGCTCGACAGCGGCGCGTAGGCGGGATCGAACTTGTTGGCGATCAGCATCTTCGCGCCGCGCGGGTTGGAGTTGTCGCGCACGCCGTCCACTTCGAACTGGGCGTTGAAGTGGTCGCTGGGGAAGTAGCCGATCGTCGCCCGGGCCGAGTTGGTGTTCTTGTTGCCGTTGCGGCTGCCGGTGTTGAGGTTCTTGCCGAAGCCGTCATTGTGCTCGCTGGCGAACGCGGCGCGGCCACGCCACACCTTGTCGGCGCTGGCGCCGCCGAGGCTGGCCTTGATGTCCTTCTCGCCGTGGGTGCCGGCGGTCACTTCCACCGCACCCTCGGTCTTCGTCGGCAGCGGGTTGGAGACGTACTTGATCGCGCCGCCGATGGTGTTCTTGCCGTACAGGCTGCCCTGCGGACCGCGCAGCACCTCGATCCGGCTGACGTCGAACACGTCCAGCACTGCGCCCTGCGGGCGGGCCACGTAGACGTCATCCAGGTAGATACCCACCGCCGGGTCGAAGCCCCAGGTCGGGTCGGCCTGGCCGATGCCGCGGATGTAGGCGGTCAGCGTGGTGTTGGAGCCGCGCGCGGCGTAGATCTGCAGCGACGGCACCTTGCCCTGCAGGTCGGCCAGGTTCTGCACGTTCTGCTTTTCCAGCGACTGCGCGGTGAACGCGCTGACCGCGATCGGCACGTCCTGCAGCGTCTCCTCGCGCTTGCGCGCGGTCACCGTGATCTGGTCGAGCTGCTTGGCCTTGTCGACGCTCGGCGCACCTGCGGTGTCCTGCGCGTGCAGCACGGGGCTGCCGGACAGGCCGATCACCAGGCCGATCGCGAGACTGAGATGCGTGCGCTTCATGGTTTCCCCTTCCCTTCGGTGAGCTGGCCGCCTCGGGGGCGACTCGCGTGGACGCAGCCATCGACGATGGATGCTTGTTGGCTGGCAAGCCTAGGCAGCGGAGGGCGCCGTCACACTTGTACCTTCGTACAGTGCCGATGGCGGCGGGGGGTGCGGATACTGCGGACCCCATCGTGATCCACGCCACCGCCGAGGAACCGCAAGGATGGCCTTCCTGATCGTGCTCGCCGCGCTGTGCTTCCTGATGTTCGCGGCGTACCGCGGCTACAGCGTGATCCTGTTCGCACCGCTGGCCGCGCTGGGCGCGGTGCTGCTGACCGAGCCCTCGCTGGTGGCGCCGATGTTCACCGGCCTGTTCATGGAGAAGATGGTCGGCTTCCTCCGGCTGTACTTCCCGGTGTTCATGCTCGGCGCGCTGTTCGGCAAGCTGATCGAGCTGTCGGGTTTCTCCAAGGCGATCGTGGCGGCCACCATCGGCCTGGTCGGGCGCAGCCGCGCGATGCTGTCGATCGTGCTGGTATGCGCGCTGCTGACCTACGGCGGGGTGTCGCTGTTCGTAGTGGTGTTCGCGGTATACCCGTTCGCCGCCGAGCTGTTCCGCGCCAGCGACATCCCCAAACGGCTGATCCCCGGCACCATCGCGCTGGGTGCGTTCACCTTCACCATGGACTCGCTGCCGGGCACGCCGCAGATCCAGAACATCATTCCCACCGCATTCTTCGGCACCACCGGCTGGGCGGCGCCGTGGCTGGGCACGATCGGCGCGGTGTTCATCCTGGTCGTCGGGCTGAGCTACCTGGAATGGCGTCGGCGCAAAGCCGCCGCGGCCGGCGAAGGCTATGGCACCGACCTGGTGAACGAGCCGGCGCCGTTCGAACACGGCAAGCTGGCCAACCCCCTGCTGGCGGTCCTGCCGCTGCTGCTTGTGGGCGTGGCCAACAAGGTGTTTACCGACGCGATCCCGCGCCTGTACGGCGCCACCAGTTCGTTCGTACCAGCCGTGGTGGGCACCGCCAAGCCAGTGGTACAGGAGACGTCGAAGATCGCCGCGATCTGGGCGGTGGAGGCCGCATTGCTGGTCGGCATCCTGTGCGTGCTGGCCACTGCATGGAGGCCGGTGACCCGGCGCTTCGCCGAAGGCAGCAAGGCGGCCGTGGGCGGCGCGCTGCTGGCCTCGATGAACACCGCGTCGGAATACGGCTTCGGTGCGGTGATCGCCGCCCTGCCGGGCTTCAAGCTGGTCGCCGACGGCCTGCGCGCGATTCCGCACCCGCTGGTCAACGAGGCCGTCTCGGTGACCGCGCTGGCCGGTATCACCGGCTCGGCCTCCGGTGGCATGAGCATCGCGCTGGGCGCCATGGCCGACACCTTCATCCACAACGCGCAGGCCGCCGGCATCCCGATGGAAGTGCTGCACCGCGTGGCCGCGATGGCCTCCGGCGGCATGGACACGCTGCCGCACAACGGCGCGGTAATCACCCTGCTGGCGGTCACCGGCCTCACCCACCGGCAGTCGTACAAGGACATCTTCGCGATCACCGTGGTGAAGACGCTGGCGGTGGGGGTGGTGATTGCGGTGTATGCGATGACGGGGTTGGTGTGAGCGCCACCCGCGGCTCGTATAGAACCTGTGGGAGCGGCTTCAGCCGCGATGCTCTTGCTCCTGATGCACAACTAAAGCCTGGAGCATCGCGGCTGAAGCCGCTCCTACAGCAAGCGTGGTGAATCTTGATGCCGCGGCACTAAAAGCCAAACCCGGACCCCACCCCCGACATCCCTCCCCCGGCGCCCACCACGCCGCGATGTCGCTACCGATCCGGCACCACGCACCCGCGCGGCGCCACCCGCCTCGTCACCGAGGCACGTAGCGAAGGAGGAAAGACATGATGTCGATCAAGCACGTCCTGCTCGCCCTGCTGTTCCTGGTACCCGCGACCGCAGCCCACGCCGTGTGCCACGACACGGTGGTGATGGTCCACGGCAACACCGGCAGCCCGAGCGACTTCGTCAACACCTACAACCTGCTGCGCCAGAACGGCTGGAGCGATGCGCAGATCGTCCGGCCGTCCTGGGGCAACCCGTACTGCGCTGCCTGCAACGACCACAACGGCACCGAGGAAACCCCGGTGCGCAATGCCATTTCCAGCGCCATCGCCGGCTCGTGCAGCGGGAAGATCGACGTGATAGCGCACTCGATGGGCGTGACCCTGGCGATGCGCGAGATCGACCGGCTGGGCGTGGCGTCGAAAGTGGACACCTTCATCGGCATCGCCGGCGCCGTGCATGGCCTGTGGAGCTGCGGCGTGTATCCGTACAACGTGCTGACCGCCACCTGCGGCAGCTACGGCCTGTCGATCGGCAGCCCGCTGCTGAACTCGTTCGCGGGTCACCGTTACGGGGCGCACATGTACTCGTTCAAGTCGTGGATCGACGAGATCAACTGCTACGGCGGCGTATGTACCGTCGACGGCGTGCACACCTCGACCATCCCCGGCGAGGACGCCAGCTTCGACTACCCGTACGGTCACTACCAGCTGCTCTGGTACACCGCCAACGACCAGATGGCGCTGATCCACTAGGCCCGGCACCGCAAACAGCCCGCTCTCAGGCACGAATCCCCTGCAGGAGCGACTTCAGTCGCGACGCATTACCGGCGGTCCACCGCCCGCCGTCGCGGCTGAAGCCGCTCCCACACGGGTCGAGGCCTCCGCTTGCCCCCTGCAGGAGCGACTTCAGTCGCGATGCCCTTTCCCACCATGGCCCAGCCCCCGCCGGTCACCCGTGAAGCCGCTCCTGTTTGATCAGGAGACGCCCGCCACCCCGCTCGCATGCCCCCCGGCCCACCCGGTCCCGCCTGAACCGCCATACGCGGCGACGCAGCAATCTGTCACACAAGCCCGTATAATCCGGCGGTTATTCCTTCAGCCCACCCTTCAGGCGGCCCTTACGGCGCCCGCCGAGCCTTTACCCATGTCTATCGAAAACCTGCGCAACATCGCCATCGTCGCCCACGTCGACCACGGCAAGACCACCCTCGTCGACCAGTTGCTGAAGCAGTCCGGCACCCTGGCCGAACGCACCGTGCTGGCCGAGCGCGTGATGGATTCGAACGACCAGGAAAAGGAGCGCGGCATCACCATCCTGGCCAAGAACACCGCGATCACCTGGAACGGCAACCGCATCAACATCGTCGACACCCCCGGACACGCCGACTTCGGCGGCGAGGTGGAGCGCGTGCTGTCGATGGTGGACACCGTGCTGATCCTGGTCGACGCGCTGGACGGTCCGATGCCGCAGACCCGCTTCGTGACCCAGAAGGCGTTCGCGATGGGCTTCAAGCCGATCGTGGTGATCAACAAGATCGACCGCCCCGGCTCGCGTCCGGAGTGGGTGGTGGAGCAGGTGTGGGATCTGTTCGACCGCCTCGGCGCCACGCCCGAGCAGATGGACTTCCCGATCGTCTACGCCTCGGCGCTGAACGGCTACGCCTCGCTGGACGAGAATGCCCGCGAAGGCGACATGACCCCGCTGTACGAAGCGATCATGCAGCACGCGCCGAAGCCGGAGGTCGACCCGGAAGGCCCGTTCCAGATGCGCATCAGCCAGCTGGACTACAACAACTTCGTCGGCGTGATCGGCATCGGCCGGATCCAGCGCGGCACCCTGAAGAAGAACATGCCGGTGGCGATCATCGACCGCCACGGCAAGAAGCGCCAGGGCAAGGTGCTGCAGGTGCTGGGCTTCCTCGGCCTGGAGCGGATCGAGCAGGACAGTGCCGAGGCCGGCGACATCGTCGCCATCTCCGGCATCGCCGACCTGACCATCTCCGACACCGTCTGCGCGCTGGACACCCCGGAGGCGCTGCCGGCGCTGACCGTCGACGAGCCGACCATCTCGATGACCTTCCAGGTCAACAACTCGCCGTTCGCCGGCAACAAGGACCTCTCCGGCGGCAAGTTCCTCACCAGCCGCCAGCTGAAGGACCGCCTCGAGCGCGAGCAGGTGCACAACGTGGCGCTGCGCGTCGAGCAGGGTTCGGACGCGGACAAGTTCCTGGTTTCAGGCCGCGGTGAGCTGCACCTGTCGGTGCTGATCGAGAACATGCGTCGCGAGGGCTACGAGCTGGCCGTGTCGCGCCCGGAAGTGATCATCAAGGAGATCGACGGCCAGAAGATGGAGCCGATCGAACAGCTGGTGGTCGACGTGGAAGAGATCCACCAGGGCCCGGTGATGGAGCGCCTGGGCATCCGCAAGGGCCAGCTGAAGAACATGGAGCCGGACGGCAAGGGTCGCGTGCGCCTGGAGTACATGATCCCGGCGCGTGGCCTGATCGGCTTCCAGAACCAGTTCAAGACCCTCACCCAGGGCTCGGGCCTGCTGTTCCACGTGTTCGACCATTACGGTCCGAAGGAAGAAGGCCAGATCGCCAAGCGCCAGAACGGCGTGATGATCGCCAACGCCGCCGGCACCACCCCCGCCTACTCGCTGGGGCCGCTGCAGGAGCGCGGCAAGCTGTTCGCCGCCGAGGGCGACAACGTGTACGAAGGCCAGCTGGTCGGCATCCACGCCAAGGACAACGACCTCACCGTCAATGCGATCAAGCCCAAGCCGCTGACCAACATGCGCGCCTCGGGCAAGGACGATGCGATCCAGCTGTCCCCGGCGATCAAGTTCTCGCTGGAGCAGGCGCTGGACTTCATCGACGACGACGAGCTGGTCGAGGTCACGCCGAAGGAAATCCGCCTGCGCAAGAAGCACCTGACCGAGAACGACCGCAAGCGGGCCTCGCGCGGCGGCTGACCGGGCGTTCCGGTTCACCTCGCGAAAAAGCCGCCCACGGGCGGCTTTTTCGTACCCGCAGTGGCCCGGCCTTACTTGCCGAAGATCGCGTCCAGCATGTCCGGCGGCGGCATGCCGTCGGCCATGCGGATCTTGCCGTCGGCATCCTTGTAGATCACCGCGGGCGTGCCGGTGACGCCCAGCTGGTCCATCAGCGCCGCGTTGTCATCCAGCTTCTTCGCCGTCGCCGCGGAGACCTTCGCCAACGGCTGCACCGGACTGTTGCCGAAGTGCTGCTCGTGCTGGCGCAGGGTGGCGGCCGGATCGGACGCGTCCAGCACGGCGGCGGCGCGCGGCTCGCTCTTCGGCGCGATCACCGCGACCATCACGTAGCGCACCTGCACGTCACCCTTGGCCAGCTTCGGCTGGATCGCCGCCCACAGGTGATGGCAGTACGGGCACTCGGTGTCGTTGAACACGTAGACGATGCGCGACGCCTTCGGCGAGCCCTCGGCGATCCAGGTCGACTTCTCCAGGCTGTTCCAGGTACCGGCATCGAACACGGGCCGGCTGGCTTCGGCCATCGGTGCCTGGGTGAGGTCGTGCCCGTTCTCGTCGAACATCTCGCCGACGAAGGCATGCTTGCCGTCCGGCGGCACGTAAAGCGGCACCAGATGGCCGCGGTAGCTCGCCAGATAGGCGCGGTAGCCATCGGGGGCCGGCAGGCTGCCCTTGATCTCCAGGCCCACCTTCTGCTGCAACGCCTGCACCGGCGCCGGGTACTTGGGCGCATCCTGCGCCTGGGCACAGGCACTCAGCAGCAGGGCCAGGCCCAGCAAATGAAACTTCATCGGGTTACTCCAGCGTGGATCGGCGCCGACGGGGCACCGGACAGAATGAGCCGCATCTCGGCGGCCAGGGTGGCCGGCGACAGCGCTCCTACATGCATGCTACGCAAAACGCCGCCGGCATCGAAGAACAACGTGGTCGGGAACACCCGGGCGTTCATCTGCTGCGCCAGCGACTGGGCCGGATCGACCAGCATGTGGTCTGCGCGCAACCCGCTCGCCGCGAGATAGGCGCGCACCTCGGCCGCGGATTCGCCCTGGTCGACGAACACGAAGTGCACCTGCCGGTCCACCTGCTGTGCGCGGATCAGCACCGGCAGTTCGCGCCGGCACGGCGGGCACCATGTCGCCCACAGATTGACCACCACCGGCTTGCCCGCAAAGGCGCGCAGGTCCACCGGACGGTCGTCCAGATCGCGCAGGGTGAGTGCCGGCAGCGGCGTGTGCATGGCGGCGTCCAGCCGGTCCGCGACGAGCAGGCCGAAGCCCCAGACCAGCAGGCCGCCTGCCAGCGAGGCCGTCAGCGGCAGCCGCAGCATCGGTCGCCGCCAGATCAGGCCAAGCACGCCGAGCCCCAGCGCGACCACGCCGGCCAGGGGCGAAAAACCGCCATCGCGGGGATCGAGCATCGACAGCGGCGACGCCGCGTACTGCGGCCACCAGCGCACCACGAAGGCGATCCGCGCGACCAGCAACGAAAGCGCGAGCAGCGCCCACAGCGCCGGCTCCACCCTGGCCTGGCCACGACGATGCAGGAACGACGCCACCGCCAGTGCGACGAAGACGCCGGCCACCAGCAGCACCGTGCCCAGCGACCACGCCAGCGGACCGATCGACACTACCGGAGCGGCCATCAACCGATCCTGCGAATCGGGACGGGCCACCACGTGCGGATGGCCGCACCGGCGCGAGGCGCGGCCTCCAGCAGCATCCGCACCCGCCTAGTTCCGCGTGGCCGGTGCCGAGCCCAGCAGATGGCCGTTCACCGTGGTGCCGTACAGCGACATCGGCGTGTCGTGGTAGGCCTTGCGGGTGGCCGCCAGGTCACCCTTGTAGCGCGGATCCTGCGGGCGCTCGTGCCCGTCCATGTACATCGCCACGTCCCACGCGTCCTGGTCGGTGAGCGTGCCGCCCTGGCTCAACGGCATGTTGGCCTTGATGAAGGCCGCCGCGTTGTCGAGCTGGTGCATGCCGGCGCCCCAGTTGAACGAGTCCGGCCCCCAAAGTGGCGGGAACACGTAGCGCCCGGCCACCTGCTGGCCCTGCCCGTCGGCACCGTGGCACAGCGCGCAATGCGCCTTGAACACCGCTTCGCCGCGCGCATAGTCCGGCGGCTGCGGCGGCTTGAAGCCCTTCTTCGGATAGCCCGCGCCCGGCAGCTTCTCGCCGGTGGGCGCGCCCTTGGCCATCCAGAACGCATAGGTTTCCAGCGCCACCATCTCCTTCGAGTCCAGCGGGGGCGCCTTGCCGTTCATGCTGTACTTGAAACAGCCCTGCAGGCGTTCGCCCAGCGTGTTCACATGGCCGTTCTTCGCGCGGTAGGCGGGATAGGCCACATAGGCGCCCCACAACGGCGCCGAGTTGGCCAGCCGTCCGGCATCGAGGTGGCAGTTGGAACAGCGCAGGCCGTTGCCGACGTAGGCCTTCGCTGCCACGTCGGTGTTGACGAAGATCTCGCGCCCCTCGCGCACCACGTCGCCGAACGGCCCCTCAGGAATCGCCGATTCCGGCGGCGGTTCGAACGCGGCCGGCCTGGCCTTTGCGGCGGCCGCGGCCTGGGCATGGGTCGCCGGGCCAGTCGCTTGCGCGGCAGCGGCTGGCGTTGGCTTGGAAGCTTCCGGCGGGGCGGCCTGCGAACAGGCCGCCAGCACCAGCACGGAAAGGCCGATGAGCAGATGACGCGGTGTCATGGACGGGACTCCTTCGCCGGAAACGGTTGGGCGGCGAACCAGTGCGCCACCGCATCGATGTCCTGGTCGCTCAGCGAATGGCTGATGTTGCGCATCAGACCCATCGGATCGTTGTGGCGACTGCCGCTGCGGAAGGCCTTGAGCTGCGCCGCCAGATAGTTGGCCGACTGCCCCGCCAGCGGCGGGAAATCCGCTCCCACGCCCACGCCGCCCGGGCCATGGCACTGCACGCAGGCGGGCACCTGTTTCGACCAGCGCCCGCGCGTGGCCAGCGTCTCGCCGAGGTGCTGCGGATCGGCAAAGGGCGTGGTGCCCGCGGCATCCGGCGTGGCGACTGCCGGCATCCTGCTGAAGTAGATCGCCAGCGCCTTGCGTTCCGCCTCGGTCAGCGCACTGGCCTGCAGCTTCATCACCGGGTTGTCCCGCGTGCCGCTGGCGAAGGCTTCGAGCTGCGCCTGCAGGTAGGCCGCGTTCTCCCCGGCCAGCCGCGGAAAACCCCCGGACGCCTGGCCGCCGCCGTCAGGGGCGTGACAGGTCTGGCAGGGCGCCGCACCCTTGCCATTGCCCTGTGTGGCGATGGTCGCTGCATCCTGTGCGGTGGCCGGCGAGATGGCGACCAGCCACAGCGCAACCGCGGCGACCGCATATCCGCACCAATGATCAATGCGCCGCATGATCGCCTCCACCGACAGTCTGGAAACCGTATTTGCGGTAGATCGCCTGCGCCGCCGGCGTCTGCATGAAGTGCAGGAAATCCTTCGCAGCCTGCGCGTGCGGGGCGTCCTTCATGCGTGCGGCAGTGTAGGTGGCGATGGAGTTCTGGTCGGCGGGAATCGCGATCGTCTCGACCGGGCGATGCAGGATCTCCTGCTGGAAATACGCCTCGGTGGACCACACGGGCGCCGCGTCCGACTCGCCCTGCAATACCCGCAACGGCGACTGCCGGTGGTGGATGTGGGTGAGGAAGGTGCTGCCGTCGGCCACCTTGGTCTTCATCACCGCGGTCACCAGCGCCTCGCCCCCGGCCTTGCGGTAGCTGGCCTGGATCTGCCGGGCGATGCCCTCCCAGGCCGGGTTCGGCATGCTCACCCGCACGTCGGGCCGGCCCAGGTCCTTCAGCCCCTCGACGTGCTTCGGGTTGCCCCTCGCGACGAGGATCGCCAGCGGGTTGCGCACGTAGTCGACCGTTTCGGCGAACCAGCCATGCTCCTTCTGGCGCTCGGCGATGGCCGCCTTGCCGGCGGTATAGATGTCCGGCTTCAACGCGATGCGCAGGTTGCCCATCACCAGCGAACCGCTCTCGATCTGCCTGGCCAGGATGCCCGGCGGAAGCGTCTCGACGTAGATGCGCTGGTACTGCGGATAGGCCTCGCGGAACGCATCCATCAGGTCGTGCACGACCATGAACTGGTTGCCGGCGAAAAACACCGTGAGCTGCGGATCGGCGATATCGCCGTGCAGGTCGGCGATGGCATCGACCGGCGGGGCGCTGAAGTGCACGCCGCCCGCTGGCGGCGGGTTCCAGGGCGGCAGGTAGTCCGTGCTCTGGGCAGCTGCCGCCCCGGTGGTCACCAGGGCAAGCAGCGCCAGCACGCACGTCGCCGCGAGGCGGGTGGCCGAACGGTTCATGGTCGTGTCTCCGCTGTCGGGCTCGGGATCAGAGCGGCATCAGGGCATAGCCCTTCTGCTGCAGCTCGGTGACCGTGGTCAGCGCGGAAAGCGCCAGCGTGACGCTCTTGTCGACGGCTTCGTACGGGTACTTGTGCTCGGCGACCGCCTGCCCGCAGACCGCGATGTCGACACCCGCCTTGCGCAGCTCGGCGATCACCGGCAGGTTCGGGTTGTCGGTGCCGAACTCCTGGCGATAGTGCGCGTTGTCCAGCGCGATCGCGGTGGCCCCACCGGACGCCACGGCGACGATGTGCAGGTGCTTCAGCGGCACGCCGGCCCAGGTGTAGAGGTTGACGGTGCGCGCCACGCGCTCGATGCCGGGGTTCACTTCATCCGGCTTGGCGGCGGCCTTGGTCAGCCCGAACACGATCTTGTAGTTGGCCTTGGCGTCGGGCTTGTACGAGGCCTGCGGCAGCTCGTGCATCTTGCCGGCGGAGTGGATGGTGGGCGTCATCCAGAAGTTGCCGGCGGCCAGTGCGGCGGAGCTGGCGAAAGCCAGGCCGAGCACGGCACCCAGGGCAGTCACGGTCTTGTTCATCGGATCTTCTCCTTCGGTGGGAGGCGGTCCGGACGGACCGCAGATGCTGGAAAGCACCGCCGGCAACTGGGCGGATGCGGTGGCGTCGAGCCGATAGAACAGCTGCCGCGCCTGGCGCCGCTGGCTCACCAGCCCTTCCTCGCGCATGCGCGACAGATGTTGCGACAGCGCGGACAGGCCGAGCCCGAGTTCCTCCGCAAGCGCCCCCACCGACGCCTCGCCGCGATGGAACAGACGGCACAGCACCAGCAATCGCGTGGGGTTGCCGAGGGCCTTGAGCAGTCGTGCGGTCTCCACGACCCGCGGATCCATGGGAGGGGGCTTGCGCTTCACGAATTCACATTTCACTGAAATTTGAAATGTTTTAGCGCAGCCCCTCCGGCGGTGTCACCTCGCATCGCACAAAGTACCGGCAGCCGAACCCGCCCACGGGAGCTCAGGCGTCGGCCGCCATCCGCCAGAACAGCCAGGCCACCATGCACGCAGCCAGCAGCAGCAGGGACATGGCGATCCGCCCCATCACGCGCCATCCCCGCCCTTTCGCCGCCCTGCGCCGCTCGCCCGCGTACAGCGAGAGCAATTGCTTTTCGGCACCCGGCGGAAGGCGCTCGAGCTGGCATTCCAGTTCGCGCAACGGAGTCCTGCCCCGCACCAGCGCTTCCAGGCGTGCGATGCGCGGAGCGTGCCGATCCACGTCGCGGGACAGTGCGGCCATGATGCGCCCGGCGTCCGCCCCCTCACGCTCCAGCTGCTCGACGATCGCCCGTGCGCGCGCCTGGGCCGCGCGCCGATCGTCCTCGAGCATGCCGGCCAGTGCCTTGCGCCTGCGCCACGCCAATGGCCACTCCATGGTTCGACTCCACTGCCTCATGGACGATCTAGGCGTCGGCCTGCGCCCGCTCCAGCGCCGCAACGCGCCGCTCCAGCCGGGGGCCGAGGTAGGCCTGCGAGCCGCACGGCAGCAGGCCGGCCTCGCGGAAAGTGCGCAGATACCACGAGGCGTTGCGGGCGACGAAGCCCTGCAGGTCGCCGGCCGGGTCGTCCTGCCGGGTGAACACCTCGATGAAGGCGACGCCCTCGAGCATGTCGACCAGGCCCTCCAGCCCGGCGCGGATCTCGCCGGCCTTGAGGTAATGCAGCACGTCGCTGCACACGATCAGGTCGTAACGCTCGTCGAAGCGCAGGTACTGCAGCTGGCCGAAGGTGGCCAGGCCGATGTCGCGGCTGCGCCCGTAGCGGGACACCACGTACTCGCTGGCATCCAGCCCCCGGTAGGCGATGCCCGGGCGCAGGGCGCGCAGATGGGCGCGCCACGGCGCCTCGCCGCAGCCGATGTCGAGCACGTTGCGGATCGGCCGCCCGAGGTAGAACTCCGCCAGCGATACCGCCAGCGCCACCTTGCGGCGCAGCTCGGCCGGCGCCGCCACCGAATGCTCCGGATGGCGGTACCACTTGTCGAAATAGGCGCGATCGTAGGTCTTGGGCACGGCGGACATCCGGAGGAACGGGGCGCCATGGTAACCGCCGTGCCACGTCACCCGGCGCCGACGCGCACCGTTGCAGCATGGGGGCTCCCCAATCGCACGGAGGATCCCCATGACCATGATCCGCTTTCGCCTCACCGGCCACCGCGACGACGCCGACGCGGTGATCAACGCCCTGCACGGCCTCGACGGCGTCGAGCACGTGGAGGAAGTCGACGATCTGGTGCCCGCCATGCGCGACGACTCCAGCTCCAGCGCACCGCTCGACGGCCCCGGCGACCGCGTGTTCCGCGTGGAAGTGCAGGCACCGGACGATCGCCACGAGGACACGGTGCGGGACGTCGCCGCCCGGGTCGGCGCGGCGCGGGGCGTCGGGCTGGAAATCGTCGACGTGTTCTGATCTTCACGCGACTTCTTGCGAAGCATGAACGGCCACCGGCCGTCGCGCGGCGCAGGTACACCGCCGGCGGTCCGCTGCGTTGAGCATGCTCAGACCGACTCCGAAAGGAACGCCCGCCCATGCGTCGCTGCCCTCGCCTCGCACCGCTCGGCCTGCTGCTTGCACTGGCCGGCGCGACGTGCGCCCCAGCCCGTGCCGACAGTGTCCCGCTGACCCGCGACGACATCGCCTGGCTGCGCCGCGCCAGCTTCGGCATCGACAGCGCCACCCTCCAGCGCTACCGCGAGCTCGGCCGCGAGCGCTGGCTGGACGAGGCCCTGGCCGACCGCGACGACCGGCTGCCGCCGGCGATCCGGCAGGAGATCGACAGCTACGAGGCGATCGCCACGCCGCCGGCCGAGCTGGTTCGCGCGTATCGCGAATCGCTGCGCCAGGTAAAGGCGATGCCCGACGGCGACGCCAAGGTCGCCGCGAAGAAGGCCGCGCAGGTCCACGGCCGTGAGCTGCTGCGCCAGGCCCAGCAGGCCGAGCTGCTGCACGCCACCTACGGCAGCAATCCGCTGAAGGAACAGATGGTGTGGTTCTGGCTCAACCACTTCAGCGTCTACGGCCACAAGGGTCCGGTGCGCCTGCTCGCCGCCGACTACGAGGAGCACGTGATCCGCCCGCACGCGCTGGGCAAGTTCCGCGACCTGGTGATGGCCACGCTGAAGAGCCCGGCGATGCTGGTGTACCTGGACAACGCGCAGAACGCCAAGGACAAGATCAACGAGAACTACGCACGCGAGCTGATGGAGCTGCACACCCTGGGCGTGCACGCCGGCTACACCCAGCAGGACGTGCAACAGCTGGCCGCCATCCTCACCGGCGTCGGCGTGATCCGTCCGCGCGAAGCGATGCGGGGGCCGCGCATGAACCGGCACGGGCGCTTCGGCGGGTTCGACCGCTTCGGCGGCGAACGGCCCGGCGTGGTGCGCCAAGGGATGTTCGAGTTCAACCCGGCGCGCCACGACGACGGCGACAAGGTGTTTCTCGGCCAGCGCATCGAGGGCGGCGGCTTCGGCGAAGTGGAGCGCGCGGTCGACCTGATCGTGAAACAGCCGGCCTGCGCGCAGTTCGTCTCGCGCCAGCTCGCCAAGTACTTCGTCGCCGACCAGCCGCCGCAGGCGCTGGTGGACGCGATGGCGCGCACCTTCCAGCGCACCGACGGCGACATCGCCGCCGTGCTGCGCACGCTGTTTACCTCGAAGGACATCACCGCCACTGCCGGCGCCAAGTTCAAGGATCCGATGCAGTTCGTTGTCTCGGCGATGCGCTTCAGCCTGGACGGCCGGCCGATCACCAACGCGCAGCCGCTGGTCGCCGCGCTCAACCAGATGGGCGAGCCGCTGTACGGCCGGATCACCCCCGACGGCTGGCCGCTGGACAACGCCAGCTGGTCCGGCTCCGGGCAGATGGCCAAACGCTTCGACATCGCCGGCATGATCGGCAGCGGCCGCGCGCCGCTGTTCGCGCCCGATGGCACCCCGCCCCGACGCCAGCCCGGTGAGCGCCCCACCCCGCCCGCGCTGAACGGACCGCTGTTCGCGCAGGCGATGGCGCCCTGGCTGTCGCCGCGCACGAAGGACGCGCTGGCCCAGGCGAAATCGCCCGTCGAGTGGAACACCTTCCTGCTGTCCTCTCCCGACTTCAACACCCGCTGAGGTTCGCCATGGATCGTCGCCAGTTTCTCCGCACCGCCGTCGCGGCCGCGCTCGCGGCTCCCGCGCTGTCGTTCTCTGGCCGGCTGTTCGCCGCCCCCGTTGGCACGCCGCGCTTCCTGCTGGTGTTCCTGCGCGGCGGCTACGACTGCAACAACCTGCTGGTGCCGACGGGCAGCGATTTCTACTACGAATCGCGCCCGACCCTGGCGATCGCCCGGCCGGACGCGGGCAACCCGGACAGCGCGCTGGCGCTGGACGGCGGCTGGGGCCTGAACCCGGTGTTGCACGATTCCATCTGGCCGTTGTGGCAGAAGAAGCAGATCGCCTTCGTGCCGTTCGCCGGCACCGCCGATCTCTCGCGCAGCCACTTCGAGACCCAGGACCACATCGAGCGCGGCGAGCCGATGGATCACAGCGGCGACTACCGCTCCGGCTTCATGGCGCGACTGTCCGGCCAGCTCACCGGTACACCGGCGATCGCCTTCACCAACAACCTGCCGCTGAGCTTCCAGGGTGCCGGCCACGACATCCCCAACATCTCGCTCAAGGGCAATACGAAATCCCACTTCAACGACCGCCAGGCGGCGATCCTCGCCAGCATGTACCAAGGCACAGCACTTGCCGCCGCGTCGGCCGACGGACTGGCCCTGCGCAAGGACGTCACCGCCGACCTCGAGAAAGAGATGGTCGCCGCCAGTCGCGGCGCGCCCAGCGCCCGCAACTTCGCCAGCGAGACCCGGCGCATCGCCACGCTGATGCGCGACCGGTACCGGCTCGGCTTCGTCGACGTCGGCGGCTGGGATACCCACGTCAACCAGGGCAGCGTGAAAGGCGGCCTGGCCAACAACCTGCACAACCTCGGCGAGGGCCTGGCTGCGTATGCCGACGCGCTGGGCGACGACTGGAACGACACCACCGTGGTGGTGCTGTCGGAGTTCGGCCGCACCTTCCGCGAGAATGGCGACAAGGGCACCGACCACGGCCACGGCACGGTCTACTGGGTGCTCGGCGGACGCGTGCGCGGCGGGCGCATCGCCGGCGAACAGGTGGCCGTCACCCAGCCCAACCTGCTGCAGAACCGTGATTACCCGGTGCTCAACAATTACCGCGACGTGCTCGGCGGGCTGATGCAGAAACTGTGGGGACTGCGCGCCGACCAGCTGCAGTCGGTGTTCCCGCAGGCGCGGCCGGTCGATCTCGGGCTGGTCTGAGCCGGACGCTCAGTCACCGATGCGGTGGTAGGTCGCCTCCATCACCGGCTCCCAGCTCGCCCCGTCGTCGAACGAGCTGGCCAGCTCCAGGCGAAAGGCCTGCCCGTCGAGCGGGGTGTAGCGATGCCGTGTCTGGCCACGGGGTGAGCGGCGGACGATCGTCAGGACCTCGTCGCACCACGCACCCGCTGCCGGTTCCTGCGGCAGGAACCCGTAGCTGTCGAACCAGTACAGCGATACGCGACCCTCCGGTTCGGCGACGAATACCGCGTGGACCTGCAGCGCTGTCGCGCCGTCGCGGTCGTGGCGGTAGTCCTGCACCAGCAGGCGCCCACCCAGTTCGATGCGCGCATCGATGCATCCGCGGGCGATTCCGGCCGGGCCCCAGCGCGTGGCCGAGATCCGTTCCTCGCCTTCCCAGCGGCCGGCCATCCATTGCCACTTCGCGTTCATACCGTTCTCCCGCACTCCTGGGCGTTCAGCGCGCCGAACCGGCCACCAGCAGGTGCTTGGCGAGCTGGCCCTGCAGCTGGCCCAGTGCCCGCACCAGGTGCAGGGTGGCGAAGAACAGCAGCATGCCACCGATGCCCACGGCGATCAGTTCGCCCCAGCCTGGCACGTGCGGGCCCATGCCCCAATCGAAGGTGAGGGTGCCATCGACGAACACGCGGTTGATGCCGTCGATGTCCACCAGCCGCGCGAACGGCAGCGCCATGGACGCCAGCGCCATCGCCATCAGCGTCACGGTGAGCGTGAAATAGGCGATCCCCAGCGGCAGCATCAACACCATGTAGAACATCGTGGTCCAGGTGCGCCAGTCGGTGAACATCGCGCCGATGCGCTTGAGCAGCGACCCGTTCTGCGCCGGGTACGGCGGCCGCCGCGGCATGCGCACGCCGAGCATGGCCTCCACGATGCGCCCTTCCATCAGCGACATCGCCCGCACCACGCCGAAGAACAGCACGATGAACGGGATCCCGATGATCAGCACCGACAGGCCGGCCGACATCGACAGCCCGACCACCACCAGCACGAAATAGGCGATGCCGGTACCGAACGCCAGCAGCATGTAGAACAGCGCGCCCCAGGCACGCACGTCGGCGGCCACGCCGAAGAAGCGACCCAGCAACGAGCGGCGCTTCGGTGCCGGCGGAGGCCGCAGCGCGCGCTGGATCTTGATCTCCTGGTCGCGGTACAGCTCGGCCACCTCCTCCGGCGCACCGTAGCTGCCGACGACATGCGCGAGCATGTCCGCCTCGCTGCGCCCCGGTTGCTCGGCCAGCTCGGCCCGCAGGTGCTCCTCGGCGTCGTACAGCGCGTCCTGGATCAGCGCGGGATCGGCTCCGCGCAGGGCGTCGCGCAGCTGCGCGAGATATTCGGCGATCGTGCGTGGCGCATTCATCACAGCTCTCCTTCCAGAACCCGATCCATCGAGTCGCGCGTGGCGTGCCAGGCGTCGGTCCAGACGCGGAGCACCTCGCGGCCCGTCTTGGTGATGCGGTAGTAGCGGCGCGGCGGCCCGCTGACGGAAGGCTCGACTTCGCTGCTGAGCAGCTCGGCGGCCTCCAGGTTGCGCAGCACCGGATAGAGCGCGCTCTGCTTGCCCGCGAGCACGCCCTCCCCCGCCGCCTCCAGCCGCTTGGCGATCTGGTAGCCGTACATCGGCTGCCGCGCACGCCCCAGCACCGAGAGCAGCGCCAGCGACACCGTGCCGGCCGACAACTCCTTCTGGAACTTCTTCAGCGCGCTGGCGACGTCCTCATCCACGGCTTGCCCGCCCTGCTACCTGTGTTGGGATCAAGCATAGTGTGAACTTATCACTAGTCCATGGGTATGAAGTCATGGCGGGCGATGCGGCTGCTGGGCATGACGGCAAAGTCTGTGTGGATCCGGATACCAAAGTCTGTACAGCAGGAGCCGGTCCTGCACACACTTTGCTTGGAGCCGAAGAGCAAAATCTGTGTAGCCAAGGGAGGATCAACGGCTTGGCTGTCGCGCCCGCGGGCGATGGCCTCGCCTTGACAGGCAAAGTGTGTACGTAGTGGGCGCGCCACATCCAGGCTGACAGGAATGTCCAGCCGGAGCCTGCGCACACAAAATTCTGCACACGCTCGGCTGACAGTGTCGGATTGGATTACTATCGGGCGCGATACTACAGTCCAGTGCTTGGGCGATTTATCTCCGAAGACCCCATGGCGTTCGGGGGGGGGGGGGGGGTGGGGTGGG
>NZ_AMSF01000031.1 GCF_000334915.1 Dyella ginsengisoli LA-4 | reverse complement strand
AAAAAGAAAAAGCCCGGCCAAAGCCGGGCTTCTTCATGACACGTAGTGCCGATCCTTACTGCTGGACCTGCAGCTCCGTGCGACGGTTGCGGGCGCGACCGGCGTCGGTGTCGTTGGTGTCCACCGGATCGTTCTCGCCGTGACCCACCGGGCCTTCCAGACGGCTCGCGTCGATGCCGTGCGCCGTCAGGTAGTCGTACACGATCTGCGCACGACGCTCCGACAGGGCCTGGTTGTACTCCTCCGTGCCCTTCGAGTCGGTGTAGCCGGCCACCATCACCTTCACCTGCGGGTAGCGCTGCAGCGTGTCCACCGCCTGGTCAAGGATCGACAGCGAGTCCGCCGTCGGCTCGGCCAGCGCCTTGCCGATCTCGTCGGCCTTCACGTGACCCTTCTTCGGATAGTCGAACTTGAAGTTCACGCCACGCAGGTCGATCACCACCTTCTGCGCGCAGCCATCCGGACCCACGATCGTGCCGGCCGCCGTCGCCGGGCACTTGTCGTCGCAGTCGTTCACGCCGTCCTTGTCGCTGTCCAGCGTCGAGCAGTCCGGAGCCGGCGGCGGCGGAGCCACCACCGGGGCCGGCGGCGCCGGCGGCGCGCCGAAGCGCGACACGATGCTGAAGCCCAGGAACCAGTCGCCGTAGCCGTCCTGCGCCGGCTGGCTCTTGTCGTCGAAGTCGTAGCGGTAGCCCGTCTCGATCCGTACATCCGAGCTGTCCGTCACCGTCTTGGACACGCCCACGCCCAGCTCCGCCGCAGGGGCCCAGCCGCTGTCACCACGATTGTGGTGGTTGCTGCCCATCAAGCCGACCAGCAGGTACGGACGCCAGGCGTTCCAGTCACCGCGATAGAAGCGTGCCGCCGCGCCGAACGAGTTGTTCGACCAGCGACCACCGCCCACCGCGCCGTCCACCCTGCGCTTGGTCCGGTCCACGAACAGGTCGATCGACGCATCCGGCGAGATGAAACGACCCACGCCCAGGCCGTAATACAGCTGGCGGCTGT
Source organism: Dyella ginsengisoli LA-4 (assembly GCF_000334915.1). Classification (GTDB taxonomy): domain Bacteria; phylum Pseudomonadota; class Gammaproteobacteria; order Xanthomonadales; family Rhodanobacteraceae; genus Dyella_A; species Dyella_A ginsengisoli_A. The sequence goes on along the minus strand of NZ_AMSF01000031.1, from coordinate 194 downwards.
TCGTGTTCCGGTCGGTGTCGTTGTAGTAACCACCAATGGTCGGCGCGATGTACCAGCGATCGTCGTAGCTCGACGAGCTCATGCTCGGTGCGCTGTCCGCCGGCGCCGTGTCCTGCGCGTGAACGGCACCTACGCCGCCCAGGGCCAGAGCAATCAGAAAATACAAGCCCTTACGTTTCATCAGGTGTCTCCTT
>NZ_AMSF01000030.1 GCF_000334915.1 Dyella ginsengisoli LA-4 | reverse complement strand
CCCCAGCCACTGGCAACGCGCCAGGTGGTATCGGCTGGTCAGCAAGGCGACCGGCGGCAACCGGTGCGCAGGGTCGCCCGCACTGAGCAGCCGCCGCGCATGGCGAAGGTTTTCCAGCGAGTCGGTCGACTCCTGTTCCAGCTGCACCGGCATGTCCGGCGGCAACCCGTGAAGAAGCAACCACCGATGGCCGGCATCAGCCTCGCTCACCTGTCCGCCGCTGAACCCGCCAAGCAGCAGCAGACGTTCGGCGCGTGCCGAGCGCGCCAGCTCCAGCGCGGCCGCCAGGCGCTGACGGAAGTCCTCGCCGGGCTCGCCCCCCTCCAGTCGCTGACCGAACACCAGCACCACCATCGGCCGCGGGGCCTGGCGCGGGCTGCGCCAGGCGACACGCCAGACGTGGGCCAGGTAACCGACGAAGACCAGCCCGCCGCTGAGCAGCAGTGCAACCACACTGACGACGACGGCGTGCCACACGTCACGATCGGACAGATAACGGCGCGAACGCATCAGGGAGGGCACTGGAAACACGTAGACAACCCGGGGCCAGGAGCGGGGAAGTGTGCGCGGCCCGGCCTGCCCGGGCAATCCGGCAGGCCTGGCCGGCGCGGCTAGGCAAGCCTCGAGGGCGCAGCTAGGCTTTCGGGATGCCCGACCGGATCGCCCCCCTTGCCGTCTCGGCCTACACCGCCGCCTCGGCCCTCGGCCACGGTCTTACCGCACATGCCCGTGCGCTGGCGCTTGGCGCAGGCGGGTTGCGTCCGAACGACATCTCCAGCGCCCCGCTGCCCTGCTGGATCGGCCGGGTCGAAGGCGTGGAGGATGCGCCGCTGCCCGCGCACCTGGCCGGCTGGGAGTGCCGCAACAACCGGCTGGCATGGCTCGGACTGCGCCAGGATGGCTTCGTTGAGCGTGTCGAAGCCGCCCGTGAGCGCTACGGCGCCCACCGCGTCGCACTGATGCTCGGCACCTCCACGTCCAGCATCGGCGCCACCGAGGAGGGCTACCGCCGGCTTGGCGCCGATGGCCGGTTGCCGGCCGACCTGCGCCGCCCCGACATCCATGCGCCGCACTCGCTGGTCGCCTTCGTGGCCGACGCACTGGGCCTGCGTGGCCCCTGCCTCACCGTGTCCACCGCCTGCTCGTCCAGCGCCAAGGTGTTCGCCAGTGCCGAGCGCCTGATCCGGCTGGGGCTCGTCGATGCGGCCGTGGTCGGCGGCGTGGACACGCTGTGCGACAGCGTGCTGTTCGGTTTCAACGCGTTGGAGCTGGTGTCGCCTGAACCATGCCGGCCGTTCGATGCCGCACGCCGCGGCATCTCCATTGGCGAGGCAGCAGGATTCGCGCTGCTGGAGCGGGGGGAAGCCGCACCGACCGCGCCCCGCCTGGCCGGATACGGCGAGGCCACCGATGCCCACCATATGTCCACGCCGCACCCGGAGGGCCTCGGCGCCGAGCTGGCGCTTCGCGATGCACTGGCCCGCGCCGGACTCGCCGCGGGCCAAGTCGACTACATCAACCTGCACGGCACCGCCAGCCTTAAGAACGACGAGGTCGAAGCGGCTCTGGTCGGCCGTGCGTTCGCCCCGCGCACCCGCGCCAGCTCGACCAAGGGGCTGACCGGCCACACCCTGGGCGCGGCCGGTATCCTCGAGGCCGTGATCGCCCTGCTGGCCATGCGCGATGGCGTCGTACCCGGCAATTTCGGCACCCGCACGCCCGATCCGGCCTGCGGCCCGTCGTTCGCCTGGCAGACCGAGCAACGCGAGCTGCGGGTCGTGATGAGCAACTCGTTCGGGTTCGGCGGCAACAATGCCTGCCTGGTGTTCGCCCGGAGCGAAGCAACGGCATGAGCACCCTGCACGTCGCGATCGAGGGGATCGGCCTGTGGGCGCCGCAGGCGACCGGCCTCGACGATCTGCGCCGATGGCTCGCTGGATCCGCGGCACCCTCGTCCGGCGCCCGGCCACCCGCGGCCGTGCTGCCGGCCAACGAGCGGCGGCGCGCTCCGGAAAGCGTACTGCTGGCCTCCGAGGTCGCCGGACAGGCGCTGGCGATGAGCGGCCGGGACGCCGCCGAACTGGCCTGCGTATTCACTTCGAGCCACGGCGATCAGGGCATCACCGACTACCTGTGCGCCACGCTGGCGAGCACGCCGGCCGAGCTGTCGCCGACGAAATTCCACAATTCCGTGCACAACGCGCCCGTCGGGTACTGGACCATCGCCACCGGTTGCCACGCCGCCTCCAACGCGGTCTGCGCGCACCGGCAAAGCTTTGGAGCCGGCCTGCTGGAAGCGGCCAGCCTGGTCGCCGCCGAGCGCCGGCCGGTGCTGCTGGTGTGCAGCGACGTGGCCTCGAGCGGCCCACTGGGCGAAGTGACCGGTTACACCCTGGCCTTCGGCGCGGCGCTGGTGCTGGCCCCGCCGCCCGGTTCGCAGGCCCTGGCGACACTCGGGTTGACGCTGACGCCCGATCCTTCGACTCCACCTTCGTGGCCGGAGCCGTTGCCCGACTGGCTGGCCGGCAACCCCGCCGCCGAGGCCCTGCGCCTGCTGGTACCGCTGGTGCGCCGCGAGCCGGTGGCGACGGCAGCGGCCGCCGCCGCGCTGGGACTGCGAATGGACCTGGAGTACCCCGCTTGAACCTGCCGCGCTGGTGCGTGCTGATTCCCTGCCTCAACGAGGAGAGGGCGATCGAGGCGGTGGTGCGCTCGGTGCTGGCACTTGGTGCGCCGGTGATCGTGATCGACGACGGTTCGGACGACCGCACACCCGAGATTGTCGGCCACCTGCCGGTCACGCTGATCCGGCATGACGAGCGCCGGGGCAAGGGCGAGGCGCTGCGCAGTGGCTTCCGCGAAGCCATGCGCCAGGAGTACGAAGCAGTGCTGAGCATGGATGGCGACGGCCAGCACCTGGCCGCCGACATCCCACGCATGCTCGCGGCGGCCGAGCGATTTCCGCGCCACATCGTGATCGGCGCACGCCTGCTGGACCGCGCGCAGCAACCGAGGGGCCGACGCCGCGCCAACGCGGTAGCCGACTGGGGTATCTCATGGGCGTGCGCGCAGCCGATCGCCGATACCCAGAGCGGCCAACGCTGGTATCCGCCTGAGGCACTGACACTGGCCGGAGTGCCCGCCGAGCACTTCGTGCTCGAAGCCGCGCTGCTGATCGCAGCCTGCCGCGAACGGGGGCTGGGGGTCGTATCGGTGCCGATCGCCTCGCGCTACCAGGGCGGCTTCCGGCGCAGTCACTTCAAGCCGGTGCGCGACGTCACCCGCATCACCGCCTACACCATCGGGCGGGTGATCCACTATGGTCACATCGTGGCGAGCTACCGACGCTCGCGCGAACGCCCACCGCGGGTACTCGACGACCTGTAGGTTCACACGCACTGAACCCGTGGTCTGCGCTCGCCGTGCACAATCGGGATATCGCAACGGATGGAGCGGGCATGGACGGCACGACACACGACGCGGTGATCCTGGGCGGGGGGCTGGCCGGGCTGTGCCTGGCACTGCAACTGCAGGATGCCTGCCCCGACCTGGACGTGGTCGTACTCGAGCGCCGCAGGCATCCGGTGCCCGCCGCCGCACACAAGGTCGGTGAATCGACCGTGGAGATCGGCGCCCACTATCTCGCCGAGACACTGGGTCTGCGCGACCATCTCGAACAAGCCCACCTGCGCAAGTTCGGCTTCCGCTTCTTTTTCTCGCATGGACGGGAAGATCTGGACGCCGTTACCGAACTGGGCGTGCGCGAGGTGCTGCCCACGCCGAGCTACCAGATCGATCGCGGCATCTTCGAGAACCTGCTCGGCGAGGAGGCGCGCCGCCGCGGCATCGCGTTTCGCGACGGCGTCGGCGTGCGATCGATCGAACTTGGTCAGGGCGATGCGCCACACCGCGTGCACTGCACCGGTGACGGCGAACCGTGGGTGCAGGCACGCTGGCTGCTCGACGCTTCTGGCCGCGCCGGCCTGCTGCGCCGCCAGCTCGACCTGACCCGCGACAACGGCCACCACGCCCATGCCGCCTGGTTCCGCCTCGACGACCGCATCGCCATCGACCAGTGGAGCGAAGACGCCGAATGGAACGCCCGCTGCACCCCGCGCGAGCGCTGGCGATCGACCAATCACCTGTGCGGACCGGGCTACTGGTGCTGGCTGATCCCGCTGGCCAGCGGTGCGCACTCGGTCGGCATCGTGGTCGACGCCGCGATGCATCCGGTCGAATCGATCAACCGCTTCCCGCGCGCGCTGGAATGGCTGACCAGGCACCAGCCCGCGCTGGCGCGGGAAGTGGCTGCCCGACAGGACAGGCTGATGGACTTCGCTTTCTTTCGCGACTACTCCTACGGCTGCGCACGGATGTTCAGCACCGATCGTTGGGCGCTCACCGGCGAGGCCGGCGCCTTCCTCGACCCGTTCTATTCGCCCGGCACCGACTTCATCGCCATCGCCAACACCTACATCACCGAGCTGGTGCGGCATGACCGTGCGGGCGAACTGCTGGCACCGCGCGTGCGGTTGTACGAGCGGCTGTTCCAGTCCTTCTACGACTCGACGCTGGCGCTCTACCGCGGGCAATACCCTTTGCTCGGCGACGCCGAGGTGCTGCCGATCAAGGTGATCTGGGACTATGCCTATTACTGGGGCGTGCTGTGCCAGCTGGTGTTCCAGCAGCGGCTGGCCGACGCGGCACTGTTCGCCGAACTGGGCCCGGAGCTGGAGAAGACCCGGGCACTGAACGAACGGATGCAGGCGTTCTTCGGCCGCTGGCACGCGAGTTCGCACGGGCTCAATCCGCGCGCGATGCTCGACCAGCGCGAGCTGCCCTGGTTCGCCGCGATGAACGCCACCTTGCACGATACGCTCGACGATACCGGTGTGCGCAGGCGCCTGCGCGACAACATCGCCCTGCTCGATGCGCTGGCGGCGACCATCGTCGACCGCGCCGCCGCATCGGCCGGCGAGGCCCTGCGTGAGGGCATGCGCGACCTGGCCATGGCGTCGGCCGAACGACCGCAGCTGTTCACCGCCGCCTGAGCGATGCCCGGCACCCGTGCCTGTAGCGGCTTCAGCGCGGCTCCGGCCGGGACGGGTGGATCACCGCGGCGCGTCCGCTGGCAAGCAACCGTCCGCCCTGTTCGACGCGGAATGCGTATTGCGCACCCGCGCCATCGGCATAGAGGCACTCGGCATGCACGTCCAGCGGGCCGCCCTGGGGATCGACGAACTCCACCGCGAACTGCACGTCGCGCAGGCTGACCAGCCGGCCTGGCTTGGCCCCGGTCACGCCCTGCGCGCGATCACGCAGGGCGCCATGCACGGCCATCGCCTGCGCCCCGTACTCGGCCAGATGCACCGCATGCAGGCCGCCCGCGCCGCGCAGGGGATGGTCGGGCAGGGCATGGCTGGTGCTGCGCGCGTGCAGCGTGGTCGCATCCCGGGCAAGCACGATGTCGAGCAGGCACATGCGTCCGGCATGGGGAATCAGCGACGCGAAATCAGTCTCGGTGGACATGCGGTGCCATCAGGATGGAAAGAAGTGGAAGGCTGCGCCAAGGCCGACGGTCGGGCCGATCGCGCGCAGCACCGTGAAGCTCGCCCAGGCGAAGATGCGGAACACCCGCTGCGTGGAGGCAACCGCCAGCGCCTCGAGAATACGCACACGGTACGCCGCCACCAGCGGCTCGGCGGCGGCCTTCGGGTCCGGCAGGGGCACGTCGCCGCCCTGCTTCGCCACGGTCGCCCCGATCATCGCCGCATCATGCACGGCGCTGACCGTGCCCAGACCAAGCCAGTTCGCCAGGCACTCCCAGCGCGCGATCGAGCATCTGCATGAAGCGCGCCCGGGCGAAGCGATCAGCGCTGCCGGATCAGGCGCCGACGCGCTTGCCCACGTCGGCAGGCCCTGCGCCAGCAGGAGTGCGCGGATCTTGCTGCCAGAAGTCATAGAAGTTGAACCAGTTGGTCGGCGCGATTCGTGCGTAATGTTCCAGCCGCAGGGCGTAATGCGCGATGAGGGCGTCCAGCGCTGCGGCCCGCTCGGCACGCGGAATCGACACGCGCTCGGCCACCGGCTCGAATATCAGCCGATAGCGGTTGCCACCCAGGTACAGGCCGAAGCACAACATCACCGGCACCTGCAACGCATGCGCGAGCAGCCACGGCCCCACCGGAAACGGTGCCGGCCGTCCGAGGAACGGCACGTGGTGCAGGGCCTCGTGCTCGCGCCCGCGATCGGCCAGCAGTGCGACCAGCGAGCCGGCCTGGCAGGCCTCCGCCATCGCCAGGGTGATCGAGGTGCCGTCCCGCGAAGCGTCGATCACCCCGGCACCTATCTCCGGAGCCAGCGCCTCGAGCAGGGCGGTCATCGCCGGGGTCTTCTGCTTGTCCAGCACGACGCGCAGAGAGACTTCCGGCCGGCGCGTGCTCAGCGCACGCAGCGCCTCGAAACTGCCCAGGTGCGAACCGATCAGCAACACACCCTGCCGCTTGGCGATGTGTGCATCCAGCAGGTCGAGCCCGTCGGTCTCGACCACGAAATCGTCGTCGCCGCGCGCCAGCAGGTAGACGCGATCCAGGGTGATCGCAGCGAAGCACCACAGGTGGTCGAACACTTCGCGCCGGGTCGGCGGTCGGCCGAGGACCCGCGCGAGGTACTGCTTCGACGCCTGTCGCTCGGGTGCGCGACGCAGGTAGAAGTAGGCAGTGATCGGATACAGCGACAAACGCGCGAGCGTTCGCCCGCAGACCAGCGCGATGCTGCGGATCAGCCAAAGCGCGAAATGCCCGCCCCCCTCCGGACGGCTCTGCCAGTGCCCGCTCACGCCGCGGCTCCCTCGATCACGCCGCGCGCCAGCAGCTCGTCGCCGCGACGGATCTCGAAGCGCAGGCGGCCAGCCGATTCGCTGAGTCTTACCTCGGCGTCCTCGCCCGGCAGCAGTGGAGCGGCGAACTTGGCCTCGGCGATTCGCGCCAGCCGCTCGCCACGCCATGCCCGCAGCGCACCGGCGACCGCCTCGAGCATGACGACCCCGGGAACCAGCGGCGCGCCCGGGAAGTGGCCGGGCAGGGACGGATGCTCAGCCGGCACCCGGAACGGAAGGGCGAAGGTGCTCATGCGGGCTCACCCACGCCATGCTGCGGCAGCGGCGGGCGACACGCCGGCCGGGATTCCGCCCCGTGCGGGGCGCCATGCAATGGTTGGTCCGCGCTGTGCTGGCTGAGCGGGCATGCCATGCCGTCGATCCGGATCATCGGGTCACCATCGACGTGTCGGCAGAGGGATGCACGGCACCGCGGCAACGCCACGTCCCGGAGCGTCGGAGCATCTGCTTTCCCCCTCGGGCCGGAACTGCGGACATGCTGGCCTCGCTCATTGGCCGGCACGCGATCGCGCGCGGGCGGCTGCGGCACCTCGGCGGCCGCTCAGTGGGCGCGTTGCTGCTCGATGTAATCCGACAGCGTTCGCAGGCTGGAGAAGATCTGCCGGTTGTCCGGGTTATCCGAGCGCAACTGGAACCCGTAGCGCTTGGACACCGCCAGGGAAATCTCCAGCGCATCGATCGAATCGAGCCCGAGCTCGCCACCGAACAACGGTGCGTCGGGATCGATCTGCTCGGGAGTGACGGTTTCGAGATTCAGGCTCTCGACCACCAGGGTGGCCAGTTCGTGTTGTGCGGCGGTCTGCTCTGCCATGCTCGGATCCGTACCCAAAAGCCGTGCCTCCCCCCCGGTGGCAGCGGGTCGGGAGTGTACCATGGGGCCCTCGTCGTTCCCGGTAGATCGCATGGTTCAGGGATGTGAAGGCGCAGTCGTGCAGACCACGGTCTGCCGTGCGCCACGGGTGTCGTATCGCAACGTGGAGGCCCCCCGGGCACTGGCCGAACCCGGCATGCTCGCGGTCATCGGTTTCGGCGCCGGTCGGGAGGAGACCGACGATCCGCGCTGGCTGCGGCTACCGCTCGAGCCATTCGACGCTCCCGCTCCGCTGGAGTGCTGGGAGGTGGACGGCCCGGTGAGCTGCGGCCACACCGGCGATATCCGCTGGTCGCGCGGCGGTGGCTGGCTGTTCGCGTCGGTGAGCCTCGATGAATCCGCCAGCGGCGGCATCGAGACGTGTGCGGCGGAGGCGTATCGGCAACTGGCGCAATTCCTCGCCGGGCAGGCCGAATCCCAGGTGTTGCGGGTCTGGAACTACCTGCCGGGCATCAACGAGGGGCAAGGCGACGGCGAGCGTTACAAGCAATTCTGCAGCGGTCGCGCACAGGGGATGGGCGCGGCGTTCGTCGACGGCTTTCCCGCGGCCACGGCAATCGGCAGCCTGGGCGGAGCCGGCCACCTGCAGATCTACCTGCTGGCCGGATCGCAACCCGGCACCCGGGTGGAAAATCCCCGTCAGGTGAGTGCCTGGCGCTACCCGCGCCAGTACGGGCCGACCCCGCCCAGCTTCGCGCGGGCGGTGCGGCTACCGGCCGACGATGCCCTGGCGATCTCCGGTACCGCCGCGGTGATCGGTCATGCCTCGGCACACCCCGGAGATCTGCCCGCGCAACTGGCGGAAACGCTCGCCAATCTCGAAGCCCTGCTGGCCGCTGCCGGCATGCCGGCAGGCTTCGACACCCATTCGCCGCTGAAGGCCTACATCCGGCGTCCGGGCGACGCCCGGATAGTGCGCGACTTCTTCCGCCAGCATCTGCCCGCTGTGCCGGCACTGCTGCTGCACGGCGAAGTGTGCCGGCGCGAACTGCTGGTGGAGATCGACGGCTGGCGCTACGCCTGAGCGTTATCCGGCTCCGGTGCCGGCGTCACTTCGCCTGCTTGGTCGGGCGGTGCCAGCCGGACAGGGTGAGCTGGCGGCCGCGCGCCACCGTGAGCTCATCTGCCGGTGCATCCTTGGTGATCACCGAACCGGCGCCGATGGTGGCGTTGGCGCCCACGCTGACCGGCGCCACCAGGGCGCTGTTCGAGCCGATGAAAGCACCGTCCCCGATGCGGGTCAGGTGCTTGTTCACGCCGTCGTAATTGCAGGTGATGGTGCCGGCGCCGATGTTCACGCCCGCACCGACCTCGGCATCGCCGATGTAGCTCAGGTGGTTGGCCTTGCTGCCGTCGCCCAGCTTCGCCTTCTTGATCTCGACGAAGTTGCCCACGTGCACGCCGGGCGCCAGTTCCGCACCCGGGCGCAGGCGGGCGAACGGTCCGATCGTGCAGGGGCCATGCGTCACCAGGCCGTCGAGATCGCAATGGGCCAGCACCACGGTACCGCTGGCCAGACGTGTGTTGCGCACGCGGGTGAACGGGCCGATGCGGACATCGTCGCCGAGCGCCACGTCACCCTCGAGGATCACGTCGACATCAATCTCCACGTCGCTGCCGGCCCGCACGGTCCCGCGCACGTCGATGCGAAGCGGATCGGCCAAACGCACACCTGCGAGCATCAGCTCCTCGGCGCGGCGACGGCGGTACTGGGCTTCCAGCTCGGCCAGCTGCAACGGGTTGTTGGCACCGGCGGCTTCCACCGGGTCTGCGCACTCCACCGACCGCGCCGGGCGATGCTCCGCTGCCGCCATCGCGAAGATGTCGGTGAGGTAATACTCGCCCTGCGCGTTGTCGCGCCCGAGCCGGCTGGTCCAGCCCCGCAGCGACGATGCATCGGCGGCCACGATACCGGTATTCACCAGGTTCACCGCGCGCTCTTCGGGGCTCGCGTCCTTCTCCTCGACCACCGCGATCACACGGGCAGCCTCGTCGCACAGCACGCGGCCGTAACCGAACGGATCAGCCAGGCGGGTGGTGAGCAGGGCCAGGCCTTCGGCGGTCACCAGCGGGCGCAGCGTCTCGGCACGGGTCAGCGGCACGTCGCCATACAGCACCAGCACGCGTGCATCGTCCGGCACCTGCGCCAGTGCCTGCGCCACGGCGTGGCCGGTACCCAGCCGCTCGGCCTGCAGCACCCAACTCAGGTCGGTGTCGGCGGCGAAGGTTTCGCGCACCTGCTCGCCGCCATGGCCGTACACCACATGGATCGCCGCAGGCGCGAGCTCCCGCGCGGTCGCCAGCACATGGCCGAGCAGCGGTCGGCCGGCGACAGGCATCAGCACCTTGGCGCGCCTGGACCTCATGCGCTTGCCTTCGCCGGCGGCGAGGACGATGACGTGCAGCGGAGATGCTTCCATGGATCACCTGACTTGTGGGCAAGGCCACAAGAATATCAGCCGCCGCGCGGACCCCGCCGGCAAGCCCGCCTCCGGATGCAAAAACGCCGGCGCGAGGCCGGCGTCTGCGGATCTGGGTGGACGTGGAGCGGTCAGTGCTTGAGCGTGCGACGCAGGCGTTCGAGTGCCTGGAGCTGGGTGATCGCCTCGGCCAGCTTGGCCTGCGCCTCGGCGATTTCCATCGCGTCGGTGCGGTTGGCCAGCGCCTCTTCGGCCTGGCGCTTGGCTTCCAGCGCGGCCGCCTCGTCGATGTCCGCCGAACGGATCGCACTGTCGGCGAGCACCGTCACCACCTGCGGCTGCACCTCGAGGATGCCGCCACCGGTGATGGAGATGTCCACCTTCTCGCCACTGGCCTCGGTCACGACAACCTTGCCCGGCTTCAGGCGGGTGATCAGCGGCGCATGGCGCGGGGTGATACCCAGCTCGCCCAGCTCGCCGGTGGCGACGACCAGCGTCGCCTCGCCCGAGTAGATCTCGGATTCGGCACTGACGACGTCGACGCGGATGGTGTGGGTCATGGATGGTCTTCCGGATGCGTGAGGCAGGGGGCGGGCGACTCACCCGCCCCGGTGGATCAGGCGGCCTTCTTGGCGCCCATTTCCTCGGCCTTCTTGATCGCCTCGTCGATGCCGCCAACCATGTAGAACGCCTGCTCCGGCAGGTGGTCGACGTCGCCGTCCACGATCATCTTGAAGCCGCGGATGGTTTCCTTCAGCGGCACGTACTTGCCCGGCGAACCGGTGAACACCTCGGCCACGTGGAAAGGCTGCGAGAAGAAGCGCTCGATCTTGCGCGCGCGCGACACGGCCTGCTTGTCTTCTTCGGAGAGCTCGTCCATGCCCAGGATCGCGATGATGTCCTTGAGCTCCTTGTAGCGCTGCAGCGTGCCCTGCACGCGACGGGCGACGTCGTAGTGCTCGGCGCCGATCACGTTCGGATCGAGCTGGCGGCTGGTGGAGTCCAGCGGGTCCACCGCCGGGTAGATGCCCAGCGAGGCGATGTTGCGGGACAGCACCACGGTCGCGTCCAGATGGGCGAAGGTGGTGGCCGGCGACGGGTCGGTCAGGTCGTCCGCGGGCACGTACACGGCCTGGATCGAGGTGATCGAGCCGGTCTTGGTCGAGGTGATGCGCTCCTGCAGCACGCCCATTTCCTCGGCCAGGGTCGGCTGGTAGCCCACCGCCGACGGCATGCGCCCGAGCAGTGCGGACACCTCGGTACCGGCCAGGGTGTAACGGTAGATGTTGTCGACGAACAGCAGCACGTCCTTGCCCTTGCCGCTCTCATCCTTTTCGTCACGGAAGTACTCGGCCATGGTCAGGCCGGTCAGCGCCACGCGCAGACGGTTGCCCGGCGGCTCGTTCATCTGGCCGTACACCATGGCCACCTTGTCGAGCACGTTCGAGTCCTTCATCTCGTGGTAGAAGTCGTTGCCCTCGCGGGTACGCTCGCCCACGCCGGCGAACACGGACAGACCCGAGTGCGCTTTCGCGATGTTGTTGATCAGCTCCATCATGTTCACGGTCTTGCCCACGCCGGCGCCGCCGAACAGGCCGACCTTGCCGCCCTTGGCGAACGGGCAGACCAGATCGATCACCTTGATGCCGGTCTCCAGCAGGTCTGTCGCCGCTGCCTGGTCGGCATAGCTCGGCGCCTCGCGATGGATCACCCAGCGGTCCTGCTCGCCGATCGGACCAGCCTCGTCGATCGGGTTGCCGAGCACGTCCATGATGCGGCCGAGGGTCGCCTTGCCGACCGGCACCTTGATGCCTTCGCCGGTGTTGCGGGCGACGAGGCCGCGCTTCAGTCCGTCGGTCGAGCCGAGCGCGATCGTGCGCACGATGCCGTCGCCGAGCACCTGCTGGACTTCCAGCGTGATGTCGGTGCCGTCGATCTTCAGCGCGTCGTAAACCTGCGGCACCTGATCGCGTGCGAACTCCACGTCGATGACCGCGCCGATGATCTGTACAACTTTGCCCTGACTCATGGGTGTGCTCCGAATGGATCTCTTGTGTTCGTTGCGGCGCCGCGTCGCGTCGCCCTGCGTATGGGATTGGCGATGATCAGACCGCGGACGCGCCGCCGACGATCTCCGAGATTTCCTGGGTGATCGCGGCCTGGCGAGCCTTGTTGTAGATCAGCGTCAGCTCGCCAATGACCTTGTTGGCGTTGTCCGACGCGCTCTTCATGGCGACCATGCGCGCGGCGTGCTCGCTGGCCAGGTTCTCCAGCGCCGCCTGGTACACCACCGATTCGATGTAGCGGTTGAGCACGTGGCCGAGCACCGTGCCTGCGTCCGGCTCGTAGATGTAGTCCCAGTCGTGGGTCTGCTCGAGCTTGATTCCGGCATAGGCCGACTCACCCGACGCCTGGTGCGCGGCGAGCTCCGAGGCCACCAGCGGCAGCGGCAACAGCGCGTCCACCGTCGGCTTCTGCGTCATCGTGTTGACGAAGTCGTTGTAGGCGAGGAACAGGCGGTCCAGCTTGCCGTCGGTATAGGCGTCCATCGCCACCTTGATCACGCCGACCAGCTGCTCGACCTTCGGCTTCTCGCCAAGGTGGGTGACGCTGCCGAGCAGGTTCACGCCCTTGAGGCGGCGGAAGAACTGGACCGCCTTCTGGCCGATCGCCACCACGTCGATTTCGACGCCCTTGTCCTGCCACTCGCGGATCGCCGGCAGCAGGCGGCGGAACAGGTTGGAGTTCAGGCCGCCGCACAGGCCGCGGTCGGTGCTGACCACCACGAAGCCCACACGCTTGACCTGCTCGCGCTCGACCAGGAACGGATGGGTGAAGTCGGTGCTGGCCTGGGCGACATGGGCGATCACCTTGCGCATGGCACGCGCGTACGGGCGCGAGGCCTTCATCAGGTCCTGCGCACGACGGATCTTCGAGGCCGAGACCATTTCGAGCGCGCGCGTGACCTTGCGCATGTTCTGCGTGCTCTTGATCTTGGTTTTGATTTCGCGTCCGCTTGCCACGTTTGCCTCAACCTTTTGGGTGATTGCGATGCCGGCGATCCGCCGGCGTGCACAGTGACCGCCAGGCGGCCACCACGCGAGGCTGCCGATTACCAGCTGCCGGTCTTCTTGTACTCGTCCAGGCCAGCCTTGAAGGTCGCCTCGATGTCGCCGTTCCAGTCACCGGTGGCGACGATCTTCTTCATCAGCTCACCGTGGTTCTGGTGGAAGAAGGCGTGCAGGCCCTTCTCGAAGGCCAGCACCTTGTTCACCGGCAGGTCGTCGAGGTAGCCCTTCTCGGCCGCGTACACGGACAGCGCCAGCTCGGCGATCGACAGCGGCGCGTACTGCGCCTGCTTCATCAGCTCGGTCACGCGCTGGCCACGATCCAGCTGGGCGCGGGTCGCCGGGTCGAGGTCGGAAGCGAACTGCGCGAACGCCGCCAGCTCGCGGTACTGGGCCAGCGCCAGCTTCACGCCGCCGGACAGCTTCTTGACGATCTTGGTCTGCGCCGCACCACCCACGCGCGACACCGAGATACCGGCGTTCACGGCCGGGCGGATGCCGGCGTTGAACAGGTCGGTCTCGAGGAAGATCTGGCCGTCGGTGATCGAGATCACGTTGGTCGGCACGAACGCGGACACGTCGCCGGCCTGGGTCTCGATGATCGGCAGCGCGGTCAGCGAACCGGTCTTGCCCTTCACCTCGCCGTTGGTGAACTTCTCGACGTATTCCTCGGACACGCGCGCGGCGCGCTCGAGCAGGCGCGAGTGCAGGTAGAACACGTCGCCCGGGTAGGCTTCGCGACCCGGCGGGCGCTTCAGCAGCAGCGAGATCTGGCGGTAGGCCACGGCCTGCTTGGACAGGTCGTCGTAGATGATCAGCGCGTCTTCGCCGCGATCGCGGAAGTACTCGCCCATGGCGCAACCGGAGTACGGTGCGATGTACTGCAGGGCGGCCGACTCCGAGGCGGAGGCGACGACCACGATGGTGTTGGCCAGCGCGCCGTGCTCTTCCAGCTTGCGCACGACGTTGGCGATCGACGAACGCTTCTGGCCGATCGCCACGTAGATGCACTTAATGCCCGAGTCCTTCTGCGCGATGATCGCGTCGATGGCCAGCGCGGTCTTGCCGGTCTGACGGTCGCCGATGATCAGCTCGCGCTGGCCGCGGCCGATCGGGATCATCGCGTCGACCGACTTGTAGCCGGTCTGCACCGGCTGGTCGACCGACTTGCGCCAGATCACGCCCGGCGCAACCTTCTCGATCGGGGCATTGATCTTCGCGTTCAGCGGACCCTTGCCGTCGATCGGGTTGCCCAGCGCATCGACCACACGACCCAGCAGCTCGGGACCGACCGGCACCTCGAGGATGCGGCCGGTGGTCTTGGCGGTGTCGCCCTCCTTCAGGTGCTGGTATTCGCCCAGCACCACCGCGCCGACAGAGTCGCGCTCGAGGTTCAGCGCCAGGGCGTAGGAGCTGCCCGGCAGCTCGATCATTTCGCCCTGCATCACGTCGGCCAGGCCGTGGATGCGCACGATGCCGTCGGAGACGCTGATGATGGTGCCCTCGTTGCGGGCCTCCGCGCCGAGCTTGAACTGCTCGATGCGGTTCTTGATCAGCTCGCTGATCTCGGACGGGTTGAGGGTGGTGCTGGACATAGGTCGTTATCCTTGGGTTCGCGCCGCGTCAACGGCACCCGATGATGTTCGAAACGTGTGTCAGTGCGTCAGGACGCTGGCGAGCCGGTCGAGCCGACCGCGCGCCGAGCCGTCGATCACTTCGCTGCCGGTGTCGATCACCACGCCGGCCAGCAGCGAGGCATCGACCCGGGTCTCCAGTTCGATCTCGCGCTTGAAGCGGCGCTTCAGCGAAGCCTTCAGTTGTTCGGTCTGCGCCGCATCCAGGGCCATCGCGCTGGTCACCTTCACCAGCAGCTGCGACTCGGATTCGCGCTTGTAGGTCTCGTACAGCGCGGCGATCTCCGGCAACAGGGCCAGCCGGCGATGCGCAGCCAGTTCAGCCAGGAAGTGGCCGAACGGTGCGTCGGCGGCCGTGCCCTGCGGCAGGTGGACGGCGACCAGCTGGTCGGCCTGCACACGCGGATCGCTGATCAGCCCGGCGACCCGCGGGTCCGCCGAGACGGCCGCGGCGAAGGCCAGCGCCTGCGACCAGGCCGAGGTGGCACCGGCGTCGCGCGCCACTTCGAAAGCAGCACGCGCGTAGGGACGGGCGAGGGTGATGGCCTGGCTCATCGCTTACATCTCGGCAGCGAGCTGATCGAGCATCGCCTTGTGGGCGTTGGCGTCGATCTCGCGCTGCACGATCTTCTCGGCGCCCTGCACGGCCAGTCGACCGACCCAACTGCGCAGTTCCTCGCGAGCGCGCTGATGCATGCTGGTCACTTCGTCCGCCGCAGCCGCCTTCACGCGGGCCGCCTCGGCCAGCGCTTCGTCGCGGGCCTTGTCGACGATCTGGTTGGCCTGCTGCTGCGCGCGCTCGATGATCTCGGCAGCCTGCTGTCGCGCCAGCTTGACCTCGCTCTCGGCCTTGGAGCCGGCGTCCTTGAGCTCGGCACGCGCGCGCTCGGCGGCAGCCAGACCCTCGGCAACCTTCTTCTGGCGCTCTTCGATGGCTCCATTGAGCGGCGGCCAGATGAACTTGGTGGTGAACCAGACCAGGATGGCGAACGACACCATCTGGCCCAGGAAAGTCAGATTGATATCCATGAGCTTTCCAAATGACTCCGGTAACGCGTTAAACCGCCGATCGCCGCCGCACGTTTGCGCAGCGGCGACAATTGCCTAGCCGATCAACCGCCAACGGCGGCGCGAAGGGCGGAAATGAGCGGGTTCGAGAACGCGAACAGCAGCGCCACGGCCAGGCCGATGATGAACGCCGCGTCGATCAGACCGGCGAGCAGGAACATGCGGCCCTGCAGCAGCGGCACCAGCTCCGGCTGACGGGCAGCCGACTCAAGGAACTTGGAGCCCATGATGGCGATGCCCAAGCAGGCACCCAGCGCGCCGAGGCCGATGATGACGCCGATGGCGATGGCGGTGAGGCCCTGGACGTGAGCGACGAGTTCGACGAGGTTCATGGAAATCTCCTGTGAATCTTTATCTAAGAGTGGTTAGGGCAAAGCGGTTGAAGCGGAACCGGATGAAACAGGTGGATCAGTGATGCTCGTGCGCCGTCGCGATGTACACGATGGTGAGCATCATGAAGATGAACGCCTGCAGCAGGATGATCAGGATGTGGAAGATCGCCCACGCCGTATTGAAGATCACGCCCGGCAGGAAACTGATCCAGCCCGCGAACAGGCCGGCGATCAGCATGAAGACCAGCTCGCCGCCGTACATGTTGCCGAACAGTCGCATCGCCAGCGACACCGGCTTGGACAGGTATTCGATGATGTTCAGGCCGAGGTTGGCCGGCACCAGCAGCAGCTTCACGACCGGGTTGTGGGCGTGGAACGGGGAGGTCAGCAGCTCCTTGCCGAAACCCATGCCACCCTTGGCCTTGATGCCGTGGCCGAGCACGATGAAGAACACGCACAGGGCCAGACCCATGGTGGTGTTGATGTCGGCGGTCGGCACCCAGCGGAAATAAGTGTGATGCGCCACCTCGGCGCCGGCGGCGGTCTTGATCGCCATGCCGGGGATGTCCAGCGGCAGCAGGTCCATCGTATTCATGAAGGTCACCCACATGAAGATGGACAACGCCAGCGGGGTCACCGTGCGGCGGTCACCATGAAAAGTGTCCTTCACCTGGGTGTCGACGAACTCGACGATCAGCTCGACGAAGGCCTGGCCCTTGGACGGCACGCCGGAAGTCGCGCGACGGGCCTTGACCCAGAACCACAGGCAGAACAGCAGGCCGAGCACGAACGAGACCACCAGCGTGTCCAGGTGGATGCTCATGAACGAACCGTTGCCCAGCTGCACCGTGTCGTGGTGCAGGTGGTGCTGGATGTACTCGGTCAGACCGCCTTGCGGCTCGGTAGCCATGCATCAACCCTTGAATCGAAACGCCAGCAGATTTATTGCGTAGGCAGCCACCAGCCCTGTCAAAGCGGCCAGTGGCGGCAGTTTGTATTGGCCGAGGATGATGATCAGTCCCGCGATGATCGCCATCCACTTCAGGATCACGCCCGAGAGCCAGCGCCCCATCGCGAGCCCCCCGCCTCCCCATCCGGCAAAGGTGCGCCAGGCCAGCAGGGCATTGCCCAGCGCCACGGTCACACCGCCACCGGCGGCGGCCAGCGCAGCACGCGGACCCTGCCCCAGAAAAACGAGGCCGAGTACGACGGCAACCAGGCATTGCAGCGCAATCATGCGCGCGGCCAGTCGCCGTCCCGAGGCTATGCTGTTGAGCACGCGATTCCCCCACTGTTTTGCCGTACCAACGGCATCGATCCACAGAGTGGTGGGGCACGGTCCAAGCTTTGAAAGTGTAACAGGCGCAACTTCATAGCGACAAGCCGATCTTGGTCAAAAAAGTCGCACTCCGCACATGAAAAAGGCCGGGTCCGAAGACCCGGCCTTGTCGCCTGGAGCGAGCGCGACGCGTTACTTGCCGGCAGCCTTCTTGACAGCCTGCACCGGGGCCGAGACGGCCTCGTTTGCCGCCGCCTGCTGCTCCTGCAGAATCGCGCCCAGCGACTCGACGGTCTTCTGGGTCACGGCGAAGATCTCCTGCCCCGCGGCGACGGCGCGCTCGGCGGCATCACGGCTCAGGCCGGCACCCTTCTCCCACAGCGAACGGAAGCCGTCGGCATCGCGCACTTCCATCGCCTCGGCGAAGAAATCCGCCGACACCTTGGCCTGCTTCTCGAAATTCTTGAACTGCAGGCCCGCGACGGTCTCGAAGCCCTTGAGGGCCAGCGTATGCGCCTTGAACGCATTGTCGGAGAACTGCTTGGCGTAGCTGAACGCCTGACTGGTGAACTGCTGATTCATGGCAATCTCCCCTCGATGGGGTGGCTGGTAGTGGAGCTACCGTACCAAGTATTTTGCTGCAGCGCAATATAAATTTTCTGGCCACCAAACCGGTTCAGCCGTTCTTCACTATTTCCGGATAGTTACAGAACATGACGCCTTCATTGCGACGCATCAAAAACTGCTGGAAGAGCAACTCGCTCCAGACGTGCAGGTCTCATGCACCACGACCCGGTCCAATCCCGCCAGAGCCGGCTTCAGCCGGACCCAGATCCAGCGGGCGAGCATCTCGCTGGTCGGATTCTCCAGCCCCTCGATATCGTTGAGGTAGTGGTGGTCCAGCTGCTCGTAGAGCGGCGCGAAGGCCGCCTTCACGTCGGCAAAGTCCATCACCCAGCCAAGCTGCGGGTCCGGCTCACCCTCGACATGGATCTCGATCCGGAACGAATGACCGTGCAGGCGCGCACATTTGTGCCCCGGCGGCACGTTTGGCAGACGATGCGCAGCCTCGAGCTGAAAGACCTTGAAGATATGCATGAGCGATCGCCGGAACGTCCAGACCGCGCAACGCGGCCACCTCGGCGCGGGGAATATGGAATGGTGGCTATGGGTGGACTCGAACCACCGACCCCAGCATTATGAGTGCTGTGCTCTAACCGGCTGAGCTACATAGCCACGTGTGACGCCTCCGCCAAGCCGGTTCGCTCAAGCGGGGCGCGGCAGTTTAATGGCCAGACGACCACCGTTCAAGTCTCGGCTTGCTGCCCGTTTCTGCGCTGTGGTTGAATCATTCCCGGAAACGCCACCCCTGCAGCCATTGCGCAGTGACTCATGGCCCTTCCAGGAGACGACATGATCGATGTGGATGGCTATCGTCCGAACGTGGGCATCGTGCTGTTGAACGGCGATGGCCGGCTGTTCTGGGCGCGTCGCGTCAACCGCGACGGCTGGCAGTTTCCACAGGGTGGCATGCGCAGCGACGAAACCCCGCTCGAGGCGATGTACCGCGAACTGCAGGAAGAGACGGGCCTGGCGCCCGAACACGTCGAGGTGGTCGGGTCCACCCGCGGCTGGCTGCGCTACCGCCTGCCCCATCGTTACGTGAGGCACCACCAGCGACCGACCTGCATCGGCCAGAAACAGGTCTGGTTCCTGTTGCGACTGGTCGGGGGCGAAGATGCGCTCAAGCTCGATGCCTGCGACAAGCCCGAGTTCGACCTGTGGCGCTGGGTCGACTTCTGGTACCCCGCCGCCCACGTGGTCAACTTCAAGCGCGGCGTGTACGAGCGGGCATTGCGCCAGTTCGCCCCACTGGTCGAGAGCCTGCTCAGCATGCAGATCGGTGCACCACCGGCTCGCGACACACACGGCCCGGGCAAGGGATGCGCCGCCGCCTGAAGGGGCGCAGCCTGCACCCCTGGATGGATGCGGCACCGCAAGTAGCTTCGACACCGTTTCCTTGACGCTTCGAGCGCGGGACAGCTATACCCACCCCTTTGCCCGGGAGGGACTGCATGCCGCCTCGACCCCCACCGCGACTGGTCGTGCAGACGCACGATGCCGCCCGGCAGCGGGCGCGCCGTCGCTGGCTGCTCATGGCCTGGCCGGCCAGTCTCCTGCTCGCGGGCGCCATCGCTTTCTGGTTCGGACAGTCGCCCGTACAGATCCCGCTGCCGCGCGGCAACCGTGCACTGGTCAGGCAACTCCAGGCGGAGAACGAGCAACTCAAGCAGCAGGTGGCCGACCTCAAGCGATCGCAGCAGGTGGCCGACGTGGCCATGCGCTCGCTGCAGCGCTCGATGGCCGAGCGCGAGGAGCAGATCAGCGGGCTGCGCGCCGATCTTGGCTTCTACTCCCGTCTGGTCGGAGGCGACGGTCAGCGACAAGGGCTGCGGATCCAGGAGGTCCGGGTGCAGCCGGTGGCGCAATCGAACGCCTGGAACGTCACCTTGAGCCTGACCCAGAACATGCGGCGCGGTGACGAAATCGGCGGCAAGGTCACCATCACCGTGGAAGGGTTGAGTGACAACCAGGTCCAGCAACTGAGCTGGGATGCACTTGGCGATAACGCGCAGAAGGACGGGTTACCCTTCAAGTTCCGCTACTTCCAGCAACTGCACGCCACGTTCGTGCTTCCGGCAGGCTTCCGGCCGACGCGCCTGCGCATCCATGCCGCTCCTGACCAGGGCGCGACCGCTGACCGGGCCGTGGCATGGAATGACGCACTGAACGGCACCATCACCAGCACCCGAGGGGACAGCGATGCTCAACCGTAAACGCGCCGGGCGCGAATCGCCCAGCCACGAGACCAGCCTGATCGCGCGGGGGACCACCATTCGCGGCGACCTGCACTTTACCGGCGCACTGCATCTGGACGGCTGCATCGAGGGAGCGATCGTCGCCGAAACCGACGACGCGGTGCTGACGGTGAGCGAGCACGGCCAGGTGATCGGCGAGGTTCGCGTGCCGCACGCCGTGATCAACGGCCGTATCGACGGCAATGTGCTCAGTGACGCGCGCCTGGAACTGGCCGCGCAGACCTGCATCACGGGTGACGTGCACTATCGGCTGCTGGAAATGGCAGCCGGCGCGCAGGTCAACGGACGCATGGTCCATGTGGGCGCCGACGTGCCACGGGAACTGGCGGCGCCGCGCGATGCCTCGGCCACCGATGAAATCGCCGACGCGGAATCCGCGCAGGCCTGAACGCGGTATGCTTGAGGTCTGGCTCCGGCCGCCTCATATGCAGCTGTCATGGATACCATCGCCGCCTTTCCCGATTATCGCAGCGCCCAGGCGCCGCTCGTTTTCACCGAAGCAGCCGCACACAAGGTGCAGGAGCTGATCCGTGAAGAGGGCAATCCCGACCTGAAACTGCGCGTCTATATCAGCGGCGGCGGCTGTTCGGGCTTCCAGTACGGCTTTACCTTCGACGAGGCGCAGGCCGAGGACGATCTCGCGCTGGAGCGCGAGGGCGTTACGCTGCTGGTCGACCCGCTGTCGCTGCAGTACCTGACCGGCGCCGAGATCGATTACTCCGAAAGCTTCTCCGGCTCGCAGTTCGTGATCCGCAACCCCAATGCCAAGACCACCTGCGGATGCGGATCGTCGTTCTCGGTCTGAGGCCGGGCATCTTCACGTCCTGGCAAGCATGAACACCTTCAGCGGACTCAGCCTGGTACTTGACCGTGCGGCGGAGCGCCGCGACGAGGTCGAGTGGGTGGCCGCAAGGGCGAACAGCAGCCAGGCCCGGTTTCTGGTGCTGGACGCCGAGCAGCAAGCTCTCGCGATCACCGATGGTGACGCCCTGCGCTGGCTGGATGCCGCCGAACGCGAGTCGCTGCTGCCGGAGCTCCCGGCATCCCTGCTGGGCATCACCGAACAGAACACCTTCTTCCTGCTCCACGCTGGCGCCCGTGGCGACGCGGTGGCCAGCGCGCTTGGCGCACGCCGCATTCCGCTGCGCGAGGCGGGGCTGCGGCTGCCGGCCCACGAGGCCGGCCTGTTCGCCTATGCCAAGGGGCTGGCCCACTGGCAGCGGGAGATGCGCCATTGCCACGCCTGCGGCGGCGCACTGCAGCTGGTGGCGTCCGGTCACCGCGCGCAGTGCATGGCCTGCGGCAAGCTGCATTTCCCGCGCACCGATGCGGCAGTCATCGTGATCGTCGAACACGACGGCGCCTGCCTGCTGGGCCGCCAGGCGAACTGGCCGCAAGGACGCTACTCGACGCTGGCCGGCTTCGTGGAGCCGGGCGAATCGCTGGAAGACGCCGTGCGGCGCGAAGTCGCCGAGGAAGCCGGCGTGCGCGTCGACCAGGTTCACTACCACTCCTCACAGCCGTGGCCACTGCCGGCGTCACTGATGGTCGGCTTCACCGCCACCGCACATGACCGCGCGATCCAGCTGCGCGACGGGGAGCTGGAGGAGGCCCGCTGGTTCACCCCCGCGCAGATTGCCGAAGGACTGGCCGACGGCAGTTTCGCCACGCCGCCGAAGCTTTCGGTGTCCTACCGTCTGCTCGCGCACTGGCTGAGTGAGCGGGGCGGTCTCGACCTGGACTCGCTGATCGCCCGCCAGCGCTGATCGGCTCGCTTACAATGCGGCTCCTGCGCTTGATGGAGTCACTGCATGGCCATCCGCCTGCTCGCCGCCCTGCTTGCCCTTGGGCTTCTGCATCTGCTGCCGAGCCTTGCGCGCTGGCACACCGACGGCGTGCTGCGACGCTGGAGCCGCGCGCTGCGCGAGCTGACCGGCGCCGGCCGGGTCGCCGTACTGGTCGGCGTACCGGTAGCCATCGTGCTGGCCGTGACGGTGGCGCTGCAGCATGCCTGGCTCGGCGACCTGGCGCGGCTGGCATTCGCGGTGGCGGTGCTGCTGCTGTGTTTCGGGCCGCGCGCATTCGAGAGCGATCTGGAAGCGGTACTCGGAGCGTCGGACCGGCCGGGTCGGGAGACGGCCGCCCAAGCACTGTCGGAGGATGGGGAACCCGTTGCCTGGACTGCGCACGCTCTGGGCGAAGCCATCGCCTTCGCCGCGCTCCGGCGCCGTTTCGGCGTGCTGCTCTGGTTTTTCCTGCTCGGCCCGGCCGGCGCGCTGCTGTACTACCTCGCCCGCCGGCTGGGTCGCGACGAATCCATGCCCCTGGACGAGACCAGCCGTGAGTCCGCGCGGCGCCTGGGCAACGCGCTGGACTGGATCCCGGCGCAGCTGCTGGTATTCACCTTGGCGGTGGTCGGCCACTGGGACGCCGTGCTGGCCGCCTGGCAGCGCTGGCGGACCCAGGCCGGAGCCGGCCACTGGTATCGGGAGGAGCCGCGCTTCCTGGCCGAGGCGGCCTGCGCCGACATCGCCGTGGAAATCGAGGCGGGCGACGGCTACGCCGAAGAGCGCAGCGACCCGCTGCTCGAGCTGGTGCGCATGCGCAGCGCATTCCTGCGCGCCCTGGTTGCCTGGATGAGCGTGGTGGCGCTGGTGGTCATGGGCGGCTGGCTCACCTGAGCGGACTTGCCGCTCAAGCCCTGTCCCCGCGCAGCTCCCGCACGCGCTGCTCCAGCGCCGCAGCATCCGCGTGCTCCGGCGCCCGGGGCGCATCGACCACCAGCTCGACCCGTGCCCGGAACCGGCGTGGCAGGCGGGAGCGCCCCATCATCGAATCGCGCCGGCTCCACACACTGCCCCACAGGCCACGCAGCGCCATTGGCACCACCGGCACCGGGCGACGCGCCAGGATCCTCTCCACGCCGGGCCGGAACGGCGCGATCGCGCCGTCGCGGGTGAGCCCGCCCTCGGGGAAGATGCAGACCACCTCGCCATCGGCCAAGGCGGCATCAATCGCCTCATAGGCTGCCTCCAGCACGGCCGGATCCTCCTTCTGGCCAGCGATCGGGATCGCCTTGGCGGTCCGGAACAGCCAGTGCAGCAGCGGCACATTGAAGATCCGGTAGTACATGACGAAGCGCACCGGTCGGCGCACGTTCGCCATCAGCAGCAGCGGATCCATGAAGCTGACGTGGTTGCATACCAGCAGCGCCGGTCCCTCCTCGGGCACGTGCTGCATACCGTCCACGCGTACCCGGTACAGCGTGTTCACCAGCACCCAGGTGACGAAGCGCATGATGAACTCGGGCACCAGGGTGAAGATGTACGCCGCCACGGCGATGTTGAGCAGCGCGGCGGCCAGGAATATCTGCGCCGCGTCCAGCCCCAGCGCCCCGAGCCCCAGTCCGAAGCCCGCCGCCGAGACGATCAGCAGCGCGTTCATGATGTTGTTGCCGGAGATGATCCTCGACAGCTTCTCGCGCGGCGCGCGCGCCTGCACGAAGGCGAACAGCGGCACCACGTAGAGACCGGCGAACACGCCGATCAGGGTCAGGTCGAGTATCAGCCGCACGCTGCCCGCACTGCGCAGGAAGCCCAGCCAGTTCAGCCCTTGCGACCCGGCGATGCCATGACGCGCCAGGTACAGATCGACGCCGAACACGGTGAGCCCGAACGCGCCCAGCGGCACCAGGCCGATCTCCACCCGCTTGCCGGACATCCGCTCGCACAGCAGAGCACCGATGCCGCTGCCGACCGAAAAGAGAGTGAGCACGAGGGTGTAGACCGTCTCGTCGCCGCCCAGCGTCTCGCGCGTGTAGATCGGCAGCTGCGCGATCAGCACGGTGCCGAAGAACCAGAACCAGGAGATGCCGAGCACCGCGTTCCACACGGCGCGGTCGGCGTGGGTGATGCGCAGTACGCGCGCCGTCTCCACGTAGGGGTTCCACTGGAACTTCAGATCCGGCGCGGTGGGCGGTGCCGGAGGAATCGCGCGACTCGCCAGGTAACCGACCAGGGCGATCGCGATCGTCGCGCCGGAGGCCAGCCACGGCCCGATCCCGGCGACGCGCATCAGCGTGTTGCCGGCGATCATGCCGATCAGCATCGCCAGCTGGGTACCCATTTCCACCAGACCGTTGCCGCCGACCAGTTCGGTGGGCTTGAGCGCCTGCGGCAGGATCGCGTACTTGATCGGCCCGAACACGGTCGAGTGCATGCCCATCATGAACAGCACGACCAGGAGCAGCGCGACGTGGTGGGTGACGAAGCCGATCGCCGCCACCGTCATCGCCGCCACCTCGAACAGCTTCACCCAGCGGATGATGCGGGTCTTCTCGAACTTCTCCGCCAGCTGGCCGGCCGAGGCGGAGAACAGGAAGAACGGCAGGATGAACAGTGCCGGCGCGAAGTTGGTGTAGATCGCGGCCTTGTGCTCGTCCAGCCCCATCTGGAACGCCACCAGCATCAGCAGCGCATTGCGGAATGCGTTGTCGTTGAACGCACCCAGTGCCTGGGTCCAGAAGAACGGCGCGAAGCGCCGGCGGCCGAGCAGGGCGAATTGGCTCATGCAGGTTCCATCCGGGAAATGCCGGCGCCTAGCCTAGCGTGAAAGGCGTCCGGACTCCCGGCCGCGGCTCATTGCCGGCGCAAGGCGCGATGGGCGATGTCACGGCGGCAGAACGCGCCCTCCCAGCGAATCCCGGACACCGCGGTGTAGGCGCGCTCACGCGCCTCGGCGATGTCCTTGCCCAGCGCGCACACGGTCAACACACGACCGCCGGCAGTCACCACGTGGCCATTGGCATCGAGCCTGGTTCCGGCATGGAACACCTTGGTGTCGGCGGCCTGGGGGGCATCCAGGCCTTCGATGGGATCGCCGCTGCGCACCTTGCCCGGATAACCGCCGGCGGCGATCACCACGCCCAGCGACGGCCGCGGGTCCCACTGCGCCCGGGTGTGGTGCAGCTCGCCGTCGAGCGCGGCGTCGATCAGGTCCACCAGATCCGACTTCAGCCGCATCATGATCGGCTGCGTCTCCGGATCGCCGAAGCGCACGTTGAACTCGATCACCTTGGGGTTGCCCGCCTTGTCGATCATCAGGCCGGCGTAGAGGAAACCGATGAACGGCGCGCCCTCGGCCGCCATGCCGCGCAGGGTCGGCTGGATCACCTGGTCGAGGATGCGCTTCTCCACCTCCGGCGTGACCACCGGCGCGGGCGAATAGGCGCCCATGCCGCCGGTGTTGGGACCCATGTCATTGTCGTCGCGACGCTTGTGGTCCTGGCTGGAGGCCATCGGCAACGCGTGACTGCCGTCGCTCATCACGATATAGCTGGCCTCCTCGCCGTCGAGGAATTCCTCGATCACCACCCGCGCCGAGGCGTCGCCGAACGCGTGTGCGCCAAGCATGTCGTGCAGGGCCAGCTCGGCGTCCGCCAGGGTCAGCGCCACCACCACGCCCTTGCCGGCGGCCAGGCCGTCGGCCTTGATCACGATCGGCGCGCCGTGCTCGCGCACATAGGCCAGCGCGCGGTCGAGCTCGGTGAACACCGCGTAGCGGGCGGTCGGGATGTTGTGGCGGAGCAGGAAGTCCTTGGCGAAAGCCTTGGAGCCCTCCAGCTGGGCGGCGATCGCGCGCGGTCCGAAGATGCGCAGGCCGGCCGCGCGGAACTTGTCGACCACGCCGGCGACCAGCGGCACCTCGGGGCCGACCACGGTCAGCCCGACCTTCTCGGCCCTGGCCAGCGCCAGCAGGCCGGCGATGTCGGTCACCGCCACATCGGCATTGCGCACGCCTCGCTCGCGGGCAGTACCGGCGTTGCCCGGCGCGACGATCACCTCGTCGACGCGTGGCGACTGCTTGAGCTTCCACGCCAGCGCGTGCTCGCGACCGCCGTTGCCGATGACCAGGACCTTCATGCCGAACTCCGAGATGCTTGGGGGCGCCGCCGGCGCAAACGCGCATTGTAGCGGCTGGCCGCCGCCCGATCGGCCGGGTCAGCCGCGGCCGGCGAGCAGGGCCAGCAGCGCGGCGCGCGGCAGCTTGCCGGTCTCGTTGCGGGGCAGGGCGTCGACCAGACGGAGCGGTCGTGGCAGGAACAGCGGGTCCATCTCGCCGCGCAGGGCGTCCAGGATCCGCGCCTCGGTCAGCCCCGGTGCGACCGCCAGCGCGGCGATGCGGCGCACGCCGCCGGCATCGGGCTCGTCCAGCTGCAGCACCACGCCATCGCGCACGCCGGGAATGGCCAGCAGGCGCCGGGTGAGATCACCCAGCGAGGCGCGCTTGCCGGCGATCTCCAGCAGGTCGGCATGTCGTCCGCACAGCCGGAATGTCCGCCCCTCCTCGTGCAGGGTGACCAGGTCGGCCAACACCACCGGCGCAGCCAGCTGCGGCGCGTGGATCTGGGTGCCATCGGGCTGCGGATGCAGGGAGACGCCGTCGTAGAGCTGCCAAAGCTCCGACGCGGTGGGCTGGCGCGTGGCAAAGACGCATGTCTCGGTCGAGCCGAATACCTCCAGCAGCGGCGCACCGTAGAGCTGCTCGGCCCGCGCGGCCAGCTCCGGTGGCATCGGTGCGGTCGCCGACAACATCGCCGCCAGCGGCGGCAGCGCCACGCCGGACTCGACCAGTGCGCGCAGGTGCACGGGGGTGATCACCAGCACCCGCGGCGCCGGCACGGCGGCGAGCGCGACGGCCACGTCAGCGGGGAAGAAGGGACGGCTGCCGCACACCGCCACATCGCCGTGCAAGGGCAGCAGTACGGTCGTCTCCATGCCGTACATGTGTTGCGGCGGCACGGTCGCCACCACGTTGAACCGCTCGCCGACGCGGTCGCGCAGCATGCGCAGGTTGCCTGCATTGCTGGCGTGGAAGCTGCGCCAGGTCTTCACGTGCGCGGCCGGGCGGCCGGTGGAACCGGACGTGTAGCCGATCGCCACCACCTGCTCGGCGTCGATCGTCGGCCACTCATCCTCCCCAGCGCCGACCGGTGCCGGGAGCAGGGGCAGGCGGTGGTAACCCGGCGGGGTCGGCTCGAGCGGCAGTTCGCCCAGTGCGTAGCAGCCGGGATGATCGGCCATCACCTCGTCGATGGCCCGTGGCGCGCGCGAGGACGGCAGCAGGTTGGCCTGACCGCGCAGGACGATGGCGCAGAACGCAACCAGGAAAGCGTAGCGCTCCTCACACAGGTTCACCGCCGCCGATGCCTCGGGAAGCTGGCTGGCGACGTGGCGGACGTCAGCCAGAAACTGGCGAGCGTTCACCGGCTCACCGTCCCGCCAGGCCACCGTGCGCCACGGCCCGCTCCCGCCCAGCAGGGGAAGCTGCAGCGGCGACGCGCCCGGATTGAGATCGAAAACGGTGGACAAACCCAATGACTCCCGCGATGAAGGCCCCTGCGGCCCGAAAAGGCGCAGCATGCCGACCACGCCCGAAGCGGACGTGAATGCCATGCGTCGCGTTGGCCGCCCGCTCGCCGCGGTCTCCGCACGACGGATCCGCAGGCGCCCCGGCGGGTGGCCTAGGCGCGGATGATAGCGCCGCTGAGCACGTCGCGGATGCTGCTGGGCGCTGCATCGCCGCCCACTGGAGCCAGCAACAGGCCGTCCGGGCCATCCCCGAAATAGGCCGCGACCTCCTGCGCAGTCCGCGCGGGCGGCTGATCGTGAGGGTTGGCGCTGGTGGAAACCAGCGCGCCGCCGAACGCCCGGCACAGCGCCGCGGCCGGCTCATGTGCCGTGACCCGCACCGCGATGCCTTCGTGGCCGCCACATACCCACGGCGGCACGGCGGCCGAACGCGGGAACACCCAGGTATGCGGCCCCGGCCAGCTTGCCCGGGCGACCTGCAGGCGCTCCTCCGGCACCTGGTCGAGCGCAAGGTAGGGCTCGAGCTGGGCGAAGTCCGCGCCAATCAGCAGCACGCCCTGCTCGGGCGGCCGCTGCTTGAGCGCAAACACGCGCTCGCACGCCGCCAGGTTCTGCGGATCGCAGCCGAGGCCGAACACCGCCTCGGTCGGGTACGCCAGCACGCCACCGGCCTTCAGCAGCGCGGCGGCGCCCTCGATCTCGCTCGCTCCGTAACGGTGCAGCAAGCCGCTCAGTCCCCGCTCGACTTGGCGGCGGTCTTCTTCGCGGCCGCTTTCCTGGTGGCGGTCTTTTTCGCTGCGGTCTTCTTGGCGGCGGCTTTCTTCGCGGGAGCTTTCTTGGTCGCGGCCTTCTTCGCGGCCGGCGCCTTCTTCTCGGCGGTCTTCTTCGCAGCGGTCTTCTTGGCGAAGCGCCCCTTCTTCACCGGCGCAGCCGCCAGCAGCTCCAGGCACTGCGCCTCGGTCAAATCCTTCGGCTCGGTGTCCTTCGGTATGCGGGCGTTCTTCTCGCCGTCGGTGATGTAGGCGCCGTAGCGGCCGTTGAGCACCTGCACGCCGTTGCCGAAGTCCTGGATGACCCGGTTGGCCAGCATCTCCAGCTTCTCGGCGACGATCTGCAGCGCGCGCGGCAGCTCGATGGTATAGGGATCGTCCTCGGGCTTGAGCGAGGCATAGGTCGAGCCCTGCTTCACGAACGGCCCGAAGCGGCCGATGCCGACGCTGACCTCGTCGCCGTTCTCGGCCTGGCCCAGTTTGCGCGGCAGCTTGAACAGCTCCAGCGCCTGCTCGAGCGTGATGGTGTGCATGCTCTGGCCGGGACGCAGCGAGGCGAACTGCAGCTTTTCGTCGGTGTCCTTGTCGCCGATCTGTGCGTACGGCCCATAGCGACCCAGCCGCACCGAGACCGGCTTGCCGGATTTCGGGTCGGTGCCGAGCTCGCGGGCGCCGGTGGCTTCGCTGCGGTCGACGGTCTCGGTCTTCTCGTCCACCTGCTGCTTGAACGGCTGCCAGAAACGCTCCATCAGCGGCACCCAGGCCTCCTCGCCACGGCTCACCGCGTCCAGCTCGTCCTCGAGCTTGGCGGTGAAGTCGTAGTCGACGTAGCGGGTGAAATGCTGCACCAGGAACTTGCCCACCGCGCGGCCCACGTCGGTGGGTTTGAAGCGGCGACTGTCCAGCAGCACGTATTCGCGGTTGAGCAGCACCTGGATGATGCTGGCGTAGGTGGAAGGACGGCCGATGCCGTATTCCTCCAGCGCCTTCACCAGGCTGGCTTCGGAGTAGCGCGGCGGCGGCTCGGTGAAGTGCTGGTCGGCAAGGATGTCGGTCAATGCGACCTGCTCGCCCTTGGTCAGCCGCGGCAGGCGGCGGCCTTCGTCGTCGTCCTCGGCACTCTTCTGGTCGCGCCCCTCCTCGTACACGGCGAGGAAGCCGGGATCGACCACGGTGGTGCCGGTGGCGCGGAACGCCGCCGGGCCGCCGGAAGCATCGGGCAGGGCGAAATCGACCGAGACCGTGTTCAGCGTGGCGTGGATCATCTGGCAGGCGACGGTGCGCTTCCAGATCAGCTCGTACAGCTTGCGCTGCTCGTCGTTGAGGAAGGAGGCCACCTCGCGCGGCGTGCGCATGGCCGAAGTCGGGCGGATCGCCTCATGGGCCTCCTGTGCATTCTTGGCCTTGGACTTGTACGCCTGCGGCTGGTCCGGCAGCGCCTTGGCGCCGAAGTCGCGGACGATCAGCTGGCGCAGCTCGGCGACGGCATCATCGGCCAGCGCCACCGAGTCGGTACGCATGTAGCTGATCAGGCCGACGTTGCCCTCGCTGCCGAGCGACACGCCCTCGTACAGGCCTTGCGCCACCTTCATCGTGCGGCTGGTGGAGAAGCCGAGCTTGCGCGCGGCCTCCTGCTGCAGGGTGGAGGTGGTGAACGGCGGCGCGGGGCGGCGCTTGCGCTCCTTGGAGCCGACTTCGCTCACCGTCAGGCGGCCATGGGCGGCCTCCTTCAGCGCGGCGCGGGCGGCCATCGCGTCCGCCTCGTTGGTGAGATCGAACTGTTCGAACTTCTTGCCGTTGAGCTGGGTCAGGCGGGCGCTGAAGTCGGCTTCCGGGTGCTTCAGCTGGGCCTCCACCGTCCAGTATTCGCGGGCGACGAAGGCCTCGATCTCCTCCTCGCGCTCGACGATCATGCGCAGCGCCGGACTCTGCACGCGGCCGGCGGACAGGCCGCGCTGGACCTTGCGCCACAGCACCGGCGACAGGTTGAAGCCGACCAGGTAGTCCAGCGCGCGACGCGCCTGCTGCGCATCGACCATGTCGTGCGAAAGCTGGCGCGGCTCGGCCACCGCCGCCTTGATCGCCCTGGGCGTGATCTCGGAGAACACCACCCGGTGCATGCGCTTGCCTTCGGTGAGACCGCGCTCCTTCAGGATCTCGCTGATGTGCCAGCTGATCGCCTCGCCCTCGCGATCCAAGTCGGTCGCGAGATAGATGTCGTCAGCCGCCTTGGCCGCCTTGGCGATGGCGTCGACGTGCTTTTCGTTGCGTTCGATCACCTCGTACTTCATGGCGAAATCGTGTTCGGTATCGACAGCCCCCTCCTTCGGCTTCAGATCGCGCACATGGCCGTAGGAAGCCAGGACCTGGAAGTCCTTGCCGAGGTATTTGTTGATCGTCTTGGCCTTTGCGGGGGACTCGACGATGAGCAGGTTTTTCGCCATGTGGCAGGGATATCCAAAGGGGGATCACCGTCGCCGTGCGACGGACACATATATCTAGTTGAGCCACGCGGCTGCGATGACTGTCAAGCCGAACTGTCGGAAAGTGAGGCGGGACGCCGGATTCAGGGGGCCAGACGCTGGTAGCGATTGCCGGGCAGGGCGCCGATCCGCCCCTCCAGCTCCAGCAGCAGCAGGCGCGCCGACAGCTCGGAGGCCGGGGTGCCCAGGCGCGCCACCAGCTCGTCCAGCGCGACCGGATCGTGACCCAGGGCCGCCATCAGGGTATCGTCCGCCGCCTTGATCGGGGTCTCGCCGATCGGCGCATCGGGTGACTCCCCGCCCAGCCGGGCAGCCAGATCGGCACCAAGCGCCCGTGCGGCCGGCCCCAGTGCCTCGATCACCTCGCCCGGCTCCTCCACCAGGCGGGCACCGTCGCGGATCAGCTGGTGGCTGCCGCGCGCCAGCGGATGATGGATCGATCCCGGCAGGGCGAACACCTCGCGACCCTGTTCGGCTGCCAGCCGCGCGGTGATCAACGAACCCGATCGCAGGCCGGCCTCGATCACCAGGGTGCCCAGCGCCAACCCCGCGATCAGGCGATTGCGGCGAGGGAAATGATCGGCCCGGGCAGGCGTGCCGGGCGGGAATTCGCTGACCAGCGCGCCCCGCTCGACGATGCGACGGGCGAGGGCCTGGTGCTTGCGCGGATAGACCCGATCGGCCCCGGTACCGACCACCGCCACGGTCGGCAGGCCGGCATCCAGCGCGGCGACATGGGCAGACCCGTCGATGCCATCGGCCATGCCGCTGGTCACCAGCAACCCGGCCTGCCCCAGCGCGCGAGCGAAGGCGCGCGCGTTGGCCAGACCACCAGGGCTGGCCTGGCGCGCTCCGACGATGGCGATCTGCGGCAACAGCAGCAGGGAAGCGTCGCCCGCCACGAACAGCGCCGCGGGTGGCTGCGGGATGGTCTCCAGTGGCGGCGGGAAATCCGCATCGGTACAGCAGAGCAGCCGGCGACCGGGGTGCGCCAGCCAGAGCAGATCCTCGTCCAGTCGCGCCTGGTCCGGACGGCGCAGCCAGTCCCGCGCACCGGCCTCGGACGGAACGCTGCCCCGGACGATCCGGTCGAGCGCTTTTGCCATATCTCCGCCGGCATCGGCCAGACGTGCACGCAATCCACCGGGCCCCAGCCCCGGGCACCTGAGCGCCAGCAGCCAGGCGCGCAATTGATCCTCGTCCATCCGGCGAGTCTAAGCGGCAGACCAAAAGCAGACGGCGCGGCAAAGCCGCGCCGTCGTGTGGTCCTGCACCGACCGTTCAGTCGATGACTTACTCGGGCATGCGCAGCGTGTCGCGGTTCTTGACTGGCTTGAGGCTGTCCATGATCAGCGCGTAGCTGACCTTGTCGAAGGTGCGGAACACCATGACATGGCCGGCGAACTCCTCCGGCAGGGTCACCTTCGGCGAGGTGCCGCGATCCCAGCTGTCGCCGGCGACGTCGTCGGCGATGGTCTCGCCAGGTTGCCAAACGGCGTAGGTCTGGCCGTTCTCGACACCGTCCTGCTTGCCGATCGACAGCGCGACCACCTGCAGCTTGCCGTCTGCTTCCAGCGCGTCGGCGATGTCGATCACCCGGGCGTTCTGCGGCACGCTCTTGGGCGCATGCGGGTAGTAGTAGGCGTCGTAAGGCTGATCGTCGATCGGCATCACGCGGTCGCCCTTGCGAACCTCCCGTGTGGAGTCGAGCAGCAGCAGGGTAGAGACGTCGCCCGTGCGCAGCGTCTCGGCCGTACCGATCACGGTGACTTCGACGCCCAGGTCGTCGCCGCGGCCGTAGTGGCCGTCGTTGCGGAAGTCCTCGGACCAGGGACCACGCACCGTGGCCACATTCGCGTCGAGCGGATGCGCGACCAGATCGCGGTCATCGCCCTTACCGTAGCCGCGGAAGACATGCGTCGGGCGAACGATGGCCCAGCGCTGCCCAGGCTGGGAATTCAGGTTGCGCACGTAGACGTTCTGCCCCGGCGCACCGGCCAGCCGCGCTTCTTCCAGGCCCACCACGTAGGGGGTGGAATTCAGCTCGTCCGAATTCACCACCCGCATGTCCTTGAGGAACATGCTCAGGTCGGACAGCGGAATGGCCGGAACCGGCTCCTCGCCCGCATGCACGCCCGGCTCCAGCTTCAGCGAGGGGCCGTTGATGAAGGACAGGTTGAGGACATCACCCGGATAGATCAGGTGCGGGTTGTGCACCTGCGGGTTGGCCTGCCAGATCTCCGGCCACAGCCAGGGCTTGGACAGGAACTTGGCGGAAATGCCCCACAGGGTGTCGCCCCGGTGCACGGTGTACGTGTCAGGATGGCTGGCCCGGAGCTGGGCCCCGGCCGCGTAGACGGCAACCGTCACCAGCATGCCTGCCAGCAGTCCGATGGACTTCTTGATCATATGCGGGAATCCCCCTCCCCCGGTGCAGTCGCGAGTGTAACCGAACGGTTAAGCCACGCAACTGGAGCCAGTTGGCAAAACTGTCTGCCTTACGCGGGCTTGCCGACGTACAATAAACCGTATTCTAGATCGCGGCCGGCATGGGTTTTCGCCACTTTGCCCGCAATTCCGGCGACGAGGTGAGCTTATGTCCGTTCTGAACATCATTGAATTCCCCGATCCCCGCCTGCGCGTGCGCGCCGAACCGGTCAGTCGGTTCGACGCCGAACTGAAGCAGTTCGTCGCCGACATGTTCGAAACCATGTACGCCGCCAATGGCGTCGGCCTGGCCGCGACCCAGGTCGCCGTGAACCGGCAGGTGCTGGTGGCCGACATGAGCGAGGAGCGCAACCAGCCGCTGGCGCTGGTCAATCCGGAAATCCTGGAAAAAACCGGCTCCCAGGTCTACCAGGAGGGCTGCCTCTCATTCCCCGGCATCTTCGCCGACGTCACCCGGGCGCTGAAGATCAAGGTCAAGGCGCAGGACGCGGACGGCAAGGAGATCCTGATGGACATCGAGGGCCCGCTCGCCGTGTGCATCCAGCACGAAATGGATCATCTGGCCGGCAAGGTCTTCGTCGACCACCTCTCTGCGCTGAAACGCTCGATGCTGCTCAAGCGGATGGAGAAGCAGCGAAAGCAGGCGGCCAGCGCTTGAGCGCAATGGCCCCGCTGCGCATCGTTTTCGCCGGCACCCCCGAATTCTCCGTTCCCTGCCTCGACGCCTGCCGCGCCAGCGGGGCCGAGCTGGCGGCCGTGTACACCCAGCCGGACCGTCCGGCAGGTCGCGGGCGCAAGCTCACTCCCAGCCCGGTGAAGCAGGCTGCACTGGAAGCAGGCATCCCGGTCGAGCAACCCGAGTCACTGCGGGACGCGGACGCCCGTGCACGACTCGCTGCCTATGCACCGGACCTGATGGTGGTGGTTGCCTATGGCCTGATCCTGCCGCGCAAGGTGCTGGCGATTCCGCGCCTGGGCTGCTGGAACGTCCATGCCAGCCTGCTGCCGCGCTGGCGCGGCGCGGCGCCGATCCAACGGGCGATACTCGCTGGCGACGCCGAGAGCGGCGTCGACCTGATGCAGATGGAGGCCGGGCTGGATACCGGCCCGGTGCTGCTGGAGCGACGCACGCCGATCACCGGTGACGACACCGGCGGCAGCCTGCACGATCGGCTCTCCGCACTTGGCGCCGACGTGCTGGCCGCAGGGCTGCGCCGAGTCATGGCGGGCGAAACCCTGACCGCCACACCGCAACCGGAAGCCGGCGTTACCTACGCGCGCAAGCTGGACAAGGCCGAGGCACAGCTGGACTTCGCCCGGCCCGCGATCGAGCTGGAGCGGCAAGTCCGAGCCTTCGATCCCTGGCCGGTCGCTGAGGGCGAGATCGCCGGCGAGCGGGTGCGGGTGTGGGCCGCCCGCGCGATCGGCACCTTGCCCGGCGCCGCGCCGGGCACCGTGATCGCCGCCAGCCGCGACGGTATCGACATCGCCTGCGGCAGCGGCGCCCTGCGGGTTACCGCGATCCAACGCGCCGGCGGCAAGCGCATCAGCGCGGCGGACTACCTCAACGCCCGCGCCGAGCTGCGCGCGCCACGATGAAACCGGACACCCGCGCGCTCGCCGCCAGCGGCCTCGCCGAGATCGCCCTGCGCGGCGCCTCGCTGCGCGAGGTGATGGAGCGCAGCGCGCCGCGCCTTCCCGATCCACGCGACCGCGCCCTGCTGATGGCCCTGCTCAGCGAGGGCGCCCGCTGGTGGCTTCGCTACGACGCCGCGCTTGATGAGCTGCTGGCCAGACCGCTCAAGCGCAAGGAGCCCGCGATCCACGCCCTGCTGGTGCTGGGCCTGGTGCAACTGGAGGTGCTCGAGCTGGAGGATTACGCCGCCGTGGCCGCCACGGTCGAGGCGACCCGCGCGCTCAAGCGCCCGGCGCTGGCCGGGCTGGTGAACGCGGTGCTGCGACGCTGGCAGCGCGAGCGCGGCGAGCGCCTCGCCAGGCTGGACGCGCAGCCGGCGACCCGCCACGCCCATCCGGACTGGCTTGCCGTCGCGCTGGCGACCGACTGGCCCGCGCAGGCCGAGGCGGGGATGGCCGCCGACAACCGCGAGCCGCCCCTGATGCTGC
>NZ_AMSF01000029.1 GCF_000334915.1 Dyella ginsengisoli LA-4 | reverse complement strand
CGGAGCTGCAGGTCCAGCAGTAAGGATCGGCACTACGTGTCATGAAGAAGCCCGGCTTTGGCCGGGCTTTTTCTTTTTGCGGCATCCGTGCCGGAGCCCGGCGGCGCACAACAAAAAGCCCGGCTCGGCCGGGCTTTCTGCGGGCGGAGCGGGAGCCGTCAGCCGGCGCGTCGCTGGAACCGATAGTGGCCCACCAGCCACTCGTTGCCGTGGTCGTAACCGAACAGCTCCGCGCAGGCCATCCAGAACATGCGCCAGCGTTGGTGCCACAGCCTCGCCTGCGCGGTGCCGTACGTGCCCGCCAGTACTCGGAGGATCTCTTCGCGGTTCGCGTCCTGGTTGGCCAGCCAGTGGTTCGAGGTCTTCTCGTAATGGCTGCCGGCGAGACGCCACTCCTGCTCCACCACCATGTGCTGCTGGAAATGCAGGAACGTGTCGGCCGCGGGCATCAGGCCACCGGTGAAGAAGTGGCGCCCCATCCAGTCGTCGTCGCGCTCGGTCTCGAACGGATACATCAGCTCGCGATGGCAGAAGATGTGCACGAACAGCTTGCCGCCGGGGCGCAGCCAGCTGGCGATGTGCTCCAGCAGCACCTGGTAGTTGCGCACGTGCTCGAACATCTCCACTGACACCACCCGGTCGAATTGGGCCGGATCGAGCGAGAGCCGGTTCACGTCCTCGGTGATCACCCGCACGTTGCGCAGGCCGAGCTCGCGGCATCGCGCCTCGATGTGCTCGCGCTGTGGACGGGAGTTGGACACCGCGGTGATCCTCGAGCCGGGATAGCGCGCGGCCATCCACAGTGTCAGCGAGCCCCAGCCGCAGCCCAGCTCGAGGATGTCCTGGCCATCGACCAGTTCGGCGCGCTCGTCGTAAAGGGCGAGCATCTTCTCCTCCGCCTCGTCCAGCGTCTCGCGGCCGGTCGGGTAATAGCAGCTCGAATACTTCAGCCGCTTGCCCAGGCACAGCTCGAAGAAGCGCGGCGGCAGCTCGTAGTGCTGGCGGTTGGCTGCGTCGGTATGCAGCGCGAGCGGACTCTGGCGCAGCTGCTCCAGCCGGTCGCGGAAGCGCGACCACACCGCCTCTTCGCCGCCGGCGCGCTCTTCGCGCAGGCGGGTGGCGCACAGCCGCCGGATACCGAACCGCAGCAGCCCGTCCGGGATCAGTCCCGATTCGGCCAGGCGGGTCAGGCCGTGTTCTTCGGTCTGTTCGATCGCATCGGACGGCATGGCAAGGCTGTCGGTCATGGCCGTGATCCTCGTGTCTTGGGAAACCAGGGAATGAAGGCGCTGGTGCGGGCCTGGTAGTCGCGGTAGTCGTCGCCGCGGCTGCGCAGCGCCTGCGCCTCGGTGTAGGGAATGCCGGTGAAGCGGTACAGCGACACGAGCATCAGCACCGGACCGAGGATCGCCAGCCAGCCGATCGGCGAGCCGACGGCCAGCAGCACGTAGGCGAACCAGTGCGTCCACTCGAAGAAGTAATTGGGATGCCGCGAGTAGCGCCACAGCCCCTCGCGGCAGGTCTTGCCGCGGCTGTCCGGGCGGCGGCGGAACCGCGCCAGCTGCCGGTCGGCGATCGCTTCGCCGCTCAGGCTGAGCAGCCACACCAGCAGCGCGGCGGCGATCCAGCCGGGCGACTGCTTGCTGCCGGGGTTCGCCGCCACGGCGAGGAACGGCAGCGAAAAGATGGTGGTGAACAGCGCCTGCGCCTGGAAGAACGCGAAGAACTTCGGCTGGCTGTCCTGCCAGTGCTCGCGCAGGTACTGGTAGCGGCCGTCCTCGTCCTCGTGACGCACGCGGTCGAGCAGATGCAGGAACAGGCGCAGCGCCCACAGTCCGCCGAACAGCGCCAGCAGGCCGCGGATCAGCGGATCGCCACTGCCCATCGCTGCGTAGAAAAGTGCCGCCAGGCCCATGGTTGCGGTCCAGATCGCGTCGACCAGGGTGGCGTTGCGGGTGCGGTACTGCACCATCCAGCCCACCGTCATCGCCGCGGCGGTCACCAGCCAGACCGTCAGCACCTGCCAGCCAAGCTCATGCCACATGGGCTTCTCCTCGGGCGAGGGCGGGGGTGGACGTGCGTTCGACCCGCACGGCGAGGCCGATCAGCAGCGGCATGGCGACTGCCCAGCCGGCGGCCAGAGCGACCACCGCGGGCGTGGCGCCCAGCGGGAACGCCACCGCGTGCCAGCCGCGCGCGGCGCCGAGATAGGCCATCGGCGCGCCGACCGCGCCGAGCACGGCGGCAAGCGGCCATCGTCCGTGCAGGAAGCGGAAGCTGTGCCGCAGGGTCAGCGAGAACGCCGCCCAGATCGACAGGATCCACAGCGGCGCGGCGTGCGCGAATGGTACCGGCGAGGCGTAGGCCACCAGCCCGCTCGCCGCGAGACTGGAGTCGAGCACTGCGCCCAGCAGCACCGCGATCGGCATCAACAGCGCATCGGCGCCGCCGTCCGGCCGCCCCAGCATCCAGGCCGCGAACGGCAACAGCGCCAGCGGCGCCAGCCACCAGTGGCCGCTCGATGCGCCCCAGATCGCGGCGAACCAGACCAGCTGGTAGGTAATGGCATTGATCCAGGCGTTCATGCGGACACCGTCAGGCGGAGGCCGCCGTGGCCAGGTCGGGCAGGTAGGACGCGCGGCGGCAGCCCGGGCGGGTCAGCAGCATCTGCACGTCGCCGATCGAGCGCTCGCGGAAGCCGCCTTCGCAGTAGGCGAGGTAGAACTCCCACATGCGCACGAAGCGCTCGTCGTAGCCGGCCTGCAGTACCTCGTCGCGGCGGTCGAGGAAGCGCTCGCGCCACGCCTTCAGGGTGAGCGCGTAGCTCGGGCCGATGTCCTCGAGGTGATACAGCCGCAGGTCACTGGACTCGCGGGCCGCACCCAGCATCGCGCTCACCGATGGGATGAAGCTGCCCGGGAAGATGTAGCGCTTGATGTAGTCCACCGACTTCAGCGCCTGCGCGTAGCGGTGATCCTCGATGGTGATCGCCTGGATCAGCGCCATGCCCTCGTCCTTGAGCAGCCGAGAGATCGTGCCGAAGTAGGTGGGCATGAACTCGGCGCCGATCGCCTCGATCATCTCGATCGACACCAGCTTGTCGTAGCGGCCGTCGAGGTCGCGGTAGTCCTCCAGCAGCAGCTCGATGCGATCGGACAGGCCGGCCTCGGCCACGCGCCGGGAGGCCAGCTCGTACTGCTCGCGGGAGATGGTGGTGGTGGTCACGCGGCAGCCGTAGTGGCGTGCGGCATGGATGGCGAAACCGCCCCAGCCGGTACCGATCTCCAGCACGTGGTCGTCCGGCGAGAGCTCGAGCTTCTGGCAGATGCGATCGAGCTTGCGGGTGGAGGCGACCTCCAGCGATTCGTCGTCGCTGGCGTAGATCGCCGAGGAATACATCAGGTCGCTGGACAGGAACAGACTGAACAGCTCGTTGCCCAGGTCGTAGTGGGCGGCGATGTTGCGGCGGCTGCCGGCGCGGGTGTTGCGGTTGAGCGCGTGCCAGGCCTTCATCGCCAGGCCGCCGAGGCGGGCCAGGCCGGTCTCCATGCCGTCGAGCAGGTCGCGGTTGCGCACCATCACGCGGATCAGCGCAACCAGGTCGTCGCAGTGCCACAGATCCTCGATGTAGGCCTCGCCGGCGCCGACGCTGCCGTTGGCCGCCACCAGCCGGTAGAAGCGCGGGTCACGCACCGTCAGGTGCACCCTCAGCGGCTCCTCGCCCGGCAGCGACGTGCCCAGCTCCACCGCGCCCAGCGCGTCGTCCAGCCGCAGGCGGCAGCCCTTGAGCTGGCCCATCTGCGCGAGCAGTCGCTGGCGCAGCAGGCGCTCCAGCCGGCCGGGCAGGGCCGCGGGTGCGGCGGTGTCGAGGGGCGTGGTGAGTTCGATGTCCATGGATCAGTTCCCGGTGGTCTTGCCTGGGTGGTCGTAGACGGGGTTGCGCTTGAGCCACAGCTTCAACGCCTGCCAGTGGATCGCCAGCACCACCTGCAGAGTCATCAGCGGGAAGCGCCACAGCACGCGGGCGAGCCCGGCGCCGTCGAACGGCCGGCGTTCGAGCACCAGCGTGGCGTCGAAGTCGCGACGCTCGCCGTCCATCACGTTCATGTGTACGCGCAGGAACGCGTCGGGGATGCAGAAGCGCCAGTCGTAGCCGCGTTCCATCGGCATGAACGGCGACACGTGGAAAATCTTGTCGAAGCGCCAGGCGGTGGTGTGCCGGTGGCTGCGGCCTTCGGCGACCGGCAGCACGTAGGCGTGGCGTTCCTTCCACGGCGTGTTGGTGATCTCGGCGACGATCGTCTCCAGCGTGTGGCCGTCGGCGGCGAAGCAGTAGTAGAAGCTCACCGGATTGAATACGTGGCCGCCGTAGCGCAGGTGGGTGAGCAGCCGGATCGGCCCGGCCGGTCGACGCCCGGTGTGTTCGGCCACGCGGCGGCGCACGGCTTCGTCCAGCGGCAGCTCGGCCGGTCCCAGGTAATCGCTGCGGCGGAATTCGGCCACGTTGCGGCGGTTCAACGACCACAACCAGCGGCGGTCGAACAGGCCCGGCAGCTCGTCCAGATCCAGGTACAGCATCGCGATCGGATAGCGGAACGCGTGCGGGTGCGGCGCATGGCGGCGGTGGCGGACCCAGCCTTCGTAGATGGCGCTGGCCAGCGGCCGCCGCGCCGCGTCCTCCCGGCCGGGCCGGGTGTCGGTCACGGCAGGCGCGGCGTCGAGCGGCTCGCGCAGGGCGGGGTTCACCAGTCCACCCCCAGCGCGCGGGCGACCTCGACCGCGCTGCGCATGCCGTCCTCGTGGAAGCCCCAGCCCCAGTAGGCGCCGGCGAACCAGGTGCCGGACCGGCCCTGGATCTCGCCCTTGCGCTGCTGCGCGGCCACCGAGGCGTGGGTGTATTCCGGGTGCGCGTAGCGCATGCGCCGGATCACCCTGGCCGGGTCGATGCGGTCGGCGCAGTTCAGCGACACGCAGAACGTGTCCGGCGCGTCCAGCGTCTGCAGCAGGTTCATGCAGTAGGTGACCGTGCATGCTTCGGTGGGCGAGGCGGGGATCAGCACGTTCCACGCCGACCATGCCTTGCGCCGCTTCGGCAGCAGGCGGGTGTCGGTGTGCAGCACGGTGTCGTTTTCCTGGTAGCGGATTGCACCGAGCACCTCGCGCTCCGCCGGCGTGGCGTCGGCCAGCATCGCCAGCGCCTCGTTACTGTGGCAGGCCAGCACCACCTGGTCGTAGCGCTCGGTCTGGCCAAGGCTGGTGATCTCCACGCCGCCCTCGACGCGGCGCACCGCGGTCACCGGGCTGGCGATGCGCTCGCGCACCATCCAGCGCTCGCGCAGCGCACCCACGTAACGCTGCGACCCGCCGCGCACCACCCTCCATTCCGGCCGGTCGTCCAGCTGGAGCATGTGGTGGTTGGCCATGAACTGCACGAGGTAGCGGGCAGGGAAGTCCAGCACCTTGCGCGACGGCGAGGACCACAGTGCCGAAGCCATCGGCACGATGTGCTCGTCGCGGAACATCGCGCCGTAGCGGTGGCGTTCCAGGTAGTCGCCGAGCGTCGGGCCGGCGTCCGCCGTCTGCAGCAATGCCGGCGACTCGCGGTAGAAGCGCACGATGTCGCGCACCATGCCGTAGAACTTCGGCGAGAGCAGGTTGCGGCGCTGGCAGAACAGCGCGTCGAGGCTGGTGGCACCGTATTCCAGCCCGCTCGCCTCGTTGTGCACGGCAAAGCTCATCGTGGTGGGCTGCGAGGCGACGCCGAGTTCGCCGAACAGCTTCGTCAAGAGCGGATAGTTGTCCGGGTTGAACACGATGAAGCCCGAGTCCACCGCGTAGTCGCGTCCACCGGACTCCACGTCGTGGGTGTGCGTGTGGCCGCCGATGTAGGCATTTGCCTCGTAAAGGTCGACCGAGTGCTGCTGCGAAAGCAGCCATGCCGAGGCCATGCCGGAAATGCCGCCGCCGATCACCGCGATGCGCATGCCCACCTCAGCGCTGGCCACGTTTGAGGCCGGCCGGCACGGCCTTCAGGCCGCGCACCACGCCGAACAACGAGAGCGTGCGCAGGATGTAGAAGGTCAGGTCCACCTCCCACCAGCGGAAGCCCTGCCGGGCCGAGCCCGGGAAGTAGTGGTGGTTGTTGTGCCAGCCCTCACCGAAGGTGAGCAGCGCCAGCAGCCAGTTGTTGCGGCTGTTGTCGCGCGTCTCGAAGCGGCGACTG
Organism: Dyella ginsengisoli LA-4; assembly: GCF_000334915.1. Classification (GTDB taxonomy): domain Bacteria; phylum Pseudomonadota; class Gammaproteobacteria; order Xanthomonadales; family Rhodanobacteraceae; genus Dyella_A; species Dyella_A ginsengisoli_A. Next base: position 3,396 of record NZ_AMSF01000029.1, on the reverse strand, counting down.
CCGAAGCGGTGCGCCAGCGAATTGATCGTCACCGTGACGTGGAACAGCACGATGGTGGACACGAAGAAGCCCCACACCAGCAGCTGCGGACCGCTGGTGCCCAGCTCGGGGTGCGCGAGGCCGAGCCAGCGGCCCCAGAAGAACAGACCCACCGCCAGCGCCACGGGCACCAGCAGGTCGAAGCGGTCGAGCAGGCGCAGCTCCGGATATTTCGCCAGGTCGGGGATCTTCGACCAGTCGGTGCGGAAGCCGCTGCGGGTCATGAACCAGCCCATGTGACTGCGCACGAAGCCGTGCTGCACCGGCGAATGCACGTCGGCCGGGGTGTCGGCGTGGCGATGGTGGTTGCGGTGGTGTGCGGCCCACCACAGCGGGCCGCGCTGCACCGCTGCCGCGCCGATCACCGCGAACGCGAACTGCACGAAGCGCGAGGTCTTGAATGCCCGGTGCGAGAAATAGCGGTGGTAGAACGCCGTTATCGCGAACATGCGTAGCGCGTACAGCCCCAGCGCGACCCAGAACGCGAACCAGGAGAAGCCGACCCAGATCACCCCGAGGCAGGCCAGGTGCATGGCGATGAAAGGAACCACCCGCACCCAGTCGATGCGGTCGTCGTCATCCCCGGCATCCTGCGCGCTGGTATCGAACCAGCGGACCAGACCGACGGCCATTCGCCTGAGTACGCCGGGTGATGCACTGCCTTGGTTCATGGAGTCGGTCCGAATGGGTGAGAGCTGCACACACCGGGAACTACGTATGCCGCATGCCGCCGGATGCAGCGGAAGCCGCGGACGCATGCGTACGGACGACCCGTGCTTGCCGCCCGCTCGGCCCGATCGCTAGGCTGCCGCGATGACCTCTGGACGTTCCCCTGTCACCCCTCGTTCTGCGCGGCCACGCTACGGCCTCGCCCGCGTCCTGAGCAAGCTCGGCGTGTGCTCGCGCAGCCAGGCCGAGCTTGCGGTACGGGAGGGGCGGGTGACGGTCGATGGCCGCTGCATCCGCGACCCGGAGCGCCCCACCGACGCCGAGCGTGAGCGGCTGACCCTGGACGGTCGCCCGGTCGGTGCCGCCGAGCGTGTCTACATCGCCCTCAACAAGCCGCGCGGAGTGGTGGTGAGCGCGGCGGACGAGCGCGGCCGCGACACCGTCTATGGCCTGCTGGAAGGCACCGGCCTGCCGTGGCTGGGCCCGGTCGGCCGGCTCGACCGGGCCAGCGAGGGCCTGCTGCTATTGAGCAACGACACCGTGTGGGCGGCCGGACTGACCGAGCCGAAGCATCACGTGGACAAGACCTACCACGTGCAGGTGGACTGCCGTCCGGACGAGGCCCTGCTCGCCAGGCTGCGCGCCGGCGTGGTGGACGCGGGCGAGCGGTTGGGCGCGGTGGCGGTGAACGTGCTGCGCGAAGGCGAGAAGAACGCCTGGCTGGAGGTGGTGCTGGACGAGGGCCGCAACCGGCACATCCGCAGGCTACTGGCTGCGCACGACATCGGCGTGCTGCGGCTGATCCGCGTGGCGATCGGTCCGCTTGCCCTGGGCGAGCTGCCCAAGGGCCAGTGGCGGCATCTCACCGCGGACGAGGTGCACGCCTTGCGGCGTGGATGACCTGCCGGAAAAGGGCGGGGGTGAGACGGCTTTTGTCGTTTGCGGTCGCACGCTGTGCGTGCAAGGCAGGAGCCGCCCCCTCACCCCGGCCCTCTCCCCCGAACGGAGAAGCTGTTCAGGGGAGAGGGAGCAGAGCGCGCTAGCGCGAAGCCTCACGCTTGAGCCCTCTCCTCCGAGCCTGCTCGGGGGGAAAGGGTTGGGTGAGGGGGGGCTTTGTGCTTTTGGTGTTTGTCGGTGAGGCGCAGCGCAGGTAAGGCAAGGGCCGCCCCCTCATCCCAGCCCTCTCCTCTAACGGAGAAGCTGTTCAGGGGAGAGGGAACAGTGCGCGCTAGCGCGAAGCCTCACGCTTGAGCCCTCTCCTCCGAGCTTGCTCGGGGGAGAGGGTTGGGTGAGGGGGAGCTTTGTGCTTTTGGTGTTTGTTGGTGAGGCGCAGCGTAGGTAAGGCAAGAGCCGCCCCTCATTCCAGCCCTCTCCCCGAACGGAAAACTGTTCAGGGGAGAGGGGGCGAAACGCGGGCCTCCTTCAGCGCGAAGCCTCGCGCTTGAGCTTCCTCCCTCAACGGGAGAAGCCCCGACTTCAGCCGATCACGCCGAGCTGCTTGCCGATGCGGGTGAACGCGTCGATCGCGCGGTCCAGGTGCTCGCGGGTGTGCGCCGCGCTCATCTGCGTGCGGATGCGCGCCTGGCCCTGCGGCACCACCGGGTAGAAGAAGCCGGTGACGTAGATGCCTTCCTCCAGCAGCGCGGCGGCCATCGCCTGCGCCTTCGGCGCGTCGTAGATCATCACCGGCACGATCGGGTGCACGCCCGGCTTGATGTCGAAGCCGGCGGCGGTCATGCGCTCGCGGAAGTAGGCGGTGTTCTCCTGCACGCGGGTACGCAGCTCGCCGGCGCTCTCGAGCATGTCGAACACCTTGATCGCCGCGGCCACCACGTGCGGCGGCAGCGAGTTGGAGAACAGGTAGGGACGCGAGCGCTGGCGCAGCATCTCGATCACCTCGGCCGGGCCGGTGGTGAAGCCGCCCAGCGCGCCGCCCAGCGCCTTGCCCAGGGTGCCGGTGAAGAGGTCGACCTTGTCCATCACCCCGTTGACCTCGGCCGAGCCGCGGCCGGTGGCGCCGAGGAAGCCGGTGCAGTGGCACTCGTCGATGTGCACGAGCGCGCCATACTTCTCGGCCAGCGCGGTGATCTGGTCCAGCGGCGCGATGAAGCCGTCCATCGAGAACGCGCCGTCGGTGGTGATCAGCTTGGTGCGCACGCCGGCGGCGTCGGCGGCCTGCAGCTGCTTCTCCAGGTCGGCCATGTCGCAGTTGGCGTAGCGGAAGCGCTTGGCCTTGCACAGGCGGATGCCGTCGATGATCGAGGCGTGGTTGAGCGCGTCGGAGATGATCGCGTCCTCCTCGCCCAGCAGCGGCTCGTACAGGCCGCCGTTGGCGTCGAAGCAGGCGGCGTAGAGGATGGTGTCCTCGGTGCCGAAGAACTCGGCGATCTTCTTCTCCAGCTGCTTGTGCAGGTCCTGCGTGCCGCAGATGAAGCGCACGCTGGCCATGCCGAAACCGTGGGTGTCCAGCGCCTCCTTGGCGGCGGCGATCACCTCGGGGTGGTCGGCCAGGCCCAGGTAGTTGTTGGCGCAGAAGTTGAGCACCTTGCGGCCGCCCTCCAGCTCGATCTCGGCCGACTGCGGCGAGACGATCACGCGCTCGGCCTTGAACAGGCCCTGCTCGCGGATGGAGGCGAGTTCGGCGGCGAAACGGGACTGGCCGGGGTAGCTCATGGCGGGGGGCTTTTG
>NZ_AMSF01000028.1 GCF_000334915.1 Dyella ginsengisoli LA-4 | reverse complement strand
CTCGTCGACGGCTGCAGTACACGTCAGCGGAGCCAAGATACCGCTGGCGCTTCGCTCACGCGGGATAATCTAACATTATCCCGCCTTAGAAATGGCGCCTCTCTCTAGCATTTTCGTTGTTGATTGGTATGTAATTACATGGTATGTAATACATTACGAAATCTATCGGGGACTGGTATGGCACGTGGCGGCTTGTACAAGACCGAGGTCCAGAAGGCGCGGGACAGTCTGTTGGCGCAGGGAAAGCATCCTTCGGTCGACGCCGTG
>NZ_AMSF01000027.1 GCF_000334915.1 Dyella ginsengisoli LA-4 | reverse complement strand
GGGTCTGCGCTTCGCGATCCGCGAAGGCGGCCGTACCGTCGGCGCCGGCGTGGTGGCCAAGATCATCAAGTAAGCGGTTCCCTGAGCGGGCGAGTGCGGCAGCCGGAGTCGGCTGCCGCTTTTTATTGGGTGGGGGCTTCCCTTCCCGTTAGGGGCGGGCTATACTCGTCCTTCTTTGCAGGAGTGTCTTGCCTACGGCGGGGCCTCCTACACCGCGAAATGAGGCACAGGATGTGCTTCGAGTTCGCTGGCGCGGATCGCCTGGGGCATAAGACATGAGGATCGCAAAGCGCGAGCTTTGTTGATCTTTGTTTTTACGCCTTTTATACTTTTCTGCTCGGCAAGCCGGATCGACTGGCTTGCCGAACATTTTGGGCGGCTTTCAGTGCATCGGGGCGTCCAGTCGCAAGTGCGGAGCGGTGAGAAGCTGCTTCGATTCACAAGTAATTGTTCTTTTGACAACAGGACACGGTTTTATGGCGAACCAGAAGATTCGCATCCGGCTCAAGGCGTACGATCATCGTCTGATCGACCGCTCGGCCAGCGAGATCGTCGAGACGGCCAAGCGCACCGGCGCTACGGTGCTCGGCCCGATCCCGCTCCCGACCAAGATCGAGCGCTACACCATCCTGGTCTCGCCGCACGTCGACAAGGACGCGCGCGACCAGTATGAGACCCGCACCCACAAGCGCGTGCTCGACATCGTCGACCCCAATGACAAGACCGTGGACGCGCTCATGAAGCTTGACCTCGCCGCTGGCGTGGATGTCCAGATCAAGCTCGGCTGAGCGATAGACAGGATACGAAGATGAGTATCGGACTGGTTGGCCGCAAGTGCGGCATGAGCCGACTCTTCACCGAAGATGGCCGCTCGATTCCGGTGACGCTGATCGAAGCGACGCCGAATCGCGTGACCCAGGTGAAGACGGATGAGAACGATGGCTACAGCGCTGTGCAGGTCACGGCGGGCGCGAAGCGCGCCTCGCTGCTGACGCAGCCGCTGAAGGGCCACTATGCGACCGCGAAGGTCGAGCCGGGCCGTGGCCTGTGGGAGTTCCGCGTTGCCGCCGACGATCTCGGCAAGTACGCGATCGGTGCTGAGATCAAGGCGGACGAGCTGTTTACCGTCGGCCAGATCGTCGACGTCGCCGGCGTGTCCAAGGGCAAGGGCTTCCAGGGCACGATCAAGCGCCACAACTTCAAGATGGGTGACGCCACCCACGGCAACTCGCTGTCGCATCGCGCCCCGGGCTCGATCGGCCAGCGTCAGACGCCGGGTCGCGTGTTCCCGGGCAAGAAGATGGCCGGCCACATGGGTGCGGTGAACCGCACGCAGCAGGGTCTGGAAGTGGTCAAGGTCGACGCCGAGCGTCACCTGATCGCGGTGAAGGGCGCGGTGCCGGGTGCAACCGGTGGCGACGTCGTCATCCGTCCGACCACCAAGGGTTGAGGAGAGACGCCATGGAACTGAATGTCATTGGCGCCAAGCCGCTCAGCGTGTCGGACGAAGTGTTCGGCGGCGAGTTCAAGCAGGCCCTGGTGCACCAGGTGGTCGTGGCCTACCAGGCCGGCGGTCGCGCGGGTACCAAGGCGCAGCTGTCGCGTGGTGAGCTGTCCGGCACCACCAAGAAGTTCAAGAAGCAGAAGGGTGGCGGTGCCCGTCACGGCGACTACCGTGCCCCGATCTTCGTCGGCGGTGGCGTGACGTTCGCCGCCAAGCCGCGCAACTACGAGCAGAAGGTCAATCGCAAGGCGTATCGCGTGGCGATCCGCTCGATTCTGGCCGAGCTCAACCGCCAGGACCGCCTGAAGGTCGTCGAGGGCTTCGGCATCGAAGCGCCGAAGACCAAGTCGATGGTGGCCAAGCTGGCCGAGCTGCAGGTGTCCGGTCGCGTGCTGCTGGTGAGCGAGGACGCCTCCGAGGCGCTGTATCTCGCCGCCCGCAACATCCCGTACCTGCATGTCGTGGACGTGATGGCGCTGAACCCGGTCAACCTGGTGGGTTCGGACCACATCGTGCTGACCGTCGACGCGGTCAAGAAGATCGAGGAATGGCTGGCATGAGCACCGAACGCATTCTCAACACGCTGCGTGCGCCGCACATCTCCGAGAAGTCCGCGCGCCTGGCCGAGAGCAACCAGTATGTATTCGTTGTCGCCCCCGAGGCGACCAAGGCCGACGTCCGCGCGGCGGTGGAACAGATGTTCGACGTCAAGGTCGAGCAGGTGAACCTCGTCAACGCCAAGGGCAAGGTCAAGTCCTTCCGTTTCCGCACTGGCAGCCGCCAGGGCAAGCGCAAGGCCTATGTCCGCCTCGCCGATGGTCAGACCATCGACGTGTCGGCCAAGGCCTGAGCTCAAGGAGTCGCATTGAGATGGCACTGATCACGCACAAGCCGACCTCGCCGGGCCGCCGCGACGCGGTGAGCGTCCGCACCGAGGGCCTGCACAAGGGAGCGCCGTACGCGGCGCTGACCGAGTCGCAGTCCAAGACGGGCGGTCGCAACCACTTCGGTCGCATCACCACGCGTCATCGCGGTGGTGGCCACAAGCAGCATTACCGCATCATCGACTTCAAGCGCGACAAGGAAGGCATCGCCGGCCGCGTCGAGCGCATCGAGTACGATCCGAACCGCACCGCGCACATCGCGCTGCTGTGCTACGCCGATGGCGAGCGCCGCTACATCATCGCGCCGAAGGGCGTGCAGGTGGGTGACCGCCTGGTGTCCGGTTCGGACGCGCCGATCAAGCCGGGCAACAGCCTGCCGCTGCGCAACATTCCGGTCGGTTCGACCATTCACTGCATCGAGATGAAGGCAGGCAAGGGCGCGCAGATCGCCCGCAGCGCCGGCGCCTCGGTTCAGCTGGTCGCCCGCGAGTCCGGCTACGCCACCCTGCGCCTCCGCTCCGGCGAAATGCGCAAGGTGCCGGTCGACTGCCGCGCCACGATCGGCGAGGTGGGCAACTCCGAGCACAGCCTGAAGAAGCTGGGCAAGGCCGGTGCCACCCGTTGGAAGGGCATCCGCCCGACCGTCCGCGGCGTGGTGATGAACCCGGTCGACCACCCGCATGGCGGTGGCGAGGGCCGTACCTCCGGTGGCCGTCATCCGGTCAGCCCGTGGGGCACGCCGACCAAGGGTTACAAGACCCGCAACAACAAGCGCACGCAGCAGTTCATCGTGCGTCGTCGCAAGTAACAGGAAGCCGACATGCCGCGTTCTCTGAAGAAAGGTCCGTTCGTCGACCTTCACCTCGTCAAGAAGGTGGAAGCTGCGGTTTCCGCCAACAACAAGCGCCCGATCAAGACCTGGTCGCGTCGCTCGATGATCCTGCCGGAAATGGTCGGCCTGACCATCGCCATCCACAACGGTCGCCAGCACGTGCCGGTGCTCGTCAACGAGAACATGGTCGGGCACAAGCTCGGCGAGTTCGCGGTGACCCGCACCTTCAAGGGCCACGGCGGCGACAAGAAGGGCAAGTAAGATGAGCACCGAAGCCAAAGCGATCCTGCGCAGCGCCCGCATCTCGGCGCAGAAGGCACGCCTGGTGGCTGACCTGGTCCGCGGTATGCCCGTGGGTCGCGCCAGCGACGTGCTCCAGTTCACCAACAAGAAGGCTGCCCACCTTGTCCGCAAGGTGCTGCTGTCGGCCGTCGCCAACGCCGAGAACAACCTCGGCGCCGACGTGGACGAACTGAAGGTCTCGCGCATCTTCGTGGACGAAGGTCCGTCGATGAAGCGCATGTACGCCCGCGCCAAGGGTCGCGGTTCGCGCATCCTGAAGCGCACCAGCCACATCACCGTGGTCGTTGGCGATTAAGAGGACGAAAAGACGATGGGTCACAAAGTTCATCCCACCGGTATCCGCCTCGGCATCGCCAAGGACTGGAACTCGAAGTGGTACGCAAACAAGGGCGATTACGCCAAGTACCTGGTCGCTGACCTGAAGGTCCGCGAGATGCTTCGCAAGAAGCTTGCCCAGGCCGGCATCTCCAAGATCCAGATCGAGCGCCCGGCCAAGACCGCCCGCGTGACGATTTACAGCGCCCGTCCGGGCGTGGTGATCGGCAAGAAGGGCGAGGACATCGAGAAGCTGCGCAAGGAAGTCAGCGAGATGATGGGCGTTCCGACGCACATCAACGTGAACGAAGTCCGCAAGCCGGAGCTCGATGCGCAGCTGGTCGCCGAGTCGATCGCGCAGCAGCTCGAGCGCCGCATCATGTTCCGTCGCGCGATGAAGCGCGCCGTCGGCAACGCGATGCGCCTCGGTGCCCAGGGCGTCAAGATCAACGTCTCCGGTCGTCTGAACGGTGCCGAGATCGCCCGCTCCGAGTGGAGTCGTGAGGGCCGCGTTCCGCTGCATACGCTGCGTGCGGACATCGATTACGGCACCGCCGAAGCCAAGACCACCTACGGCATCATCGGCATCAAGGTGTGGATCTATAAGGGCGAGATCTTCGACCTGGCGGCAGCGTCGCAGGAGTCGAAGGACGAGCAGTCGCAGCCGCGTCGCGAAGGCGGCGAGGGTCGTCGTGAATCGCGTCGCGAGGGCGGTGAAGGCCGTCGCGAGCGGGCGGCGAAGTAAGGGAGAGTTGCCATGTTGCAACCCAAGCGAACCAAATTCCGCAAGCAGTTCAAGGGCCGCAATGACGGTCTGGCGCATAGCGCCAACCTGGTCAGTTTCGGCGAGTTCGGTCTGAAGGCGACCACGTTCGGCGCGCTCACCGCGCGCCAGATCGAGGCCGGTCGTCGTTGCATCACCCGTTACGTCAAGCGTGGCGGCAAGCTCTGGATTCGAGTGTTTCCGGACAAGCCGATCACCAAGAAGCCCATCGAGGTCCGCATGGGCGCGGGTAAGGGCAGCGTCGAGCTGTGGGTCGCTCCGATCCAGCCGGGCCGCATGCTTTATGAAATCGAGGGTGTGGACGAGTCCACGGCGCGTGAGGCCTTCCGCCTGGCGGCGGCCAAGCTCTCGGTGCAGACCCAGTTTGTCAGCCGGGCGGTGATGTGATGGCTATCAAAGATCTCAACAACAAGTCGGTCGAAGAGCTGAACCAGCACCTGCTGGACCTTCGCAAGGAGCAGTTCAATCTGCGCATGCAGAAGGGCACCGGCCAGCTCAGCCAGCCGCACCAGCTGCGCCGCGTTCGGCGCGACATCGCCCGCACGAAGTTCGTGCTCGGCGGCAAGAAGTAAGGACGGCGGACATGAGCGAGAACCAGAAACAGGTGCGCACTCTGCAGGGGCGCGTGGTGTCCAACAAGATGGACAAGACGGTCACGGTGTTGGTTGAGCGCCAGGTGCAGCACGGCCTGCTCGGCAAGATCATCCGTCGGTCGACCAAGCTTCACGCGCAGGACGACCTGGGCGCGAACGAGGGTGACGTGGTGCGTATCGCCGAATGTCGCCCGCTGTCGAAGACCAAGCATCACCGCGTGGTCGAAATCGTCACGCGCGCCAACGTCTAAGGGAGGGTGCAGACATGATCCAGATGCAAAGCACGCTTTCCGCAGCGGACAACAGCGGCGCGAAGGAACTGATGTGCATCAAGGTGCTCGGCGGCTCCAAGCGTCGTTACGCCGCGATCGGTGACGTGATCAAGGTCACCGTGAAGGATGCCATCCCCCGTGGCAAGGTGAAGAAGGGCGAGGTCTACAACGCCGTGGTGGTCCGTACCGCCAAGGGCGTGCGTCGTCCGGACGGCTCGCTGATCCGTTTCGACGGCAACGCAGCGGTGCTCCTCAACAACAAGCTCGAGCCGATCGGCACCCGTATCTTCGGGCCGGTTACGCGTGAGCTGCGCGGCGAGAAGTTCATGAAGATCGTCTCCCTCGCGCCCGAAGTGCTCTGAGCGGAGTAATACCCATGAACCGTATCCGCAAGGGTGATCAGGTCATCGTGATCACCGGCAAGAACAAGGGTCAGCGCGGCGATGTGCTGCGCGTCGATGGTGACCGCGTTTTCGTCACCAACGTCAACCTGGTCAAGCGCCACACCAAGGCGAACCCGCAGGCCAATCAGCCGGGCGGCATCGTCGAGCGCGAAGCCTCGATCCATATCTCCAATGTCCAGTTGTTCAACCCCGCCACGAACAAGGGTGAGCGCGTGGGTGCCAAGGTGCTCGAAGATGGGCGCAAGGTCCGCGTGTTCCGTTCGAACGGCGAGGTTGTGGACGCGTAAGGAAGACGACCATGACGCGCCTCGAAAAGTTTTACAAAGACCAGGTAGTCGCCAAGCTCACCGAGAAGTTCGGCTACCAGAACGTGATGCAGGTTCCCCGCATCACCAAGATCACGCTCAACATGGGCGTGGGCGAAGCTGCGGGCAACAAGAAGGTGCTCGAGAACGCCGTTGCCGACATGGCCAAGATCGCCGGCCAGAAGCCGATCACGACCAAGGCACGCGTGTCCGTCGCCTCGTTCAAGATCCGCGACGGCTGGCCGATCGGCTGCAAGGTGACCCTGCGTCGCGCCCAGATGTGGGAGTTCCTCGATCGCCTGATCAACATCTCGCTGCCCCGCGTCCGCGACTTCCGCGGCGTGTCGGGTCGCGCCTTCGACGGCCGTGGCAACTACAACTTCGGCGTGAAGGAACAGATCATCTTCCCGGAAATCGACTTCGACCAGATCGACGCGATGCGCGGCATGGATATCTCCATCACCACGACCGCCAAGACCGACGCCGAAGCCAAGGCGCTGCTGGAAGCCTTCAGCTTCCCGTTCCGCAACTGATACGCGAGAGAGAAACCATGGCAAAGACCTCGATGGTCAACCGCGATCTGAAGCGGACCAAGCTCGTCCAGAAGTACGCCGCCAAGCGCGCCGAGCTGAAGGCGATCGTGCTGAGCCCCACCGCCTCCTACGAGGAGAAGATGGACGCCCAGACCAGGCTGCAGAAGCTGCCGCGCGACGCCAGCCCGGTGCGTCAGCGCACCCGCTGCGCCCTGTCCGGTCGCCCGCGTGCGGTGTACAAGAAGTTCGGCCTGGGCCGCAACAAGCTGCGTGAAGCCACCATGCGCGGCGAAGTTCCGGGCCTGCGCAAGGCCAGCTGGTAATTCCCGGCCGGGAAGCGGGCCATCCGGTCCGCTGGCCTCCGATGGCGGGGGTGCCCCGCCGTCCATGACGTTGGCGCTCTGATATTCGCCAAAGCTGGAAAAGGCTGTTACACTCGTCGGTCTGCATAAAGCAGGCCGGCTTGTTGCGGCTCACAATCTAGAATTGATTTCCGGTTTTATCGGATATCGGTGCACTCTGAAGGATGTTTTCATGAGCATGACTGATCCCATCGCCGATATGTTCACGCGCGTGCGCAACGCCCAGCTCTCGGGCAAGCAGACCGTGACCATGCCGTCGTCGAAGTTGAAGGTGGCGATCGCCAACCTTCTCAAGAACGAGGGCTACATCCTCGACGCCAAGACCTCCGACGCGGAGGGCAAGCCGGTGCTCGAGATCAAGCTCAAGTATTTCGAAGGCCGTCCGGCCATCGAGGCCATTTCCCGGGTCAGCCGCTCCGGCCTCCGCGTCTATCGCGGCAAGGACGAGCTGCCGAAGGTGCTCGGCGGTCTTGGTATCTCGATCATTTCGACTTCCGCCGGTCTGCTGACCGATGCCCAGGCCCGCGCCAAGGGCCTCGGTGGCGAAGTCATCGGCCAAGTGGCTTAAGGAGTCGACGATGTCCCGTGTTGCTAAGAAGCCGATCAGCCTGCCGAAGGGTGTCGAGCTGAAGGTTGCCGAAGACGGCATCTCCGTTAAGGGCCCGAAGGGCTCCCTGTCCGTGCACGCGCTGCCGGGCGTCAACGTGTCCGTCGAGAACGGCGTGGCGACGATCGTTCTGGCCGAAGGTGCGGACGACAAGTTCGGCGGCACTGCCCGCGCGCTGCTGGCCAACATGGTCAAGGGCGTCTCCGACGGCTACGAGCGCAAGCTTGAACTGGTCGGCGTGGGCTATCGCGCCTCGATGACCGGCAAGGCGCTGAATCTGAGCCTCGGTTTCTCCCATCCGGTGGTGTTCAACGCGCCGGAAGGCGTGACCATCGAGACGCCGACGCAGACCGAGATCCTGATCAAGGGCTCGGACAAGCAGAGCGTGGGCCAGGTGGCTGCCAAGATCCGCGCCTATCGTCCGCCGGAGCCCTACAAGGGCAAGGGTGTGCGTTACGCCGGCGAGAAGATCACGCTGAAGGAAGCCAAGAAGGCCTAATCCGCCTCCCGGGGTGAGTCCCGGGGGTAGGCAAGGGTCGATCCGCTTCCTGGAGAACCATGACGATGAACAAGAACGAATCCCGTCTGCGCCGCGCCAAGTCCACTCGCGCGCACATCCGCAAGCTTGCCGTGCCGCGCCTTTCGGTGCATCGCACGGGGCAGCACCTCTATGCGCAGGTGTTCGATGCGTCCGGCACCAAGGTGGTGGCCGCTGCGTCGACCGTGCAGAAGGCGCTCGCCGAGGGCCTGAAGGGCACCAAGAACCTCGAGGCGGCTGCGGCCGTCGGCAAGGCTGTTGCCGAGCGTGCGATGGCCGCTGGCATCGAGTCGGTCGCTTTCGACCGCTCCGGCTTCCGCTACCACGGTCGCATCAAGGCGCTGGCCGACGCGGCCCGCGAGGCCGGCCTGAAGTTCTGATCCACCGGGGCACGGCGGTAGACGTGCCCCGAGCTTCACCTACAACTCCAAGCGGCCAAGCCGCAAGCAAAAGTCCCGGACCTCCGGGCATACGGAAACCAACATGTCCTCTAACGATCGCGAAAATTCGGACGGCCTGCTCGAGAAGCTGATCGCCGTCAACCGCGTGGCCAAGACCGTGAAGGGTGGCCGCCAGATGAGCTTCACTGCCCTGACGGTGGTGGGTGACGGCGAAGGCCGCGTCGGCTTCGGCTATGGCAAGGCGCGCGAAGTGCCGGTCGCCATCTCCAAGGCGATGGAGCGTGCCCGTCGCCAGATGGTCAACATCGAGCTGAACAACGGCACGCTGTGGTACGCCGTCAAGGCCAACCACGGCGCCGCCCGCGTGTACATGCAGCCGGCCGCCGAAGGTACCGGCGTGATTGCCGGCGGTGCGATGCGCGCCGTGCTGGAAGTGGTCGGCGTGAAGAACGTGCTCGCCAAGGCGGTGGGTTCGCGCAACCCGATCAACCTGGTGCGCGCCACCATCAAGGGCCTGCAGGCCGTGGCCTCGCCCAAGAAGATCGCCGCCAAGCGTGGCAAGACCCTGGATGAGGTGCTGGGCAATGGCTAAGAATGAGACTGCCGAAAAGACCGTGCGCGTGCGCCTGGTCAAGGGCCTGCGTGGCGTGCAGAGCCGTCACCGTCTGAGCGTCAAGGCGCTCGGTCTGAACAAGACCAACGACGTGCGTGAACTGAAGGACAGCCCGCAGGTGCGTGGCCTGATCAACACGGTCTACTACCTGGTCCGGGTCGAGGAGTAATCATCATGCGTCTCAACGACATCAAGCCCGCCGCCGGTTCGCGCAAGTCGCGCCTGCGCGTCGGTCGCGGCATCGGCTCGGGCCTCGGCAAGACCGCGGGCCGCGGACACAAGGGTCAGCACGCCCGTGCCGGCGGCACCCACAAGTTCGGCTTCGAAGGCGGCCAGATGCCGCTGCAGCGTCGCCTCCCGAAGGTCGGCTTCCGCTCGCAGAAGAAGGCCGAGAGCCAGCAGGTGTTCCTGTACCAGCTTGCCACCCTCGACGCCGAGGTGATCGATCTGGTGACGCTGCACAAGGCCGGCCTGGTCGATAGCCGTGCGAAGAAGGTCAAGGTCGTGGCCAAGGGTGAGATCGGTCGCGCCGTGAAGCTCTCCGGCATCCTCGCCACGGTCGGTGCCAAGGCCGCGATCGAGGCGGCCGGCGGCAGCGTGGAGTAACCCGGTGGCTGCTGCCAAGGGCAACCAGCTCGGCTCGCTCGGCAAGTTGACCGAGCTGCGTCAGCGCATCTTTTTCGTGATCGGTGCGCTGATCGTCTTCCGCCTCGGTTCGTTCATCCCGGTGCCGGGCGTGAATCCCGAGGCGATGACCCGCCTGATCGAGCAGCAGGGCGGCGGCCTCCTGAGCATGTTCAACATGTTCTCGGGTGGCTCGCTGTCCCGCATGTCGGTCTTCGCCCTGGGCGTCGTCCCCTACATCTCCGCATCGATCGTGGTGCAGATGATGGGGTCGGTGATTCCCAGCCTGCAGAACCTCCGCAAGGAAGGCGAGGCAGGGCGGCGCAAGATGACCATGTACACCCGCTTCGGCACGGTCGGCCTCGCGGCCTTCCAGGCATTCGGCATCGCCGTGGCGCTGCAGAAGCAGGTCGCTTCCGGCGGCGTGCCGGTGGTCTACATGCCGGGCATGGGTTTCGTGCTGTCGTCCGTCGTCGGCCTGACCGCCGGCACCATGTTCCTGATGTGGCTGGGCGAGCAGATCACCGAACGCGGCATCGGCAACGGCATCTCGCTGCTGATCTTCGCCGGTATCGTGGCGGGTCTCCCCGGTGCGGTGGCGCACACCCTGACCATGCAGGCCAACGGTGAGCTGGGCAACGGCCTGAAGCTGATCCTGATCGTCGCCATGGTGCTGGCCGTGACCGCCTTCGTGGTGTTCATGGAGCGCGCGCAGCGGCGAATCACGGTCAACTACGCGCGGCGCTCCGGCGGCCAGCAGGCGTACATGAACCAGAGCTCGCACCTGCCGCTGAAGATCAACATGTCGGGCGTGATCCCGCCGATCTTCGCCTCGAGCCTGCTGATGTTCCCGGCCACCGCGCTGACCTGGTTCGGCACCGGCCACCAGGCCCGCTGGCTGCAGTCGCTGACCCAGGCGCTGAACCAGGGCGAGCCGCTGCACGACGTGGTGTTCGCGGTGCTGGTGATCACGTTTGCGTTCTTCTACACGGCCATTGTCTTCAACTCCCAGGAGACGGCCGACAATCTCAAGCGTTCCGGCGCGCTGATTCCGGGCATCCGTCCCGGCAAGGCGACCGCCAGCTACATCGATGCGGTGATGACTCGCCTTACCGGTGTGGGAGCGCTCTACCTGGTGCTGGTCTGTCTGGTGCCCACGTTCATGCAGAAGTCGTGGAACGTGCCCTTCTACTTTGGCGGCACCTCGCTGCTGATCGTAGTGGTGGTGGTGATGGACTTCACCTCGCAGGTGCAGGCGCACCTGGTGAGCCACCAGTACGAAGGTTTGCTCAAGAAGGCCAATCTCCGGCGCAGCTAGTGGCTGCTGGGGCGTAGGAGTGGGGCCGGATAAACGGGAAAGCCGCGGCGCAGGCCGCGGGACTTTCCAGCAGGGTTGATTCAGGTTAAAATTGCGCGTTTACCGCGCACGAAAGCATCGGAGAAAGTACATCATGGCGCGCATCGCGGGTGTCAATTTGCCGGTCCAGAAGCATGTCTGGGTCGGTCTGCAGAGCATCTACGGCATCGGCCGCAGCCGGGCCAAGAAGGTCTGCGCGGACGCCGGCGTGGTTCCGACCACGCCGATCAAGTCCCTCAGCGAGGGTGAGGTGGAGAAGCTCCGCCACGAAATCGGCAAGTACGTTGTCGAAGGTGATCTGCGTCGCGAAGTTGGCATCGCCATCAAGCGTCTGATGGATCTGGGTTGCTACCGCGGTCTGCGTCACCGTCGTGGCCTGCCGGTGCGCGGCCAGCGCACGCGCACCAACGCCCGTACCCGCAAGGGTCCGCGTCGCGCCATCAAGAAGTAACGGATTCGAATCATGGCCAAGCCAGTCAAGACCAAGAAGAAGATCAAGCGCGTTGTCACGGATGCCGTGGCCCACGTGCAGGCCTCCTTCAACAACACCATCGTCACCATCACCGATCGCCAGGGCAACGCGCTGTCGTGGGCGACTGCCGGCGGCGCGGGCTTCCGCGGCTCGCGCAAGTCGACCCCGTTCGCTGCCCAGGTGGCCGCCGAGAAGGCCGGCCGCGCGGCGGGCGACTACGGCGTGAAGACCGTCGAAGTGCGCATCAAGGGTCCGGGCCCGGGTCGTGAGTCGGCGGTGCGTTCGCTGAACGCCCTCGGCTACAAGGTGCTGAACATCATCGACGTCACGCCGATCCCGCATAACGGCTGCCGTCCCCCCAAGAAGCGTCGAGTCTAAGGAGCATACCCATGGCCCGTTATCGTGGAGCTACCTGCAAGCTCGCCCGTCGTGAGGGTTCCGACCTCAGCCTGAAGAGCCCGGCCCGCGCGCTGGATTCCAAGTGCAAGCTGGAAAACAAGCCCGGCCAGCATGGCGCCAACAAGCGCATGCGCATGTCCGACTATGCCGTCCAGCTGCGCGAGAAGCAGAAGGTCAAGCGCATCTACGGCGTGCTCGAGCGCCAGTTCAGCAACTACTACACCAAGGCGTCGACCCTCAAGGGCAACACCGGTGAGAACCTGCTGCGCCTGCTCGAGAGCCGCCTGGACAACGTCGTCTACCGCATGGGCTTCGCGGTCACCCGCGCCCAGGCCCGCCAGCTGGTCGCCCACAAGGCGGTGCTGGTCAACGGCAAGAAAGTCAACATTCCGTCCTACCAGGTCAAGCCGGGTGACGAAATCGCCCTGACCGAGCGCGCACGCAACCAGCTGCGCGTTCAGGAAGCGGCGACCGTGTTCGACACCATGGATCTGCGCCCGCAGTGGGTGGAAGTGGACGCCAAGAAGTTCGCCGGCACGTTCAAGTCGGTGCCGGATCGTGGCGACCTGCCCACCGACATCAACGAAGCGCTGATCGTCGAGCTTTACTCGAAGTAATCAACCGGAGCTCTGCATGGCAGTTTCGTCAACTAGCGTGCTGCGGCCTCGTGGCCTCAGCGTCGAACAGCTCGGAGCCAACCGCGCCAAGGTGGTGGTCGAGCCGCTCGAGCGTGGCTTCGGCCACACCCTGGGCAACGCGCTGCGCCGCGTACTGCTCTCCTCGATCCCCGGCAGCGCCATCGTCGAGGTCGAGATCGATGGCGTGCTTCACGAGTACACCACCCTCGAGGGCCTGCAGGAGGACGTGATCGAAGTCCTGCTGAACCTCAAGGACGTCGCTATCCGTCAGCACTCCGGCGACGAGGTCACCCTGACCCTGTCGAAGAAGGGCAAGGGCGTGGTCACCGCCGGCGATATCACCGTGGACCACACGGTCGAGATCATCAACCCGGAACACGTGATCTGCCACCTGACCAAGGACATCGCGCTCAACATGCGCCTGAAGGTGCGTCGTGGCGTGGGTTACCAGCCGGCCAGCGCGCGCCAGCATCCGGACGACGAAGCGCGTCCGATCGGTCGCCTGCAGCTCGACGCGTCCTTCGCGCCGGTGCTGCGCGTGGCCTACGAGGTGGACGCCGCTCGTGTGGAGCAGCGCACCAACCTCGACAAGCTGGTGCTGGACATCGAGACCAACGGCACCATCGGTGCCGAGGACGCGGTGCGCAAGGCGGCCGAGATTCTCAACGACCAGCTGTCGGTGTTCGGTGATTTCTCGCGTCGCGAGAGCGCCACCGATACGGCCGAGAAGAGCGGTTTCGACCCGCTGCTGCTGCGTCCGATCGACGATCTGGAGCTCACCGTGCGTTCGGCGAACTGCCTGAAGGCCGAGAGCATCTACTACATCGGCGATCTGGTGCAGAAGACCGAGGTGGAGCTGCTGAAGACCCCGAATCTCGGCAAGAAGTCGCTGACCGAGATCAAGGACGTGCTGGGCAGTCGCGGTCTGGCGCTCGGCATGAAGCTCGAGAACTGGCCGCCGCCGGGCCTGTCGCACGGCATGCAGCTGGGCTGATGCAACACATGCCGCGGTCGCTTCAGCGATCGCGGCATCTTGCCGTGAGGGGGCTGCTGCGGCCTGCCTGTTTCCGGCATTTTTCGACGGTCTCCTTGATCGTCCGCCGCGGGGACTTCCCGGGGCTGTCGCAGCACTCGATCTTCCACACTCCTATAGCGGGCAACCGCGGGAAGCCGGCGACGTCCGGCCTCTCATAACAACAGACAGAGATTATCGCCATGCGCCATATGAAGAGCGGTCGCAAGCTCAACCGCACCAGCAGCCATCGCGAAGCCATGTTCCGCAACATGGCCGCGTCGCTGATCAAGCACGAGCTGATCCGTACCACCCTGCCGAAGGCGAAGGAACTTCGCCGCGTTGCCGAGCCGCTGATCACGCTGAGCAAGACCGACGGCGTCGCCAACCGCCGCCTCGCCTTCGCCCGCCTGCGCGACAAGCAGGCAGTGGGCAAGCTGTTCGTCGAGCTGGGCCCGCGTTACCGCGAGCGTCCCGGTGGTTACCTGCGCATCCTCAAGTGCGGCTTCCGCCCCGGTGACAATGCACCGATGGCGTACGTCGAGCTGGTGGACCGTCCGCGTGCCGAGGCCGTCGACGCCGAGTAAGCGTCGCCCGGTTGGGCGTCTGGACGTCCGTGCCAACGAAAGCCCCGACAGCTGGTCTGCCGGGGCTTTTTGTTTGGCGGTCCTGCGGCGATCGGGTGTGCTGACAGCACACCGCGGGACGGGTTAATGTCGGTCACTCCCCGCTATCCACAAGCCATGAATCCTCTCCGTTGGTCCTATCGCACCACCTTCCTCGCCGGCTTCGCGATCTGCGCGGGGCTGCTCGGGTTTGCGCTCTACGCGCAGTACGTCTGGGCGATGATTCCCTGCCCACTGTGCATCTTCCAGCGCATCGGTTTCATGGTGATGGGCCTGTTCTTCCTGGCCGGCGCGATCCATGCGCCCAGGGGGAGCGCCCGCTGGATCTACACGGCCGGCGCTCTGCTTGGCGCGGTCTGGGGTATTGCGGTGGCCGGACGCCATCTGTGGATCCAGTCGCTGCCCGCCGACGAAGTACCCTCCTGCGGCGGTGACCTCGGTTACCTGATGAGCGCCTTTCCTTTCGCCAAGGTGCTGAAGCTCGTGTTCACCGGGTCCGGTGAGTGTGCCAAGGTCGAGCCCATCCTCGGCCTGCCGATGCCTGCCTGGACGCTGCTGTGGTTCATCGCGCTGGGGATCTGGGCGGTACTGGTCACGCGGCGTCGGAGCGTCTGACATGGCGATCCAGCCTACGAGCCCATCCACCCCGGTGGACTGGTCTCCCGCTTCCTGGCAGCAGCGCGAGGCACTGCAGCAGCCCCGCTATGACGATCCGGCCGAACTGGCCACCGCAACGGCCCAGCTGGCCTCGCTGCCTCCGCTGGTGACCTCCTGGGAGGTGCTGGCGCTCAAGCAGGCGCTGGCCGAGGCCCAGGATGGCCACAGCTTCCTGCTGCAGGGAGGCGATTGCGCGGAGAGTTTCACCGACTGTACCAGCCCGATCATCTCGAACCGGCTCAAGGTGCTGCTGCAGATGAGCCTGGTGATGGTGCACGGGCTCAAGAAGCCGGTGCTTCGGGTGGGGCGATTCGCCGGGCAGTACGCCAAGCCGCGCTCGGCCGACACCGAGACGCGCGACGGCCTGACCCTGCCGAGTTTTCGCGGTGACGTGGTGAACGCACCGGCCTTCACAGCCGAGGCACGCCGCGCCGATCCGCAGCGCCTGATCCAGGCACACGCACATTCGGCGCTCACGATGAATTTCGTGCGTGCGTTGATCGATGGCGGTTTTGCCGATCTGCATCATCCGGAGTACTGGGATCTGGCGTGGGTCGAGCACTCGCCGCTGGCTGCCGAGTATCGCCAGATGGTCGCCTCGATCGGTGACTCGCTGCGTTTCATGGAGACGCTTGCCGGACCGATCGCCAGCTTTTCGCGTGTCGATTTCTTTACCTCGCACGAGGCGTTGTTGCTGCACTACGAACAGGCGCTGACCCGCCAGGTGCCGCGCCACCCGGGCTGGTTCAACCTGTCCACGCATTTCCCGTGGATCGGCATGCGCACTGCGGCGCTCGACGGTGCGCACGTGGAGTATTTCCGCGGCATCCGCAATCCGATCGCGGTAAAAGTGGGGCCGTCGGTCACACCTGAGCAGTTGCTGCCATTGATGGACGCACTCAATCCCGACGACGAGCCCGGGCGGTTGACGCTGGTCCATCGCATGGGCAACGCCGCCATTGCCGAGCGCCTGCCGCCGCTGCTGGACGCGGTGAAGCGTGAAGGGCGCCGTGTGCTTTGGGTGGCCGACCCGATGCACGGCAACACCGAAAGCACGTCCAACGGCTACAAGACACGTCGCTTCGACAACATCCGCGGCGAGCTCGATCAGGCTTTCGACATCCACGCCGCCGCCGGCACGCGCCTGGGTGGCGTCCACCTCGAGCTGACCGGCGAGAACGTCACCGAGTGCATGGGCGGCGCACGCGACCTGTCCGAGTCGGATCTTTCGCGGGCCTACAAGTCGACGGTCGACCCCCGGCTGAACTACGAGCAGTCGCTGGAGTTGGCGATGCTGATCGTGCGCAAATCCGTCAGTCGTGGCTGAGGCGTAGATCAGCGCAGATAGACGGTGGGGCCGAGCACTGCGGCAAACGCAGCCATCACCGCCGCGCCTGCGATGAGCAGCGCGGGGTGGCGACCGATCGCCACGGGGCGGGGTGGAATCGCCGGTGTTGGGCGATAGGCCACATTGAACAGTCCCGCGGTGCCGCCAAAGGTCGACGCCACGGCGGAGATCAGCGTGATCATCAGCCCGTGCGGGTTGAACAGGCTGACCAGCAGCGCGCCCGCGCCACCGATCCAGTAGATGGTCATGGCCATGCGCACGCGGGTGGCGCGCGCCGTCGCGCCGCCGCCGAGCATCTCGTCGATGCTGCGGTTGGCGAGGCGGATGGTGCCGATGTAGGCCGCCAGTCCCGCTGCGGTCAGGGCGAATCGCCACAGCCACGGATACGGCAGCGGCGCGAGTCCGCCGTCGCCGACCGGGCTCCAGTCGCCCAGGCCGAGCACTCCGGAGAACAGCCAGTAGCCGGCAGCCACCATTGCCTTCACGGTGAAGGTGATCCAGAGCGCCAGTCGCAGCAGCGGCGTGCGGACGGTGCGCCAGGCGAGGTAGGCCAGCGCCGCCACCACGATATCGACCGTCGTGCCGGCCACGGCCACCAGGCGGCGGGCTACCGGCCCGGTGCCCGGACATTCGACGTAGTAGGCCCCCAGCTCGCTCGGGCGGTGTCCAGAGGCCACGCAGGTCACGGCGTGGCCCAGCAGCTCGTGGGCCATGGTCAGCAGGGGTGAGAGCAGCAGAACCAGTCCGATCAGGGTCCAGCGATCGACATGCGGCAGCGCGGCGGGCGCTTCAGGTGATTCTTGCTTCGCGCTCATCGGCGAGGTTCCGGGGCAGGGCGACGCCGTCTATCGGACCACGTCGGGTTGCCGGAGCTAAGTGATCCTTGTCACCCGCAGGTCCTGCGCGCAGCTCAGCGAGCGGTCTCCCGCTCGACAGCGACGCGTTTGTCCATCATCTGCCCGCCCAGGCGTGCGTAGGCGCGGCAGGCGCCCGGATCACGCAGCGCATCCGCATGCCCCTGCCCGCGCTCGGTCATGCGTTGCCAGAAGCGGCTGGCTTCCGGATGCGGGGTCATCAGGATGTCGCAGGGCAGGATGGACAACGTGGCGATGCCTCGGCGGAAGGATGCCAGACGCTCCGGATGGTCCGGATCGGAGAAGCGGTAGCTGCCGACCGCCATGGGCGTGAGGCTGTCGGCATACACCATGTGCAGGCAGCGGCGACCTTCGCAGGAGGTCCAGCTCCAGGTGGTGCTTCCGGGGGTGTGTCCCGGCGTCGGATGGGCGCGGATCGCCAGTGGCCCGACATGCACCGTGGCCTCGTCCCCGATCACCTGCACGTGCCTGATGGGCGGAAACAGCGGCGCGTCGCCGTACTGCGGATCTTCCGGGTCCCTGCCGCCTTCACGCAGTGCCCGAGCCTGCGCCGCCCGGGCCCGGACCGTGGCTCCGCTGTCCCGGGCGATCGCTGCCAAGGCACCGGCATGGTCCCCGTGCGCATGCGAGTCGAGGATCACCCGGATGTCACGCAGGCGGAAGCCGAGCGACCGGATGTTTGCTTCCACCATCGCCGCATTTTCAGGCAGGGTACCGTCGATCAGCACGTGGCCCTGCGGCGAAGTCACCAGGATCGCGCTGAGCCCGCGGCTGCCGACGTACCAGGTGTTGCCGTAGATGCGCTGCGGCGCCTGTGGCTGGCGCCAGGCCGGGTGGGAATCGGGCGCAGCCGGCGCGGCGCGCAGGGGAAGGGAGATCGCGATGGCCGCGGCCAGGACGCCAGGGAGTTGGATGCGCATGGGGTTTTGACGAGACGGTCGGTGGCAGGCCAGCCTCGGGCCCGGCTCCACGCGCAGGCGGCGGATTCCCGGTCGTGGCGCTGGCGCTTTCGGCACTTTCGCGGGCAGTCGGAGCCGGGGATGCTGCCGGGATCGCCAGGACCGGATGGAGGCGGAGCTTGCGGCAGGTTGTCGCGACATCGGGCCGGCGGCCGGAGTGTTTCGCGGCTTCACCATACCGAGCGCCTATACTCTAGCGATGATCCGATACTCCCGTATCCCGCTCGGCGGAGCCCTTCTGCTGGCAGCCCTGCTGCTGCCGGCCGCACACGCCGCCGATAACCCGCCGACCCATACCGTGCCGGACACCCTGGCCCAGCGCATCGCCTCGTGCACGGCGTGTCATGGCGAGCATGGCGAGGGTTCGCCGGGCACCGGCTTCTTCCCGCGTCTGGCGGGCAAGCCGGCGGAGTACCTGGCGCGCCAGCTGCGCTACTTCCAGCTCGGCCTGCGCAGGTACGGCCCGATGGAATACACCGTGCGCCCGCTCACCGACACCTACATGCACGAGATCGCCAGCTACTTCGCCCAGCAAGAGGTGCCGTACTCGCCGTCGCCCACGCCCAGGGTATCCGCCGCGCTGCTGGCACGCGGACAGGCGCTGACCGAGCATGGCGACCCCGGGCGCAAGATCCCGCCGTGCCAGGCTTGCCACGGCAGCCAGCTGACCGGCGTGCAGCCGTCCACACCTGGCCTGATCGGCCTGCCCTACGACTATGTGAGTTCGCAGCTCGGCTCCTGGCGCACCGGCACCCGCGCCGCTGCCGCACCGGACTGCATGTCGATCATCGCCAACCGGCTTACTCCGGCGGACATCACCGCGGTGTCTGCTTTCCTGGCCACAAGGCAGCTGCCGGCGGACATGCATGCGCAGCCACCCGGTTCGGTGACGCCACCACTGCAGTGCGGCGTGCTGGGCAACGTTCCGCCGGCACAGGGACCGGCCAGGGGAGACGGCGCATGAAGTGGCTGCTGCGCGGTTTCCTGATCGCCCTCGTGCTGACGGTGGGCGGCGTCGGCTGGTGGCTGTTCGGGCCGCACCCCGACGATGTCGCCACGCGCGAGGCAGGTCGCCTTGCTGCCAGCGAAAACCTGGCCGACCCGGCGCTGATCGAACGCGGTCGCTACCTCGCCACGGTCGGCGATTGCGCGGCCTGCCACACCGCGCGCGATGGCGTCCCGTTCGCCGGCGGCCACGAAGTGCCGACCCCATTCGGCAATATCCCGGCGCCGAACATCACGCCGGATGACGAGACCGGACTGGGGCGGTGGACGTTTGCCGATTTCTGGCGTGCCCTGCACGAGGGCAAGGGCCGCCACGGCGAGTTCCTCTACCCGGCGTTCTCCTACACCTCGTACACCAAGGTCACCCGCGATGATGCGCTGGCGATCTTCGCCTACCTGAAATCGCTGGCGGCGGTGCATCGTCCCGCCGCGACACCGGAGCTGAAATTTCCCTACAGCGTGCGCCAGGGACTGGCGGCCTGGCGCGCGATGTATTTCCAGCCCGGTGTGTACCAGCCCGATCCGGCCCGGTCTGCCGAGTGGAATCGAGGCGCCTATCTGGTGCAGGGCCTGGGTCACTGCAACGAGTGTCACGCCCGGCGCGACGCGCTTGGCGGTATCCCGGCGCAGCCGCCGTTGTCCGGCGGCGAGATTCCCGCGCAGGACTGGTATGCGCCCGACCTCGGCACGCAGGCCCACGGCGGGCTGGAGGGCTGGAGCGGGCAGGACATCGTGCAGTTGCTCAAGACGGGACAGTCGGCGAAGGGCAGCGCATTCGGCCCGATGGCCGAGGTGGTCTCGCGCAGTACCCAGCACATGACCGACGCCGATCTCGCGGCGATCGCAAGCTACCTTGAATCGCTGCCGCCGCGGCCGCAGCCGCGGGTCGTCGATCCGGCGATCGACGCAACGGTGATGCGGCACAGGGGCGAGGAAATCTACGGCCAGCGTTGTGCCGCCTGCCACGGCAGGGACGGCAATGGCGTGGCCGGGGTCTACCCGCCGCTCAACGGCAACTCCTCGGTCGACGAACCGACCGGCATCAACGCGATCCGCGTGGTGCTGCTCGGCGGCTTTCCTCCGGTGACCGCCGGCAACCCGCGGCCGTACTCGATGCCACCGTTCGCCCAGTCGCTCAGCGACGCCGATGTGGCGGCGGTGGTCAGCTACATCCGTCACGCCTGGAGCAACCGCGCATCGCCGGTGCTCGAGCGTGACGTGGGCAAGTATCGCCAGACACCGATCGACTGAGCCCACCGATGCGCACTGCATCGCTCGAACGGCCCGTCTCGGCGGGCCGTTCGCATGTCGGGTCGCCGGCAACCCTACGGAGGCGCATGGCCGGCGCGCGCGGGTAATATGCGCCTTTGCCTGACCACGATCGAAGCGAACGCATGATCATCAATCCGAAAGTCCGCGGTTTCATCTGCATCACGGCGCACCCGGTGGGCTGCGCGAAGAACGTGCTCGAGCAGATCGACATCACCAAAGCCAGCGGCCAGAGCGGGCAGGGCCCCAAGCGCGTGCTGGTCATCGGCGCGTCCACCGGCTACGGCCTGGCCTCGCGTATCACCGCGGCCTTCGGCCACGGCGCGGCTACGCTCGGCGTGTTTTTCGAGAAGCCCTCGAGCGAGACCAAGACCGGCACCGCCGGCTGGTACAACTCCGCCGCGTTCGACCAGGCCGCCAAGGCCGCAGGCTTGTACAGCAAGTCGATCAACGGCGACGCGTTTTCCGACGAGACGCGCGCGCGCACCATCGAGCTGATCAAGGCGGAGATGGGTGGTCCGATCGACCTGGTGGTGTATTCGCTGGCCTCGCCGGTGCGCAAGCTGCCGGGCACCGGCGAAGTGAAGCGCTCGGCGCTCAAGACCATCGGCGAGGCCTTCAGCGCCACCTCGATCGACACCAACCGCGACACGGTGATCACTGCAACCGTCGAGCCGGCCACCGAGCAGGAGATCGCCGACACCGTCGCGGTGATGGGCGGCGAGGACTGGGCGCTGTGGATCGAGGCGCTGAATCAGGCCGGCGTGCTGGCGAAGGATGCCACCACCATCGCCTACAGCTACGTCGGCACCTCGATCACCTGGCCGATCTACTGGCACGGCACGCTGGGCCGCGCCAAGCAGCATCTGGACAACACCGCCACGACCATGCGCGAGCGTTATGCCGCCAACGGCCTGAAGGCCTACGTCGGAGTGATGAAGTCGGTGGTGACCCAGGCCAGCGCGGCGATCCCGGTGATTCCGCTGTACGTGTCGATGGTCTTCAAGATCATGAAGGCCAAGGGCATCCACGAGGGCACCATCGAGCAGGCCAACCGCCTGTTCCGCGATTTCCTCTACCGCGCCGACGGCAGCGCGCCGCCGGTGGACGAAGAGCACCGCCTGCGTCTGGACGACTGGGAGCTGCGCGACGACGTGCAGTCCGAGTGCAAGGCGTTGTGGCCGACGGTGACCACCGAGAACCTCAACCAGCTCACCGACTACGCCGGCTACCGCCACGACTTCCTCAAGCTGTTCGGGTTCGACCGCGGCGACGTGGACTACACCCAGGACGTGCCGACCGACGTGCGGTTCGACTGCGTGGAGATGTAAGCGGGCTCGCACGCAGCCGCGGACGGGCGCCTTCGGGCGCCCGCTCTGTTTCGGGAGGAGAGGCGCTGGATTCCAGCTCGACCAGCCATCCGGCTGTCGAGAGCCGCTGGAATGACGGGTTTGGGAGTTGCTGCCCACCTGCAACGCGCCTGATCGCTTCCACCACCCCTCACCGTCATCCCGGCGCCCGCCGGAGGCGCTCTTCAACGGCGAATGCCGGTCATCCAGCGCCTTCAATCCCCACGCACCCGTCCGGCCAACTCCTGCCACGGCCCGATCGACCAGTGCCCGCGCGCCTGTCCCGATGGCGAGGGCAGCACGAACACCCGCGTCGTGCCGATGCGCTCCGGCTGCTCGCCGTAGCCGGTGATCGCCCGGCCGAGCGCCGCCTTCGCGCCGTGCTTGCTGGTGAAGGCCAGCCAGCGCGGGGCATATCGTTCGATCTTGGCCCGCAGGGCCGGCACGTCGAAGGCGTCGCGCGGCAGCTCGCTGTCGTTGCCGCTGTGGAACTTGGCCAGGTCGGTGAAGCCGATGCCGAGCTCGGCAAGCCGCGGAAATTCTTCCGCTGGGTAGCGGTGCGGGGTCAGGCCGACCTCGGCCAACGCCCGCCAGAACAGGTTGCCCGGATGCGCGTAGTAGGCTCCCTCGGCCGCCGATCGCTTGCCTGCCGCGGTGCCGCAGAACACCAGCGCCAGGCCCGGTTGCAGCACGTCGGGCAGGATGTGGTCGTCAGCCGGCCGTGTCATCGAGCAGGAAATCGGTGAACTGGAAACGTTCGTCGCGCAGCACCGACTCGCCGCGACGCAGGCGCAGCGGCGTGCGGAACAGCGGGCCACCGCAGCTCAGCGTATGGAACTCGCCGCGCTCGCCGCAGGGGTCGACCCCGACCGGCAGTGCGTCGAGCAGGGCGCCGTCATAGGCGCGCCCGCAGAACGCGGCATCGAGTTGTTGGGTGTCCACGCAGCACAGCATCGCGCGATGGCCCTCGGCGACGAAGCGGCGCGACAGCGCGGCCGTGTCCTCGCCCCAGATCGGGAACACCGCGCGCCACTCGGCCTGGCCGAGCTGGCGCACGCGGTAGTCGCGCACGTCCTGCAGGAACAGGTCGCCGAAGGCGCAGTGGCGCACGCCCGGCCAGCGCATGCGCGCTTCGGCCAGCGCCCTGGCGTGGGCTTCTTCGTAGGCCTCGTTCGAACCAGGCCAGTCCATCTCCGCGACTACCAGCGGCAGGCCGAGCGATGCGGCCTGGGCCTCCAGGATCGTGCGCCGCACGCCGTGCATGGCGATGCGGTCGTAGGTGCGGTTGACCGTGGTGAGCAGGGCGACTACCTGCCAGTGCGGATCGGCGCGCAGGCGCTGCAGGGCCATCAGGCAGTCTTTGCCGCCACTCCAGGCGAGCAGGATGGGTGTCGGAGTCATCCGCTAACTCTACGTGATCATGCCGACCACATGGCATGGACGCCCGGCTTGGCACGCTGTGACGATGCTCGGATTCCTCCACGACCTGTGGGCCCGCTCTCCCGCGTTCCGCCTGATCGGCTGCGCCGCGGTGGCGCTGGTCGTGGCGATGCTGGTGCATCGCGCCATCCGCGCACTGTTGTGGCGGTGGAGCGGCGATCATCCGATGGTGCGCGACATGCTGCGCTTCGCGCGGGCGCCGATGGGCTGGCTGGTGCCGCTGGTCGCGCTGACGGTGGTCCTGCATGCCCGTCCCGAGTCGGCGCTGCTTGCCCCGGTGCAGGTGCTGTCGCACGGGCTGGTCGTCGCGTTGATCGGTGTCGCCACCTGGCTGGCGGTGCGTTGCGTGCAGGCGGCCGAGGCCTTTTTTACCCGGCGTTTTCCGGTGGACGTAGCCGACAACCTGCATGCGCGCCGGGTGCTTACCCAGGCGCGCGTGCTTGGCCGTACCACCTCCGTGCTGATCGTGCTGCTCGGTCTGGCTGCGGCCCTGATGACCCTGCCGCTGGTGCGCCAGATCGGCGCCAGCCTGCTCGCCTCGGCCGGATTGGCCGGGCTGGCGGTCGGCCTTGCCGCCAAGCCGGTGCTGGGCAACCTGATCGCCGGCCTGCAGATCGCGTTGACCCAGCCGATCCGCCTCGACGACGTGGTGATCATCGAAGGCGAGTGGGGCCGGGTGGAGGAGATCACCGGCACCTACGTGGTGGTGCGCATCTGGGACGAGCGACGGCTGGTAGTGCCGTTGAACTGGTTCATGGAGCACCCGTTCCAGAACTGGACCCGGCGCACCGCGCAGATCATCGGCACGGTATTCCTGTGGCTGGACTATCGCGTGCCGCTGGCGCCGTTGCGCGAGGAGCTGCAGCGACTGTGCCGCGAGGCGGCCGAATGGGACGGTCGGGTATGCGTGCTGCAGGTCACCGATGCCAGCGATCGCGCCATGCAGTTGCGCGCGCTGGTCAGTTCGGGCGATTCCGGGCGCAACTGGGACCTGCGCTGCCGGGTGCGTGAGGGCTTGCTGGCCTTCGCCCAGACCCATTATCCGGATGCTCTTCCGCGCTGGCGGGGCGAATGGTCGCGTGCGCCGGGCGGTGAGCCGGAGTCGGCCGGGATGGCGCCGCGGCAGCCCCCGGAGGGGCAGCGCAGCCCGCATCCCGAAGATGGTGCCGGCGAGCTTCCCGGATCGGCCTGAGCCACCTGGCGACACGCGTCACGGGCCGCCAAAGTCAAGGGCTGGTGCGCATCGACAGTGCCCCGAACCAGCCGTTATAAAGGTTGTCCTGGGCGGGGGTAGTGCGGTGAGTGAAGAGATCCTGATCAATGTGACGCCGCGCGAGACCCGCGTCGGCATCGTCGAGAACGGCATGCTGCAGGAGGTCCACGTCGAGCGCGCCTCCCGGCGGGGCTACGTGGGCAACATCTACAAGGGCCGGGTACAGCGGGTGATGCCGGGCATGCAGGCGGTGTTCGTCGACATCGGCCTGGACCGGGCGGCCTTCCTGCACGCCTCGGACATCATTCGTCCCGCCATTCCCGGTGTCGAGGGAGACGGCGGGGGCAGCGGTCCGGTGCCGTCGATCAGCGAGCTGGTGCACGAGGGCCAGGAGATCGTGGTGCAGGTGGTGAAGGATCCGATCAGCACCAAGGGGGCACGGCTGTCCACCCACCTGTCGATCCCGTCGCGCTACCTGGTGCTGCTGCCGCACGCGCGCACGCTGGGCATTTCCGCGCGGATCGAGGACGAGGACGAGCGCCAGCGCCTGAAGGACGTGCTGGCGCCGCTGCTCGGTGAAAACCCGCTGGGCTACATCGTGCGCACCAACGCCGAGGGCCAGTCGGCCGAGTCGCTGGCTTTCGACGTGACCTATCTCGGCAAGGTCTGGCGCGTGGTGCAGGAGAACATCGCCCGGGCGAAGGTCGGCGAGCGGGTGTACGAGGAACTGTCGCTGCCGCTGCGTTGCCTGCGCGATTCGCTCAACGAAGCCATCGAGAAGGTGCGCGTGGATTCGCGCGAAACCTTCGAGAAGGTGGTGAAGTTCGTGCACAAGTTCATGCCCAGCCTGGATGATCGCGTCGAGCACTACGACGGCGAGCGGCCGATCTTCGACCTCTACGGCGCCGAGGACGAGATCCAGCGCGCGCTGAAGAAGGAGGTGCCGCTCAAGTCCGGCGGTTACCTCATCGTCGACCAGACCGAGGCGATGACCACCATCGACGTCAATACCGGCGGCTACCTCGGCACGCGCAACCTGGAGGAGACCGTCTACCGCACCAACCTGGAAGCGGCACAGGCAGCGGCACGCCAGCTGCGGCTGCGCAACCTGGGCGGCATCATCATCATCGACTTCATCGACATGACCGACGAGGAGCACAAGCGCCAGGTGCTGCGCACGCTCGAGAAAGGCCTGTCGCGCGACCACGCCAAGACCACCGTCTATCCGATGTCGGCGCTGGGTCTGGTGGAGATGACCCGCAAGCGCACCACCGAGAGCCTGGAGCGGCAGCTGTGCGAGCCGTGCCCAGCCTGCTCCGGTCGCGGCACGGTGAAGACCGCCGAGACGGTGACCTACGAGATCTTCCGCGAGATCACCCGCGCGGTGCGCCAGTTCAGCGCGGCCAAGCTGCTGGTGATGGCCAGTCCGTCGGTGGTCAACCGCATCCTGGAGGAGGAGTCCTCCGCGGTGGCCGAACTGGAGGAGTTCATCTCCAAGAGCATACGCTTCCAGGCCGAAGAGCATTATTCCCAGGAACAGTTTGATGTGGTGCTGCTGTAACCCGCGGTTCGGCGCAGGCCGCCGAGCGTGACGGTGACCTGGTCGCGGCGTGCGCACCGGCTCAGCCGGGCGCTCGGATGGATGGTCGGCGTCTGCCTGATCACCCTGGCGGTGGTCGCGGCGTTGGCGCAGGTGCTGCTGCCGGCGTTGGCCCGTCATCCGCAGTGGGTCGCTGCCCAGTTGGCCGCGCGCCTGCATCGCCCGGTGTCGTTCGATTCGATGCAGGGGCGCTGGACCCCGGCGGGACCCACCTTCGCGCTGCGCGGGGTCACGCTCGGCGCTACCGCCCCGGGGCAGTCGCCACTGCACCTCCCGGAGGTCGACGCCGCGCTGGATTTCGGCGGCTGGCTGCTGCCGTCCCGGCACCTGCTCAACCTGCATGTGCGAGGGGTGCAACTGGACGTGGCCCGTGGCAAGGATGGGCAGTGGTCGATCCGAGGCGTCGGCGCGACCGGGGGCAGCTCCGGGCAGCCGACGTCGCTGGGGCGGCTGTCGCTTGATCTGTGGCTGGACGACGTGCACATCGACGTCGCCGACGAGCGCACCGGTCGGCATTACGCGGTGCTGGCCGACCAGTTGCGGGCATGGCTGGGCTCGGGCGAGGTGCGGGTGGGGGCACGCCTGCGCCGTGCCGGTGCCGATGGCGTGCTCACCGCGGCCGGGCAGTTCCGCGACGATGGCAGCAGCGGGCGGGTCTGGCTGGCGGGCGACAACCTCGACGTGAACGCGATGCTGGGCGATGCCAGCCTGGCCGGCTATACCGCCGAGCAGGGGCACGGGCATCTGGAAGCCTGGCTGGACTGGCGCGACGGCAAGGTGGTGCGCAGCGTGCTGCAGACCGACCTGACCGGTGTTTCGCTCGGCACACCGGCGGGCAGCCGGGTCGACGTGGCCGCGATCCGTGGCGTGATGGAGATCCGCCAGACCGGCGACGGCTACCGGCTGGCCTGGGCCGGTTACGACGGCAGTGCGCTGGTGGCGGTGATGCATCGGCCTTCGGCCGGGGCAATTCGCATCGGCATCGCCGCCAGCCGCCTGCAGCTGGCGCCGCTGGTGCCCTGGCTTGCGCTCAAGCCGGACATGTCCGCCGGCCTGTCCCACTGGCTGGGCGAGGGCAAGCCACGCGGGGAAATCACCCGCGCCGACGTACAGTGGCAGCAGGGTGTCGGCCTTACCCGACTGGATGCCGCTTTCCAGGGGCTGGGCATCGATCCGGTCGGCGCGATGCCAGGTATCGACCGGCTCTCCGGCACGTTGCGTGGCGACGCCGAGGCGCTCTCGCTGGAGCTGCCGGAGCAGCCCACGGTGCTGCGCTTCCCCAGGGCGTTCCGCCAGCCGTTCGCACTGTCCCGGCTGGCCGGCACGATCGCGGTCTGGCATGACGACGGTGGCGTGCACCTCGGCGCCGATCCGCTGGACTTCACCGGCGTCGGCTACGCCGGCCAGGCGAGGGGCGAGGTGCTGTTGCCGGCGGATGGCGGCCGACCGTTCCTCGACCTGTATGCCCATGTCGACCGCGGCGACGTCACTGCCGCCAAGCTGTTCTGGCCGCTGACGATGCCGCCGAAGGCGGTGGCCTGGCTGGACCGCGGCCTGGTTAGCGGCACCATCGATAGCGGCGACGCGCTGGTGCGCGGCAGCCTGGCCGACTGGCCATTCCTGCACAACGAGGGACGCTTCGAGGCACAGGCGCGGCTGAGCGACCTCACGCTGGACTACGGCGAGGGCTGGCCGCGCGCCGAGCATGTCGCCGCGGTAGCCAGCTTCGTCGACAACGGCATGCTGGTGCAGGCCAGCGGCGGCGAGGCGATGGGGGTGAAGGCGCAGCACGCGGTGGCGCTGATCCCGGATTTCGGTGATGCCGCGCTGGATCTCAATGTCAGTGGCAGTGGCAGCGGGGCGAGCCTGCTCGGCTTCGTCAGTCATAGCCCGATCGCCGCGCGCGAGGCCGACACGCTGGCCAAGCTCAAGCTCGGTGGCAAGGGCGACTTCGACTTCCATCTGCTGCTGCCGTTCAAGGACGACGCTTCACTCCAGCTCAACGGCACCGCGCAATTGACCCATGCCGATCTCAGCGCGCCGGACTGGAACCTTCGGCTCGGCCAGCTCACCGGCCCGATGCAGTTCGATGCCGGAGGGCTTTCGGCCGGCCCGCTACAGGGAACCTTCCGCGACCAGCCGTCCACCCTGCAGATGCGCATCGCCGGCGCTACCGGCGACCCCGATACGGTGTTTTCGGCCAGCCTGGACGGACGCTACACCCTGGCTGAGCTGCTGCAGGACCAGCCAGCCATGGCCTGGCTGGGGGCGGCTTCGGAGGGACGCAGCGAATTCCGCATCGGGCTGGACATCGGCCGTGACGCGGCCAATACGCCCCTGCATCAGCGGCTGACCGTCGACTCGGCGTTGCAGGACATCGCGATCAAGCTGCCGGCGCCGCTGGACAAGCCCGCGGGCGTGATGATGCCGCTGCACGTGGTGCTGGGCCTGCCAACCGATTCGGCCGACCTGCAGGTCTCGCTGGACGACGTGCTGCGCGCGCGCTTCCGCCTGCCGGGCGGTTACGGCCAGCCGCTGGCCGGGACCGTGGCACTCGGCGACCGCATGCCCGACACGCTGCCACAGCAGGGGCTGCGCGTGCAGGGCCACGGCGGCCGGGTGGATGTGAGTGGCTGGATCCAGCAGGTGGTCGGCGGGCAGGGCAGCGGCAGCGCGCCTACGCTTGAAGGCATCGACATCACCGCCGACCACGCGATGCTGTTCGGCAACGATTTCCCCGACCTGCACATGCAGGTCACCCCGAAGTCCGACGGCCTGGGCATCGACGCCGATGGCGCGACGCTGTCCGGGCATTTCGACGTGCCCGGCGCCGACCTCGGCAAGCGCGGCATCACCGCGCGGCTGAAGCGGCTTTACTGGCCCAAGGCCGAGCCGCCGAAGGACGCCAGCGGCAAGGCGCTGCCCGATACCGGACCGACCCCGGCGCAGGCGGCCCGCACCGGCGTGAATCCCGCCAGCCTGCCGCCGTTCCACCTGCTGGTGGACGACCTGCGGCTGGGCAATGCCCACCTCGGCCAGGCCCGGCTGGAAAGCTGGCCGACCGCCAAGGGCATGCACCTGGACCAGCTGCGGGCGCTGTCGCCCAGCGTGCAGATCACCGCCTCCGGCGACTGGAACGGCAATCCGGAGGACAGCCAGACCCACCTGGCGATCGATTTCTCCGCCGAGGACATCGGCAAGATGCTCGATGCGCTGGGCTTCGACGGCCTGTTCAACGGCGGCAAGACGCGGGCCCACCTCGACGGCACCTGGCCGGGCAGCCCGTCGGCGATCACCCTGGCCAACCTCGAAGGCCGGCTGCAGGTGCACGTGACCGACGGGCGCATCCCCGAAGCCGACTCGCCGGGCGTGGGGCGACTGCTGGGACTGGTCTCCCTGGCCGAACTGCCGCGCCGGCTCACGCTCGACTTCGGCGACGTGTTCGGCAAGGGCCTGGCCTTCGACAGCATCGACGGCAGCTTCCTCTTCGCCGACGGCAACGCCACCACCCAGAACATGAAGATCAAGGGGCCGGCCGCGGAGATCACCGTGACCGGCCGCACCGGGCTGCGTGCCCGCGACTACGACCAGCAGCTGCTGGTGGTTCCGCACGTCGGCAACAGCCTGCCGGTGGTCGGCGCGGTGGTCGGTGGACCGGTGGGGGCCGCGGCGGGCCTGGCGGTGCAGGGTCTGCTCGGCCGCGGCCTGAACAAGGCGGCCAGCGCGCGCTACGCGATCACCGGCAGCTGGGACAAGCCGAAGATCACCCTGATCGAGAAGCGCGTGCCCAAGCCCCTGCCGCTGCTGCCGGCACCGGCCAGCTCGACGGCGCCCACGCCTCCGCTGCTGCCCGCGCCGGCGTCGACGGCACCGTCGCGCTGAGCCCTCAGTCCGGGGTGCCGGCTCTCTTCGGTGGGCCGCGGAAGGGGAACAGCTGCTGCCGCACGAAGCCGTCGGGCATGTAGTCGCCGACCACGCCGTACTTCTCCGGAAACCGGCGCGTCGACTTCACCGCGGTGCCGAACAGGTAATCGAGAAAGGCGTAGTGCGCGGCGTAGTTGCGGTCGATCGCCTCGTCGTCCGAGGCGTGGTGCCAGTGGTGGAAATCGGGCGTCACCACCAGGTACTTCAGCGGGCCCCACGGCAGGTGCACGTTGGCGTGGTTGAACACCGCCTGGAAGCCGACCACCAGGATGTAGGCGTTCATCACGCCCTCGCTGAAACCCAGGATGTACAGCGGCGCCAGCACCGCCACCCGGGTCACGATGAGCTCTAGCATGTGCTGGCGCGAGCCGGCCAGCCAGTCCATCGTCTTGGCGCTGTGGTGCACCGCGTGGAAGCGCCAGAGGAACGGCACCTCGTGGTAGGCGCGGTGCGTCCAGTACTGCGCCAGGTCGGCGACCAGGATGCACAGCAGCAGCTGCGGCACGAAGGCGATGTGCTGCACGGTCTGCTGGAACGGGCTGTCGGTGAGCCAGCCGAACAGGTGATGCAGCAGGAAGTTCACCGTCAGCAGCGCCAGCCCCACGATGAAATGGTTCACCGCGAAGTGCTTCAGGTCGGTCTGCCACTCCTTGCGGAACACCGCCTGGCCCTTGTACAGCGGAAACAGCTTCTCGATCACCACGAACACCAGGGTCGAGCCGAGCAGGTCGAGGATGAACCAGTCCAGCCCGATGTACGGCGTGTGGTCGGGGAAGTTGCCCACCGGCACGCGCGAACCGCCCAGCGCGGTGGCCGCCAGCACGAAGACGAAGGCCACCGCGTTGATATTGCGCGAGCGGCCCAGGATCACGTTGCCCAGCGACATGCCACCGGCGACCAGCAGCCCGGCCAGCAGCAGCTGGCGCAGCACGTCGACCGAGTACTTGTGCCGAAGGTCCGGGGTGGTGAGGTATTGCGGAAAGTGGAAGGCGAGCACCGCCAGCAGGCAGAGCACGCCCAGCGACAGGGCGATCACGCCGCTGACCCGGCCCAGGCCTGGCTTGAGTTCGCCGTCGCTGCGCAGCAGTTCGCGTGTCTCGGCGACGGGCTGCTGCAGGGTGTGTTCGATGACTTCCAGCGGGCGCTTGCGCGGGGTGTCTGACGACATGGATGGTGACTCCGTGGACGCTGTCCTTGCTTTGGCGCATCGTAGCGGATGCCCGCCGGCCGGCGCGCTTTAAAGCGGCCGCATCCGCCCCCACGTTCGATCGTCATCACCGGATCCCGACGCAGATGCCCATGTCCTCTCTTCTCGACCAGGCCCAGCAACGCCTGCTTACCCCCGGCGGTCTCGCCACCGGCGACCTGGAGCGGGTGTTCGACCAGCTGATGGCGCCGTCGATCGACGCCGCCGACCTGTATTTCCAGCACTCGCGCAGCGAGTCGTGGCTGCTGGAGGAGGGCATCGTCAAGGACGGCAGCCACTCGATCGAGCAGGGCGTGGGCGTGCGCGCGATCTCGGGCGAGAAGACCGGGTTCGCCTATTCCGACGAGATCGTGCTGCCACAGCTGCTGGAAGCTTCGAGGGCCGCCCGCGCCATCGCGCAGGACGGCCGCGGCGCCGGCCGTCCGCTGGCGCTGGGCAACACGCGGGCGTTGTATCCGGCGATCGATCCGGTCGAGAGCCTGCCCAATCCGGACAAGATCGCCCTGCTGCGCGAGGTGGACGCCTACGCGCGCTCGCGCGATCCGCGCATCACCCAGGTGATCGTCAGCCTCGCCGCCACGCTGGACACCGTGCTGATCGCCGCCTCCGACGGCACGCTGGCCGCCGACGTGCGCCCCTTGGTGCGCATCAACGTGCAGGTGATCGCCGAGGCCAACGGCCGCCGCGAGCAGGGCTATGCCGGCGGCGGCGGCCGCTACAGCTACGGCGAGCTGATCGCCAACGGCCGCGCGCTGGCGTTCGCCGACGAGGCGGTGCGCCAGGCGCTGGTCAACCTCGACTCGGTCGACGCCCCGGCCGGCCAGATGACCGTGGTGCTCGGCCCGGGCTGGCCCGGCGTGCTGCTGCACGAGGCGATCGGCCACGGCCTGGAGGGCGACTTCAACCGCAAGGGCAGCTCCGCCTTCGCCGGCCGCATCGGCCAGCGCGTGGCGGCCAGGGGCGTCACCGTGGTCGACGACGGCACGCTGCCGGGGCGCCGCGGTTCGCTCAGCATCGACGACGAGGGCACGCCGACCGAGTGCACCACGCTGATCGAGGACGGCATCCTTGTCGGCTACATGCAGGACAAGCTCAACGCCCGCCTGATGGGCATGCAGCCCACCGGCAACGGCCGGCGCGAGTCGTTCACCCAGTTGCCGATGCCGCGCATGACCAACACCTACATGCGCGGCGGCAGCATGGATCCGGCCGAGATCATCCGCTCGGTGAAGATGGGCCTGTACGCGCCGAACTTCGGCGGTGGCCAGGTGGACATCACCAGCGGCAAATTCACCTTCTCCGCCAGTGAGGCCTACCTGATCGAGGACGGCAGGATCACCGCGCCGGTGAAGGGCGCCACCCTGATCGGTTCCGGTCCGGAGGTGCTGCAGCGGGTGTCGATGATCGGCAACGACATGGCGCTGGACGAGGGTGTCGGCGTGTGCGGCAAGGACGGCCAGAGCGTGCCGGTGGGCGTCGGCCAGCCGACGCTGCGCATCGACTCGATGACGGTGGGCGGTACCGCGTCCTGAGCCGGCGGCTCTTCCGGCCGCAACCACCGGCGCAGCGCTGCTAGAGTAGCGGCGCCTTCCATGCGATCTAAGGAGAGTGAGCATGCCGGTTCCGCAGACCCAACGCCCGACGGCGGCCTTCGTCGGTGCTTCCTGGCTGGCCCTGATGGTTGGCTCGCTGTCCTATCTCATCGGGCTGTGGAATGCCCAGATGGCGCTCAACGAAAAGGGCTACTACCTGACCCTGCTGCTGTACGGGCTGTTTTCAGCGGTATCGCTGCAGAAATCGGTACGCGATCGGCTGGAGGGACTGCGTGTGACGGGCCTGTACTTCGGCCTGTGCTGGGTCTCGCTCGGCATCGCCATCGTGCTGCTGGTGGTCGGGCTGTGGAACGCCACCCTCGGCCTCAGCGAGAAGGGCTTCTACGCCATGGCGTTCCTGCTCAGCCTGTTTGCCGCGGTGGCCGTGCAGAAGAATGTCCGGGACATGGCGCTTCACGACGGCGACGCGGACGCCATGGATCGTTCCGCCGACTTCTGAACCGCGGGCGCCGAGGGCACCCTTGCGGCGTCGCCCGGTCAGCCGGCTGAGTCCTCGTCGACATCGACTTCTTCCAGCGCCTTGAGCACCTGGAAGATCTCGCGATAGGCGCGCGGCGGCTTGTTCGGCGTGTTTTTCTCGATGCGCGCCTGGCGCACCAGCGAGCGCAGGTGCTGGCGGTCGAGTGTCGGATGCCGTTCGGCCAGCTCGGACAGGGCGACATCGCCCTCGTCGCCGAGCAGGCGTTCGCGCAGCGATTCCATCCGATGCATCGCCGCTGTCTCCTGGCGCTGCTTGTCGCGGTTTTCGCCCAGCGCGGCGCGCACCGCGTCGAAGGTGGATTCGTCGTGACGGCGCATCAGCTTGGCGAGGAAGCCGAGCTGGCGCTTGCGTGCGATGTGCGAGGTGATCTTCCGCACGTTGGCGATCTCGTCGCGCACGTCGTCCGGCAGCTCCAGCTTGGCCAGCCTGGACGGGATCATTTCCACCAGTTGCGTGGCCAGCGTGAGCACCGCCAGCGCGTCGCGCCGCTGCTGGGTGCGGCTGGGGCCGTATTCGTTTTCGTCCAGTTCGTACTGGCTGCGGCTTCGGCTGGGACTCACGGGCTGGTTTCCGGTGGGATGGCGAGAAGGAGAGGATCGCTGTCGTCGGCCTGCTCCAGCGCAAAGCGCGGAATCGGCTCGCCCTCCAGCTCCACCGTTTCGCAGAACATGGCTGCCGGGCGCACCCACAGGCCGCGTTCGCCGTACAGCGCCTGGTAGACCACCAGTGGCTCCATCGTCTCGCTGTGGCGGGCGGTGCCCAGCACGCGATAGCGCTGGCCCTTGTAGTGGCGGTAGATACCGGCGGCTGGTTGCATGGGACTCTCCACAGCGGCCAGACTGGCACGCTCTTTTCATGCCGGCCGGCAGGCCCCATGTCTGGGAGCTGGGCGGCGCGGGTCGTCCATTCTACCCGTCCACCCTGCAGGAATCCCACGTGAGCGACATCACTCCCCATCCCGACCACAGCCGCGAGGAACTGGACCGTCTGGCCGATCTGGCGCAGGACGTGATCCGCCGCGCGCGCGCCGCCGGGGCCAGCCAGGCCGAGGTGGCCGCCAGCATCGACACGGGCCTGAGCGTGAACGTGCGGCTGGGTGAGGTGGAAACGGTCGAGCACACCCGCGACCGCGGTTTCGGCCTCACCGTGTACTTCGGCCAGCGCAAGGGCTCGGCCAGTACCGCCGACCTGAATCCGGACTCGATCCAGGCCACCCTGGACCAGGCCTGCGCGATCGCCCGCTACACCGAGGAGGACCCGGCGGCCGGTCTCGCCGATGCGGCGCTGATGGCCACCGAGTTCCCCGACCTGGACCTGTGGCATCCGTGGTCGATCGACACCGCCGGCGCGATCGCGCTGGGCCAGCGGATCGAGGACGCCGGGCGCGCCCACGCCGGCATCAGCAATTCCGACGGCGCAGGCGTGCAGATGGGCGAGAGCCTGTCGGTGTACGCCAACTCGCACGGTTTCGTCGGTCGCGAGCGCGGCACCCGGCACTCGATCTCGTTGTCGCTGATCGCCGGCGACGAGGCCGGCATGCAGCGCGACTACTGGTACGACAGCGTGCGCGACGCGGCGAAGTTCATGGACGCGAAGGCGCTGGGCGACAAGGCCGCCGAGCGCACCCTGGCCCGCCTGGGTGCGCGCAGCCTGTCCACACGGCAGTGCCCGGTACTGTTCGCGTCGGAGCTGGCGCGCGGACTGGTCGGTCACCTGGTCAGCGCGGTCAGCGGCGGGGCGCTCTACCGGCGTTCCAGTTTCCTCGTCGACCACGCCGGCAAGCCGGTGATGCCGGCGTGGATACAGATCGTCGAGCGGCCGCTGCTGCGCGGCGGTCAGGCTTCCGGCGCGTTCGATGCCGAGGGCGTGGCCACCCGCGACAGCGCACTGGTCGAGGATGGCATCCTGGCGCGCTATGTTCTCGGCAGTTACTCCGCCCGCAAGCTTGGCCTGACCACCACCGGCAATGCCGGCGGCATCCACAATCTGGTCGTCACGCCAGGCAGCAGCGACGGCGAGGCCAGCGACTTCGCCGGCATGCTGGCGCGCCTGGGTACCGGTCTGCTGGTCACCGAGCTGATGGGGCAGGGCGTCAACACCACCACCGGCGATTACTCGCGCGGCGCTTCGGGGTTCTGGGTGGAGAACGGTGCGATCGCGTTCCCGGTCGAGGAAATCACCATTGCGGCCAACCTGCGCGACATGTTCGCCGGCATCGTGGCGGTGGGGTCGGATGTGGATCCGCGTTCGCACATCCTGACCGGCTCTATCCTGCTCGATCGCATGACCGTTGCCGGCGAATAGCCGATCGGTCCCCTGCGCAAAAGTCTGCGCTCGCGGTAGCATCGACAGGACATCGCCGCGTCGCGCGATGCTTTGCCACTACCGAGGGTCAGGCCATGAGCATTCCCCCCGAAGACGTCGTACCTCCTCCGCCCCCGCCGGCCGCGCCGCCGCCGAGCGATCCGCCGCCATCCGAACCGCCGGTTGCCGGTGGACCTTCCGCCGAGCAGCGTCAATGGGCGATGTTCGCCCACCTGTCGGCCTTGCTCGGTCTGGTCACCGCAGGTTGGGCCTGCTTCCTGGGGCCGCTGGTCATCTGGCTGGTGAAGAAGGACACCATGCCCTTCGTCGACGACCAGGCGAAGGAGGCGTTGAATTTCAACATCACGGTGATGATCGCCGGCGCGATCTGCTGGATCCTGGTGTTCGTGCTGATCGGCTTCCTGTTGCTGTGGGCACTCGCGATCGTGTGGATCGTGTTCACCATCATCGCGGCGATCAAGGCCAATGAGGGCGTGGCCTACCGCTATCCGTTCGCGCTGCGTCTTATCAAGTAACCCCGCTGCAAAGCAGCGGCATGAGAGAACCTGCCAGAATCGGCGGTGCGGTGTGCGGGGCCATCAGCGAACGGGTCCGCACACCGATCGGGAGCCAGCGCCACCGGGACTGGCAGACAAATCGAAAAAGGGGAGATAGGGATGGGATTTTTCGACTGGTACGTGTCGTGTATCAAGGATCACTACGTCGATTTCGAAGGCCGTGCGCGGCGCCAGGAGTACTGGATGTTCACCCTGGTGAACATCCTTGCCGCCATCGTGGTGGGCGTCATCGGGGCGATCATCCACCTGCGGATGCTGGGTTCGCTGTATTCGCTGGCGGTGCTGTTGCCAGGCATCGCCGTGACGGTGCGCCGTCTGCATGACACCGATCGATCGGGCTGGTGGATCCTGATTGGCCTGATCCCGCTGATCGGCACGATCTGGCTGCTGGTGCTGATGGTGCTCGAGGGTACCCAGGGCTCCAACCAGTACGGCCCTGATCCGAAGCAGGCGGGCTGAGCCGAAGGGTCTCTCGGAGGGATGGAAAGGGCGGCGCAGGCCGCCCTTTTCAGTGCTGGCGACCGGCCGCGTAGCGCGCCAGCTCGATCAGCAGCTCGCCACGCGACTCCAGCACGGAGACGGCGGCCAGCGCTTCGTCGGTGAGCTGCGCCAGCCGGGTGCGCGAGGCATCCAGGCCCAGGATCGACGGAAAGGTGGGCTTGTCGGCGGCAGCGTCCTTGCCGGCGGTCTTGCCGATCACCGCCGATTCGCCCTCGACGTCGAGGATGTCGTCGCGCACCTGGAAAGCCAGGCCGACGGCGTGGGCGTAACGGTCCAGCGCATCCAGGGTGGCGATGTCCGCGCCGGCGGTCATCGCGCCCAGTTGCACCGAGGCGCGGATCAGCGCGCCGGTCTTGCAGGCGTGCATGTGCTCCAGCTCGTCCAGCGACAGCGTGCGGCCAACGGCGGACAGATCCAGCGCCTGGCCCCCGGCCATGCCCTCGGCGCCGCAGGCGCGGCCGAGGGCGCGCTGCATCGCCATGCCGGTGGCAGGATCCACCGGCGCCTTGGCCAGCAGCTCGAAGGCCAGCGCCTGCAGGGCGTCGCCGGCCAGGATCGCCATCGCCTCGCCGAACACGATATGGCAGGTGGGGCGGCCGCGGCGCAGTGCATCGTCGTCCATGGCCGGCAGGTCGTCGTGCACCAGCGAGTAGGCGTGGATCAATTCCACCGCGCAGGCCGGCGCGTCGAGCGCCGGGTCGTCGCAGCCCAGCGCGTGGCCGGCGGCATAGACCAGCAGCGGACGCAGCCGCTTGCCGCCGCCGAGCACGGCGTAGCGCATGGCGCGATGCAGTTCGGCGGGCGGGGCGTCTTCGGCGGGCAGTGCCGCGGCGAGGGCGCGGTCGGCGCGATCGATCAGCGCCTGCAGCGCCGGGCTCAGCTCAGAGTTCGGGTTCAAACGGTTCGGCGCTCTCGGGGGCGTCGGGGTCGAGCAGCAGGCGCACCCGCAGGTCGGCCTTCTCCAGCGCCTGCTGGCAGTGGCGGTACAGACCGATGCCACGCTCGAAGGAGGCCAGCGAATCGTCCAGGCTGAGGTCGCCACCTTCCATCTTCGCCACGAGCTGTTCGAGCTCGTCGAGCGAATGCTCGAAGTCGGCGGCTGGCGCGGTATCGGCAGGGGCGGGAACGGTCTTTGCCATGGCCGGCAACGCTAACGCAGCGGGGCATGGGAATCAATGGAAAAGGCGTCGCGCACGCCCTGGAAACCGCATGGTATCGGGCTTTTGCGCTAGCGGCCCGGAACCCAGCGCAGCGTTTCGCCGAGCAGCACCCGGCCGCGGTCGCTCAACCAGCGGTCGGCGACGGCCACGAGTGCGTCGCCCTCCCAGACCAGCGGGCAGGCCAGGCGTTGCCACGGGGGCAAGGCGCCGGCCTGGAACAGGTCGCGCAGCTCGCGGGTGTGCGGGTCGCCGGCCGGCTTGAGGCGTTCGCCGCCCCGACGCAGGCGGACCGTGAGCGGAGCGTCCAGCGTGCGGTCGAGGTGCAGCGAGCCGCCATCCGGCAGGGCCAGCACGCCGCCGCGCCAGCACGCCTGCCAGTCCGGGGCGAACGGCGGTGCCGGTGGCAGGGCCCACAGGCGCCCGCGCCAAACGTGCAGTTCGGCACCGGGCCAGCGGATGCAGGGGACGCGGCCGTCA
Source organism: Dyella ginsengisoli LA-4 (assembly GCF_000334915.1). Taxonomy (GTDB): domain Bacteria; phylum Pseudomonadota; class Gammaproteobacteria; order Xanthomonadales; family Rhodanobacteraceae; genus Dyella_A; species Dyella_A ginsengisoli_A. The sequence continues at coordinate 51,960 of NZ_AMSF01000027.1, read as the reverse complement.
CGGGCGTCGATCTGGCGAAGGATCTGCGCGCGCTGGCCGCTGGTGGGCGCGGGCAGGCCACGACCGTGCAGCCAGTGATCGAGCAGCGGCTCGCGCAGGCCGGGGGCGAGGTCGCGCCAGCCGGCGGCGTGCAAGCTGCCGGTGGCGTGGTCGTGCAGCCTGTCGAGAGCGACCACCCAGGCGGTGCGCAGGGCGTCGGCGGCATCCCGGCACAGCGTGGCGCTGCGGGTGATCGAGTCGGCGACGTGCGGCCAGTGCCGGGCCAGACGCGGCAGGATCTCGTGGCGAAGCGCATGCCTGGCGAGTCGCGGATCGAGGTTGGCCGGATCGTCGAGGCAGGTCAGAGCGTGGCTCTGCACATAGGTCTGCAAGGCCTGGCGGGGCAGGTCGAGCAGGGGGCGCCACAGTGTGCCGGCACCCAGTGGCCGCCGCTCGCGCATGCCACCCAGGCCTTCCGGGCCGGCGCCTCGCAGCAGTTTCAGCAACACCGTCTCGACCTGGTCGTCGCGATGATGGGCGGTGAGTAGCTGCTCGCCCGGCTGCAGCGCGGCGGCCAGTGCGGCGTAGCGGGCTTCGCGTGCCGCACCTTCCATCCCGAGGCCGGCATCCAGGTCCACCGAGACGCGCAGCACCGTGCAGGCGACATCGAGCGCCGCACAGAACGCCACGGCGTGTTCGGCCCACCGTGCGCTGTCCGGATGCAGCCCGTGGTCGACATGCAGGGCGCGCAGTGGCCGGCCGCGTGGCAGCGAGGCCAGCGCATGCAGCAACGCCGAGGAGTCCGGGCCACCGCTGAAGGCCACGCACAGGCCATCTGCCGGCGCGTCGGCCAGCCGGGCAAGCAGGTGTTCGGTCAGCGAGTGAGACAAGACGATGCGTTGTGGCCGGGGAGGCGCACAGTCTAGGGCGGCCGCCACGGTCACGCCCGCTGCGCGGCGGCGCGGGGCTATTTGCGCCGCTTGTCGCGCACGTAGAGCGTGCGGGTGGCACCGTCGCCGCGCGGGTCGATCTCGAACAGGCCGATCGCGTCGACCAGCTCGCTCAGCTTGCGGTAGCCGTAGTTGCGCGGGTCGAACTCCGGCGCCTGCTTGGCCACCGACGAGCCGATCGCGCCCAGGTGCGCCCAGCCGCTGTCGTCGGACACCGCGTCGATGGCGTTGCGCAGCAGCCCGACCAGCCGCGCGTCGCCCTTGAGCTGGGCCTGCGACAGGCGCTTGGCCGGCGCCTCGTCCTCCGGCTTCTCCACCAGCAGTTCGGTGTAGATGAACTTGTCGCAGGCGGCGACGAAGGGTTCGGGCGTCTTCTTCTCGCCGAAGCCGTACACGGTGAGCCCGGACTCGCGGATGCGCGCGGCCAGCCGGGTGAAGTCGCTGTCGCTGGAGACGATGCAGAAGCCGTCGAAGCGCCCGGTGTAGAGCAGGTCCATCGCATCGATGATCATCGCCGAGTCGGTGGCGTTCTTGCCGCGGGTGTAGCCGAACTGCTGGATCGGCTGGATCGAGTAGGTCAGCAGCGTTTCCTTCCAGCCCTTCAGGTGCGAGCCGGTCCAGTCGCCGTAGATGCGCTTGGCGTGCGCGGTGCCGTACTTGGCGATCTCCGCCAGCAGGCCCTCGACGATGGCCGGCTGGGCGTTGTCGGCGTCGATCAGGACGGCGAGGCGGTCGGATGGGGTGTTGGCCATGGCGAAGATTCCCTGGGCGAGCCAGTCCCCATCATGGCAGAGCGGCGGAGGGTCCGGGTCAGTAGCTGACGCCGGCGCGCTCCAGTTCGTGGCGCAGCGCGCCCAGCCGCGAGCGTTCGATCGGCGTGTCGCGCAGGTAATGGGCCAGCGCCGCGGGCGTGGTGATCGGCGGCGTGCTTGTGGCCAGGGCGACAGGCGCAAGCAGTGCGAGCGTCGTGGAGAGAGCGATGCGGCGCATGGCGGTCCTCGTCGTGCGGCGATTCCGTTCGCGCCCGACGATAGCAGCCACGCAGCTCGGGGATCAGGCCTCGGCGTAGGCGCCGTAACCGCGCAGGCGCTGGTAGCGACGCGCCAGCAGGTCGGGCACGTTCATCGCCTCGAGCCGGTCCAGCTCGTTCAGCAGCACGGCCTTGAGGCGGATCGCCATCGAGTGCGGGTTGCGGTGCGCGCCGCCCAGTGGCTCGCGCACCACCTTGTCGACCAGGCCCAGCTCGAGCAGGCGCGGGGCGGTCACGCCCATCGCATCTGCCGCGTCGCGGACCTTGTCCTGGCTCTTCCACAGGATCGAGGCGCAGCCTTCCGGCGAGATCACCGAATAGATCGAGTACTGCAGCATGATCACCGCGTCGCCCACGCCGATCGCCAGCGCGCCGCCGGAGCCGCCTTCGCCGATCACCGTGCACACCACCGGGACCTTCAGCTCGGCCATTTCCAGCAGGTTGCGGGCGATTGCCTCGCTCTGGCCGCGCTCCTCGGCACCGACGCCGGGGTAGGCGCCCGGGGTGTCGATGAAGGTGAGGATGGGCAGGCCGAAGCGCTCGGCCATCTTCATCAGGCGCAGCGCCTTGCGGTAACCCTCGGGGCGCGGCATGCCGAAGTTGCGGCGCACCTTGCCCTTGGTATCACGTGCCTTCTGGTGGCCGATGATCATCACCGAGCGGCCGTTGATGCGGCCCAGGCCGCCCACGATGGCCGCGTCGTCGGCGAAGGCACGGTCGCCGGCCAGCTCGTGGAACTCCTCGCAGATGGCGCTGATGTAGTCCAGCGTGTACGGCCGCGCCGGGTGGCGCGACAGCTGGGTCACCTGCCACGAATTGAGGTTGCGGAAGATCTCTGCGGTCTTGACCTTGAGCTTCTCGCGCAGGCGGACGACCTCTTCGTCGATGTCCACCGCCTGGCCATGGCTGGCGTGACGAAGCTCTTCGATCTTCGCTTCCAGCTCGGCAATCGGTTGTTCGAAATCGAGGAAGTTCGGGTTCATTCGGCGCGGTTCAGGACAGTAAGCGGGGCAGTATAGCGGGCCGCGGAAAAACGCGAGAACGCCGCCGTATGGGGTTGGGGCGAGGAGTGAGTGGCGAGGAGTGAGGAGTGAGAGGTCAAGCGTCCGCAGCGGGCATGGCTTTCTCTCGCTTCCAAAGCCTTGCCGCACACGACAGGCCTTTCGCTATGCGTAGCCGGGCTGCCTTGCCCCCACGCAAGGCCGCCACGGCGCGCAAAAGGTCCAGGGAGGAGTGTGTGGTGCAGCGGGCGGAGCGAACGATGCTCTTCTCTCATTTCTCACTCCTCTCCTCTCACTCCTGGCTTTTCACGATGCGCAGACGGGCCGCCTCGACCCCGGGCAGGGCGCGCACGGCGCGCAGCAGGTCCGGGATCGCCTCGACCCGCCAGTCTTCTCCCAGCTCCAGGTCGGCCTGGGCGTCGCGGTTGTGGTAGCCGTGCAGCACCACGCTGGCGCGGCCGCCACGGAAACCGGCCAGGGTGCGCTGCAGCTGCGCCGGGAAGTCCGGCGTGATGCCATTGAGCTTCAGCCGCAGCAGGCGCGCATGGCGGCGGCAGGCGTCGGCCAGGGTGATCGCGCTGCGCGCGCGCACCTGGAAGCCGCCGCCGGAAAACTCGTCGATACGCAGGCCGCCCTCGACGATCAGCATCTCGTCGCGGGTCAGCAGTGGGGCCACCTGCTGGAACAGCTCGCCGAAGAAGCTCACCTCGATCGAACCGGTGCCGTCCTCCAGCCGCACGAAGGCGTCGGAGTCGCCACGCTTGCGCACGGCGGTGACCATGCCAGCCACGGTCCAAGGTGTGTCCGGGCCGCGGCGGAAGCGGTTGTTGTCGCCGTCGTCGTTCTTGCGCGGGCGCGGCGGCTGGTAGCGCTCGGCGATCTCGCCCAGCGGGCAACTGGACAGCTGCGCCAGCTCGTCGCGCCAGGGATCGGTGGGATGGCCGGACAGATAATGGCCGAGCGTGTCGCGCTCGCCCTGCAGTTTCCGCTCCAGCGGCCACTCCGGCACGGTGGGCAGGTCGATCTGCACCACCGGCGTCACCGCTCCCATCGCCGCGCCGAACATGTCGTTCTGGCCGGACTGGCGGTCGCGCAGGTGCTGTTCGGCGGCCTTGATCGCGTCCGGCAACTGCTCCATCAGGCTGGCGCGGGTCGGCGCCAGCGCGTCGAGCGAGCCGGCGTGGATCAGCGCTTCGAGCACGCGGCGGTTGAGCTTGGTCGGGTCGACCCGGCGGCAGAAGTCGGCCAGATCCGTGTAGGGACCGTTGCGCTTGCGCTCCTCGACGATCGCCTCGCAGGCGCCCTGGCCGACGCCCTTGATCGCACCCAGGCCGTAGCGGATTTCCTTCGGCTGGGTCGCCACGAACATGTATTCGGAGGCGTTCGCGTCGGGCGGCAGCACGGTCAGGCCGATCGCCTTCGACTCGTTCAGGAAGGTCACCACCTTGTCGGTGTTGTCCATGTCCGAGGAGATCGTCGCGGCCATGAACTCGGCCGGGTAGTGCGTCTTCAGCCACGCGGTCTGGTAGGACACCAGCGCGTAGGCGGCGGCATGCGACTTGTTGAAGCCGTAGCCGGCGAACTTCTCCATCAGGTCGAAGATCTGGTCGGCCTTTTCCCCGGAGAGCCCGTCCTTGGCCGCACCTTCGCGGAACATGGCGCGGTGCTTGACCATCTCCTCGGGCTTCTTCTTGCCCATCGCGCGGCGCAGCAGGTCGGCGCCGCCGAGCGAGTAGCCGCCGACGATCTGCGCCATCTGCATTACCTGCTCCTGGTAGACCATGATGCCGTAGGTCTCTTTCAGGATCGGCTCGACGCGCGGGTCCGGATATTCCACCTCTTCCTTGCCGTGCTTGCGCGCGACGAAGCTGGGGATCAGGTCCATCGGGCCGGGGCGGTACAGCGCCACCAGCGCGACGATGTCGCCAAAGCGGTCGGGCCGGGCGTCCTTGAGCATGCGCTGCATGCCGGAGGATTCGAGCTGGAACACCGCCACCGTCTGCGCGCGCTTGAGCAGCTCGTAGGTGGGCGCGTCGTCGATCGGCAGCTGGCTGATATCCAGCGGCGCCTCGCCGCTCTGGGCGCGGCGCGCGTTGATCGCCTTCACCGCCCAGTCGATGATCGTGAGCGTGCGCAGGCCGAGGAAGTCGAACTTCACCAGGCCGACCGCTTCGACGTCGTCCTTGTCGTATTGCGTGACTACGCCGCCACCGCCCGGTTCGCAGTACAGCGGGGCGAATTCGGTCAGCGGCCTGGGGCCGATCACCACGCCGCCGGCGTGCTTGCCGGCGTTGCGGGTGAGGTTCTCCAGGCTCAGCGCCAGGTCGATCAGCGGGCGCGCCTCGTCCTCGTCCTGCTCGTAGAGGTCGCAGAATTCCCTGACGACGCGATCCGGCTCCTTCTTCGACTTCTCGCTGCGGCCCAGCGCATCGGACAGGGTCAGGTCGAGTGGACGGGCGGGAATCAGCTTGGCGATGCGGTCGACCGCGTTGTAGCCCATGCCGAGGACGCGGCCGGAGTCGCGCAGCACCGCCTTCGCCGCCATCGAGCCGTAGGTGATGATCTGGCTGACGTGGTCGCGGCCGTACTTGCGTGAGACGTAGTCGATCACCTCGTCGCGGCGATCCATGCAGAAGTCGATGTCGAAGTCGGGCATCGACACGCGTTCGGGGTTGAGGAATCGCTCGAACAGCAGATCGAACTGCAGCGGGTCAAGGTCGGTGATCTTCAGCACCCAGGCGACCAGCGAGCCGGCGCCCGAGCCGCGGCCCGGGCCGACCGGGATGCCGTTCTGCTTACCCCAGTTGATGAAGTCGGCCACGATCAGGAAGTAGCCGGGGAAGCCCATCTCGATGATGACGTCCAGCTCGCGTTCGAGCCGTGTCTCGTAGTCGGCCAGGGTCTTGCCCTCGGCCAGCGGCGCGGCGGCCAGGCGCTCGGCCAGTCCCGCGCGCGCCAGTTCGCGGATATAGCTGGCCAGGTCGTGGCCTTCCGGCACCGGAAAGTCGGGCAGGTAGTAGGTGCCGAAACTGAGCTCGAGGTTGCAGCGCTTGGCCAGCTCGACGGTATTTTCCAGCGCCTCGGGCAGGTCGGCGAACAGCGCCTCCATCTCCTCGGGCGACTTCAGGTACTGCTGGTCGCTGTAGTCGCGCGGGCGCTTGGGATCGGCCAGCACGCGGCCCTGATGGATGCAGACGCGCGCTTCGTGCGATTCGAAGTCGCCCTGCCTGAGGAAGCGCACGTCGTTGCTGGCGATCACCGGCAGGTCCAGCTCGGTCGCCAGCGCCAGCGCGGCGGTATTCCAGGTTTCCTCGCCCTCGCGGCCGCAGCGGGTCAGCTCCAGGTACAGCCGGTCGGGGAACAGCCGCGTGAGCGGGCGCAGCTTCGCCAGCGCGGCTTCGACGCCCTGGTTCACCGCGATGCGGGCGACCTCGCTCTCGCGCCCGAGCAGGGCGATCAGCCCGTGCGACGCGGCCGGGCTCAGCCAGCCGGCGTCGACCGTGGCCTTGCCGCCGGCCTGGCCGTCGCGCCAGGCGCGCGACACCAGCCGCGACAGGTTGAGGTAGCCCTCGCGGTCCTGGCACAGCACGGTGAGGCGCCAGGGACGCGGGTCGTCCGGCGAGCTGATCCACAGGTCGCTGCCACCGATCGGCTTGATGCCGGCCGCGCTGCAGGCCTTGTAGAACTTCACCAGCGCGAACATGTTGCTTTCGTCGGTCAGCGCGACCGCCGGCATGCCCGCGCGCACGCAGCCGTCGACCAGCGCCTTGATGCGGATGGTCGAATCGACCAGCGAGTACTCGCTGTGCAGGTGCAGGTGGACGAAACGGGAGGGCATGGCGACTCGGCGGCTGACCCGGAAAGGTAACCGTGGGTCGGATGGGCCACAAGCTTGACAGTCGCGGCAACGCGTTCACCGCCCGTCGCCCGGTGCCGGCAGTGGCGCGTCGGCCGACCGTCCACGCTGGCGGACAGCCTGCCCGGGCGGGGCGCCACTGCTCAGCGGATCGTGAAGCGCTGGCAGTCCTCCTTGCCGTCGAGGTGGTCCAGCGGCTCGATCAGCAGGCCGCGGCCGTCGTAGTCGCGGTGCACGGCGTGCACCGTCCCGCCTTGGGGCAGCGCCCGGCCGATCGCCTCCTGCAGCGGGGTCGGGGCGGGAACGTCGGGTTGGGTCGAGGGATGGGCGGTGGTCGATGTCATGACACGGCTCCTCGCGGGTTCTCCGCGATCGGGGATGATCCGCCGGAGCGGATCCGGGGCGTCCCTGCGATGGGCGTACGTAAATGCTGGTCGCCGCCTTGTCCTGCCCCCATGGGATGCGCAAGGCGCGGTCCGCGTTGCACGGCCGGAACGATCCGGGGCGGATCGGCGTCTCGGGCGCCATGTGGGGCTACGCGCAACATCCTACGCCGACTGTGCCGGGACGTACCTGCCAGAGGTCAGGTTCTGGCCGGCATGCCGCTTGCGTTGCGACGGCTCAGAACAGCGCCATCTGCTCCAGCGCGCGGCCGACCGGGGCGAAGCTGCGCCGGTGCTGCGCGCACGGACCCAGCCGCTGCAGCGCATCCAGGTGCGCGGGCGTCGGGTAGCCCTTGTGTACGGCGAAGCCGTAGCCCGGATGGACCGCGTCGAGCTGCACCATCAGCCGGTCGCGGGTGACCTTGGCCAGGATCGAAGCGGCGCTGATCGCCGGCTCCAGCGCGTCGCCGCCGACGATGGCACGTCCCGGGCAGGGCAGGTCGCGCGGCAGCTTGTTGCCGTCGACCAGGGCCTCGTCAGCCCGGGGCGAGAGGCCGGCCACCGCGCGGCTCATGCCGGCCATGGTGGCCTGGAAGATGTTCAGCCGGTCGATCTCCTCCGCCTCGACCACCACCACGCAGTGGGCGAGCGCGTGCGCGATCACCTGCGGGTAAAGCGCGTCGCGCTTCTTTTCGCTGAGTCTTTTCGAATCGTCGAGACCGGCGATCGGTCGCGCCGGGTCGAGGATCACCGCGGCAACCACCACCGGGCCGGCCAGCGGTCCGCGGCCGGCCTCGTCCACCCCCGCGATCCTGCGCGACGTCCGGTCAGCCACGCGCGGCCCCCGGTTCGATCAGCTCGGCCACTGCGGCGGCCGCGGCGTCGCCGGCGTGACCGGTCAGGTCGACCTGCAGGGCGCGGTGCAGCTGCTCGAACGTGGCGACGATCGCACCGCGTCGCTCACTGTCGTCGAGCAGTGCCAGCGTGTCGTCGGCCAGGTGCGCCGCGGTGCAGTCGTCCTGCATGCGTTCGGACACCGGCAACGGATCGCCCAGGCCGCTGGCGCGTGCCAGCACGTTGGGCAGGGAATAGATGTCGGTCTTGAGCATGCGCAGCAGCCGGGCGATGCGATAGCTGAGCGGCGACACGCGATAACCGACCACCATCGGCCGCTTCGCGAGCATCGCCTCCAGCGTGGCGGTGCCGGAAGCCAGCAGTACCACGTCGGCGGCCAGCATTGCCTCATGTGCCTGCCCGTCGAGCAGGCGGGGTGGTTCGGGCCAGCGCAGGCCCGGCTGGTTGAGCAGCGTCCGCAGGCGCTCGTGCATGCGGGCGTTGGCCGAGGGAATCACTACCTGCAGCCCCGGCACGGCGGCCGCGACCCGGGCGGCGGCGTCGAGGAAGATCGACCCCAGCCGCTCGATCTCCGAGCCGCGGCTGCCGGGCAGCACCGCGAGCACGGGCCGTTCCTGCGCGAGGTTCAGCGCCTCCCGCGCGCCATGGCGGTCGCCGACCATCGGAAAGCGGTCGGCCAGCGGATGGCCGACGAACCGTGCATCGACGCCATGGCGGGCGTAGATCGGCGGCTCCATGGGGAACAGGCACAGCACGCGGTCCGCGCTGCGGCCGATCTTCTCGGCGCGCTTCTCGCGCCAGGCCCAGACCGAGGGACTGACGTAGTGCACGGTGCGCAACCCGGCTTCGCGCAGGCGCCGTTCCAGGCCGAGGTTGAAGTCCGGCGCATCGATGCCGATCACCACGGCCGGCCGTGCCGCGATCAGGCGCTCCAGTAGTTCCCGGCGCAGCCTGAGCAGGCGCGGCAGATGACCGAGCACCTCGGCCAGGCCGAACAGGGACAGTTCGGCCATGTCGTACCAGGACTGGAAGCCCAGCGCCTGCATGCGCTTGCCGCCGATGCCAGCGAAGCGCGCCTGTGGGTAGCGGCGGCGCAGGGCGGCGATCAGGTCGGCGCCGAGCTGGTCGCCGGAGTCCTCGCCGGCGACGATGGCGATGAGCAGGGCGTCGGAATCGGGGATGCGCGAGTCGGCAGAGGCTGGCGGCTGGTTCATGCGCGCCATTGTAGTGTGTGGCGTCCGGCCGGACGGGGCGCGGCCACGGGCCGGCCCCGATCGTCGTGGTTTCAGCGTGCCAGCGAGCGCTCGCTGCGCTCCAGGAACTCCAGCATCGCTCGGACGTCCTCGCTGTCCTGCGCCTGCGTGGCCAGCTGCTCGCGCGCCTCGGACAGGCTCAGGCCGGCCATGTACAGCGTGCGGTAGGCACGCTTGATCGCCGAGATCCGCGTGCTGTCGAAGCCGCGGCGCTTGAGGCCCTCGCTGTTTATGCCACGCGGGCGACCGCGGGTTTCGTTGGCCATCATGACGAACGGCGGAACGTCGCTGCCGACCAGACAGCCCATGCCGATGAAGGCGTGCGCGCCAACCTTGCAGAACTGGTGCACGCCGGCGTAGCCGGACACGATCACCCAGTCGCCGATCTCCGCGTGCCCGGCCAGCGCCGAGTAGTTGGAGAACACCACGTGGTTTCCGACCTGGCAGTCATGCGCCACGTGCACGTAAGCGAGCAGCCAGTTGTCATTGCCGATGCGCGTGATGCCGCCACCGTCGCCGGTACCTCGATTGACGGTGACGAATTCGCGGATCAGGTTGCGGTCGCCGATCACCAGTTCGGTGCGCTCGCCCTGGAATTTCTTGTCCTGCGGCGCGCCGCCGAGCGAGGCGAACTGGCTGATGCGGTTGTCCCGGCCGATGCGGGTGGGGCCCTCGATCACCACATGCGGGCCGACCACGGTGCCGGCGGCGATCTCCACGTCCGGCCCGATCACCGTGTAAGCGCCGATACTGACGTTGTCGCCCAGCACGACCGACGGATCGATCTGGGCGGTGGGATGGATCGACGCGGCGTGGATCATTTGTCGGACCTCGCTGCGCACATCAGTTCGCAGCTGGCCACTTCCTTGCCGTCGACCAGGGTGCGCGCGATGAACAGGCCCATGCCGCGCATCAGGCGCTTGAGCGAGACTTCCATGCGCAGCTGGTCGCCCGGCACCACCGGGCAGGCGAAACGGGCGTTGTCGATCTTCGCCAGATAGAACAGCGGGCTGCCCTGGTCACCCTTCAGGCGGCTGGATATCTGGGTGAGCAGTCCGGCGCTCTGCGCCATCGCCTCGACGATCAGCACGCCCGGCATCACCGGGTGGCCGGGGAAGTGGCCCTGGAAGAACGGCTCGTTCATCGTGACGTTCTTCAGCGTCACCACGCTGGTGTCCGGAACCAGTTCGATCACCCGGTCCACCAGCAGGAACGGGTAGCGGTGGGGCAGCAACTGCTGGATCTGTTCGACACCGACCGGCAGGCTGAAATCCGCTGCGTAATCACTCATTGTTGCTGTCCTTCTCCAGCGCCGCGAGGCGGCGCGCATAGTCGTCGAGATGCTTGAAACGGGCGGCATTCTTCCGCCACTGCCGGTTTTCCTGGAGCGGCGTCCCCGAGGAGTATTCGCCGGGTTCGCGGATCGAGTGGGTCACCAGGCTCTTGGCGGTGATGGTAACCCGGTCGGCCAGCTCCAGATGGCCGAGTACCCCGGCGTTGCCGCCGATCATGCAATAGCGGCCGATTTTCGCGCTGCCCGCCACGGCGGCGCATCCGGCAAGCGCCGAATGCGCGCCGATGGTCACGTTGTGGGCGATCTGGATCTGGTTGTCCAGGCGCACGTCTTCCTCCAGCACGGTGTCGTCCAGCGCGCCGCGGTCGATGGTGGTGTTGGCCCCGATCTCGCAGTCGTCGCCGATGCGCACGCCGCCAAGCTGGGGCAGCTTGATCCAGTGGTCGGTGTCGAAGGCCAGGCCGAAGCCGTCCGAGCCGATCACCGCACCGGGATGCACCAGCACCCGCTTGCCGAGAGTGACCCGGGTGACCAGGGTCACGCGGGCGACCAGCCGCGACTGTGCACCGACCACGCACCCCTCGCCGATCACGCAGTGCGGGCCCAGCACCACGCCGTCCTCGACCACCGCGCCGGCCTCAACCACGCAGCAGGGGCCGATGCTGGCGCTTGGGCTGACCCGCGCCGTTGGCGCCACCACGGCACTGGGATGGACGCCCGCCGGCGCGGCCGGCAGGTGCTCGAACAGTGCGGCGATCTTCGCGTAGGCGACGTAGGGATCGCGTGCGACCAGGGCGGCACTCGGGCACTGCGACAGATCGGCTTCGCGCAGCACGACCACGCCGGCACGGGTGCCGGTCAGCTGCCCTGCGTACTTGCTGTTGGACAGGAAGGTGAGCTGGCTCGGGCCCGCGCCGGCCAGCGTGCCCACGCCGTCGATTACGCGTGCAGCATCGCCGTGGGCGACGAGGCCGAAGCGATCGGCCAGCTCTGCGACCGAGTAGGAATTCGCGCTCATGGATGCTCCGGGAAAGCGCGCCATTGTAGGCGACCCGGGGACAGGTGTCCGTGCGCCGGCGAAGGGAGTGGGCCTGAAACGCACAAGCGCGGCCGGAGCCGCGCTTGTGCAGGGACGATCCCGCGTACGGGAACGGTCAGAACTGACTGCCGAAGGTGAACTGGATGCGCTCCTCGTACGGACGGTCGGAGGGCTTGGAGCGGATCGGCGTGGCGAAGTTGATGATCAGCGGGCCGATCGGCGCCTGCCAGTGCAGCGAGATGCCTGCCGAGGCACGCAGATCGCCGGCGTTGAAGCTCTGGTAGTTCTTGTATGCGTTGCCGACGTCCATGAACAGCGACACGCGGGCGGTGTTGATGTCCTTCAGGAACGGCAGCGGCAGATACAGCTCGGACGTGCCGAGCACCTTGAAGGCGCCGCCGATCGGCTGGGCGTACTGGTAGTAGCTGCCGGTGCAGTAGCCGTTGGCGCTCGGCTGGACCGCGTGGCCGCTGGCGTCCGTACCGGAGCACACGCGCGGGCCCAGGGTGTTGTCCTGGAAACCGCGCACGTCGCGTACGCCGCCGGAGTAGAAGTTCTGCCAGAACGGGTAGTCCAGCGGCTGCCCGGCCAGGTACTGGCCGAACGAGTTCTTGTACGTCTGGCTGCCGTAGGTGGCGCCGTACTGGGCCTGGCCGTCCAGGTAAAGCACGAAGCCGCCGCCGATCGGCCAGTAGTGGTTGGCTTCCGCGCTGACGCGGAAGTGCTGCACGGTGGAGCCCGGCAGCGCCACGTCCGTGGACACCGACATCAGGCCGCCGCGGGTCGGAGCCCAGTAGCCGTTGCGGGTGTCGTGGTTCCAGCCCAGCGTGCCGGTCCACTCGTGGATGGTCTGGTGGCCGAGCGCGTTCTGGTAGTCCAGCAGCACCTGCGGGCTGTAGCCCGGGTAGAGGTTGATCTTGTTGCTGCTGAGACCGAGCCCGACGCGCAGGCTGTCGAACTCGGTGATCGGAATGCCGAGGAAGGTGGAGAACGACTTGGCGCTGGTAGCGTAGTTGGCGAAATCGGTGTTGCCGTAGTCGGTCTTGGAGTAGCCGACCGTATAGCCGATGCCGATGCCGCTGTCGGTCAGGAACGGGTTGTAGTAGCTGGCATTGACGCGCTTGTAGTAGGTGCTGGTCTCGGCGCCCACGCTGAAGCTGTCGCCGGTGCCGAGGAAGTTGTTCTGCGACACCGAGGCGGACAGGATGACGCCGGAGTACTGCGAGTAGCCCACGCCGAACTGCAGGCTGCCTGCGGACTGCTCCTCAACCTTGACGGTGACGTCGACCTGATCCTGGGTACCCGGGACACGCTGCTTGTCGATGTCCACCTTCTTGAAGTAGCCCAACTGCTGCAGGCGGACCTTCGAGCGGTCGATCATCGTCTGCGAATACCAAGAGCCCTCCAGCTGACGCATCTGGCGACGGAGCACGTCGTCCTCGGTGCGGGTGTTGCCCTGGAAGATCACCCGGCGCACGTACACGCGCTGGCCCGGTTCGATGTAGAAGGTTAGGTCGACGGTGCGCTTTTCCTTGTCCAGCTTCGGTACCGGCGTCACCTTGGCGTAGGCGAAGCCGAGGTTGGCCAGGATGCCCTTGATCGCGTTGGAGGTGCCTTCGACGGCGGCGCGGTTGAACTTGTCGCCAGTCTTCACGAACACCAGCTGGCGCAGGGTTTTCTCCGGCAGGATCAGCTTGCCCAGCAGGTGCACGTCGGAGACGGTGTAGACCTCGCCCTCCTTGATGCTCGCGGCGATGTACATCTCGCGCTTGTCGGGCGAGATGGTGACCTGGGTGGAGTCCACGCCGAAGTCGGCGTAGCCGCGGTTCATGTAGTAGGACTGCAGCTTCTCCAGGTCGCCGGAGAGCTTCTCGCGCGAGTACTGGTCGTTCTTCGAGTACCAGGACATCCAGTTGGTGGTGCCGGACTCGAAATTGTCCTCGATCTGCTTGTCGGTGAACGTGGTGTTGCCGACGACGTTGATCTCCTTGATCTTGGCGACCTTGCCCTCGCGGATCTCGATGTCCAGCGCCACGCGGTTGCGGTCCAGCCGGGTCACGTGCGGGTCGATCGACACGTTGTACTTGCCGCGGTTGTAGTACTGGGTGATCAGTTCCTGCTTCACGCGGTCCAGCGAGAGGCGGTCGAAAGTCTCGCCCTCGGACAGGCCGATTTCCTTCAGGCCCTTGCGCAGGTCCTCTTCCTTGATGTCCTTGTTGCCGCGGATGGTCAGCTTGGCGATGGACGGGCGCTCGATCACCTTGATCACCAGGATGTTGCCCTCCCGGCTCATCTCCACGTCGCTGAAGAAGTGCGTGTCGTAGAGGGCGCGGATGGCGCGCTGGGCCTCGTCCTCGGTGAACTGGTCACCCTTGTTCACCGGCAGGTAGTTGTAGACCGTGCCCGCCGAGATGCGGCTCAGGCCGTCGATGCGGATGTCGGACACGACGAACGGTTCGAAGGCCACCGCGTTGGCGGAGAGAGAGGCAAGCAGGAGCAGGGCGGCGATACGCTTCATCGTCGATTCCGTTGGGTTATTTCGACGGGCCGATCATGGTGATCGTCCCGGGCAAGGCGTGGCGAAGGAGCAAGGCCGATGTGCGATCACGTCCACCAGCTCCGGCGGCGGGTGACGCCGCGTTCAGGAGCGGGCCGTACGAACCGGCATCATGGGCAGGGCGAAGATCCGTCACGACAGCAGGATGCGATGGAGGTCGTTGTAGAACGCCAGACCCATCATCGTGAACAGCAGGGCGAGCCCGACATACTGGCCGGCGATCATGGTTCGCTCGCTGACCGGGCTGCCCTTGACCAACTCGATAAGGTAATACAGCAGATGACCCCCATCCAAGAGCGGGATGGGTAGCAGGTTGAGGATGCACAGGCTGAGCGAGACCATGCCGAGGAAGTTGAGGAACCAGCCCGGGCCCATGCTGGCGGACTGGTTGGCCACCTGGGCGATGCCGATCACGCCGGAGAGATTCTTGGTCGAGGCTTCGCCCACCAGCATCTTGCCGATCATGCGGAAGGTCTGGGCGGCGCTGTCCCGGGTCGTCGCGATCGACTCGCTCAGGGCACGCAACGGCCCGTAGCGCTGGATCGCTGTCTCGGTTTCCGGGGCCAGCACGCCGATCACCCAGTTCGAGGGCTGGCCCTCGAGGGATTCCTGGCGAGCGATGACGGTGAGTGGAACCTGCCGGCCGTCGCGCTTCACCACAAAGGCCAGCGAGGGTGACTTCGGAGCCTGCTCGCGGATGGCTTTCTGCAGGTCGGCATAGTTCGCCACCGGCTGGCCGTCGACGCTGAGAACGAGGTCCCCGGCCTGCATTCCACCCAGTGCGGCGGGCTTGCCGGGCATGACCGAGCCGATCACCGGCGGTGCCGGTGCCAGCGAGAGCCCCAGCCGGTCGAGATACTGACCAACATCCTGGCCGGCGGGCAGGCGGTCGAGCGGCAAGGTCAGGTCACGTTCCCGGCCATCGGTCCCGCGGACGTGCAGGGTGAGCGGATCGCGACCCAGCAGTGCATCGACCAGATCGTCGGTGACACCAGACCAGGTGGTCGTCTTGTGACCATCGATGGACAGGATGCGGTCGCCGTTACGCACACCGGCTTCGGCAGCCATGCTCTGGGGGGCGGCGGCAACGACCGGCACCGCGTCAGGACGGCCGATCATGAACATCACCCAGAACGCAGCCACCGCGAAGATCAGGTTGAAAGCCGGTCCGGCGGCGACGATCGCGATGCGCTTCCACACCGGCTTGCCGGTGAACTCCTCGCCCTGCAGTTGCGGTTCCACGTCGCCCTCGCGGGCGTCGAGCATCTTCACGTAGCCGCCGAGCGGGATCATCGCGACCTGGTACTCGGTGCCGTCCCGGCCGACACGCTTCCAGATCGCCTTGCCGAAGCCGACGGAGAAGCGCAGCACCTTCACGCCACAGCGGCGCGCGACCCAGAAATGGCCGAACTCATGAAAGGTCACCAGCACGCCGAGCGTGACCAGCAGCCAGAACACCGAGCCGAAAAAAGGATTCATCGATAAGAGCTTATCAGCATGCGTGACGGAGGACGCGGCGTGCGGCAGCGCGCGCCACGCGGTCCCGATCCACCAGGGTCTGGACATCGACCACGGCTTCGGCCGGCAGTTCCGCCAGCACGCTCTCCACCACGTTGGCGATGTCGAGGAAACCCAGCGCCCCGCCCAGAAAAGCCTCCACCGCGACCTCGTTGGCTGCGTTGAGAATGGCCGGGGCGTCGCCGCCGGCGCGCAGCGCCTGGAAGGCCAGCGCCAGGCAGCGGAACGTGTCGGTATCCGGCCGTTCGAACTGCAGCGGCGCCAGCGCGGCGAGGTCCAGCGGGGCGACGGCGGTGTCGATCCGTTCCGGCCAGGCCAGCGCGTGGCCGATCGCCGTGCGCATGTCCGGGTTGCCGAGCTGGGCCAGCACCGAGCCGTCCAGGTAGTCCACCATCGAGTGGACCAGGCTCTGCGGGTGCACCAGCACCTCGATGGCGTCGGCCGGGGCGCCGAACAGGTGGTGCGCCTCGATGACCTCCAGCCCCTTGTTCATCAGGGTGGCCGAGTCGACCGAGATCTTGCGGCCCATCACCCAGTTCGGGTGGGCGCAGGCCTGGTTGGGCGTGATCTGGGCCAGTTCGGCGCGGCTGCGGCCGCGAAACGGGCCGCCGGAGGCAGTGAGGATCAGCCGGCGGACACCGCTCGTGGCCAGGTCCGGGCGTCCGCCCGGCAGGCACTGGAAGATCGCGTTGTGCTCGGAGTCGACCGGGATCAGCTCGCCGCCGCCCTCGTCCAGCGCGGCCAGCAGCAGCGGGCCGGCCATCACGATGGATTCCTTGTTGGCCAGCAGCAGGCGCTTGCCGGCCCGCGCGGCAGCGAGGGTGGACTCCAGTCCGGCGGCGCCGACGATGGCGGCCACCACGGTGTCGCAGAGTGGGCCTGCCGCGGCTTCCGCGACGGCTTGCGAACCGCTGGCCACCGCGCAGTGCACGCCGGCGGCGGCGAGACCCTTGGCCAGGGCCGGCTCCAGCGCGGGATCGGCAATCACCGCCAGGTCGGGCCGGTGCGTCACGCACAGCGCCACCAGTGCGTCGACCTGCCGGTGCGCCACCAGCACGCTGGCCCGGAAGCGCTCCGGGTGGCGCGCGATGACGTCGAGGGTGCTGCCGCCGATCGAACCGGTAGCGCCAAGGACTCCGACCTGTCTCATGACAGCTGCACGACGCCGAGCAGCCACAGCCCCAGCGCGAACACCGGCATCGCGGCGAACACGCTGTCCAGCCGGTCGAGCAGGCCGCCGTGGCCGGGGAACAGGTGGCCGGAATCCTTCACCTGGGCGTGGCGCTTCATCAGGCTCTCGACCAGGTCGCCGACGATCGAGACCGCCACCGTGACCGCCGCGAGCACCACCAGTCCGACCAGCCGCGCGTCATGCACGCCCAGCAGCCAGCCGCCGATCGCCACGACCAGACCGGCAGCGACGAAGGCGCCGTAGACGCCGGCCCAGGTCTTGCCGGGGCTGATCTGCGGCGCCAGCTTGCGCTTGCCGAGGAAGCGGCCGGCGAAGTAGGCGCCGATGTCGGCGGCCCAGACGATCGCCAGGCCGAGGAAGGTCCACCAGTGGCCGTGCGGCACGGTGCGGTGGATCAGCACCAGGCCGGCCCAGGCCGGCACCATCACGAACACGCCAGCCAGCAGCTTCAGGCGCCGGTTCTCCGGTGTCGGTGCGGCGCCGAAGGAGAAGTGGCGCAACCAGGCCGATGCGACGCCCCACCAGACCACGCCCAGCAGCGCCATGACCGCCCACAGCCACGGTGCACGGCTCCAGCCGGCGGCGGCGTATACCAGCGCCAGCACCACCAGCATCGCGACGCGGGCGGCCATGTTGTCCAGCCCGCTCAGGCGCATCCACTCCCAGGCGCTGGCGAGGAACGCGATCGCCACGATCACCGCGAACACCGGCGTCTGCGGCCCGAGGATGATGAACAGGGCCAGCGGGAGCAGCAGCAGGGCGGTGAGGATGCGCTGGAGCAGCATGGGAATCCTTGCAGGGGTCAGGGCGGGGGCGCGGCGGCGAGTTGTTCGCTGGTGCGCCCGTAGCGGCGCTCGCGGCGGGCGAAGTCGTCGATGGCCTCGGCCAGGCTGGCCTGGTCGAAGTCCGGCCACAGGGTATCGGTGAAGTACAGCTCGGCGTAGGCCGCCTGCCACAGCAGGAAGTTGCTGATACGTCGCTCGCCGCCGGTGCGGATGAACAGGTCCAGCGGGGGCTGGTCGGCCAGGCAGATCCATCGGCCCAGCGCCGCTTCGTCGAGGGCGTCGGCGGCCAGCTCGCCGCGGGCCACGGCCCGGGCGGCTTGGCGCGCCGCCTGCACGATGTCCCAGCGGCCGCCGTAGTTGACCGCGATGTTCAGGTTCAGCCGGGTGTTGCCGGCGGTGCGCTCCATCGCGCCGCGCATGCGTTGCTGCAGTTCCGCGCCGAAGCCCGACAGTTCGCCGATGAAGCGCACGCGCACGCCCTGGGCATGCAGTTCGTCCACTTCCTTGTCCAGGGCGCGCAGGAACAGCGACATCAGTGCGCTGACCTCATCCTCCGGACGCTGCCAGTTCTCGCTGGAAAAGGCGAACAGCGTCAGCGCCTCCACGCCCTGCCGGACGCAGCCCTCGATCACTTCGCGCACCGCCTTGCGCCCGGCGTTGTGGCCGAAGCTGCGCGGCTGGAAGCGGGCCCTGGCCCAGCGGCCGTTGCCGTCCATCACGATGGCGATATGGCGGGGTACCCGCGCCGGCGCGTTCATGCGCGGCGACGCCGGCCGGGCGGGGCGGGCGAGCGCGGCATCGTCAGACGCTCAGCAGCTCTTCTTCCTTGTGCTTGACCACCGCATCGACTTCCTTGACGAATCGATCGGTGATCTTCTGGATCTCCTCGTCCGCCTTGCGCTCGTCGTCCTCGGTGATCTGCTTGTCCTTGCCGAGGTCCTTGATCTGCTGCAGGGCGTCGCGGCGGATGTTGCGGATGGCGATCTTGGCGTTCTCGCCCTCGTGGCCCACGTGCTTGGCCAGCTCGCGGCGGCGCTCCTCGGTGAGCGGCGGCATGTTGAGGCGGATCACGGTGCCGGCGGTGGTCGGCGTGATGCCGATGTCCGAGGCCATCAGTGCCTTCTCGATGGTCGCCACCAGGCTCTTTTCGAACGGGGTGATGATGATCGAGCGCGAGTCGCCCAGGGCGACCGAGGCGACCTGGTTCAGCGGCATGTCCGAGCCGTAGTAGGACACCTTGATGTTGTCCACCAGTGCGGTGCTGGCGCGGCCCGTGCGCAGGCGCGTCAGGTCGTGCTTGAGCGCGTCGATGGTCTTGCCCATGCGGGTCTGGGCATCGGTCTTGATGTCGTTGATCATGGGACGTCTTCCGGTGGATCAGGCGAGCCGGCAAGTATACCAGCGAGGCGGAGCCGCCCTTGGGGCGGCGCAGCAAGCCCGGGTCAGTGGGTGCCGACGGTGGTGCCGATCGATTCGCCTTGCATCACCCGCATCAGGTTGCCCGGCACGGTCATGTCGTAGATCACCATCGGCAGGCGGTGGTCGCGACACAGCGCGATCGCGGCGGTATCCATCACCGCCAGCTTGCGCTCGATCACCTGGTCGTAGGTGAGGTGGTCGTAGCGGGTGGCGTCGGCGTGCTTGGCCGGGTCGGCGGTGTAGATGCCGTCCACCTTGGTCGCCTTCAGCAGCAGGTCCGCACCCACTTCCACGGCGCGCAGCGCGGCGGCCGAGTCGGTGGTGAAGAACGGATTGCCGATGCCGGCGGCGAACAGCACGATGCGGCCCTTCTCGATGTGGCGGATGGCGCGGCGGCGGATGAAGTCCTCGGCCACGTCGTGGATCGGCAGAGCGCTCATCACGCGTGCGAAGCCGCCACGCTTCTCGATCGCGTCCTGCATCGCCAGCGCGTTCATCACGGTCGCAAGCATGCCCATGTGGTCGCCGGTGACCCGGTCCATCCCGGCCGCGGCCAGGCCGGCACCGCGGAAGATGTTGCCGCCGCCGATCACCACGCCGATCTCGACGCCGGCCTTGCGTACTTCGAGGATTTCGTCGGCGAGGCGGCCGATCACCTTCGGATCGATGCCGTAGTCCTCGTCGCCCATCAGGGCTTCACCGGAGAGTTTGAGCAGGATGCGGCGGTACTTAAGCGGTTCGCTCATGGGGTCTCCGGATTGTGTGGGGCAAACCGCCATATTGTAGCGGGCGGCGGGCCGGCGGTTAAGCTGGAATGCGCCTTGTCGGCCTGATTCAGGCGAAAAAGCGCATCTTGCCGGAGGCTTGGGGCGACAAGGGCATCCATCTCCCCTCGAGTGACGCTGCGCGGGCTTCGCCGGCACGCCCGGGAGTGGCGCCGAATGGGTGTCCGGAAAAGAAAAAGCCGCGGTTTCCCGCGGCTTTTCCGGATCAACGGGCGGGCAGGATCAGACCTGCATCGCCTTCGCCACTTCGGCGGCGTAGTCTTCCTGCACCTTCTCGATGCCTTCGCCGACGGCCAGGCGGGCCACCGCCACCACTTCGGCGCCTTCCTTCTTCAGGGCGTCGCCGACGGTCACGTTGGTGTCCAGCACGTAGGCCTGGCCGAGCAGGGTCACCTCGGACACGATCTTGTTGATCTTGCCGGAGATGATCTTCTCGAGGATCTCGGCCGGCTTGGCCTTGTCCTTGTCGGACATCTGGCTCAGCGCGATGTCCTTTTCCTTCTGCACGAAGTCGGCCGGGACGTCCTCGGCCTTCACGTACTGCGGGTTCATCGCGGCCACGTGCATGGCCACGCCCTTGGCCAGCTCCTCGGAGCCGCCCTTCAGGGCCACCAGCACGCCGATGCGGCCGCCGTGGATGTAGCTGCCGATCACGCCGTCGGTTTCGACGCGGGCGATGCGGCGCACCTCGATCTTCTCGCCGATGGTGGCGATCAGCGCCTTGGCGCCTTCCTCGACGTTGCTCGCACCCGGGAAGGCGGCCGCCTTCAGGGCGTCGATGTCGGCCGCGCCGGATTCCAGCGCCACCGTGGCGACGGTATCGCTGAACTTCACGAAGTCGGGGTTCTTGGTGACGAAGTCGGTCTCGCAGTTGACCTCGACCAGCACCGCCTTGCCGGCGGCCTGGGCGGCCACGATGCGGCCTTCGGCGGCGACGCGGTCGGCCTTCTTGTCGGCCTTGGCCAGGCCGTTCTTGCGCAGCCACTCGATGGCGACTTCGATGTCGCCGTTGTTCTCGACCAGGGCCTTCTTGCATTCCATCATGCCGGCGCCGGACCGCTCGCGCAGTTCCTTCACCAGCTGGGCGGAGATGTTGCTCATGTCAATTCCTCGAATGCTTTGAAGCCCGACGGCCGTCGTGGCCGT
Organism: Dyella ginsengisoli LA-4; assembly: GCF_000334915.1. Classification (GTDB taxonomy): domain Bacteria; phylum Pseudomonadota; class Gammaproteobacteria; order Xanthomonadales; family Rhodanobacteraceae; genus Dyella_A; species Dyella_A ginsengisoli_A. The sequence continues at coordinate 30,918 of NZ_AMSF01000027.1, read as the reverse complement.
CGGGCGGATGGAGCGGCAGGCTTACTCGGCGTCGCCCGATTCGCGGCGGCCACGGCCACCGTCACGGCGCGGCGCACCCTTCTTGGCCGGGGCGCGGCGCGGAGCGGCCTTGCGCTCCTCGTCCTTGGCGACCGGATTGCCTTCCTCGTCCAGCTCGACGAACTCGTCGGCGTCGCCCTGGGCGGCGTTCGGCGCGGCGGCCTTGCCTTCCAGGATCGCGTCGGCGGCGGCGCGGGCGTACAGCTGGATCGCGCGGATCGCGTCGTCGTTGCCCGGGATGGCGTAGTCGACCAGCTCCGGGTTGTAGTTGGTGTCGACCACGGCGATCACCGGGATGCCGAGCTTCTTGGCTTCCTGCACGGCGATGTCTTCGTGGCCGATGTCGATGATGAACAGCGCGTCGGGCAGGCGGTTCATGTTCTTGATGCCGCCCAGCGAGTTCTCCAGCTTCTCGCGCTCGCGGCGCAGCGACAGCACCTCGTGCTTGACCAGCTTGTCGAACGAGCCGTCGGTCTCGGCCGCTTCCAGCTCCTTCAGGCGGGCGACCGACTGCTTCACGGTGCGGAAGTTGGTCAGCATGCCGCCGAGCCAGCGGGCGGTCACGAAGGGCATGCCGGCGCGGGCGGCCTCTTCGGCCAGCGGCTCACGGGCGGAGCGTTTGGTGCCGACGAAGAGGATGGTGCCGCGCTTCTGCGCCAGACCCGACAGGAAGTTCATCGCGTCGGTGAACAGCGGCAGGGTCTTCTCGAGGTTGATGATGTGGATCTTGCCGCGCGCGCCGAAGATGTACGGCGCCATCTTGGGGTTCCAGTAACGGGTCTGGTGACCGAAATGGACGCCCGCTTCGAGCATCTGGCGCATGGTGACTTGGGCCATGGGTGTAACTCCGAATTGTCGGTTCCGCGAACGGAACCTGGGGGTTGGGACCTCCACGCATCCCCGGCTTCGACCGCGGCGTTTCCTGGGATTGGCGGAAACGGACGCAGCACCCCGAAGACGGTGCCGATGCGTGTGTGGCGTTGGTTTGGGCTTGTTCCGCTGGATGGTTACAATGCCCGCTCGCATTGCAGGGGAGTGGGCTGAAAACGCCTGTTGCGCCCCGCAAAACTCACGAATTATAGCCGGTGAGCCGGCAAGGCGGCAAGTTGGGCCCGGGTGTTGATCCACGGGCATGCCGCCGCCATCTGGGTGGAACCATGGCCATTACCCTCAAGACCCCCGAAGACCTGGCCGCGATGCGCGTGGCCGGCCAGCTCGCCGCCGAAGTGCTTGCCCTGCTCAAGGAGCACGTCAAGCCCGGCGTGACCACCGAGGACCTGGACCGCATCGCCTACGAGCACATCGTCAACGTGCAGAAGGCGATCCCGGCCAACGTCGGCTACCACGGCTTCCCCAAGACGTTGTGCACTTCGGTCAACCACGTGATCTGCCACGGCATCCCGAACGAGAGCAAGGTGCTCAAGGACGGCGACATCATCAATCTCGACGTCACCGTCATCAAGGACGGCTGGCACGGCGACACCAGCCGCATGTACTTCGTCGGCACCCCGTCGGTGCTGGCGAAACGCCTGGTGGACACCACCCACGAGGCGATGATGCGCGGCATCCAGGCGGTGCGCCCGGGCGCCACGCTGGGCGACGTCGGTGCCGCCATCCAGAAGCACGCCGAGGCGGCCGGTTTCAGCGTGGTGCGCGAGTACTGCGGCCACGGCATCGGCAAGGTCTACCACGACGAGCCGCAGGTCCTGCATTACGGCAAGCCCGGCACCGGCATCGAGCTCAAGAAGGGCATGACCTTCACCGTCGAGCCGATGATCAACGCCGGCAAGCCGCACACCAAGCAGCTGCCCGACGGCTGGACCGTGGTCACCAAGGACCACTCGCTCTCGGCCCAGTGGGAGCACACCATCGCCGTGACCGACGACGGCTTCGAGATCCTCACGCCCTGGCCTGACGCGGTGTGAGCCGATCAGTCCCCCGCAGAACGCGCCTCACTGAGACCGGGGTGCGGTGCTGTCGGGGGTAGTAGCGCCATCAATCTTGCTGCAGCTTCCTGCGGCCATTGTTGGCGTCGCGAACGGATCGATGCTGCGATGGCCGGCGCAGGGCGGTTGTTCCAGCGGGTTGCCGTCGGCACTCACCAGCAGGCGCACGGCGGTGGATTTGCCCGGCGCCGTCCGCTGCATCTGCAGGCGTGGATCCAGCGCCAGCGCAAAGCCGTTCACGCCGGCATAACCCCAGGTCACGTTCTGGGTGGCCGTGCCGGTGGCGCCGCCCAGACTGGGCGGTGCCGCGCTGGCGGTGATGCTGCCCAGGCCGCTGGCCGAGCTCGGCAGCAGGTAGTTGCTGAGCAGGGTGCCGGCGTTGGCGCTGAAGTCGCCCGCGCCCAGCGCAGCGCTGACGGCGATGCCGCTGCCGATGGCCGAACTGGCGTACTCGCCCTTCGTCTGCGTGACGCTGGCGCCCTGACCGGCGACGAAGCCGCTGAGCTGGAAGTTGCCCGCGCCCAGCGTGGTCGTGGCGGTGCCGTCGTACGGCTTGCTGATCATGCCGATCAGGCTCGCCGTGAGCGGACGCGAGGTGATGTCGGCGCGGGTGGTCTGCGTGCCGAGCAGGGTGTAGTTGCCTGCCGCGCTCCCGCTCAGGGCGAGACCGCCGACGGTGACGGTCTTGCCGGTCCCCGCATTGGCGTCGGCGAAGTTGGCTGTGGTGGTGCTGGTCGCGAGGCTTACCGCGTCGCTGCCGACCACGCCGGTGAGGCTGCCCCAGTGGATGATGCTGGCGGTGGTGCTGCCGTCGTAGACCTTGTTGCTGGCGCTGAGGCCGCTCAGGGTCAGCGCCTTGGGCGTGATGTTGGCGCGGGTGGTCTGCGCGCCGAGCAGGGTGTAGTTGCCTGCCGCGCTGCCACCCAGGGCGAGGCCGCCGACGGTGACGGTCTTGCCGGTACCCGCGTTGGCGTCGCTGAAGTTGGCCGTGGTGCTGCTGGCAACGAGGCTGACCGCATCGCTGCCGACGATGCCGGTGAGGCTGCCCCAACTGGTCACGCTGGTGGCGGTCGTGCCGTCGTAGACCTTGCTGGCAGCAGTCAGCCCGCTCAAGGTCAGCGCCTTGGGCGTGATGTCGGCGGTGGTGGTCTGCGCGCCGAGCAGGGTGTAGTTGCCTGCCGCGCTGCCGCCCAGGGCGAGGCCGCCGACGGTGACGGTCTTGCCGGTGCCCGCGTTGGCGTCGGCGAAGGCCGCGCTGGCGCCGCTGTCGACCAAACTGACCGCGTCGCTGCCGACGATGCCGGTGAGGCTGCCCCAAGTGGTCACGCTGGTGGTGGTCGTGCCGTCATACACCTTGCTGGCCGCGGTCAGCCCGCTCAGGGTCAGCGCCTTGGGCGTGATGTCGGCGCGGGTGGTCTGCGTGCCGAGCAGGGTGTAGTTACCTGCCGCGCTCCCGCTCAGAGAGAGGCCGCCGACGGTGACGGTCTTGCCGGTACCCGCGTTGGCGTCGCCGAAGTTGGCCGTGGTGCTGCTGGCAACGAGGCTGACCGCATCGCTGCCGACGATGCCGATGAGGTTGCCCCAACTGGTCACGCTGGTGGCGGTCGTGCCGTCGTAGACCTTGCTGGCAGCAGTCAGCCCGCTCAAGGTCAGTGCCTTGGGGGCGATGGTCAGCGTTCCACCGATATCGGTGATGCGGTAGCCCTGCTGGTCGGACCACAGATCGGGGCTGTAGGTGCCGACGTTGATCGCGCCATCGTACGAATTGCCAAGGCCGAACAGATGACCGGAGGTATCCGCGCCACTCACCGAGTAGGTCGGGTTGAGCAGGCCGAAGCCGCCGCCGTTGTAGGTCTGGGTCTGATCGGTCGCGGTGACCGTCAGCGGGGTCAGGAAGGCGTTGAGCAGCGGCGCGGTGTGGCCGTTGTAGATCACCCACACCGGCGAGCTGAAGTCGAAGCCGGTGAAATTGGCCTGCTGCATCATCTGCGCGCTGGTCAGGCCGGTGGTGCCACCGGTGGTGGCGCCCGAATAGGCGGCGCCGATGCCGGCGGTAGTGCCGGAGGTGTCGGTGTTCCAGTAGCTGGTGCTGACCGTGCCGGAATTCTGTCCCACCAGCGCGCCGACGTCGCCCGCTCCGCTGACGCTGCCGGTGGCATAGCTGTTGCTGATGGTGCTGCCGGTCAGCATCGAGCCGACCAGCCCACCGATGGCGGTGGAGGCGACGCCGCTGTTCAGCCCGGCCACGCTGTCGGTGGCGTAGCTGTTCTTGATACTGCCGCTGCTTTGTCCAACCAGTCCGCCAGCGCCGTGTTGGGCCACGGTCACGCTGCCGCCAATGGCATAGTCATATTCCACGGTGCCGTCACTGCGCCCGACCAGTGCACCGGCCAGACCCTGCCCGCTGATGCTGCTGTTCAGCAGACCGACATCCCGCAGGGTGCCGCTGGAGTAGCCGAACAGACCCACGTAGTAGGTGCCTGGCCGGTTGACAGTGAGGCTGGAGATGGAGTGCCCCAACCCGTCGAACACGCCTGTGAATTGGTTCGCGTTGCTACCGATAGGGTTGAAGCCCGCACCACCATTCCAGATGGACGTGGCAGAGGCATCGATGTCGTTGCCCAGCACATAGTTGCCGGCAAGCTTGCCATCCATCGCCTGCAACTGATCGACGTTGGTCACGACGTCAAAGTAGGTCGGTGTCGCCGAACTATTGCTGCCCAGGATCACATGTCCACCAACCGGCGCCCAGCCGAAGCTGGTGAGATAGGGCGTGGTCTGGTTATCGCCATTGGCCCATGCGGCAGCATCGAACCCGGTGGGGAGTCCGCCCGCCAGCTGCGCCGTGGTCAGGCCGGAAACGCCAGTGCCTGCGTAGCTGCCCGCCCCGGTGCTCAAACCGGAAATCTGGGTATCCCAGTAGGAATCGGTGATCGTCGCTGAACCGGCATAGCCGACCAGCCCACCCACATTGCTGCCAGTACCCGTCACCTTGCCGGTGGCATAGGTTCGCTCGATCGTGGCGAAGAAGCCATCCCCGACCAAGCCGCCGATTCTGTCGCTCGTGCCCGATATATCGCCGGTGGCGTAGGAATCGCTGATCGTCGATCCAAAACCATAGCCCATCAGGCCGCCCACACCCTGCACCCCGGTGACAGATTCGGTCGCGTAGGATTTCTCGATTGTCGTGAAATACCCGCCACCGATCAGCCCGCCAGCATATTGGTCATTGCCTGTTACATCGCCGGTCGCGAAGACATTGCTGATTGCTGCAGAGTTTGCGGCTCCCGCCAGCCCGCCGACCGCGTAAGAGCCGGTTATGGAATTATCGATCAGGCCGAGGTTGCGCACGGTATTACCGACCCCGGCAAAAAGACCGACGTAATCTTCCGTTGGACGATTGATCGTCAGTCCGGTGATGGTGTGATACAGCCCATCGAAGACGCCCTTGTAACTGCCACTTGCGTCGCTCGAAGCAAATCCAACCGGATTGAAGCCCGCGCCGCCGTTCCAGCCAGCCGTGGTGCTGGCATCAATGTCGTTGCCCAGCACAAAATTGGTGGTCAGATTGCCATCCATCGCCTGCAATTGATCGATATTGGTGGCGACTTCGAAATAGGTCGGCGTTGCCGAACTGTCGCTGCCCAGGACCACGTGTCCACTGACCGACGCCCAACCGAAGCTGGTGAGATAGGGCGTGGTCTGGTTATCGCCATTGGCCCACGTGCCGCTGCTAAAGCCTGCAGGCAGGGCCGCGGCCAGCTGCGCGGTGGTCAGTCCACCGCCGCCCGTCACCGTGCCATAGAGGTATCCAAAGCCGGCATTGGTGCCCTTGCCGGTGGTGGTGGTGTCCCAGTAGCCGTTGGTGATGGTGCCGGCAAGAGCGTCCTTTCCTCCGACCAGCCCGCCGACGTCGCTGCTGCCGCTGACCTTGCCGGTAGCGTAGACATTGCTCACCGTGCTGGCATACATGTATCCCAGCAGCCCGCCGACGATGGATCCGCCGCTGACGTCGCCCGTGGCGTAGGCGTTGCTGATCGACCCATTGCTGCTGTATCCGATCAGGCCACCGATTCGGATGCCGTTGCCGCTGACGTTGCCGCTGGCGTAGACGTTGCTGATCTTGGCGCTGGATCCAAGGTTGAGTCCGATCAGGCCGCCGACTTCAGAGTCGCCAACGACGTTGCCGGTGGCATAGGCATTGCTGATCGTGCCGGTGTTCTGGCCGACCAGCCCGCCGGTGTTGGTCGTGCCGTTGACGTTGCCGGTGGCGTAAGCGTTGCTGATGGTGCCGCTGTTGACGCCGACCAGTCCGCCGGCGCTGTCGTTGGTGGACGTTGTGCTCACCGTGCCGGTGGCGTAGGCGTTGTCGATGGTGCCGCCGATGGCGTACCCGACCAGTCCGCCGGCATAACGGATGCCGGTGACGCTGCCGCCGACCATGCCGATGTTGCGGATCGAGCTGTTGCTCGTGTAGCCGAACAGGCTCGCCGCGAACGCCAGATGGGCACGGGTGGTCAGGTTGCTGATGGTGTGGCCCAGGCCATCGAACCTGCCGGTGAAGGTGGCGCCGCCACTACCGTCGCCGATGGGGTCGAAGCCGTAGTAGCCGCCAAAGCCATCGGGATTCCAGGTGGCCGTGGCCGAGGCATCGATATTGGCACCCAGCACATAGTTGCCGCTGAGGCTGCTGGCCGCCACGCCTTGCAGCGTCAGCGTGCTGGGCGCGCTGCTGGCATCGCCCGCCGAGCCCAGGCTGGTGATGATCGTGTAGTTGATGACACTGCCACTGCTGCCCAGCTGGGTGCTGAAGCTGACGGTGCTGGCGAGGTTGACCGGCGCGTTGACGGTGTAGTCGGAGGTGACGCCGCCAATGACGCCGTTGGTCGAGCCCTGACCGTACTGCAGCGCCAGCCCGGCCGTGCCCGAGCCATTCATGGCCGTGTTGATGATGATGTTGCGGTAGGCGTTCAGCGTGAGCGTGTTGGTGCTCCAGCTGACCGTGTCGTTGACGAAGATGTCGCCGTTGCCGGCAGTGCCGCCGCTGCTGGACTGGATGGTGACATTGCCGCTGCCCAGTTGCGTGGACAGGGTGGCGCCGCTGATGTCGCCGCCACTGGCGGCGATGGTGAAGTCCTGCGGGTCGATCAGCCAGTTGCCGTTTGCGCCGCTGGCGGACTTGGTGGTGATCGTGGCGCCGTCGGCCACCTTCAGATGCGCGCCGGAGGTCTCGATGTGTCCGCCGTCGCCGCCGTTCGGCGCGCTGGCATCCAGCGTCCCGGCGACCTTCACCGTGCCGCTGTCGCCGCCCAGCAGTTCAATGGTGCCGTGATGGTTGGCGACGGTCTGTGCCTGGATCTGTCCGCTGTTGTTCACCACCGTCTGCAGCAGCGCATCCCTGGCCTGCGCCGACAGGATCACCGCGCCGCCATCGGTGGTGATCACACCGCCGTTCTGCGCCAGCGCGCCCAGCGCACTGCTGCTGACCCTGAAGTTCAGCAGCGAATTTCCGGCCAGGGTCAGGTCGACGCTGCCGCCCGCACCCAGCGCGGTGGTGCCAACGGGTGTAGCGATGCTGCCGCCGTTGCTGACGTCGGCAGCGACAAAGGCGACGTAGCCACCCTTGGTCGCGTTGATGCTGCCATCGTTGCGTACACCCGCCGCGCTGTTGCCAGCGAAGTGGTAGCTACCCGAGAGGAAGTCCCGGTCGCTGATGTCGAGCGTGGAGGCGACAATGCCGCCCACATCCACCTGCGCACCGCGTGCGAAATAGATGCCGTTGGGATTGACCAGGAACACCTGGCCGTTGGCATCGAGGTGTCCGTAGATCGCCGAGGGGTCCGAACCCAGCACCCGGTTCAGCGCCACGCTGGCGCTGTTGGGCTGGTTGAAGGTGACGGTCTGGTCCGCACCGATGTCGAAGGACTGCCAGTTGAGGATCGCGTTCTGGCTGCCTTGGTTGATCGTCAGCGTATTGCCGCTCTGGCCGATCGTGGCCTGGCCGCTGATCACCTGACCACCCGTGGGCAGCGGATGTACCGGAGGCGCGAGCGCGACCTGCGTCGCGCCCTGCTCCAGCGTGCTGCCGCCCTGCACCGTACTCAGGGCGGCTGCCGCCAGCGCAGAGCCTGGAGCCGCCAGTCCCAACGCCAGCAGCATCGCACCGCTCAGCGGCGCGAGGCGATAGCGGGGCCGGCTGCGCCGGGCGGGGCCGGCCCCGCCTTTGGCGCGGGTGATCTCGGCGACGGGCACGAGTGCGCCAAGCGCTTGGTTCCAGATGAGTCGGTAGATGTGATTCATGACGGCCCTTTCCCGTAGGCGCTTACAGATCGATGGCGAGTCGGGCCCACCATTCGCCGCTGTGGCCGGAATTTCCCGCGGTCTGCGAACTGCCGACCGGATGCACATACGCGAGGGCGGCGTTGACGCGCTGCGCGTATTGGTAATCCAGGCCCAGGCCGGCGCCGCCCAGGTGCAGGCTGCTTGGGCCACTGGCCACGGTGCGGCGTTGCCACACCTTGCCTTGCTGCAGCAACAACGCACCCTGCAATTGACCGGTGTGGATCCAGGGCAGGGCATGCATCAGACGCGCGTCTAGCAGGCCCCCGGCCTCGCCGCCGGCCTCGTTGACCGGGCCGCTCATCACGCCATAGGGGCCGCCCAGGTAGAACTTTTCGCTGCCATCGAGGGTGTGCGAGGCGAGCTGGCCGTTGAAGGTCAGTCGCAACAGCCACTGACGTGGCAGCGGTTGGTCGCGCTGCACGCGCAACTGGCCCACCCAGAACGTTCCGGCGGCTTGCGGACCGGCGATGTCGGCGGCGCGTGCAGCGGTGCTGTCCGTGCCCAGCACGCCGCGGCTGATGCTGATGCCGCCGGACGTGAATCCGCCGAGCGCATCGGCCCAAGCGCCGTCGAGACTCAGCCGGGCCAGGCGGACGTGCGAGCGGCTGTCGCTTCCCACCGTGGTGCTGCGCTGGACGAAGCCGTTGCGCAGGGCATCGAGGCGGATGTCGAGCAGGCGGCCGGGTTCCAGCACCAGCGGGTAGCTCAGATCCACGCCGCCCTGGTTGACGTGGCCACGTTGCTCCAGTGCGGCAAACGCACCGCCCAGCCGGTAGAGGGTGCGCGAGCCGTAAGCACCCGCACGCAGGCCGTGCCAGAGGTCGGGCGAGACGAAGCTGAAGCCTCCCGTGCGCAGCAACTTGCCGGTGGTGGTCAGTGTGGTCAGGGCGGCCTGGGCACCGTGGCCGAAGGGGTTGTCGAGCGTGACATCCACGCCGCCGCGGACCCGTCCGGTGTAGTCGCTGCCGTAGTTGTCCGCGTGCAGTCGGGTGTGCAGCAGGGGCGTGTCGCTGAGGGCGAGCTGCAGGCTGCTGCTGGCCGGCTGGGCACCGGGCACCAGGGTGCCGGCCACGCGGACGCCAGGTGTGCGGTTGAGCAGCAGGAGTCCGCGGTCCAGTGCCTGTTGCGCCACCGGCTCCCCCGCCTCGACGCCGAGCGTGCGCCTGGCTTGCACCGGCACAAGGCGGGAATGTCCGTCGAGGGTGATGCGGTCGTAGCGCGGCTCCACCACCTGCAGCCGAACCACGCCATCGTGGAGGGTCTGTGCGGGGATGAAGGCGTTCGCCAGCGGATAGCCTTGCGCGTGATAGCGGTCAGCGATGCGCTGCGCCGCCTGCTGCAGCTCGCCGAGGGTCACGGTGTGCCCCTGCAGGCCACGCACCAGCGGGTCGAGCTCCGAAGACGGGAGCAGGGTATTGCCCTCGATGCGGATGCTGGTGATTGGAATGGGAGTGCTCGACCGGCTTGCTTGCTGCGCGGGCGGTGGTAGGTTCAGCGCGCTGGATGGAGCCTCGGGCAGCGCAGGCGGGGGGGCGGATTGCCGGAGGATGGTGCCCGCGGTCGGCGGTGTCGTCTGCGCATGGATGGACGATGCAAGGCCGAGCGTCAGAAGCGAGGGCACGAGCACGACGCGCGAAGTGCGGGTGTAGTTCATCGCGGATGTGTTGCCTTTGGTTTCCCCTGCCAGTTGGCGAGGATAGGCAACTGTGGCGGCCATCACAAACGCGTTGTGCGGCGAGCTCTGCCGTAGGTCGTGTTTCAGTGAAGCTCGAGCGAAGGGAAATGCAGCCCCAACGCTGCCCACGCGTTCGCTACTGTTTGCACCGCGTGGTCGCCACGAGCCAGCCATTCGGCATGCTGTCGCGACTTGTCGTGGATGAGCACGGACTCCGGCGGTGATGCGTTCCTTCCATCCCGCGCGCGGTAGTCGCGCACGACCTGCTCGAGCGACTCCTTGCCGTAGGGCACGATGCGTACCTCGTCACGACTGCCCAGGAACAGGCCGGAGGTGGCCATGTTGAGATGGAACTGCGTCCAGCCCGTCACGACCGCCTCGAAGTAGCTCATCTTCGCCAGCTCCTGCGCGCTGTAGCCCAGGTGCATGAGGTCGTTGGTGATCCAACGCTCGATGGCGCTGCGCGGTGTGGCGACGGGGAAACGGCCGTCCCGGGGCAGGCCGCCGCATTTCTCGTATATCGAAATGCATGCCGGCACCGGGTGGCGCACCGTTGCCAGGTAATCGGCACGCCCCTGGCCCAGCAGCATCTTGAAGCTGCCGGCCCAGGCGAGGATCTTGTGCATCTTCTTCGGCGCCAGCCAGAAGCCGTCCTTCTGCCGCTCCGTGTTGCGCTGGTAGTAGAGCTGCGCGAGCACGAGGAATTCGGCGACTTGGAACATGGCCTCCTGCAGATGGTAGTACGGGCGGTTGCCGGCCCAGTCGTACCAGGTCTCACGCAGGTCGGGGAAGCCGTCGTGTGCCAGCGCCTCGGACACCCGCGTGTGATCCAGCCCGACCGTGCGCAGCAGCTCCTTGGTGAGGTAACTGCCGCCACTGCGCGGATAGCCGATGACGAAGGCAAAACGCGTGTTCTTCAGATAGTCGCGTACGAGCGGGTAGTTGCCCGCCAGCAGGGCGACCGCCACGTGCAGGGTGTCGTTGAGTGCACGCTGGCTCAGCGGGGTGCGGAACATGGCCTCGTCGAACTTCGGCAACGGCGTGGGCGCAGCGAGGAAGTCCACCGTCTGGTTGGCCCAGTCGTACGAACCGTCCGTCCAGTCCGGGAACTGCTCGTTCATCTCGGCGAGGATGCCGAAAAAAGCGAGTGACGGCGTGAAGCGGAGATGGATGTCGAAGTTCATGCGTCCGGAGTCGGCGGCGTGTCGGTTCGATGGGAGCGTGAACCGCGGCAACTCTAGCCCATCCCCTGGGCGTACGCCGCTGCTCATGCCTTCGGGTTCTTTGACAATTCCGTTGTTCGACCGGACTCTGCCGGCATGTCGACTTCATCTATCCCGCTCCCGCCGCTGCCTCGACTGCCGATCGCGGTGCCGCGCTCCGGCGTCTCGACCGAGGCGCGCAAGGCGCTGCGCCAGCTGCTGGGCGACATGGACCGGGCGCTGGCCACCGCGTTCCGCGACGGTGCCGACGCCAGCGCGCTGGCCGCGCGACGTGGCGAGTCGGTGGGGCGCATCGTGGTGCACGTGTGGAACGCCTGCCTGGGCGAGGTCGCGGACACCGCGCTGTTCGCGGTGGGCGGTTTCGGCCGCGGCCTGCTGTTCCCGCAGTCGGACGTCGACCTGCTGGTGCTGACCACCCGTGACGACCCGACCCTGCGGCGCGCGCTGGAACAGTGCTTCGCCACCTTCTGGGACATCGGCCTGAAGGTCGGTCACGCGGTGCGCGAGCCGGCCCAGTGCAAGGCGCTGGCGGCGGAAGAGGCCAGCGTGTTCACCAGCCTGCTGGACGCGCGCCGGCTGGCCGGCGACCCGGCCCTGGACGCGGTGCTGCGCGACATCGTCGACGATCCCGCGCTGTGGCCGCCGCGTGCCTACCTGGCGGCCCGGCTGGCCGAGCGCGATGCCCGCCACGCCCGCTTCGACGACACCGCCTACAACCTCGAACCCAACCTCAAGGACGGCCCCGGCGGACTGCGCACGCTCGACTCGCTGCGCTGGCTCGGCCTGCGCCTCGCGCATGCTGCCGGTTTCGACGGGATGGTCGCCGAGGGCCTGCTCGACCCGGCCGAGCGCGCCACCCTGGCCGAGGCCGAGGCCACGTTGCGGCGCTATCGCTTCGCCCTGCACCTGGAGGCCGGGCGGCCGGAGGAGCGTCTGCTGTTCGACTACCAACGCGGGCTGGCCGCGCGCATGGGCTTCGTCGACCAGCACGAGAAGAACCTCGGCGTCGAACAGTTCATGCAGGGCTACTACCGTGCCGCCAGCCAGGTCGAGCGGCTGGGCGTGCAGATCGTCGAGCGCTTCGAGGAAATGCTCGAACCGGACAGCCCGATGACCCCGATCGGTGACGGCTTCGTGCAGCACGGCCGGCGCATCGCCGCAGCCGATCCGGAGCTGTTCATGACGCGGCCGGCGGCGCTGGTGGAGATTTTCCTGGCGCGACTGGACCACCCCGAGCTGATCGGCTTCAGTGCCGAGACCATGCGCCGTATCCACCAGGCCACCGCCCGGCACGGGACGGCGCTGACCGACGACCCGGCCGCGCTGGCCGCGTTCCTGAAGTTGCTGCAGCGCGGCGCGCCGGCGGTGGACGCGCTGTGGCGGATGAACCGGCACGGGCTGCTGGCGGCGATCCTGCCGGCGTTCGGCAAGGTGTTCGGGCGCATGCAGTACGACCTGTTCCACGTTTACACAGTGGACGAACACACGCTGCGCGTGCTGCGCAACCTGGCGCGCTTCGCCGATCCGGCGGCGGTGAAGGAGTTCCCGCTCGGCTGCCAGATCTGGGCCTCGCTGGAAAAGCCCGAACTGCTCCTGCTGGCCGGCCTGTTCCACGACATCGCCAAGGGCCGCGGCGGCGACCACTCGGTGCTGGGCGAGGACGACGCACGCGTGTTCTGCACCCGGCTGGGGCTGGCGCCCGAGCACGTGGACACGGTGGCCTGGCTGGTGCGCTGGCACCTGCTGATGAGCACCACCGCCCAGCGCCAGGACATCACCGATCCGGAAGTGGTGAACCGTTTCGCCGAGGCGGTCGGCGATCGGCTGCGGCTCGACCGGCTCTACCTGCTCACCATCGCCGACATCATCGGCACCAGTCCGCGACTGTGGAACGCGTGGAAGGATCGCCTGCTGGCGGACCTGTACACCGCCACCCGCTACGCGCTGCGCAGCGACGCCGAGCTGCCGCGCGACGCCAGCGCCAGCATTGCCGAATGCCGCGCCAGCGCGCTGGCGCTGCTGGCTTCGGAGGGCTTCGCCGCGGAGGCGGTGGAGCGGGTGTGGGGCGATTTCCCCGAGCGCAGCTTCCTCCGTCACCGGCCCGAGCAGGTGGCGTGGCAGACCGCCGCCATCCTGCGTGCGGACAAGGCCTTGCCGCTGGTGGAGGTGCACCCGTTCTCGGTGCGCGGCAGCACCGAGCTGTTCGTCTATGCGCCGGACCGCGACGGCCTGTTCGCCAGCGTCACGGCGATGCTCGACCGCATGCATTTCTCGGTGATGGAGGCGCGCGTGCTCAGCTCGCCCAGCGGCCTGGCGATGGACACCTTCCTGCTGCTGGAGGCCGACAGCCAGATGCCGGCCACGCCGCAGCGCGCCGACGAGCTGCGCCAGCGCCTGCTGCGCGCGCTGGCCGAGACCAAGCCGGTGCTGCCGGCGCGGCGCGGGCTGCACCGGCACCTGAAGCACTTCCAGATGGCGCCGCGGATCGCCTTCACGGCCACCGGTGGGCGCACCCAGATGGCGCTGGTGTGCAGCGACCGCCCGGGCCTGCTCGCCGCCGTCGCGCAGGTGATGCTGGAGGTGGGCGTGCGTGTGCACGATGCGCGCATCGCCACCTTCGGCGAGCGGGTGGAGGACTTCTTCCAGCTCACCGATCGCCACGACGCGCCACTGGACGGCGGGCTGCAGGAGCGCCTGCGGCAGGCGCTGCTGGAGCGGCTGGCCCCGGCCCAGGGGTGAGTGGCCGGCACGCCTCCAGCCGGTGGGTGCGGGTGTATCGTCCCGTCTTCCGCCCGTGCGGCAGCTGAAGGAGGAAGCAGGGATGAAGATCGGGCATGCGCGTCGTTCGGCCCTGGCGGCCCTCGCGTTCTGTGTCGCGACGGTGTCGGCTTCCGCGGCCTCCGCCGATGCCGCGGCGGCGCCGCAGCAGGGCGCCGCCGGGGTCACCTGGGTCCACCCGGTCATCGCGAAGTTCGGAGGGGTGCATCCGCGCCCCGATGTGGACATGCAGCTGGATCCGAAGGCCGACTACAAGGTGTTCGTCGACGTGGTGTCCGCCGATCTCGACTCGGACGAGCCGCTCCATTCGCTGCAGCGCCTGGCTCGCCTGGTCAACCTGATGGGCTACGGCAAGGTGCCGCCATCGCACGTGCACATCGTGGCGCTGCTGGATGGCCAGGCCGGCGCCGCCGCGCTGACCGACGAGGCCTACCGGCGGATGAGCAAGAAGCGCACCGCCAACCCCAATACCGCATTGCTGCATGCGCTCAGGCAGGCCGGGGTGAAGCTGATGGTGTGCAGCCAGGCGATGGCGGGGCTGGGCCTGAAGGACAGCGACATCGATCCCGACGTCACCATCACCCTGTCCGGTCTCACCGACCCGATCCTCTACGGCCAGCGCGGCTACAGCTACATGCAGCTCTAGCTGGTCGCGCGACGGGCGTCTGGACGGCCGTCCGGTTGTCCATTCCGTCCCGGAAGCGGGTGCTGGCGGGGCCCATGCGTGTACTCTTGGCGGCTTGTCACGAGCACGCCGGAAGCCTACGCATGTCCTCCATCCAGACCCTTATCGAAGACGCCTTCGAGCGCCGCGCCTCGCTCACCCAGGGCGAGATAGAAACCCATCTGCGCCCGGCCATCGGTCAGGTGCTGGACCTGCTCGAATCCGGCGAGCTGCGTGTCGCCGCACCGGACGGCCAGGGTGGCTGGACCGTGCACCAGTGGGTGAAGAAGGCGGTGCTGCTGTACTTCCGCATCAACGACAACCGCGTGGTCGACGGCGGCCCGGCCGGCGCCTTCGACAAGGTGCCACTGCGGTTCCCGCACGGCGATGACGCCTCGCTGCAGCAGCTCGGCGCGCGCGTGGTGCCCGGCGCGCTGGTGCGCCGTGGCGCGCACATCGCGAAGGACGTGGTGCTGATGCCCAGCTACGTGAACATCGGTGCGCATGTCGGCAGCGGCACCATGGTCGACACCTGGGCCACGGTCGGCTCGTGCGCGCAGATCGGCGCGCGCGTGCACTTGTCCGGCGGCGTCGGCATCGGCGGCGTGCTCGAGCCGCTGCAGGCCAACCCGACGATCATCGAGGACGACTGCTTCATCGGCGCACGCTCGGAGGTGGTCGAGGGCGTGGTGGTGGAGAAGGGCAGCGTGATCGGCATGGGCGTGTTCCTCGGCCAGTCCACCCGCATCTACAACCGCATGACCGGGGAGATCAGCTACGGACGCATCCCTTCGGGCAGCGTGGTCGTATCCGGAAGCCTGCCTGCCAGGGACGGATCGCACAGCCTGTACGCCGCGGTGATCGTCAAGCAGGTGGACGAGAAGACCCGGTCCAAGACCGGCATCAACGACCTGCTGAGGAGTTTCGAATGAGCGTCGATCTGTATGGCCTGGCCAAGTGCGGCACCTGCGACAAGGCGCGCGCCTGGCTGGATGCGCACAAGGTCAAGCACAGCTTCACCGACTACCGCGACGAGCCGATCGCCCCGGCCACGCTGAAGGCGTGGGCGAAGGAGCTGACCTGGGAGAAGCTGGTCAATCGCGCCAGCTACACCTGGCGCGACCTGAGCGAGCAGCAGAAGGCGGCCTCCACCGATGCGCAGTGGCTCGCCCTGATCAAGGAATACCCCGCGCTGGTGAAGCGTCCGGTGGTGGTGAAGGACGGCGCGGTGAGCGTCGGTTTCACCGAGAAGAAGTTCAAGGAGCTGTTCGGTGGCTGAAGCCGCCGTGCTCTACGGACTGGCCGGCACCGAGGCGTGCCGCAAGGCCTGCGCGTGGCTGGACCGCTTCGGTCACGCGTACCGCTTCGTCGACACCCAGCGCGAACGGCCCGCGCCCGAGGCGCTGAAAGCCTGGGCGCAGGCCGCTGGCGGCTGGGACGCGCTGGCCGACCGCGGCGGCCGCGCCTGGAAGCACCTGCTGCCGCAGCGGCGCAACCCGGAGAGCGATCCGGAATGGACGCTGCTGATCCGCGAGCATCCCGGCGTGCTGCGCCAGCCGCTGGCGGTGCTCGCCGATGGCCGTGTCGCCGTCGGCTTCACCGGCGGCAGCTACGAGAAACTTTTCGGCAAGACCGCCAAGGCAAACGCATGAGCGATGTGCTCGACCTCACCTGCGATCTGATCCGCCGCCATTCGGTGACCCCCGACGACGCCGGCTGCCAGGCGGCGATCGCCGACCGCCTGATGCGCGCGGGCTTCACCGTGCGCCACCTGCGCTTCGGTGAGGTCGACAACCTGTGGGCCACGCACGGCGGCAGCGGCCCCACGCTGGCCTTCCTCGGCCACACCGACGTGGTGCCGACGGGCCCGGTGGACGCGTGGCGCTTCGATCCGTTCGAACCCACCGTGGTCGACGGCGTGCTGTACGGCCGCGGCGCGGCCGACATGAAGGGTTCGGTGGCCGCGATGGTGGTGGCGCTGGAGGCCTTCGTCGCCGCGCATCCGGGCCACGCCGGTCGCGTCGGCCTGCTGCTGACCAGCGATGAAGAGGGCCCGGCCAACCTCGACGGCGTGCGCCGTGTAGCCGAGGTGTTCCGCACCGAAGGTGAGCGCATCGACTGGTGCGTGGTCGGCGAGCCGTCATCCACCACGCGCCTCGGCGACCTGATCCGCGTGGGCCGGCGCGGCTCGCTCAGCGGCACGCTGACCGTGCGCGGCGTGCAGGGACACGTGGCGTATCCGGAGAAGGCGAAGAACCCGATCCACGCCTTCGCCCCCGCGCTGGCCGAACTGGCCGCCGAGCGCTGGGACGAGGGCAACGCCGATTTCCCGCCGACCTCGTTCCAGGTGTCCAACCTCAACGCGGGCACCGGCGCCACCAATGTCATCCCGGGCACGCTCACCGCGCTGTTCAACTTCCGCTACAGCACAGCCAGCACGGCCGAGGGGCTGAAGGCCCGCGCCGAGGCGATCCTCGCGCGCCACGGGCTGGACTGCACGCTGGACTGGAACCTTTCCGGCGAGCCGTTCCTCACCCCGCCGGGCGGACGCCTGCGCGAGGTGGTGGCGTCGGTCTGCCGCGAGCGGGCGGGCGTGTCGCCGGTGGAGAGCACCGGCGGCGGCACCTCCGACGGCCGCTTCATCGCCCCGCTGGGGGCCGAGGTGGTGGAGCTGGGGCCGGTGAACGCCACCATCCACAAGGTGGACGAGTGCATGGTCGTGGCCGATCTGGAACGGTTGCCCGACCTTTACGGGGTGATCTGCGAGCGATTGTTGCCCTGATCGGCCTAAAAATGTGATGCGCATCACATTTTCTTGCGATTCGGAGTAGCCTGCGGGGCCTTCGCCTTTTGGCGGAGCCCTTCGCGCGTCGCGAAGAGAGTTCGGGGCCCTATTCCACATCTGTGCAGGGCGATCCGCCCTGAGGGAGACTCTCATGAAGCGCATCATCGTGTGGCTGGTCCTGGCGGCCGGCCTGTCCTGTGTTCCGGGTAGCCAGGCGGCCGAGAAGGACGGCCCCAGCGTCATACGCAGCTACACCGACTGGGTGGCGCCCGCCGACCAGCAGGCCTACGAGGCCGGCATCAAGACCTACAACCGGTGCCTGGGCGAGCATGGATTCAAGTACGCATGGATGGCGCTGAACCACGAGACTGGCGACGTCTACACGTATTCCTACGTCACCGAGCCGCTCACCTGGGCGGATTTCGATGCGATGCGGGACAGCAGCAAGGCCTGCGACGGGACGTTCCGGGAGAGCGTGAATCCCCATCTCAAGCATGAGACCAGCGGTTTCATGAAGGTCATGCCGGAGATGAGCCACATGCCCAAAGGGAGCAACATGGGACAGGGCTACGTCGATGTCGTGCTGTTCACCGTCAAGCCCGGCCACGAGGCCGACGAAAGCTTCAGGGACACCGTGAAGCAGCTCACCGCAGCTGCCGCCAAGGCGAAGTGGCCCGGTCGTTACCAGGTCATGCGCGTGGTCGATAGCGGGGACGACGCGCCGGACTACATCCTGGTCAGTCCGTCCAGGGACTGGGCCGACTTCGGTGCCGAGCCCGATCCTGCGTTCTGGAAGATGGTGGCCAACGTCTATGGCGAGTCACAGGCCAAGTCCCTGCGCAAGGCAATGAACGATGCGGTCAAGCACGTGTCCGCGCATGTGGACCGCTACAACGCCGAGCTCACCTATCGTCCGTCCGGCAAGTAACCCATGTTTCGCGTGTTTCCCCGCGGCCCGCACTCGCGGGCCTTTTTTTGGGACAGGCAGGTCCTGCGATGCCCCCGATCGGCGTGGCCTGCGCCAGGTCATGTCCACGCACCCTCGCACTTCCGCGGCAGCTGAGCGGGCTCAGGCGAAAGCGACAAGATCGCATGCGCTTCGTCGCCAGCGCTTGTCATGACCGTTGCTTTGTCGACATCCTGTAGCCACGCAAACAATGCAAGGAGGCCCCAACGTGTCTGCAGGGAGGGCTGGACTGCTGTTGCTGTGCTGCTTCTGCGCCTTCGCGGTTCCGGCGGGGGAGATCGCTCCGCCTTCGACAACGCTGGCGGAGACGGCCGGTGTGACCACGCGCATCCGCGTGGTGACGGACAACAACTACCCGCCCTTCGTGTTCCTCGACGCCGACGGCAAGCCCCGCGGCTATGAAATCGACCGGTGGCGCCTGTTCGAGCAGCACACCGGCATCCACGTCGACCTGGAACCGATGGACTGGGCATCCGCCCAGCGGGAGTTGCTGGCCGGCAGGGCGGACGTGATCGACATGATCTTCCGCACACCCGCCCGTGACTCGCTGTACGACTTCTCCGCGCCCTACGCCACGCTACCGGTGTCCATCTTCGTGGACCGCCGCATCCGCGGTGTGGTGGATGTGCAGTCCTTGCGAGGCTTTCCGGTCGGTGTCGAACGTGGCGATGCCTGCGTGGAGCGGCTGCATGCCGCGGGCATCACGGACCTGAAGGAGTTTGCCGGCTACAGCGACATGATCCAGGCCGCCACCCATGGCGACACGCGCATCCTGTGCATGGACGAGTATCCGGCCGATTTCTACCTGTATCGCCACGACGCGCTCGACCACTTCTACAAGGCTTTCGTGCTCTACACCGGACAGTTCCACTGGGCGGTACGCAAGGGCAACGGCGCGATGCTTGCCCGGGTGGAACAGGGCATGGCGAAGATCACGCCGGCCGAACTGACCGCGCTGCGCCACCGCTGGCTCGAGCATCCCTTCGTGCTCAGGTCCTACCTCGAGCCGGCCGCGATCGCGGCATCGGTGATCCTGTTGGCGCTCGCGCTGCTGGCATGCTGGGTGTGGGTTCTGCGGCGGGCGGTGGCGGCGCGCACGCGTGCCGTGCTGGCCAGTCGGCAGCAGATGCAGGCCGTGTTCGATGCCAGCCCCGACGCGATGTGGGTCAAGGACCTCGCCGGGGTCTACCGCGAGTGCAATGGTCGGGTGGACGAGCTGTTTCGCGGCGGGCGGCAGGAGCTCATCGGCAAGACCGACCGCGAGCTGTTCGACGCTGCATTCGCCGACCGGGTGCAGGCGATGGACCGCGAGGTGCTGCGGCTGGGGCGCCAACACACGTACACCTTCGGGCTGCAGGTGAACGACGGCAGCGAGCGCCAGCTCGAGGTGATCAAGGTGCCGGTGCCGGGAGCGGACGGTTCCGCCACCGGCGTGCTGAGCGTGGCGCGCGACATCACCCTGCGACTGCAGGCGGAATCCCAGCTGCGCCTGTGGGGCAAGGCATTCGAGCACGCCGCGTTCGGGGTGAAGATCTACGACGTGCGCACGCAGCGGATCACCGCGGTCAATCCCGTGTTCGCCCGGGAGCGGGGCTACACGCCCGGGGAGCTGGAGGGGATGCCGGTCGACATGCTGTATCCGGCGGACCTGACCGAAGCGCAGCGCGCCGAGCGCCGCGCCGCCGAGCAGCAGGACCATTCCCTGCTGGAGAGCGAGCACGTGACGCGTGACGGACGGCGCTTCCCGGTGCTGCTGGATCGCTCGGTGGTGCGTGATGCCGATGGCAGGCCGCAGTTTGCGGTGGTCTATGCGCAGGACATCAGCGAACGGCGCCGGGCGGAATCCGAACTGCGCCTGGCGGCCGTGGCGTTCCAGACCCAGGAGGCGCTGATGGTGACCGATGCCAGCGGCACGATCCAGCGGATCAACGATGCGTTCAGCGCCTTGACCGCCTACCGGCCGGAGGAGGTGCTGGGCAAGCGCCCCTCGATCCTCGGCACGGCGCATCACGACCACGACTATTACGGTCGCATGTGGCAGCAGATTCACGAGAAGGGCTTCTGGCAGGGCGAGCAATGGATCGCGGGCAAGGATGGCGTGCCGCGGGTGGTGCGCATGGCGGTCTCGTCGGTACACGATGCGCGAAGCCAGGTGAGCCACTACGTCTGCACCATGACCGACCTCACCAACGAGCGCGAGGCGATGGCCCAGGCCGAGCGCATGACCTTTTTCGATCCGCTCACCGACCTGCCGAACCGGCGCTTCCTGCACGGCCAGATCCAGCATCTGCTGGAGGAGAACCGGGGTGGCGCCCTGATGATGATCGACCTGGATCATTTCAAGCGCGTCAACGATCTGCGTAGCCACGGCACCGGCGACCGCCTGCTGTGGCTGGTGGCCATGCGCCTGCGTCCGTTGCTGGAGGAAGGCTGCATGCTGAGCCGCTTCAGCGGCGATACCTTTGCGGTGCTCCTGGAGTACCCCGGCGACGATGGCGACCGCATGCAGCACGCCATGGCCTGTGCCGAGCGCGTGCGCCAGTCGATACTCCCGCCGTTCCAGCTCGACGACGACACGCGCATCACCGTGACCTGCAGCATCGGCGTCACCGAACTGGAGCCCGGCAGGGGCTCGGCGGAGTCCGTGCTGCGCGAGGCGGAACTGGCCATGTACGCCGCCAAGGCGGCGGGGCGCGACCAGGCCGTGGCGTTTGCTCCGGCCATGCAGGCTGACATCGAGCGCAACGAGGAGCTGGCGGCCGAGCTCAAGCAGGCGATCGATCTCGACGCACTGGAGCTGCACCTGCAGGTGCTCGTGGATCGACGCGGCCAGCCGGTGGGTGCCGAGGCATTGCTGCGCTGGCAGCGGCGCAACGGCGAGCATGTATCGCCCGCACTGTTCGTGCCGTTGGCCGAGGAGCGCGGGCTGATTCTGCCGCTGGGCGACTGGGTGCTGCGCAAGGCCTGCGCGCAACTGGCGGCCTGGGCCGCTCACCCGCGCACGCACCACCTGACGCTGTCGGTGAACGTGAGCGCCCGTCAGTTCGGACATGCCGGCTTCGTCGAGAACGTGCTGACGATGCTCGCCGAGGCGGGCGCGGATCCGACGCGGCTGAAACTCGAGATCACCGAGACCGCCGTGCTCGACGATCTGGCCTGGGCGGCGAGCAAACTGGCCAGCCTGCGCGCGCAGGGCGTGCAGGCCTCGCTGGATGACTTCGGTACCGGCTATTCGTCGCTGGCCTACCTCTCGCGCCTGCCGCTGGACCAGCTCAAGATCGACCGCTCGTTCGTCAGCCGCCTGCCCAATGTGGCCGGCGATGCGATGGTGGTGCAGACCATTATCGCGATGGGGCACGGGCTGGGCATGGACGTGGTGGCCGAAGGCGTGGAGACGGAAACCCAGTGGGCGTTCCTGATGGAGCAGGAGTGCGATGTGTTCCAGGGCTATCTGTTCGGGCGGCCCCTGCCGCCGAAGCAGTTCGAGGCCCTGTTGGCCACGCTGGAGACGGCGGACTGAGTGCTCAGCCCGCCGGGGCATCCAGTGCAGCGGCCCGCGCCAGCAGCACCGCGCGCTCGCCTGCATTGGCGGTCAGTTCCGCCGCTCGACGGAACTCCGCGCGTGCGTCGTCTTGCCTGCCCAGCTGTTCCAGCAGGTCGCCACGCACCGCTGGCAGGGGAGCGTAGCGGGCCAGGGCGGGCGCGTCGGCGATGGCGTCGACCAGTGCCAGGCCTGCCGCCGGTCCCTCCGCGCGCGATACGGCGACCGCGCGGTTGAGTTCGACCACCGGCGAGGGAGCGACCTGCAGCAACAGCGCATAGAGGGCGGCGATGCGAGGCCAGTCGGTGGCCGCGGCCGTCGGTGCACCGGCGTGGCAGGCGGCGATCGCCGCCTGCAGCGTGTACGGGCCGGCGCCGTCGGGATGGCGGATGGCGCGGGCGAGCAGTGCCTGGCCGCGGGCGATCGCCAGCCGGTCCCAGCGCGCGCGGTCCTGCCGATCCAGCAGGACCGGCCGCCCGGTCGCGTCGATCCGCGCGTGGGTGCGCGACGCCTGCAGCTCCATCAGCGCCAGCAGGCCGAGCACCTCCGGCTCGTCCGGTTCCAGCGCGGCGAGCATGCGGCCAAGTCGCAGGGCTTCTTCGCACAGTGCGGGGCGCATCCAGTCCTCGCCGGCGGTGGCGGCATAGCCTTCGTTGAAGATCAGGTAGACCACGCCGAGCACGCTTGCCAGCCGTTCGCCCCGCTCCTCGCCCCGTGGCATGTCGTAGGGCACCCGTTTCTCGGCGAGCGTCCGCTTGGCGCGCACGATGCGCTGCGCCACGGTGGGCTCGGGCTGCAGGAAGGCACGCGCGATCTCGGCGGTGGTGAGGCCGCCGAGCAGGCGCAGGGTCAGCGCAATGCGCGCCTCGTGCGGCAGCACCGGATGGCAGGCGGTGAAGATCAGCCGCAGGCGGTCGTCGCCGATGTCGTCGTCGAGGGCGTCGAAGTCGGGCATCACGTGCGGCTCAAAGTCCGGATCGCCGCCGAGCATCGCGTGCTTGCGCTCGGCGAGCTGGCGGTGGCGCAGCAGGTCGATGCCGCGATTGCGCGCGGTGGTCATCAGCCAGGCGCCGGGGTTGTCGGGAATGCCGCTTTCCGGCCAGCGCTCGAGCGCGCTGACCAGGGCGTCCTGGGCCAGCTCTTCGGCCAGGTCGATGTCCCGCACCACGCGGACCAGGGCGCCGATCAGTTTCGGTGCCTCCAGTCGCCATACGGCATCGATGCGGCGATGCAGTTCGGCCGTTTCCATGCGACCGATCACAGCACTGCCAGGCGTTCGCGGCAAGCATGCCGATGGCATCAGCGCGTCCGTTCGGCGATCTGCCCGCGCAGCCGGGCCTCGGACTCGCGCAGTTCGGGCGACATGATGTCGGCGAAGTCGGCCTCCTCGTACAGCGGCCGGATCTCGATCTCGCACTCGCCCACGAACGGGGCCGGGCAGCGACGCGCCCACTCCAGCGCCTCGTCCATCGAACGCACCTGCCACAGCCAGAATCCGGCGATCAGTTCCCGGGTCTCGGCAAACGGACCGTCGATCACCTGCTGCCCGCCGCCCGCGAAACGCACGCGCCTGCCATCGCGGCTGGGCTTGAGCCCTTCACCGGCCAGCATCACGCCGGCCTGCACCAGTTCCTCGTTGAAGCGGTTCATCGCCGCCATGATCTCGGCGTTCGGCATCGCCTGGGTCTCGCTTTCGGACTCGTCGGTGGCTCGCACCATCACCATGCATCGCATCGCTGTTCTCCTTCCCCGAGGCATCGGGCCGGCACATGCCGGTCTCGTCCTGACGACGAACCGTCCGGCGCGGATTCGACATGCTTCGCTTCCGTCGCCGGCGGTATCGCGGGTCGTCGGCGCGCGCCGGGCCTCGCCGCATGTGCCGATGCGGCCTGTGCTTGAATGCGCGCAGGGCAGGGCCGGCGATGCTGGCGCGCTGTCGGGGTCAGGGCATGAGCGAGGGCGGCACAGATGCAGGCAAACGGCACATTCGAGGTCACGCGGGAGTCGCAGCCACTGGCGGCGGTCAGCGCACCGGCCAACCTGGGGCGGCATACGCTCGACAAGCGCTTCGAGGGCGATCTGCAGGCCCACAGCGTGGGTGAGATGCTTTCCGCTGGCGGCGACGTCGCCGGCTCGGCGGGCTATGTCGCGCTGGAGCGTGTGACCGGGCGGCTCGATGGTCGCGAAGGCAGCTTCGTGCTGCAGCACAGCGGCACGATGGATCGCGGTACCGCCGCGCTCACCGTGCACGTGGTGCCTGACACCGGTACCGGCGAGCTGGCCGGCCTGGCCGGCAGCATGACGATCCGCATCGCCTCGGGGCGGCACGAGTACACGTTCGACTACACCCTCGGCTGACCGCGCCGACGCCTCACCCGGCCGTCGGTTCCAGCGTCAGCGTGTGCTGCGCCGGGCCCGGCAGCAGCGGGGACGGCCGTCCGTGTACCCAGTCCTCGTGGCCGGCGCCGAAGAACGGCGACAGCGGGTTGTCGCTCTGTCCGCCGGGCATGTGGAAGATGCCGCGGTCTTCGTGTCCGGGCGAGACGTCCAGCCGCTCGGAGGCACCGAAGCCGGGGGCGGCCACCCGCGGCATGTTGCTGTCGCCGGGCACCGGCTGGTCGGGCATGTCGATGAAACGGGCCAGCCAGCCGGGAAGGGCGCGTGCCAGCGGATGGTTCACCGCCGCGCGGTTGCGCTCGCCCCAGGTGCGCGCGGCGAGGCCGCCGGGTGGCTTGCCGAGCGTGTCGACCACCTGCGTCGCCGAAGCGAGCAGCAGGGCGTGCCAGTCGGCGTAGCGCGGGTCGAGCAGGTGCTTCGGCTGCTGCCGTACCAGTGCCCACACGGCCGCTTCCGGATCGCCGAGGCCCGGCCAGGTGAAGTCGGGGAAACGCGCCTGCACGCGGGCGGCGAACGGCGCCAGCACGGCCTGGTGCACCTGCTGGCGGAACGCGCGCACCAGCCGGTAGGCGACGCTGTCCACGTCGGCCCGGCCATTCCATGGACGGGTCAGCTCGCGCAGCTGCACCAGCGACGGGTCGGTGGCGCCGGCCAGGGTCTGCTGCAGCAGGTGCTGCCAGCGGCCCAGCAGCACGCTGCGGTCGTCGAGCTGGATGTCCAGCAGGTCGCCGGGCGAGAACGCCGCGTGGGCGCGCAGGTCATCGCGGATCGCCTGCGCACGGGCGCCGAGGTCGTGGCCGCCGTTGCCGAGCAGGGCCAGCCAGTCGCCGCCCACCGTGCGGTTGTTGGCAGTCCACAGCCGGCCGCCGGGCGGATTCTCGATCCGGGGGTACTGCGACGGCGCGGCCCAGCCGGTCCAGCCGGTGCCGGGCTGCGACCAGTCGGCGGGCACCTGCGGGTCGAAGCCGTGGCGCAGCGGGATGCTGTTGCTGGCGATGGTCCAGCCGATGTGGCCCTGGTTGTCGGCGGCGAGCAGGTTCTGCGCGGGCATGCCCAGGGTGGGCGCGAGGTCGAGTGCCTGGTCCACGCCGGTGGCGCGCTCGAGCTGCATCAGCGCGAGGTTGTAGCCGTGCGGACGATCGCCGGTCCAGGCCAGCGCCAGCGGCGTGCCGTCGGTGTCGGTCGCGGTGATCGGACCCCAGCGGGTGTCCTCCACCGTGATCACCCGGTCGGGCGCACCCTTCACGTGGATGGTCTCGCGGTGGGTGGCGATCGTGGCCCAGCCGTCGGGCGTGCGGTAGCGCGTGGGATCGGCCGGGTCGCGCTGCACGCGCACCCAGTCCTCCCAGTCGCCGTAGCTGTTGGTGAAGCCCCAGGCGACCTGCCCGTTGGAGCCGACGACCAGCGCCGGCGTGCCCGGCAGGGTCACGCCACTGGCGTCGCGGGTGCCGTTCGGTGCGGTCGGGTCGGGGTAGCGCAGGCGCGCGCGGAACCACAGGTTGGGCACGCGCAGGCCCAGGTGCATGTCGTTGGCCAGCATCGCCGCGCCGGTGCCGGTGAGCGCGCCGGCCACGGCGAAGTTGTTGCTGCCGGGGCGGGCGTCGTCCAGCGCGGGGGCGAGCACGGCGGCGAGGTCGTGGCCACCGGCCGGCGCGTTGGCGCGCAGGTCGAAAGTAGCCGCATCCGGCACGACCGGTGCGGGCGAGAGCGGGCCGGCCAGCGGCGCTTCCCAGGTCGGGTCCGGCGCGAGCAGGAAATCGACCAGCGGTGCCGGCAGCACGGCGCGCATCTGCGCAATGCGCAGCTCGCGGGTGTTGCGACCGTCGCTGTTGAGGTCCAGGTACATCGCGGCGATCACCAGCAGACTGTCTTCCGAACGCCAGGGCTTCGGCTTCGTACCGAGCAGGAAGTATTCCCAGGGACGTGCCTTCATCGCGGCCAGCCCGGCGTTCACGCCGTCGCGGTAGCGGTCCAGCGTGTGCCGCTGGTCCGGCGGCAGCTGCGCGTAGGCCTGTTCGGCCACCGCGCGCAGGCGCAGGCGGCGGTGGGCTTCGTCGGTCTTGATCGCTGCGGGACCGACCAGCGCCGACAGCTCGCCGGCCGGCAGCCGGCGCATCAGGTCCATGTCGAAGTAGCGCTCCTGTGCGTGGACATAGCCCATCGCATAGCTGATGTCGTCGCGGCTCCGGCCGTCGAAGGTGGCGGTGCCCAGCGCGTCGCGCGTCACCGTGACCGGGGCGGTCAGTCCGCTTGCGGCGACCTGGCCGTCCAGTCGGGCGCGGCCCGATGCCAGCAGGCTCCAGGCGGCGACGAGGGCGACGAGCAGCAGCAGGGCGAGTGCGATCAGGCTGCGGCGCAGCCAGCGCCGGCGGGGAGGAGTCGTCATGGGTTGTCGAATACCGCGAAGATGCCCGCATAGGGCTTGAGCATGAAGGCCGGCGCGCCGCTGTAGCCCTCACCGTCCACGTACATCTGCGAGATGGTGCCGTCCAGGTACAGCGCGTCGCGGCAGCCGAGGCCGTCGCGGAACAGGCGTGCGAAGGTGTGGAAGTTCACCGGCGTCTCGCTGACCGCGAACACCACCTTGTGCGGCGTCACCGCGCACACGCCGCTGCGCCATTTCACGCTGGCCGACTCATCCTCGAACTGCGGGTTGAGCCGGCCGTCGATCACCAGCATCGGGCCGGACTGGGTGGCCAGCGTCACCGGCTTGCCCTCGGCCTTGAACGCCTCGCTGGTGCGTACCGCGGCATGGCCGTCCGGATACACCGCGAACACCCCGTTGGGGCGCAGCGAGAAATTGCCGGCGGCCGGATTGCCGTGCGCCATGTTCAGCGGCACGCGGACGTGGCCGTCCTCGACGAACAGCCCCAGTGGCGCGTTGCGGCGGTCGTAGATGCCGGCGTTGGCGGCGAACAGCAGCCGCCGGCCGTGCCGCTCGCCCCAGTGCTGCAGGTTCTCGATGCTGCCGAAGGCGACGCCGTTGTCCGGATCGCGCCAGTGCAGCGAGAGCGTCTGGCGGGCGAGGTCGATGGTCACCACGTGGAAGCGCTGGCCGTCGAACTCGCGCTCGGCGCTGTCCACGGCGCGCGCGCGGGAGGCGCAGGCGGCGAGCAGCGGCAGCAGCACGGCGGCACCCAGCAGGGCGGGCCAGCGGCGGGAGCGGGGAAGGGAGGAAAAAAGGCGCGGCATCCCCCCGATGGTCGCCGCCCCGCGGCCCACGGTGCAAGCACGGCCGGCGGCGCGGTTCAGCCGGCCCGCGCCGGGACGCTACACTGCGCTTTTTGCCGGCCGCGCCATGCCTTACTGCCCCATTGTCGCCACGCTCGGATACGTGCTGTCGCCCGACCGCCGCCGGGTGCTGATGATCCACCGCAACGCCCGCCCCGACGACCAGCACCTGGGCAAGTACAACGGCCTGGGCGGCAAGATGGAGCCGGGCGAGGACATCGCTGCCTGCATGCGTCGCGAGATCCGCGAGGAGGCAGGCATCGAGTGCACCTCGATGCAGCTGCGCGGCACGCTCAACTGGCCCGGCTTCGGCAAGCAGGGCGAGGACTGGCTGGGTTTCATCTTCATCATCGACGGCTACACCGGCACGCCGCTGGAGCGCAATCCGGAAGGCACGCTGGAGTGGGTCGAGCGCGCGCGCCTGATGGACCTGCCGATGTGGGAGGGCGATCGCCACTTCCTGCCGCTGGTGTTCGACGACGACCCGCGGCCGTTCCACGGCGTGATGCCGTACAAGGACGGGCGCATGCAGTCGTGGTCGTACAGCCGGCTGTGAGCGACTTGCGAAAGCTGATCCGCATCGTCGTGGCGGTGATCCGTGACGAGGCGGGCCGCGTGCTGCTGGTGCGCAAGCGCGGCGCCACGGTGTTCCAGCAACCCGGCGGCAAGCGCGATCCGGGCGATGCCGATGATCTCGCCACGCTGGCGCGCGAGCTGCGTGAGGAACTGGGCGTGGCGCTGGTGTCCGGGTCCGCGCGCCACCTGTGGCGGGCCAGCGCGCCGGCGGCGAACGAGCCGGGGCATGTGGTGGAGGGCGAGGTGTACGCGGTGGCGATCGAGGGTGTCCCCACCGCCTGCTCCGAGATCGAGACGCTGCGCTGGGTCGATCCGGCCGAGCCCGGCGACCTGCCGATCGCCCGGCTGAGTCGCGAGCACATCCTCCCCCGGCTCTGAACGGCTGTGCCCGGCCGGCTTGACGCCGTCACCGGACAGCACGGACGATCCGCTCGCCCGCCGGCCGTGGTGGCCGGTGCCCAATCCTTCAAGGACAACGTGTCATGGATCGATGCTCGACCCGGATCATCGGCCTGGTGCTGGCCGCTGTCGTCTCCACCGCCGCAATCGCCGCCGCGCCGCACTGGCTGGACTTTCCCGCCGGAGCGCCGCTGCGCGCCACCGTCACCCTGCTGCCGAAGCAGGGCGATGTGGGGCGCGAGACGCCGATCTACACCGGCTACGCGCCGCAGCTGGCGTTCCATCCGGGCACGGCCGAGGTGACCTGCCGGCTCGACCTGGGCGACTCGGACGACGGGCTGGCACCCGGTGCCACGCGGACGGTGGGGGTCAAGTGCGACGATGTGCTGAAAGTGCGCGAGGACAAACTGTCGTTCTCCCTGTTCGAGGGCGGCCGCAAGGTCGGCGAGGGCGTACTGCTGCGCTGAAGCGTGGTCATGGCAGTGGCGTGAGTCGACGCGGATACCGGAGGGTCGATCGATGATCCAGATGCTTCCCGCCGCGCTGGCGCTTTCCACTGCCCTGGCCGGCGTCGTCGCGGTTGTGCTGCAGCTGCGCGGCAGATATGTCTCGGCTGCATGGTGCAACCTGCTCACGCCGGCCAGCCTGGGCACCGTCGCCCTGCTGTCCCTGCTGGCTCCCGATCCACGCCCCAATCCAGGGGCGCTGACGCTGCTCGGTGCGCTGATCGTCTGGGTGCTGCTGCTGGTTGCTGGCGCGCGCCGTCCCAGGCCGCCTCCGGCGTTGTTCTGGCCCGCCTGGGTAATCCACCTTGGCCTGAGTGCAGGGCTGGCCTGGCTGGCGCTGCGGTTCCGGATCTTCTGAAGCGGGGTGCCCGGCCGCACGTTCGATTTTCCGCGTGGCCGCAACGCCTGGCACTACCATGTGCCGCATCGAAAGGTGACATCCACATGGTTGACGAGAGATCCGACATCGACACGGAAGGCGGCCATCCGCCGCGCGGCCCGTTGGCCCTGGCCCTGCTGGCGCTGCTTGGCGTGGTGCTGTTCGCCGGCTTCATCTCGCTCGGCACCTGGCAGGTGCACCGGCTGGCATGGAAGCGGGCGCTGATCGCACACGTGCACGCCCGCGCGCATGCGCCGCCGGTGGACGCGCCCGGCCCGGCGCAGTGGCCGGGTGTTACTGCCGCAAGCGATGAATACCGGCACGTGCGGCTGCACGGCAGCTTCCTGTACGACCGTTCGACCTACGTGTGGGCGGCGACAGCCGAGGGCAGCGGCCTCTGGGTGGTGACGCCGCTGCGTCGCGACGATGGCTCGCTGGTGCTGGTCAACCGCGGCTTCGTGACGCCGGAATGGTGTGGCCGCCGCGGCACCTGCGCGCCCGGCGCCGCCGGCGCGGTGACCGTGACCGGTCTGCTGCGGATCAGCGAACCGCCGGGTTTCCTGCGCCACAACGATCCGGCGAAGGACGACTGGTACACCCGCGACGTGGCCGCCATCGCAGCCCGCCGGGGACTGAAAGACGTGGCGCCGTATTTCGTCGACGAGGATGCGGCCTCCGAGGCCGGGGTGGCGCATGCGCCCAGGGGCGGGCTGACCGTCATCCACTTTCCCAACAACCACCTCAGCTACCTGATCACCTGGTATGCGATGGCGCTGATGGTGCTGGTGGCGGGGTTCTTCGTCGGCCGCTCGGAGCTGCGCCGTCGTCGCGGGATGCGGTCGGCCTGAGGTTTCCGGCTGGTCGTGGATTGCGCGGCCGCGGCTTCAGCGACCGAAGCGGTGGTCGTTGAAATGCCCCTGGCCGCCGCTGATCGTGAAACTCATGCCGCCGGTCGGGTGGTCGCAGTCACCGAACGCCCTGCTGACGCTCACCGTGCCGGTCTGATAGTTGCCGCTGAGGTGGTTGCCGGCCACCACGCCCATGCCCACGCTGCCATGCACCTGGGGCTGGTTGTAGGTGGCGTCGTCGCAGGTATCGGCCGGCGCGTTGGCCGCCAGGCTGGCGTCGGTGGTGCCGCTGGTGTCGCCGTAGTAGACGCCCGGCGCCGTGCTGCTGCTGGCGGGCCTGGCGGCGCTGCTGCTGGCGGCGGGAACGGCGCCCGGCGGGAGCTTGAGGTTGAGTGGCGGGCTTGCACTCTGTGCTGCGGCAGAGCTTGCAAGCGCACTGGCAAGGAGCAGGCCGAGGGGTCGTTGGATGGTCATGTGCGCTCCGCGGGTAGGGCTGTGTCAACGCGCGGGGACGCGTGACGTGCACAGCCATGCTTTGGGTGCCGCGGTGGTCGGAAGTTCCTGCCGTCGCGACAACGTGGCCAATCCGTTCAACTGTCCGTAGGAGCCCGCTCCCGGGGGG
>NZ_AMSF01000026.1 GCF_000334915.1 Dyella ginsengisoli LA-4 | reverse complement strand
GCGTGGGCGACACCATCGCCGGCAACAACCAGACCTACACGCTGACCGGCGCCAATGCCGGCAACAACGGCACGGTGAGCTGGACCTCGTTCGAGAACATCGCCGACAGCGGCACCGGCACGCTCCAGGCGAGTGGCGCGACCTTCAACCTCAGCGGCAGCAACTCGGGCACGGTGACCACCCTGTTGCCCGGAGGCTTCAGCGGTATCGGCAATCTCGACGACGCCACCGGCAGCGTGGTCTTCGGTGCGGGCGGCAGCCTTGGCGGCA
>NZ_AMSF01000025.1 GCF_000334915.1 Dyella ginsengisoli LA-4 | reverse complement strand
GCCCCCCCCCGCCCCCGCCGCACCGGGCGCGATTCGCCCGACAGCAGCGCCTCGTCCAGCTCGGCGTGCGTGCTGTCGAGTACGCCGTCGGCCGGCACCGTGGCGCCCTCGGCCACGTGCACGCGATCGCCCGGCAGCAGCGTGGTGGCCGCCACCCACTCGCGCCGGCCGTCGACGCCGAGTCGCTCGGCCAGCAGCGGCGCGGCGTCCACCGTGGCGTCGCCCAGCGCGCCGCTGCGCTGGCGCGCACGCAGTTCGACGTAGCGCGCCACCAGCAGCAGGAACACGAACATGCTCGCCGAGTCGAAATAGATCTCGCCGCCGCCGCGCCAGGTGTTCCACGCGCTGCCGGCGAACACCAAGAGCACCGCCAGCGCCACCGGCAGGTCGATGCCGGGACGGCGCGCGCGCAGCTCGGCCAGCGCGCCGCGGTAGAACGGCAACGCGGCGTAGCCGACGATCGGCAGCGTGGTGAGGAAACCCAGCCAGCGGAACAGCCCGCGCGTGCTGAAGTCGACGAAATCGACCACGCCGATGTAGATCACGAAGGCGTAGGTCATCACCTGCATCGCGCACATGCCGGCCACCAGCAGGCGCTTGAGCATGTCGTGCGCGGCGCCCTGCACCTCGCCATCGGCCCGCGACCGCGGCAGCGGTTCGGCGCGGCAGCCGATGCCGCCCAGCGCGTCGAGCAGCGCCGGCAGCTGCTGGCACGCCGGATCCCACACCACCGACACGCGCTGGCGCGTGGCATCCACGCCCACGCGCTGCACGCCCGGCAGCGCGCGCAGCACCTGTTCGACGCGCAGCACGCGGCGCGGATCGTCCAGCGGCGACACCCGCAGGCTCGCTTCGGCACGGCCGTCGCGGCGCGGCCGCAGCACCTGCGCGGCCAGCTGCGGGTGGGCCCAGACCGCGTTCATCGCGGCGACGCCGCGGTGCCCGCTGGGGCGGGATGCGCGTGGCCGTGCGAAGGCACCCCGAACACCGCGTGCGGCGCATCCACCGGCACGTCGGCGTGACGGGCACCCATCGCGATGATCCACACGCAGCCGGCGATCGAAGCAACGAACACCACCGCTCCCAGCCACAACACCGGCTGGCGATACCAGCGGCCGCGCGGGTCAGCGTCCGGCATCGCCGATGTCCGGATGGGCGAGGTGGTAGACGTAGGACGCCAGCACGCGCATCTGGTCGGCGCTCAGGCGCTTGTCCCAGGCCGGCATCGCGCCCTGGCGGCCATTTCGGATGGTGGTCTCGATGTCGGCGACGCTGCCGCCGTGCAGCCAGATGCGGTCGGTGAGATTGGGCGCGCCCAGCGCCTGGTTGCCCTTGCCCTCCGGCCCGTGGCAGGCCGCGCAGGTGGCGAACAGCGGCCTGGCCGCGGCCGCCGCGGCCGCGTCGTGCGGTGCGCCGGACAGGCTCAGCACGTACTGCGCCAGGTGCTTCACGTTCTGCTCGCCCAGGCTCTGCCCCCAGGGCGGCATCACGCCGGCGCGGCCGTGCTCGATGCTGGCGAGGATGTCCTTGCCGCTGCCGCCGTAGAGCCAGTCGTCATCGGTGAGGTTGGGGGCGCCCAGCGCCTGGTTGCCGTGCGCGGCCGGGCCGTGGCAGGCGGCGCAGTTGTCCATGAACAGGCGGTGGCCCATCTGGATTGCCGCCGGATCGCCGGCGAGCTGCTCGATCGGGTACTGGCGGAAGCGCGCCAGCAGATCGTCCAGCTTGTCGTCGTTGGCCGCCACGTCCTTCGCCAGCTCGCCATGCGCGGTCCAGTGCAGCGTGCCCTTGTGGTTGCCGAAACCGGGGTACAGCACCAGGTAGGCGAACCCCGCCACGAACATCGCCGCGGAGAACACCACCCACCACAGCGGCAGCCGGCGCACGCCCTCGCGCAGCACGCCGTGCGCCCACACGTGCCCGCTGGTGCCATCGGGCTGGGTCGGGATCTTCGCCCGCGGTGCCCACAGGAACAGGAAGAACGTGATGCCCAGGTTGAGCACGATCAGGAACATCACCCACATCGACCAGCCGGCGCTCATCGCTGCTCTCCCGCGTCGTCATCGGCGGTCGGATCGGCCGCATCCTCCATCGGCAGGCCCGCCATGCGGCGGAACACCTCGCGGTGACGCCTGCGCCAGGCCCACACCCAGATGCCCACGAAGGTGAGCATCAGCACCACCGTCACCGCGCCGGCGAGGTGGCCCCACGCTTCGTGGCTCATGGCGCACCTCCCGCGCTGGCCGGCGCCGCGGGCGGCTGCGGCTCGTTCTTGATGCCCAGGCCCTGCAGGTAGGCGATCAGCGCGTCCATCTCGGTCTTGCCGGCCACCGCGGCGGGCGCAGCAGCGATGTCTGCGTCGGTGTACGGATCGCCCAGCTCGCGCAGCACGCGCATGCGCGCCTGGATGTCGGACGGGTCCAGCGTCGCCTTGGCCAGCCAGGGGAAGCCCGGCATGTTGGAGGCAGGGACCAGCGCGCGCGGGTTCATCAGGTGCATGCGCTGCCACTGGTCGGAGTACTTGCCGCCGACCCGCGCCAGGTCCGGCCCGGTGCGCTTGGAACCCCACTGGAACGGCCGGTCGTAGACCGACTCCTCCGCGGTGGAGTAGTGGCCGTAGCGCTGGGTCTCGGCGCGCAGCGCGCGGATCATCTGCGAGTGGCACAGGTAGCAGCCCTCGCGCACGTAGATGTCGCGCCCGGCCAGCCGCAGCGGGTCGTAGGGCTTCACCCCGGGCGGCGCCTTCACCGCGTGCGCCTCCATGAACAGCGGGGTGATCTCGGCCAGTCCGCCGATCGACACCATGATCGCGATGAGGATGCCGAGCAGGCCGGCGTGCTTTTCGATCGCTTCGAAATGTTTGTAGGCCATGGTCGCCTCCTCAGCCCGCGGCCGGCAGCGGCGCCGGCACCTGGTGCGGCACCGGCTCGGGGATCGGCACCGGTATCGGCTTGATCAGCCGCGCCCGCGCGTCGTCCGCGGTGTGCCAGAGGTTCCACGCCATCACCCACATGCCGGACAGGATCAGCACCCCGCCGCCCCAGCGGATCAGGTACATCGGCTTGATCGCGATCAGGCTGGCGATGAACGGATAGGTGAGCGCGCCGTCCGGCTGGGTGGCGCGCCACATCACGCCCTCGGTGACGCCCGCGGTCCACATCGAGCCGACGTACATCAGCGTGCCCATCATGTGCAGCCAGAAGTGCAGCTCCATGCCCCGGCGCGAATGCATCGCCGGCTTGCCCAGCGCGCGCGGGGCCATCGCGTAGAGCGAGCCGATGGTGATCATCGCCACCCAGCCGAGCGAGCCGGAGTGCACGTGGGCGATGGTCCAGTCGGTGTAGTGCGAGAGCGAGTTGACGGTCTTGATCGCCATCATCGAGCCCTCGAAGGTGGCAGCCGCGTAGAACACCAGCGACATCACCATGAATTTCGCCGCCGGGTCGGTGCGCAGCTTCTCCCACGAGCCGTTGAAGGTGAGCAGGCCGTTGGCCGCCGAGCCCCAGCTCGGCATCAAGAGGATCAGCGAGAACGCCATGCCGACCGACTGCACCCAGTCCGGCAGCGCGGTGTACATCAGGTGGTGCGAGCCGGCCCACATGTACACCGAGATCAGCGCCCAGAAGTTCACGATGGAGAAGCGGTAGCTCCACAGCGGCTGCTGCGCCTGGCGCGGCACGAAGTAGTACATCATCCCGAGGAAGCCGGCGGTGAGGAAGAACGCCACCGCGTTGTGGCCGTACCACCACTGCACCATCGCATCGACCACGCCGGAGTAGATCGGGTAGGACTTCCACAGCGACACCGGCACCGCCAGGTTGTTGACGATGTGCAGCAGGCCGACGGCGATGATGAAGGCGCCGTAGTACCAGTTCGCCACGTAGATGTGCTGGATGCGCCGCCGCGCCAGGCTGGCGAAGAACACCGTGCCGAAGCTGACCCACACCACCGCGATCAGGATGTCGATGAACCACTCGGGCTCGGCGTACTCCTTGCTCTGGGTTATCCCCAGCGGCATGGTCACCATCGCCAGCACGCAGATCAGCTGCCAGCCCCAGAAAGTGAAGGTGGCCAGCCGTCCCAGCGCCAGCCGGGCGTGGCCGGTGCGCTGCACCACGTAGTAGCAGGTGCCCATCAGCGCGGAACCGCCGAAGGCAAAAATCACGCCGAAGGTGTGGTCCGGGCGGATCCGGCTGAAGGTCATCCAGGGGATGTCGAAGTTCAGCGCCGGCCACATCAGCTCGGCCGCGGCGTAGACGCCGAAGGACATCCCGATGATGCCCCAGACGGCCGCGGCCAGCAGGAACTGCCGCACCACCTTGTCGTTGTAGTACTCGGTATTCGGCATGGGATGCCCTCGGGAAAGTGGCGAAAGTGTCATGGCAGGTTTCGGCCGGATCGCTGATCTGGATCAGGCCCCTGCGACAAGCCACCGCGCCACGCTCCGGTGGACTGTCCCCCTGACCTGCCATCGTGGCGGTCGATCCGGGCAGGGTGTGGAAGATTCCTGCCCGGCTTGTGCGTTGACGCTCGTGCGCCGGATCAGTGCCGGCAGGCCAGCGCCCTTGGATTCATCACCCTGCGCCACAGCGGCGGCGCCAGCGCCAGCACGAACATCGTGGCGTAGCCGGCCGGCAGCCGCGGGCTGTCGTCGTGGTGCCGCAGCGCCTGGTAGCGGCGGCGCGCCACGGCGTGGTGGTCGGAATGGCGCTGCAGGTTGAACAGCAGCCAGTTGGTGTAACGCTGCGGCGCGTTCCAGGAATGGTGATGGGTGACCCGCTCGTAGCGGCCGGGCGCGACTTCGCGCCGCTCCAGCCCGTAGTGCTCGACGTAGTTGATCACTTCCAGCGTGGCCGCCGCGATCAGTCCCTGCAGCAGGAAGAAGGCCAGCGCGCGCACGCCGCCGGCGGCGAGGAATCCCGCCATGAACAGCAGCCACAGCGCATACCACCGCACCATCTCGTTGCGCGCGCCCCACGGCGAGTGACCGCGTGCGCGCAGCCGCTGCGCCTCCAGCCGCCAGGCGTTGCGCGCGTTGCGCCACAACGCGCGGGGCACGAAGGCATACACCGATTCGTCGAGCCGGGCGCTGGAAGAATCCTCCGGCGTGGCCACGTGCAGATGGTGCCCGCGCACGTGCTCCACCTTGAAGCCCGGATAGCCCACGCTGGTCAGCAGCACCCCGCCGAACAGCGGCTCCCAGCGCGAGGACTTGTGGATCAGCTCGTGCGCCGGGTTGATCGCCAGCACGCCGCCAATCACGCCGGTGGAGACCAGCCAGCCGACCTGGCCGACCGGTCCGAACGGCTGCTGCGCGAACTGCCAGGTGCACCAGCCAAGCAGGCCCAGCCACACCGGCAGCACCAGCGCGGTGAGCGTGCGGAAATAGCGGCTGTGCTCCAGCCGATGCCCTTCGTCGACATCCACC
The DNA here is from genome assembly GCF_000334915.1 of Dyella ginsengisoli LA-4. Taxonomy (GTDB): domain Bacteria; phylum Pseudomonadota; class Gammaproteobacteria; order Xanthomonadales; family Rhodanobacteraceae; genus Dyella_A; species Dyella_A ginsengisoli_A. Next base: position 255,775 of record NZ_AMSF01000025.1, on the reverse strand, counting down.
GGGTTATCCGTGTCCAGGCCGCAGGCCGCGTCGATCCAGGGCACCACGCCGAAGATGAAGGCGATCGGAAACCACGCGGCAAGATCCAGCGGCAGGCCCTGGCGCGCCAACAGCAATCCGCCCGCGGGTAGTGCCGCGGTGGAGAAGGCCAGCAGAAACCCGAGATCACGGGTGCGCATGGGACCCAGCCTATGCCCGCGGGCGCGGGCTGTCACCCCGCCCGTTCAGCCGGGCAGGCGCGCCAGCCAGTCGCCGAGCTGCTTCATCACCTGGCTGCGGCCCGGCTCGGACTCGTTGAACAGCTCGTGGTAGAGCGTGTCGAAGTGCCGCGTGGTGAGGTGTGGCGACGACCAGGCGGCCGACGCGAACTCGCGGCTGCCGGCCGGATCGACCAGCCGGTCGGCCCCGGCGGCGAGCAGCAGGGTCGGCACCGGCAGGCGCGCGGCATCGGCGATGCAGGACGGGCCGGCGCGGAAGATGAAGTCCGCCATGCGCGGGGTGATGCGACCGCTGCACAACGGGTCGTCGCGGTAGGCGGCGATCACCGCCGCGTCGTGCGACAGGTGATCCAGCGCCAGTCCGGTGCGCAGCGGCAGATTGGGCAGGGTGCGCGAGAGCACCGCCGCCAGCGATTGCAGCCACGGCGCCTCGTGGCTGCGGAACGCCGGCGAGGACAACACCAGCGCCGCCGGCGTCACCCGCCCGTCGAGCACGGCGCGGGCCGCGACCAGGCCACCCATGCTGTGACCGAGCAGCAGCGGCAGGGCGGGCGCGGTACCCGCGTAGCCGGCATACACCGCGGCCAGGTCGGCGAGCAGGTCGTCCGGATGGGACAACACCCCGCGCGGCCCCGGCGAATGACCGTGGCCGCGCTGGTCGTACGCCATCACGTCGTAGCCGCGCGCGTTGAACCAGGCGGCGACGTGGCGGTAGCGACCACTGTGTTCGCCCAGCCCATGCACCAGCAGCACCGCGCGATGCGCCCCGGGCAAGGCCCAGTGGCGACGCACCAGCACCTGGCCGTCGGGCAGCCGCTGCTCGTCGCGCTTGCCTTCCGGCGCGCGGGCGTGGGGCGGTTGCGGGCACGTGGCCACGTCCATGGATGGCTCCCCCAGCGACATGCACAAAGATCGGATGATGCTACGGGTGACCGCGTTGCGCCAACCTCGCGCCGGTCGTCTTCGCCGACATGCGGCACACTGGAGAACTCGCTTGCCGCGGAGTCGCGTGATGGGTTGTCTGCCCCTGCCCCTGTTGTTCCTCGCCGGTTTCGGCCTCGGCTGGCTGATCGACGGTTCGACCGGTGCCCTGTGGGGCGCCGGCATCGGGCTGGTGCTGGGCCTGCTGGCGATGGGCTGGCTGGTCCGGGCGATCCGCGGCCGGCGCTGATCCGCCCGCAAAACGCCGGTCTCGCCCCCCAACCGGTAGGAGCCCGCTCGCGGGCGATGCCCTTGCTCCTGATCCCCATCGAAAGAAAGAGCATCGCCCGCGAGCGGGCTCCTACGGGCGACGGGCGATGGCTTCAGTGCGCGACGGGCGTGCAGGCCTCGAGCGTGCAGGTGGCCGCCGGCAAGCCCACCGCCAGATAGGCTTTCAGCATGGTCACATGCGTCCGTGCCCGGCTCGAAGCGGCAGGCACTCATCCGTCGCGACCATGGCCCCGCATCGTGACCATGGCCCCGCAAAGCGCCCGCGTTGCTGCCGACCCGGTAGGAGCCCGCTCGCGGGCGATGCCCTTGCTCCTGATCACCATCGAAAGAAAAGGCATCGCCCGCGAGCGGGCTCCTACGGGCGACGGGCGATGGCATCCGTGCGCGACGGGCGTGCACGCCTCTATCGTGCAGGTGGCGGTGGGCAAGCCCACCGCCAGATCGGCCTTCAGCATGCTCACGGCATCCGTGCCCGGCGAAGCGGCAGGCACTGATCCGTCGCGACCATGGTCCCGCAAAGCGCCCGCGTTGCTGCCGACCCGGTAGGAGCCCGCTCGCGGGCGATGCCCTTGCTCCTGATCCCATCGAAAGAAAGAGCATCGCCCGCGAGCGGGCTCCTACGGGCGGCGGGCGATGGCGTCAGTGCGCGACGGGCGTGCAGGCCTCGAGCGTGCAGGTGGCGGCGGGCAAGCCCACCGACAGGTCGGCCTTCAGCATCGACGTGGCGTCCGTACCCAGCTGGAAACGATAGCGGCCGGCATCGCGCACCCAGCCGTGCCTCGCCGCGTCGTAGTGCGCCAGCCGCACCGGGCTGGCCGCGATGCGCACGTCGCGGCTCTCGCCCGGCTTCAGGCTCACCCGCTGCCAACCGGCCAGGCGATGGGTGGTGTCGCCCTGCGGCGGCGCCACGTAGAGCTGCGGCACGGCCACGCCGGCGCGCTTGCCGGTGTTGGTGACGCGCACGCTGACGCTGATCGTGCCGTCGTGGTTCTCCAGCTTCGGCGTGCCATACGCGAACGTGGTGTAGCTCAGGCCATGGCCGAACGCGAACAGCGGCTCGAGGTGACGCTTCTCGAACCAGCGGTAGCCGACGTCGGCACCCTCGATGTCGTAGTCGATGTCCTGCTGCGGCTGGCCCTGCGGCGGGATACCGATCGCCGCCAGTCCGGCACCCGGAATGGTCGGGCGCGGCAGCTGCGACTCGTCCTTCGGCCACGTCACCGGCAGCCGGCCTGACGCATCGACCTCGCCGAACAGCACGCGGGCGATCGCCTCGCCGCCGTTGGCGCCGGGATACCAGGCCTCCAGCACGCCCTGCACCTGATCCAGCCAGGGCATCTTCACCGCACCGTTGGTCTCCAGCACCACGATGGTGTGCGGATTGGCCCTGGCCACCGCGGCGATCAGCGCGTCCTGGTGGCCCGGCAGGTCCATCGTCGGCACGTCGAACGACTCGGCGGTCCACTGCTCGGCGAACACGATGGCGACCTTCGACTGCGCTGCCAGCTTCGCCGCCGCGGCGATGTCCTCGCCGCTGGCATAGGCCACCTTGCCGCCGTTGCGCCGGGCGATCGCCTGCATCGGCGAGGAGCGCTGGTACACCTTCGGGCCCGGCCAGGCGGTGGGCGCCACGCCGGTGACCGGGCTGCCGCCGCGCGGCTTCACTCCGGACGAGCCGCCACCGGTGGTCACGCCCACGTCGGCATGGCTGCCGATCACGGCGACCTGGCCTACCGCGCCGGCCAGCGGCAGCGCGTGGTCCTGGTTGCGCAGCAGCACGATGCCTTCCTCGGCGGCCCGCTGCGACACCTTCGCGTCGGCGGCGTAGTCGATCGGCGCCACCTTCGCCGGGTGCTCGAACGCGCCCACCGCGAAGAAGCTGCGCAGGATGCGGTGGACCATGTCGTCGATGCGCGAGGGCGGCACCTCGCCCCTGGCCACCGCTTCGCGCAGCGGCTTGTCGAAGTACACCTCCTTGTCGAAGCGCTCGCCGGCGGACTCCTGGTCCAGCCCGGCCAGCGCCGACTTCGCCGCGCTGTGCACCGCGCCCCAGTCGGACATCACGAAGCCGGGGTACTTCCAGTCGCGCTTGAGCACCTGGTTGAGCAGCCAGTCGTTCTCGCAGGCGTAGACGCCGTTGACGCGGTTGTACGAGCACATCACCGAACCCGGTTGGCCGTCGGCAATGGCGATCTCGAAGGCGAGCAGGTCCGACTCGCGCGCGGCGGTCTGGTCGATGTTGGCGCTGAGCGTGGTGCGCGCGGTCTCCAGGTCGTTCATCGCGTAGTGCTTGACGGTGGACACCTCGTGCTCGCTCTGGATGCCGGCGATTGCCGCGCCGACGATGCGGCCGGCCAGCAGCGGATCCTCGCCGGCGTATTCGAAGTTGCGGCCGTTGCGCGGGTCGCGCGCCAGGTTCACGCCGCCAGCCAGCAGCACGGCGAAGCCCATGCGATGCGCTTCGCGGCCGATCATCGCGCCGCCGGCGTGGGCCACCTGCGGATCGAAGCTGGCGGCGACCGCGAGGCCCGCGGGCAGGGCGGTGTCGCCATCGCCGAACAGCAGCGGACGGGCCACACCCTGGCCGGCGTCGGTCTCGTGGATCGCCGGCAGGCCCAGCCGCGGCATCGCCGGGATGAACCCGGCGGTGCCCAGCGAGCCGGCCGGCTTGTTGTGCTTGCCCTCGAAGTCCGCGCCGTACTCGCTGCGGATCAGCCGGAACTTCTCGTCCTGGGTCATCGCCTTCACCAGCAGGTCGGCGCGCTGGTCGGGCGACAGCGCGGCATTCATCCACGGCCGGGCCGCCGGTGCGGTGGCGGCGGCCGACACCCCGGACAGACCGACCGCGGCACAGGCGATGCCAACGGCGAGCAGGGTGCGCGGGAGGCGCTGACGTGCGGACATGGGATCCTCCTTGAGGGCGGCGGGATGGGTGGAGGCGGGATGCGCCGCCGAGCATGTTCAAAGCGCATCGCAAGCACAAGGCGGCTGCGTCGCAGTCCGCGCGACCGCCGCTTGCCACGCTGCCCGCCTTGCCCCATATCTGGCGGGTGACGCCTGCCGCTCCCACCACCGGGCCGAGGCCGGACATGGACACCCTGCTCGCCGACTTCCACCCCGCCGTCGCGGCCTGGTTCCGCGGCCGCTTCGACGCGCCCACCGCGGCGCAGGCAGCGGCGTGGCCGGCGATCCGCCGCGGCGAGCACACCCTGGTCGCCGCGCCCACCGGCTCGGGCAAGACGCTGACCGCCTTTCTCGCCGCCATCGACGCGCTGGTGCGCGAGGGCGTGGCGCACGGCGGCGCGCTGCCGGACGAGACGCGGGTGGTCTACGTGTCGCCGCTGAAGGCGCTGTCCAACGACATCCAGATCAACCTGGAGGCGCCGCTGGAAGGCATCCGCGCCGAGCTGGAAGCGGCCGGTCTGCCGGACGTCGCCATCCGCACCGCGGTGCGCACCGGCGACACGCCGCAGGCCGCGCGTGCGCTGATGCGCAAACACCCGCCGCACATTCTGGTCACCACGCCGGAGTCGCTCTACATCCTGCTCGGCTCGGCCTCCGGCCGCGAGGCGCTGAAGCATGTGCGCGAGGTGATCGTCGACGAGATCCACGCGCTGGCCGACAGCAAGCGCGGCGCACATCTGGCGCTGAGCCTGGAGCGGCTGGAAGCGCTGTGCCAGCGCCCGCTGCTGCGCATCGGCCTGTCCGCCACGCAGAAGCCGATCGAGGCGGTGGCGCGTTTCCTGGTCGGCGAGGGCGAACGCGCCACGCTGGCGCCGCTGGCCGACGACGCGGCGCCGGGCACCGCCGGCGCACCCGCCTGCACCATCGTCGACATCGGCCACGACCGCCCGCGCGACCTCGCCATCGAGGTGCCGCCGGTGCCGCTGGAAGCGGTGATGTCCAACGACACCTGGGCGCTGGTCTACGACCGCCTCGCCGCGCTGGCCGAGGCGCATCGCACCACGCTGATCTTCGTCAACACGCGGCGGATGGCCGAGCGTGCCGCGCGGCACCTGTCCGAGCGGCTGGGCAAGGAACTGGTCGCCGCGCACCACGGCAGCCTGTCGCGCGAGCAGCGGCTGGACGCCGAGCAACGGCTCAAGCGCGGCGAGCTGCGCGCGCTGGTCGCCACCGCCTCGCTGGAGTTAGGGATAGACATCGGCGACGTCGACCTGGTCTGCCAGCTCGGCTCGCCGCGTTCGATCGCCGCCTTCCTGCAGCGCGCCGGGCGCAGCGGCCATGCGGTCGGCGGCACGCCGAAGGCGCGGCTGTTCGCCACCTCGCGCGACGACCTGGTGGAATGCGCGGCCCTGCTCGACTGCGTGCGTCGCGGCGAACTGGACACCCTCAGGATGCCGGCACAGCCGCTGGACGTGCTGGCGCAGCAGATCGTCGCCGAGGTCGCCTGCACCGAGTGGGACGAGGACGCGCTGTACGCACTGGTGCGCCGCGCGCATCCGTACCGCGCGCTGGCGCGCAGCGACTTCGACGCCATCGTGCGCATGCTCGCCGACGGCTTCACCACCCGCCGCGGCGCGCGTGCCGCCTACCTGCACCGCGACGCCGTGCACAAGCAGCTGCGCGGCCGGCGCGGCGCGCGGCTGACCGCGGTCACCTCCGGCGGCACCATCCCCGATACCGCCGACTACCAGGTGGTGCTGGAACCGCAGGCGACCATCGTCGGTACGGTCAACGAGGATTTCGCCATCGAAAGCCTCGCCGGCGACGTGTTCCAGCTCGGCAACACCAGCTACCGCATCCAGCGCGTGGAGCCGGGCAAGCTGCGGGTGGAAGACGCCAGGGGCGTGCCGCCGAACATCCCGTTCTGGCTGGGCGAGGCGCCGGGGCGCAGCGACGAACTCTCCTTCGGCGTGTCGCGCCTGCGCGGGGAGATCGGCACACAGCTCGCCGCCGGCGGCGTGGATGCGGCCAAGGCCTGGCTGCGCGACACCCTCGGCCTGAACGAATCCGCCGCGCAGCAACTGGCCGACTACCTCGCCCGCGCCAGGGCCGCGCTGGGCGAGCTGCCGACCCAATCCACCATCGTCATCGAGCGCTTCTTCGACGAATCCGGCGGCACCCAGCCGGTGATCCACACGCCCTACGGCAGCCGGCTCAACCGCGCCTGGGGGCTGGCGCTGCGCAAGCGCTTCTGCCGCCAGTTCAACTTCGAGCTGCAGGCCGCGGCCACCGAGGATGCGATCGTGCTGTCGCTGTCCACCAGCCACAGCTTTCCGCTGATCGAGGTGGCGCACTACCTGCATTCGTCCAGCGCCGAGCACGTGCTGACCCAGGCCTTGCTGGACGCGCCGCTGTTCCCCACGCGCATGCGCTGGGCGGCGGTCACCGCGCTGGCGCTGCCGCGCTTCGCCGGCGGCAAGAAGGTGCCGCCGCAGCTGCAGCGCATGAAGAGCGAAGACCTGCTCGCCACCGTGTTTCCCGACCAGGTCGCCTGCCTGGAGAACATCGTCGGCGAGCGCGAGGTGCCCGATCACCCGCTGGTGAACCAGACCCTGCACGACTGCCTGCGCGAGGCGATGGACACCGACGGCCTGCTCGCCCTGCTGCGCGGCATGGAAGAAGGCCGCATCACCGTGATCGCGCGCGACCTTGCCGCACCCAGCCCGCTGGCCAGCGAGGTGCTGACCGCCGCGCCCTACGCCTTCCTCGACGACGCGCCGCTGGAGGAACGCCGCACCCAGGCCGTGCAGGCGCGCCGCTGGGGCGACGTGGAAGACGCCGACGACCTCGGCCGGCTCGATCCCGACGCCATCGCCGCCGTGCGCGAGGAAGCCTGGCCACAGGTGCGCGACGCCGACGAGATGCACGACGCGCTGACCGTGCTCGGCGGCATCACCGAGGCCGAAGTGGTGGCCAACGTCGGCTGGGACACGCACCTGCGCGCACTGGCCAGGGCGCATCGCGCCACCCGGCTCAGCCTCGCCCCGGCCACTGCCGTGTGGGTCGCCGCCGAACGCCTGCCACTGTGGCAGGCGGTTCATCCGCACGCCACGCGGCAACCGGCCATCAACGCGCCCGCCGAATACGCCGCGCAGGCCTGGACGCCCGAAGATGCCCTGCGCGAACTACTGCGCGGTCGTCTCGGCGGGCTGGGTCCGACCCCGGTGGCACCGCTGGCCGCCGCGCTGGGCGTGGCCATCGGCGATATCGAACTGGCGCTGATCCGCCTGCAGTCCGAGGGCTACGTGATGCAGGGGCACTTCAGCCCCGACACACCGGCCATCGAATGGTGCGAACGCCACCTGCTGGCACGCATCCACCGCTACACGCTGGGCCGGCTGCGCCGCGAGATCGCCCCGGTAAGCCGGCGCGACTTCCTGCGCTTCCTGCTCGACTGGCAGCACGTCACCCCGGCCACACGCATGAGCGGCCCGGACGCATTGCCCGCCGTGCTGGCGCAACTGGAAGGCTACGAGGCCGCCGCCGGCGCCTGGGAAACCGAACTGCTCCCCGCCCGCCTCGACGACTACGGCAGCCGCTGGCTGGACGAGCAATGCCGCGCCGGCCGCATCGGCTGGAGCCGGCTGCGCCCCGGCGGCAGCGGCGGCGGACCGGTACGCGCCACGCCCATCGTGCTGCTGCCGCGACGGCAGATGGGCATGTGGGCCGCGGTAGCCGAGCGCGACGATGCCGAAGCACCTGCGCTGTCCTCGCGCGCGCAGGCGGTGACCGACGCGCTGCGCGACGAGGGCGCGCTGTTCTTCGACGAGCTGATGGCCAGCACCCGCCTGCTGCGCACCGAGCTGGAAGACGCGCTGGGCGAGCTGGTCGCCGCCGGCCGCGTCACCGCCGACAGTTTCGCCGGCCTGCGCGCCCTGCTGCTGCCCGCGGCCAAGCGAGACCACCCGCGCCACCGCCGCGTGCGCCACCACAGCCTGAGCACCCTGGAAGACGCCGGCCGCTGGGCGCTGGTGCGCGCCCGCGCACCACGCGAGGAAAGCGACGAAGCGCACCGCCGCGAGCAGGTCGAGCACGTCGCCCGCACCCTGCTGCAACGCTACGGCGTGGTGTTCTGGAGACTGCTGGAACGCGAAGCCGCCTGGCTGCCGAGCTGGCGCGAACTGCGCCAGGTCTACCAGCGGCTGGAAGCGCGCGGCGAAATCCGCGGCGGCCGCTTCGTCGACGGCCTGGTCGGCGAACAGTTCGCCCTGCCCGACGCCATCCCGGCGTTGCGATCCATCGCACGGCGCGAAGCGAGCGGCGAACTCGTGGTCGTCAGCGGCTGCGATCCGCTCAATCTCACCGGCAGTGTGCTCGCCGGGGAGCGGATTCCTGCTGTCATCGGCACTCGGATTCTGTTCGAGGATGGCCTGCCGGTCGCCGCGTGGGTGAGTGGGAAGCTGCTTTGGTTAGTGGAAGGAGATAGGGAGCAGCAGCAGCGGTGGCGCGAGGCGCTGAGTGTGAGGGGTTCGGCCAGTCGGGGGGCACCGGAGACGCAAGCCGATCATGGAGCGCAGGCGCGACTCGGTAAGTGAATCTGACCCCGTTCTGGGGACGATTCATCTGAAGCTGAGACAAGCCGGGCTGCCGGTGAACTACAAACGCGTGGAGCGGCTGTATCAGGAAGCCCGGCTGCAGGTGCGGCGGTGCAAACGGAAAAAGGTGCCTCCGGGCGAACGCCAGCCGCTGGCTCGCCCGACGGCGGCCAACGAGGTTTGGTCGATGGACTTCGTGTTCGATCGCACCGCCGAAGGCCGTGTCCTGAAGTGCCTTACGCTCGTCGATGACGCCACCCATGAGGCGGTGGTCATCGAGGTAGAACGGGCGATCTCCGGCCTCGGCGTGACGCGGGGGATGGATCGCCTGGCGCTCAGCCGCGGCCTGCCCAAGGTGATCCGCAGCGACAACGGCAAGGAGTTCTGCGGCAAGGCGATGGTGACCTGGGCGCACGAGCGTGGGGTGCAGCTGCGGCTGATCGAACCGGGCAAGCTGAACCAAAACGCCTACATCGAATCGTTCAACGGCCGACTGCGCGACGAATGCCTCAACGAGCAATGGTTTCCCAGCCTGCTGCACGCCCGCGCCGAGATCGAACGCTGGCGGCGGAAATACAACGAGGAGCGACCGAAGAAGGCGCTGGGCGGGCTGACACCCGCCGCCTATGCCAAGCAGTTAAAGTGCCCCCCGGACTCTAAACCGTCCCGCTACTCAACGCGGGGGGACGTCGGTAGTGTAAGAAGCTGAGTCTTAAAGGACATTCAGGGGCAAGGCTTTTTAGTGCAGTCCCAAGTGACTCTAACGACAGGAGCAGTGCGTTGCATCGCCGATTGTGCGCTTAATGGGGCGCCCAATGCTGCGGCTCAGGTGCCGCCGGGCTTCGTTGCAGAAGATATAAACGGAAACGTGCTAATTGACGGAAATGGAAATCCAATCTCTTCGTTCAATCTTAATTCGCAGGGGCAGGCTGTAGTTGAGGTGAAGACGGGGAATGCCAGCCTGACCACCAATCAGTCAACAGTCTATCCCGTTGTGCAATCGGGTGCAGCGGCGGGGACTGGGGCCGGCACGAACGCTTCTAAAGCCGGCATGAGTGGTCCTCTTCAACCTCCGCCAATGATCGTTCTGAGGAAGCTGTGACTTTGATATGACTACGTTCAAACAAAATCTAAGCGAGATATGCAAAGAGGTTGCCGCTGAGTTCAATGGGTGGAGCTTTGTCTCTGGAAAGTTCAAGAATGGCTCTCTTAAGCATACGGATTTAATTGTAGATCCGGGCTTCGCTTTTGACCGGGTTAGTACGCCATTGCAGCCTAGCGTTCATATAAACAACAAGAAATCGATGAATCTCTACAAGTCGATTATGGGGTACCAGCTATCGACGTCATTGGTGAATTTTCAGGCTGTTGCGCAGGAGCTTCAATATCTTCCCGATCACCTTCGCCTGACGAGCTGGATTTTCGAGGATAAGGCTTGCTTCGCATCTTCCGGGCACCCCGCGCGAGCCGTTGAGGAGCTGGTGATCGATATAAAAGATGTAAGACCTGTATTAGTGGCGGTGATGGCGGATGGTATTGCATTCATTGATCGGCACTATAATCTTGCTGATGAGCGTGCGCTCCTGGAAAATCTGCCTCCGCGCTATGAGACGCGTCATATTAATTTGCCCTATGACGAGATGGAGCGTCAAAAGGGTGTCATGATATGTGTTGTGCGGATTTTGCTCGGTGATTTTGACTTTGTTGAGCGTTATCGAAGCGATGACTTTGATACGATCTATCCAAAGCGCATCATGGAGCTTGATAAGATAATTTCGGCATTGCCTGATTTGAAAGTGCGTTTTATGAATCACGGGCCATTCGTTTAGTTTTTAAGATTCAGGTGGCCTGCCTCTCGGGTGGATCGACTAAGGGTTATTTTCTTCCACCAAAGGGATTTACCTGGGAAGCTAGTTCCATGCATTTTTTCCAAATGAATGCTTAGTATTCCATTTTTAAAGTTGCTCATGAATGCACGCGTGTCATTTCGGGCATTTTCGAGAATTTAGAATTTAAGGGGACGGGGGTAATTAAATCCCCCGGATGACACCGTCGCCCCCTCGGAGGTCCCGATGAAGCAGGGGTCAGATTTTACTTTCGGGCCGGTAGAGCGAATGAGGTCAGGCTCACTAGCGAACCTGCCTCGGCCATCAGCACCGCCTTCAGCCGATCCGCCGCAGCGTTGACCCGCGCAGATCCGCCTCTTTCATCCGCTGCACCACCGCATCATGCGCGGCGCTGTTCAGATAGATATCGGCCTTCTTGCGCAGCGGATCCTTGAAGATCGCCGCCTCACCCGGCACCGCACCAGGGAGGAACGCCGGCGCGATCACCTTCTTGCCATCCATCTCGGGTCGCGTCACGTCGATGCACGGAATCATGCGGGTGACGTTGTAGAAGTACAGGCGCTGGTCGCCGCCAGCCAGCCCGGTGGCATCCACCAGGTCCAGTTCCAGAAATTCACCGAACGGCCGCAACAGGTCGCCCAAGGCTGCGCAAGCCTTGTCGTTCAACACCACGCTGGCACCCATGATGAAGCTGAGATCGCCCAGCGGCAGCTGCTTCTTCGGGTCCTTCTCCAGGGCGGGCCTGACCTTCGGGCGTGCACCCCAGGTCTTGGGCGTTCCGTCGGCGGTAAACACGCCACCGAGCAAATCCGCGTCATTCACCGGCAGCAAGGTGGTGAAGCTGTCGTTTGCGCCGTTCCATCGCCAGAGCTGCATAGGGTACGCCCGCTGTCATCGAGGTCAGGTTACTTCCCCAGGTTACTCATGTGAGGGGCCATCCGTAGGCAGATGCGGACAGCTACAGGGACCACTTGATGAGCTCTTCGCATGACGGAAGCTCCTCATATTGGGCCGTTGCAAGTTGGTAGGCGTGCCTGTGATCCAACTCAGCCAGGTCGAAGCTGACAAGAAGTTGTTCCGGATCTGCGGCTGCCTTCGATTGATCCAGGTTGTCCAGTGCGCCCATTAACGTAGCTTTAGGCAAAGGCTTCGAAGGCATGATGGTGAAGTGCGTCACCTTCGGTCGCTTGTTGAACCCATCGTTCTTGAGCTTCAGATCCGGGGGGAATATCGACCCCTTCCGGAATGTAGAAATCGCCATCGGAACGACGCAGCGCATTCGGCCGGTCAAATGCTGGAGTACCACCCGTATCCGGGTCGTACATCCCCGTGCTCCGATTGGACAGAATATCTGGCGGTCGAGCAGATCCGTCCATCTCGGTCGCGCCCTCGAGCGTCGGATGAGGCAGCAGCGGAGGCAGTGATCCCGAAAGGCTCCGCCGAGCGTAGTTGGAGCATGGGCCGACATCGGAGCCCGCGGCTCGGCCCTGAGCGTTGAGCGCTGAGCGCTGAGCGCTGAGCGCTGAGCGCACAGAGTTTCAAGCAGGTGTCCTCGTCCTCGATCCGGGCAACCCCGGGCGGCCAATCAGTTGAAGTTGCTGGATGAGGGCAGGTCGCCGCGGCTTTGAGCGATAGCACGCAGAGTAATCGTGCATGAAAACCAACCCGATTCCTTTCGAACGGAGGGCGGCGCATATCATGCCACTCGCGTGATTATTCTCTTGAAGATGTTGGCCATCGTGCCGTAGTTGACATTGACGCCATCAATATTGGCCTGAATCCACTCCACCTGATTCACGTCGGCCCAGTCAAAATCATATCCAGCAGACAATGCCAGATGCTCGAAGAAAAGGCGTTGAACTCTGCCATTTCCTTCCCGGAAGGGATGGACCATATTGAACTCGCAGTAATACTCCGCGAGCGCTTCGCAAAACTCGCCTTTTTCCATACCCCGCAACCAGTTCTTGGCTTGCAAGGCGTTAAAAAGCTTCTGCGACTCAACAACCACTCTTGTACATGTACAGAAGCGGGTTCCGCCCTTTGATATATCTACGCTACGCAGTTCTCCCGCCCAGTCATACAGATCGGAGAAAAGCTGGCGATGGAGGCTTCTCAGGTAATCGAGATTGTAGGGTGGCTGCCTGAAATGAATCCTTTTCGCGGTGAGAGTGGTGATTTCTCTCTCCGCCACCTCAAGTTGACCAAGCTCCTGTATGTTGAGCTTGTTCTTCAGTGTCGATGTACCCTTGTAGCAATAGTGGTCGTGCGATGCGTCGTACCTGTCCATGTACTCACCTGCGGTGTTTGTTCAGCACGCTCTCCAGCGTAACGCTCTCATCGGGATAATCGACATCTATACCTTCGAGCTTCGAGCTTCCCTTGAACTTCGCGAGCTTGGTCTTCTCGTAGTACTCATACGGGTCGAAGGGAGCTGGCGGGAATGCCCTGATGAAACAATTAACAATTTCGACCAGCTCAGAGCGAGTCTTGGCTTTTACCTTCACGCCAAGAATATTCGACACCTCGTTCACCGAATCCTGAAATGCCGCCCGCTCGCAAGCACCAAGGAGATTGGCCCCCTGGCGTGGAACCTCGCTTTTCAATGACTTCAGCTTGCTGAAAAGCGATGACCAGCCACGACAGCCAAACTGGCTACCAAATGAAGCCTCCACCGCACCCCGGACCTGGGCAAAAGAACCCAGTGACTTCAAGCCACCGACATCCAATGCCTCGATTATCTGAAGAGTCTTCATTTCTTGCTTTCGCGCCTTGCAGGGACATCATGCGTTTCTTGAGCTTCGTGTCGATTATAGAGTATAGCCATCAAGATCAGGTTCACTTATGTCGGGCGCGGAACTTGGCCTGCTCCCACCGGTTCCAGGCAGCTATGTCTTTGGCGGATTCTCCAACACATCGACGTCCCACTCATCCGATGGCGCGATGTAGATAAGGTCACGTATCCCCCGGCCACGATCATGGCATTCGGCGTAGATGACGTCGCCACCGAATCAGGCGAGCACCCTTGACCAGCGCACCATCGACATCTTTGGCGCTTTCCAGCTCCTGCAGGCGCAGCGTTCGCTCTTGATCGACGTAGGTCCATCCGATCATCACACGCCTGACGACGGCGATTTTTCCCGGCGCTCTTCCGCCAGAAAGCCGTCGGAGGCCGCAAGGGCATCGGCAACTTTCCACGGCTCCCGCCAGGTTCCATGAGCAAGAGGTTGTCTCTTGTCCTTCTCGATGAGAGCTGTCTGCGGCTTCCAGTGGACGTCAGCCACAGCCGTGCGAAGCAGCGACGACGCAAACCCCGGCCAACGGGCAATCACGACCCGTCCTGCCGGCTGCTCCAGCTGTACCTCGCGCCGCCCGAACATGGTCGACACCGACGCGTCTTCGAGCCCCGATGCCGTATGCAGCGCCGGGATCAGGATGTCGTTGTGCTCCCTGTCGCACATGCCGTCCATTTCGATCAGGTAAGCCGTGCCGGCGGTGAGCAAGCAAGGCAGCGCCCATTTGAGGACGGTCCGGATGGTGACAGGGAGCCGGGAGATCTCATCGCACATCCTCGGTGTGGGAGGCATCCGACAAACGGCAGCAACGGGGTCAGGTTCACCAATCCCGTGAACCATGAGGACGCACGGACGAACCAGGGAACAGTGCCGACCTCGCTACGTTTCCCTGCCTTGCGCGGCTTCCCGGCCGATGCCTCCTCTCACCCACCAGAACCCTTGCCACGCGATGCCGGCATCATCGCAGCCACGATCAGCCCGAGCGCCGAACCCAGGGCCACACCCAGCGCGACGCCGAGTGCAACGTGGCCGAACGCGGCGCCCAGCCCCGCGCCCAGGGCCACGCCGATTCCAGAGCCGTAGGTCAGGCCGAGGCCGACGCGCATCGCCCTGGCCCGCTCGCTCGGGTCGCGCTCGTTCATGGCTGTGCTCCTTCGCTTGGCATTGCCGGCAGTCTAGCCCCCGGTCCTGACCAGGCTTTCACGGCACGCGTCACGCGTCCACCGGCTGCCGGCGTGCCTTGGCGTCGTACATCGCCTGGTCGGCTTCGCGCAGCACGGCGTCCGGATTGCCCTGCGGTGGCAGCACGGCGACGCCGGCGGAGAAGCTGATCGCGGGCGTCAGCGCATCGGCATGCTGCAGCTGCTCGCGCACCGACTGCACCCGCGTGGCGATGGCAGCCGGGTCCATGTCCTGCGCCACCACCACGAACTCGTCGCCGGCGTAGCGGATGACCTGGTCGTCGGTGCGGAACGATGCCTGCAGCGCCCGGGCGAAGCGGGCGAGGCTCGCATCGCCGGACGAGTGACCAAGCTCGTCGTTGATCCGCTTGAAATGGTCCAGGTCGAAGAACAGCACGGTGGCGCCGGCCTTGCGCGCCTCGGCGAGCATGATCGGCAGCGCGCGACGATTGAACACGCCGGTAAGCTGGTCGCGATGCAACAGCTGCTGCATCTGGTCGCGGGCGGTGCGCAGTTCGGTATTCGACTCGCTCAGCTCGCGCTGGATCAGCCGGTAGGTGGCCAGCAGGCAGCCCAGCGCGATCACCCATTCGGCACCGGTATCGAACGAGGAATGCGAGGCCACGAAGTAGGCCAGGATGGTGCCGGGTTGCGGTGCGCCGGAGACCCACTGGATGCCGTAGCAGGCGACCGCCGCGACCGAGAGCATGGCGCGCAGGCTGAAGCCGACGGCCACCCAGCCGAAGCCGGGGCTGCGCACCAGCCGCAGGGCACCGACGCCGAAGGCCAGCGCGATGACGGTTTCCTGGATGACGCCGAGCTGGTCGGTGGAGTGGACGGCCAGCGCGGTGACCGCGGCGAACAGCGCCACCACGACCGCCACCTTCGCAAAGCCCGAATCCGCATACGACCGGCCACGGAAACGATCCGCACCGACCACCATCAGCGCCACGAACATGGTCTTGGCGAACACATAACCGAAGCCCGCGAACACCGCAGCCGTGCGCGAGGACACTGGCTGCGCCAGCCAGTACACGATGGTGACCAGCAGCGCAGACAGGTTGAACAACCAGGCGGCCAGCCACGGCTGCAGCTCGCGTCTGCGCAACGACAGCGCCAGCGAAACGAAGAACACGGCGATGATCAGGTCGGACGTGGCCTGGACCAGGGTGCTCCAGCGCCACAACAGCAGCAGTTCCATGACGTCCCCCGACGGCGGCCGACGATTCGCCGATCCCTGATGGATGCCGGGGATGATAGTCAAAAACGGGGGCAGCACGCGGAACGGATGTGCGCAGTTGCCGCTCCACTGGACCCGGTGCGCTCTTGGCCTTCGCTTCGATGGAGGCTCACTGCAGCGGTTTGCGCGGCGCTCGCTTTCGGGTGGCAGCGGCGCCGGCCGCCGGGCTTGAGCTTCCAAGCTGCTCCAGCCACGCCAGGTCATCGATGTAGGCCAGAAACGCGCGCAGGTAGCCCGGGGACAGCTCGCGCATCAGCGCGATGGCGCGGCTGGCGAGGGCGGTGGAGTTGAGCGGACCGGCGTCGGTGGGCGTGTGCGCGACCGAGTGCTGGAGCTGGCTGTCGGCGCGCAGGGCGGACCAGAGCTGGCGGACCCCGGCGAGGGCGGGAAGCTCCGGATAGGCGGCGCGGTCGCCCGGTGCTTCGCGGGTCAGCTGCTCGGCGAGTTCGCGCAGGGGGCCGTTGGGACGTCCGTCCGCAGGAGCGTCCGGAGTGCCCGAATCTTGCCCGCGCAGCTCGGCCAGGCGCGCATCGAGCAGGCGGCGCGCTTCGCCGTCGAGTCCGGCGGCGCGCTGTTCCAGCGCGGCGATCAGCTGTGCGCGGATGGCGGGGCCGAGCTCAGGGCGCATGGCCGGTGTCGGGGTCTTTCGTGGCCGTGTTGCCGGCCGAGGAGCGTGGGATCGGCGCGATCTCGACGCGACGGTTCTTCGCGCGGCCGGCTTCGTCGGTATTGGCGCTGACCGGCTGCTGCGCGCCGAAGGCGGCGGCGAACACGGCATTGGCGGGCACGCCAGCGGCGATCAGCGCACGGGTGACCGTGAGCGCGCGCTGCGCCGAGAGCTCCCAGTTGTCGGCGAAGCGGCGGTTGTCGCCGTGCACGGGCTGGTCGTCGGTGAAGCCGCTGACCATCAGTAGTTCGTCGCGCGATTGCAGGTACTGCGCCAGCGGCGCAGCGAGACTCTGGATCAGCTGCCGGCCTTCCGGCTGCAGCTGGTCGGAGTTGAGCGCGAACAGCAGGTTGCCGCGGATGCCGATGCGGCCGTTGACCAGGGTGACGCGGCCCTGCGCCAGCGGCGTGGCGAGCGCCTGCTCCAGCGTGGTGCGCCGTTGCAGTTCGGCCTGGCGCTGCTTCTCGGCCACCTCCAGCTTGTGCGAGAGCTGCAGCTGCACGCCGATGACGCCGACCAGGATCAGCACGAAGGCGCCGAGCAGCACCGACATCAGGTCGCCGAAGGCCCAGATGGGGGCGGTGGATTCGGACTCGAGTTCGACGTCGTCGGTCATGGGGTGGGGCGTCGGGCAGAGGGCACGCATCGGCGCGGCGCCGCGCATCGTTGTAGGAGCCCGCTCGCGGGCGATGCGTTTTGGTCTGGATGTAGATCGGGAGCAGGAGCATCGCCCGCGAGCGGGCTCCTACGGGGGGGCGGGTGCGTCATGCCTTCGCTGCCTTGGCCGGTGCGCGGCGGCCGGCGAGCTGCTGCATGTCGGCGAGGATCTGCTGCTGCGAGAGCACGCTGAGCTCGACCACTTCCCTGGCCTGCGCCACGTAGTAGGCGAGCTGCTCGTCGCTGCGTGCGAGCGAGGCGTCCAGCGCGGTGGCGACCTGCTGCAGGCGCTCCATCAGCGCATCGTTGGTCTGGCCGAACTGCGCCACGCCGGCACCGAAGGCCTCGCCCAGACTGGCGACCTCGACGGCGCTGGCGGTGACCTGCGCGGCGGCGTGGTCGAGCTTGCCGGTCTCGCTTTCGATCTGTGCGGCGAAGCGGCTGCCGACGCGGTCGAGCAGCTCGGCCGAGGTGCTGACCAGCGCGTCGACCGCGCTGCGCTGTTCGGTGGAGGCGTGGTTGACCGCGTCGAGCAGAGTCTCCAGCGTGGCCAGCAGGCGGCTGCGCTCCTCCAGCATGGCGGTGTCGCGCACCATGGAATCGGACAGCTTCTGGCGCAGCTCGCCGACCACTTCGGCGGCCACGCGCGGCGCCTCGGAGGCGGCCTCGACCAGCCGCGCGATCTCGGCGAGGGTCTGGCTGGCGTGGGCCTGGGTCTGGGCAGCGATGTCGCCTGCGGTTTTCTCCAGCGTGTCGCAGATGGCCTGCTGGCGCTGGGCGGTGGCTTCGCCGGTGGCGGTCCACTGCGTGGAGAGTTCGGCGGTGAGGGTGTCGAGCTTCTGTGCCCAGGCGGCCAGGCGCTCTTCGTCGCGCGCGGCCAGCGCGGACTGCAGCTCGGCGTGCGAGCGGTCCACCGCCTGCACCAGCGCCGCGGCGTGCGACGCGAAGGTCTCGCCCGCGGCGGCGAGCGCCTGCTGGTTGCGCTGGGCGAGTTCGGTGTGGGTAGCGTCCTGTTTCGCCAGCGCGGTGTGCCACGCGTCGGCGGTGCGCTCGGCGCTGGCGTCGAGGCGGGCGGCGACACCGTCCAGCAGGGCGGACGAGCGCTGCTCGAAGGTGTCGGCGAAGCGAGCGAGCGCCTCGCCCAGTGCCTGCGCGTGGGCCTCGTTGGTCTGGCGGTGCTGGGCCAGCGCGTCGTTCCAGATGCCGGTGACGGTGCGTGCGGTGCTGTCGAAGCCCGTGGCGAGGCCGTCGAGCTGGCGCTGCACGGCGTCGCTCACGCTGGCCTGGATCGCAGCGGACTCGCGGGCGAGCTTGGCGAGGGTGGATTCCACCACCGGCTGCAGCACGCTGCTGGCGGTGCGTGCGCTGTCGGCGACGCTGTCCTTCAGCGACTGCTCGACGGAATGAGCCAGGCGCGTATAGGCCTGCTCGGTGTGGCGGTGGAAGGCCTGCTGCTCGGCGTGCTGGCGCTCGTGGGCGGCGGCGCTGTGCTGTTCCAGCGCGGCGGCCATCGCCTGCAACCGGTCGACCAGCATCGGCATGGCCGCGGCCTGTTGCTGCAGCAGACGGAAGGCTTCATCGCGCTGGTGCGCCTGCGAGTGGACGCGCAGGGTGGTGGCGATACGCGCGTCCAGCGCCTGCACGGCATGCAGCCGCTCGCGACGGACCAGCGCGGACAGCAGGCCGAGCATCGCCGAGCTGGCGACGCCGGCGATGGAGGTGCCGAAGGCGAAGCCCAGCCCGTTGACCGGCGCGGCCAGCGAGCCGCGGATCGCCGCGAGATCGGTGGCGCTCTCGAGCGCCATGCCGGTGCCGCGCAGCGTGGCCATCATGCCGAGCAGGGTGCCGAGCATGCCCAGCAGCACCAGCAGGCCGACCAGGTAGGGCGTCATCGCCGGCGCCGGCAACGCTGCCCGCTCGCCCTCCACGCGCAGGCGCACGGCGTGGCGCAGGCCGGGATGCAGGCGCTGCAGCCAGCTGGCCAGGTCGGCCGGCGGCTCGGCGAGGCCTTCCATGGCCCGGTGCAGCGTGGCGGTGGCCTGGCGATAGCCGAACAGCTCGAACGCGCCGGCGAGATAGCAGGCCCCGATCAGCAGCGCGACGGCCATGCCGAGCGGATTGCTGCCGACATAACCGACGACGATCCAGCCGATGGCGGCGAGGCCCAGCGCAAACACGGCGGCGAGGAGAAGATTCTTGATCATGCGGACTCTTGGTGGGTGCGCAGCGCGGCGAGCAGCGCGTCGACCGGTTGAAAGCGGAGGTCCAGCTCGGCCAGCAGCACGCTCTGCATCTCGCGGCGGAAGGCGTCGAGCCCGTGGGTTTGACCGGCGCCGCGGTGACTCTCGAAGCGTCGCTCCAGCAACGCGGGCACTTTCGCCAGCAGGCTGTGCTCGCGCGGGGTGAGCGCCACTTCCATCACCGCGTCGACTTCGGCGAGCCGGGCCTGTTCAGGCGAGGCCGCCATGAGCGCGTCGCGCAGCCTGCCGCGCAGGCGGCCGACGGTCGCCTGCGCGGCGCGCTGGCGGGCCAGGCAGACCTGGCGATACGGCGCGAAATCGGACTCGCCCGCGGCCGGCGTGCCTGAAGCGAGCAGCGGGTCGTGCCTGAGCGCCGCGAGCAGGGTCTCCCGCGCCCGCGTGCATTCGGCGGACAGGTCATCCGGCACCGTGGCCGCGTGCTCCGGCACGGCCGGGCGACTGTCGAGCGCCGCGGCGAGCGACAGCGCGTGCTTCCAGTCCAGCCATTGGCCCAGCTGCTCGGGCAACGACGACCCGGGCGCAGCCACATCCAGCTCTGCCAGGCGCGCCAGCAGACGAATGAAGGTGGGCCCGCGGACCGTCGGGCGGAGTGCTGCCTGCGCCATGTTTTCCAGGGCAAAACCGACAGTTTAGCGCGGGGAGGTACCCGCTTGCCGCCCCCGGGGCAGAGGTTCCGGGAGCGATGTACTCTGCCCTTACAGATGGAGCTTTCACGCATGAAGCGTTTGATCAGCGTTTTGCTGGCTGTACTGGTGACGTCCGCAAGCGTGGCAAAAGCCACTCACCCGGCAGACTTGGTGATTGCGCAGGTGCGAAGCCATGGCGCCGAAGCCGCAGTGAAGGATATTTGGAGCCACCCGGCGAAGGTTCGGCAGTTGCTCCGAGGCGTTGGCCGCGGCGACGGTCGCTGGCTCAGAGCGGGGGAGGCGCTGATTCCCGGGGCTGATGCCGGTGCCGCTGAGGATCTGGAGGGCGCTTTTGCCGACTCCCTATTGATCCGGCCATACGCTGTGCTGCCCTGGCTGCAGCAACACTGGTGGTCCGACGATCCTCTAAAGACCTGCGTTTTTGGCTGGGATAGCGAACTTCCTGGCGGAGTGCGGCGTTACGTTGAGGTGCTGCGTCAGGCGCTGTCGCACCCAGCTCCGCCAGGGCTCGAAAGCCTGCGTGGCAACTGCCTTCGCGGTATTTCGGTGACACTGCGGTCGCTTTCCGCAAGCAGCGGCGAGCCCACTGATGCGGCTCAGCGTCATTGAGCCATTCTCGGCACACTCTCAAACGAGCCCGGCTCCCCGCGTGAGATGGGCGGCCACCAGCCGACGGAACAGCGGCAGTCGTCCGGCTGCACCGAGCAGGGCGCCGCGCAGCAGGCGCGCCGGCGGCCGGTCGTCGGTGTACAGCGAGGCGATCAGGCCGGTGGCGAGGTAGAGCGGCGCGGTGGCGCGGCGGTGCGTCTGCTCGTAGGCCGCCAGCACGTGCGGGCTGCCGATGTCGCGACCACTCTGCAGCGCGCCACGCAGATGCGTGGCCAGCGTCTCCGCACTCTGCAGGCCGAAGTTGAAGCCGTGCGCGGTGACCGGGTGCATGCCCACGGCGGCATCGCCGACCAGCGCGCAGCGCGGCGCCACGAAGCGTCGCGCATAGGTACCCACCAGCGGGTAGACATGGCGCTCGCCGAGCAGGCGCATGGCGCCGAGGCGATGGTCGAAGCGCTCCTGCATGGCCCGGGCGAAATCCTCGGGCGGGAGATCCTGCATCGCCTGGGCCAGGTGGTGCGGCAGGGTCAGCACCACCGAGGACTGCCCCTCCCACAGCGGCAGCAGGGCCAGCGTCTGGCCGTAGCCGAACCATTCCCAGGCTTCCTGCCGGTGCGGCTGCTCGTGCGTCATGCGGCACACCAGCATGCTGCGGCCGAAGTCGCGCATGCGCGCGCCGATGCCCAGCAGCCGGCGCATGGCCGAGAAGCGGCTGTCCGCCGCCACCGCCAGCCGCGCCAGCACGGACAGGTCGCCGGCGCAGCTCAGGCGCACGCCGCTGCCTTCGGTGGCGATGTCCTGCACATCCGCATGGTTGACCACCTGCACGGAAGGTCGGCTGTCCGCCGCTTCGAATGCGGCGCGGCGGATCTGCGCATTGCCGACCAGGTGGCCGAGCACGCCGTGGCCCGGCGCGGCGATCTCCATCGGGCGGGCGCCGCGACCGTCCATCACCCGTGCCGCGCGCAGCGGATGGATATAGGCCGGGTCGATCCGCGGCCACACGCCGAGCTGCTCCAGTCGTTCGCGCGAGGCTTTCGTCAGCGCGATTTCGCGGCCGTCGTCGGCCGGCTCGGCCAGCGCCATCAGCGACTGCCGCTCCAGCACGACCACCTCGAGCCCCGCATCGGCCAACGCCCCGGCCAGGCACAGACCTGCCGGCCCCCCTCCCACCACCGCCACGTCCACCCGCATCGCGCTTCTCCGTCCGGAATGGCGGGAGGCTAGGACTGCCGGGGGATGGACGCGCTGACGCGGGTCAAGCGGGTGCGGCAGTCCGCCCAGACCTGCCCGGAGGCCGTTGGCGCGACTGGCTTCCGATCGGTATAAGAAAAAGCCCCACCTGCCCGAAGGCCAACCGGCTGCCATGGAGCCCCTGTCCGCACTGGCCGCAGAGGCGACCCGCCAGGATTGGCGCGAGCTGGGCTTTTTCTACATGTCTGACGAACTCGGGCAGGTTTGGCATCTGCATGGAAGCCGCGCGGGGCTGAGGAAGTTCGCGGACCGACTGGACAGCTACGCGCGCGCGTCCCACGTTGCACTCAACGGCGGGCACGAACACCTTGGACCGCACTGCTACCTGACACTGACGACATGGCTCCATGCGGATGTCGACAGGACCGGTATCCGGGGGCAAGCGTGTGACTTCGAGCGCATGGCCAGCCTGGTCCGCGATGCCTGCGCATCCATCGAGCCCGGCCAAACCTCGCGAGTCCGGGAACAATTCGCCACGAAGGCGGCTTACGCACTGATACTCCACGCTCATGCCGATGGGTTCGATCCGGCCGGTCTGGATCCCCAACTGGCGATGTCCGACTGACGTAACGGTAGGCGGCGCCCCGGAACGCTTACGCGCTGTGATCGGCGATGTAGATCAGCAGGCCATCGAATACGCGGTATTCGGAGCGGCCGGGCATGGCGATGCGCTGGCCGGCGCGGATGCCGTTGGGCAGATCGATGGCGAAGGTGCCGTCGAACTGGATCTCCGCCCAGGCGCTGTCGCCCTGCTCACGGTAGGCCGTGATCACCTGGCGGCGTGCGCTGAACAGCGGCTGGGTGCTGCGGGCCAGCCGCTCGAAATCGAGCAGCCCTTCGGTGCGCAGCGTGCGCTGGCCGCCGGCATGGTTCTCGAACACGATCGCCGGATGCAGGGTGAGCAGCATCGCGTCGACGTCGATGCGGTTGTAGGCGTCGATGTAGCGGTCGATCAGTGGGCGCATGGCGGGTATCGCGGGCGAAAACCGGATCGTAGCCGGTGCCCGGCGCCAAGAGTAGGAGTGAGGGAAGAGGAGTGAGAGGAGGAGCCACGCTCCCACGGTGTGCGCTTCTTGTCTGCGCCGGGGGGGCGGTTGGCTGCGTCGAACGAATCATTGGACGGTCGTAGCGACGGTCGAAGCGCAGGGGTTGGGGAAAGAGGCACCCGCGCAGCGCGGGTACCTCTCACTCCTCACTTCTCTCCGCTCACTTCTCGCTCAATCACTTCACAGGGAAGAGGAGTGAGAGGAGGAGCCACGCTCCCACGGTGTGCGCTTCTTGTCTGCGCCGGGGGGCGGTTGGCTGCGTCGAACGAATCATTGGACGGTCGTAGCGACGGTCGAAGCGCAGGGGTTGGGGAAAGAGGCACCCGCGCAGCGCGGGTACCTCTCACTCCTCACTTCTCTCCGCTCACTTCTCGCTCAATCACTTCACGTTGTCGGTGGCCTGGATGAACTTCGCCACGTTGTCGTGCAGCGTCTTCAGCGAGGCGGTGTGGGCGTAGACCATGTGGCCGGACGGGTACCAGGCGTAGCTGATGTTCTTCTGCAGCGAGTCCGGGATCGGCAGGTGGTCCATCTCGTACTTGGCGGCGTAGAACGGCGTGGCCAGGTCGTAGTAGCCACCGTTGAGGAAGACCTTCAGATCCGGGTTGGTCTTCATCGCCATCGCCAGGTCGCCCATCACGTTCATGGCGCCGTCGTGGCCGTCGTGCTTCATGCCCCAGTCGTCGATGTCGGCGAACAGGCGATAGGTCTGGTTCTTGCCGAACTTCAGCTGCTGGCGCACGTAGTCGTTGAACACGGCGACGTAGGCCGAGCTGATCGCGGAGGACTGCGGGTCGTATTCGGAGCTCTTGCTCAGCGGATCGATCGAGGGGCCGGAGAAGCGGCTGTCGAGGCGGCCGGTGGTGATATCGCCGTCGGTCTGCAGCTCGTGCTCGAACATGCCGCCGGTGACGCGCAGGTCGGCCTTCAGCAGGTAGGCCACCGGCAGGCCGGTGTACTGGTGCAGCTTCTCGGCGATCGCCTGCTTGCGCGTGGCATCGAGCGAGGCGCCGGCGAACAGCGCGCTGGCGTAGTCGCCCGCGGCGAACTGCTCCACCTCGGCCAGGAACGGCTCGAGCGCGGCCGGCTGCTGCGGCAGCTTGTGGTGGTAGTAGGCGGTGGCGGCGAACGTGGGCAGCGCCAGCGCGTAGGGCAGGTCCATGCCCGGGTTGCGCTCGGGGCCGTCGATGGAATTGTCGAAGTTGAGGATCTGCGAGAGCAGGATCACGCCGTTGAGATCGACGCTGTCCTCGTTCTCCAGGTCGTTGGCCAGCACCGCCGAGCGGGTGGTGCCGTAGCTCTCGCCGAACAGGTACTTGGGCGAGTTCCAGCGACCGTACTTCGACAGGAACTGGGTGATGAACTGGGCGAAGGCGTGGCCGTCGCCGTCGACACTGTAGATGTCCTTCTTGCGGTCCTTCATCTGGTCGGCGCGCTTGGCCGGATCCTTGTCGTCGGCGATCAGGCGGCTGAAGCCGGCACCGGGCGCGTCGATGAACACCAGGTCGGAGGCGTCGAGCAGGCTG
This sequence comes from Dyella ginsengisoli LA-4, assembly GCF_000334915.1. GTDB lineage: Bacteria > Pseudomonadota > Gammaproteobacteria > Xanthomonadales > Rhodanobacteraceae > Dyella_A > Dyella_A ginsengisoli_A. Next base: position 231,119 of record NZ_AMSF01000025.1, on the reverse strand, counting down.
TAGTCGTTGTTGACCAGGCCGTAGGGGGCGGCGGGCGTGTGGGTGTCGTCATTGGTGACCACGCGCTTCGGGCCGAACGCGCCCATATGCAGCCACACGGTGGCCGAGCCGGGACCGCCGTTGTAGATGAAGGTGACCGGGCGCGAACCCGGCGCCACGCCCTTCTTGAAGTAGGCGGTGTAGAACATGCTCACCGTCGGCTCGTTCTCCTTGTCGCCCTTGCCGTGCAGCACCAGGGTGCCGGCGACCGCCTTGTAGTCGATGCGCTTGCCTTCGACGGTGACGCTGCCCTCGGTTTCCGACGACTGCGGCTTGACCAGCGCGGCATCGGGCGCGTCGGCCTTGGCCTTGGCGTCGTCCTGCTTGTCGTCGTGGGAAAAGGCGGCGGTGCTGATCAGTGCGCTGGCGAGCGCGGCGGCAAGAGCGAGTCGACGCATGGGGATTCCTTGGGGGATGAGGTGGGCCAAGCTGCCGAGCCTAGGCCTCGGGGCACGAGCGGCCATCCCCCGAAAGTCACGCCCTCAGGACAGGGTGAGCAGGGCGATCGCGGTCGCCGCCAGCAGCACGCCGAGCGCATTGACGCGGCCAAGCCGTTCGCGGAACGCGACGACGCCCACCAGCGTGCCCAGCGCGACCACGCCGAGGTTCATCGCGGCGAACACAAACGCAGGATTTTGCGCCAGCGCGACGTGTGCACGCAGGTAGAAAAGGATGTTGGCGAAGTTGAAAACGCCCAGCAGCAGGCCACCGGCCAGGCTGCGTGCAGTGAAGCGTTCGCCGCTGCGCTGGCGGGCGACGAGGGCGAAGCCCAGCGCCACCGGAAGCGCCAGCGCGAACATCGCCTGCAGCGATGCGGCGATCGGCACGCCCGCGGCGGCGACGCGCTTGAGCAGGATGTCGATCGCGCCGAAGCCGGCGAACACCACCAGCGGCCACAGCCAGGCCGCCGCACCGTGGTCGCCGGCGGCGCGCCCGCTGCGCCAGACCATCGCCAGCAGCGCGACTAGGCCGAGGGCCAGGCCGGCCAGCATGCGCAACGTCGGCACCTGGCCGAACAGCGCGAAGGCGGCCACCAGCGAGAGCAGCAACGACAGCCGCTGCGCGACCTCCGAGCGCACGATGCCGGCGTGGCGCACCGAGGCGCCCAGCGCGAGGAAGATCGCCGGCAGCAGCAGCGCCAGCGCGAGCAGCGTGTAGCGTGGCGCGTCCGGCTGGCGCAGTGGCTCGAGCGACGGGTGCAGCACCAATGCCACCAGCGCGCCGGCGGCGAGGTAGTTCCACGCGACCATCTGCGGCACGTCGAGCCGGTAGCGCCGTGCCAGCTTCAGCCAGACCGAGACGAGCACACTGCAGACGATGGCGAGGCAGAGATAAAACATGGCGTTCCGACCGCGAAAGCCCGCAACGATAGCCGGAGCGGACGTCCCGTGCATCGCCGGTGACGGTGCCGAGATCAAATTTACCCGGGTGATATTGACGGCGACATTTTATCCGGGTCAAATACGCCGCCATGACACCCGCCGACTGCCCACGCTGCACTGCCTTCGACGGCCACCAACGGATTGCCTCAGGCACGCCTGAGAAGGTGGCGCTGGCGGTGCACACCCACCTCGCCGGACATCGCCGGTGTACGCCGCTGGTGCTGGACGACGCCACCGGCGAGGCGCTGGAGTTCGACCTGCGCGGCAGTGCCGACGAGGTGCGGGCGCGCCTGCGTTCCGCGCCGACGGAGGCCCCGCCCGCGCCGCGCGGCCCCGGCCGGCCGAAGCTCGGCGTGGTGGCGAAGGAGGTCACCCTGCTGCCGCGCCACTGGGAGTGGCTCTCCCGCCAGCCCGGCGGCGCCTCGGTGACCCTGCGGCGACTGGTCGAGGAGGCGCGCCGGGCCGGCAGCGCGAAGGACCAGGCCCGCCGGGCGGGCGAGGCGCTGGACCGAGCCATGCGCACCCTGGCCGGCGACCTGCCCGGTTACGAGGATGCCTCGCGCGCGTTCTGGCGCGGCGAGCAGGCCGCCTTCGAACGACTGACCAAACCCTGGCCGGCCGATGTGCGCAGCTACGTGCGCCGGCTGGCGAAACCCGCTTGGACCGCGCCCGCGCAGAGCGATTGAGCGTTACCCCCTTTCGAAAGGATGCCCCCCATGTCGCGCCACCCGCTCGCAACCAACGCCAACTTCCGCCTGTTGTTCGGCGGCAGCACGGTGTCGATGTTCGGCGACCAGTTCACCCTGGTCGCACTGCCCTGGCTGGTGCTCAAGCTCACCGGCGATCCCGGCGCGCTGGGCCTGGTGCTGGCTACCATGGCGGTGCCGCGCGCGGTGTTCATGCTGATCGGCGGCGCAGTGGTCGACCACTTCTCCGCGCGGGCCGTGCTGCTGCTGGCGCGCGGCGCCAACGCGGTGATGGTGGCGGTGCTGGCGGCGATGGTGCTCACCGGCACCATCAGCATGCCGTGGGTGTATGCGCTGGCGCTCGGCATCGGCCTGGCCACCGCCTTCGCCTACCCGGCCAGCACCGCACTGCTGCCGTCGGTGATCGATCCGCGCGAACTGCAGCAGGCCAACGGCTCGATGATGGGCATGCGCCAGCTCAGCCTGTTCATCGGCCCGGCACTGGCCGGCGTGGTGATCGGCACCGGTGCCCACGCACCCACCGCGGGCAGCGCGCTGGCCGACGCCCGCGGGCTTGGCTGGGCGTTCGCCATCGATGCGGCGAGTTTCTGCGCGTCGCTGTTGTCGCTGGCGTTGATCCGCGTGCCCGCCGCCGAACCGGGTCCCGTGCAGCACGGCGTGTTCGGCAAGCTGCTCGGCGGCCTGCGCAGCATCGCGGCCGACACGCCGCTGCGTGCGTTCATGTTCTACGCGGCGGTGGTGTCGGTGTTCGTGGGTGGACCGACCCAGGTCGGCCTGCCGGTGCTGGCGGACATGCGGCTCGACCACGGCGCCACATCGCTGGGCATCGTGATGGCGGCGAGCGGCGGCGGCATGCTGCTCGGCGGTCTCGCGTCCGGCGCGGTGGCGAAACTGGTGCGCGGTCACCTGGGGGCGATGATCCTGTGCTTCGACGCCTGCATCGGTCTGGCCCTGGTAGCGCTGGCCGGGGTGCATTCGACGGTGCTGGCCGCGCTGCTGCTCGGCCTCACCGGCCTGTTCGGCGGCATCGCCCAGATCGCCCTGGTCAGCTGGATCCAGCGCCGGGTGCCGCGGGAGCTGCTCGGCCGCACGATGAGCGTGCTGATGTTCACCTTCCTCGGCCTGGGGCCGTTGTCCGCCGCTGGCGTCGGCGCCCTGCTCAAGGTGATCTCGCTGCCGGCGCTGTTCGTGATCGCCGGTCTCACGCTCACCGCGATCGCGCTGGGCTGCATGACCAGTCCCGCACTGCGCGGCATCCGCGCGCAGGACGCCGCGCCGCAGTCCGCCTGAGGCTCAGCCCTTCAGCCCCGCCGCCTCGCGGGCGAGCAGTTCGATGGCAGCCCAGTCGCCGGCCTTGAGCTTGTCCGCCGGGGTCAGCCAGGAACCGCCCACGCACAGCACGTTGGGCAGGGCGAGGAAGTCCGAGGCGGTGCTCAGGCTGATGCCGCCGGTGGGGCAGAACTTCACCTGCGGCAGCGGGCTGGCCCAGGCGCCGATCAGCTTGGTGCCGCCGGCGGGCACGGCCGGGAAGAATTTCAGGAAGCGGTAGCCGCGCTCGATCAGGGTCATCACTTCACTGGCGGTGGCGGCGCCGGGCAGCAGCGGCAGGTCGCTGTCGTCGGCCGCGTCCAGCAACCGGGGCGACACGCCCGGCGACACCGCGAAGCGCGCGCCGGCAGCTTTGGCGGCCGCCAGATGCTCGGCGTGCAGCACGGTGCCGACGCCGACCACGGCGCCCTCCACTTCCTGCGCGATGGCGCGGATCGCGTCTACCGCGGCGGGCGTGCGCAGGGTCACCTCGATCGCCGGCGTGCCACCGGCGACGAGCGCGCGCGCCATCGGCACAGCCGCCTTCACGTCGTCAATGATCACCACCGGGATGACAGGGGCCAGCCGCATGGTGGCCTCTACCTGGGCCTGCTTGGTTTCCATCGATTGAGTCACGGGAACACTCCGGGAATGCGTGGGGATCAGAGCACGCCGGCGCCGAGGTCGGCGGTGACGGCGTTGCTGCGGAACAGGCCGAACAGCTCGCGGCCCATGCCGACGTGGTGCGAGTGGTCGGGCAGGGTGACGCTGGGGCGGGCGGCGAATTCGGCGGCATCGACCAGCACATCGACCGTGCCGTTGATCGCGTCGAGGCGGATCAGGTCACCGTCGCGCACCTTGGCCAGCGCGCCACCGGCTTCAGCTTCCGGCGTCACGTGGATCGCCGCCGGCACGCGGCCCGACGCACCGGACATGCGGCCGTCGGTGAGCAGCGCGATGCGATGGCCGCGGTCCTGCAGCAGGGCCAGCGTCGGAGTGAGCTTGTGCAGCTCCGGCATGCCGTTGGCGCGCGGCCCCTGGAAGCGCACCACGGCGACGAAGTCGCGGTTGAGCTCGCCGCGCTCGAAGGCGCCGCGCACCTCGTCCTGGTCGTTGAACACGATCGCCGGCGCTTCGATCACCATGCGGTCGTCGGGCACCGAAGAGACCTTGATCACGCCGCGGCCGAGGTTGCCGTCGAGCAGGCGCAGGCCGCCGTCGGCGCGGAACGGTTCGCTGATCGCGCGCAGCACGCCGCGGTTGCCGCTCTCGCCGGACACCTTCTGCCAGGCCAGCTTGCCGGCCGCGTCGAGCACCGGCACCTGGGCATAGCCGTCCAGGCCGGTGCCGTTGACCGTCTTCACGTCTGCGTGGAGCAGGCCCTGCGACAGCAGCTGGTCGATCAGGAAAGCCATGCCGCCGGCCTCGTGGAACTGGTTCACGTCGGCGTAGCCGTTGGGGTACACGCGCGCCAGCAGCGGCACCACCGAGGACAGCGCGTCGAAATCTTCCCAGCGCAGTTCAACGCCGGCCGCGCGCGCCATCGCCACCAGGTGCAGCAGGTGGTTGGTGGAGCCGCCGGTGGCGTGCAGGCCGATCACGCCGTTGATCACCGCCTTCTCGTCGATGATGTGGCCGACCGGCAGGTAGTGCTCGCCCAGCGCGCTCATCGCGGCGGCGCGACGCACCGCCTCGGCGGTGAGCGCATCGCGCAGCGGCGTGTCCGGCGCGACGAAGCTGGCGCCCGGCAGATGCATGCCCATGATCTCCATCAGCATCTGGTTGGAGTTGGCGGTGCCGTAGAAGGTGCAGGTGCCGGGCGCATGGTAGGCGGCCGCCTCGGCTTCCAGCAGTTCCTCGCGGGTCGCCTTGCCCTCGGCATAGGCCTGGCGCACCTTCGACTTGGCCTCGTTGGTGATGCCGCTGGGCATCGGGCCGGAAGGCACGAACACGCCGGGCAGGTGGCCGAAGGCCAGCGCACCGATCAGCAGGCCCGGCACGATCTTGTCGCAGATCCCCAGGTACAGGCCGGCGTCGAACATGTCGTGCGACAACGCGACCGCGGTGGCCATGGCGATCAGGTCGCGCGAGAACAGGCTGAGCTCCATGCCGGCGCGGCCCTGGGTGACGCCGTCGCACATCGCCGGCACGCCGCCGGCCACCTGCGCGGTGGCGCCGGCCTCGCGCGCGATGGCGCGGATCAGTTCCGGATAGCGCTCGTACGGCTGGTGCGCCGAGAGCATGTCGTTGTAGGCGGTGACGATGCCGATGTTCGGCGCGCGACCGGCACGCAGCGCGGCCTTGTCGTCGGCACCGCAGGCGGCGAAGCCGTGCGCGAGGTTGCCGCAGGACAGGTGCTGACGGTGGGTACCGTCGCCGCGGGCGGCCTCGATCTTGGCCAGGTACGCCGCACGCGAGGCACGGCTGCGTTCGCGCAGGCGTTCGGTGATTTCACGGAGGACGGGGTGCAGGGAACTCATGGATTCACTCCTGGAACGAAAGGCGACACCCAGCCACGGCGGGGCGTCGCGCAGTGCCTCACGGGCACCAGTAGACCGTGACGGGCACGCGGGTCTGTTCGAGCACCGCGCGCACCGGGTAATCGCGACCTTCGGCCAGACCCAGCTGCGCGTCCGCCAGCACGCGGCGCTTGGCGTCGCCCTCGATGTGCAGGAACAGCGCGCGGGTGTCGAGCAGGGCCGGCAGCGTGAAGGTGATGCGCGGCTCGCCGGCGCCGTCGGCGCGCATCGGGATCACCCGCGCGGAGCTGGCCGGATCCAGCGCCTCGGCGAGGCGGTCGCCACCGGGGAAGAACGACGCGGTGTGGCCGTCCGGCCCCATGCCGAGGACGACGACGTCGAACGGCAGCGCCAGCGCGTCGACCTGCGCCTCCAGTGCGGCGAGGCCTTCCTCGGGCGTCGGTGTGTCCTGGTGCAGCGGCACGAAGGTGGCCGCGGCGGCGCGATCGGTCAGCAGCATCGCCTTGACCAGGCGCGCGTTGGAACGGTCGCTGCTCTCCGGCACCCAGCGTTCGTCGACCAGGGTGACCTGCACCTTCGCCCAGTCCAGCTCGGCGTGCGAGAGCTGCTCGAAGAAATGCTTCGGGGTGCTTCCCCCGGAGACCGCGAGCACGGCGCGACCGCGCGCGGCGATGGCTTCGCGCAGCAGGCCGGCGACGCGTTCAGCGAGGGAGGCGGCGAGCGCCTGGCAATCGGTGAAGCTGTGGGTGGCAATGTTCAGCATGACGTTCCGGGGGACAGCGGAGGCAATGCGGCGAGGGTCACTCGCCGCCGTCGTTCCAGGTGCGGCCGTCGCGCTCGATCAGCGCGACCGAGGCGCTCGGGCCCCAGGTGCCGGCGGTGTAGGGCTTGGGCGACTCGCCGCTGCAGGCCCAGGCATCGAGGATCGGATCGGCCCACAGCCAGGCCGCCTCGACCTCGTCGCGGCGCATGAACAGCGTGGGGTTGCCGCGCACCACGTCGAGCAGCAGGCGCTCGTAGGCGTCCGGCTGCGATACGCCGAAGGCCTCGGCGAAGCTCATGTCCAGCGGCACGTGGCGCAGGCGCAGGCCACCCGGGCCCGGGTGCTTGATGGTCAGCCACAGTTTCACGCCCTCGTCCGGCTGCAGGCGCAGCACCAGCCGGTTGTTGGCGATCGCGCCGGCGGACGCGTCGAAGATCGAGTGCGGCACCGACTTGAACGCCACCACGATCTCCGACACCCGCTCGGGCAGCCGCTTGCCGGTACGCAGGTAGAACGGCACGCCGGCCCAGCGCCAGTTGGCGATCTCGGTCTTCAGCGCGACGAAGGTCTCGGTATCGCTCTTGTCGCCGAGTTCCTCCAGATAGCCGGGCACGCCCTGGCCCTCGGCCGCGCCGGCGCGGTACTGACCGCGCACGGTGAGGTGGGCGGCGTTGGAGGCGTCGATCGGCTTGAGCGAGCGCAGCACCTTGAGCTTCTCGTCGCGCACCGCGTCGGGCGACAGCGAGGCCGGCGGCTCCATCGCCACCATGCAGACCAGCTGCAGGATGTGGTTCTGCACCATGTCGCGCAGTGCGCCGGCACGGTTGTAGTAGGCGGCACGGTTACCCACGCCCAGCGTCTCGGCCACGGTGATCTGCACGTGGTCGATATGCTCGGCGTTCCACAGCGGCTCGAACAGCGCATTGCCGAAGCGCAGTGCCAGCAGGTTCTGCACCGTCTCCTTGCCGAGGTAATGGTCGATCCGGTAGGTCTGCGACTCGTTGAACACTTGGCCGACGGCATCGTTGATCTGGTTGGCGCTCTGCAGGTCGCGGCCGATCGGCTTCTCCAGCACCACGCGCGAGGCGCCCTCGTTGAGGCGGTGGCTGCCCAGCCGGGTGCAGATGTCGATGAACAGGTCCGGCGAGGTGGACAGGTAGAACACCCGCACGTTGTCCGGACGCTCGGCCATCAGCGCGGCGAAGTCGTCCCAGCCGGCGTCCTTGCGCGCGTCGAGCGAGCGGTAGAACACCTGCTTGAGGAACGCGTCGACCTTCTCCGCCTTCGGGCCCTCGGCGTTGAGCGCCTTGCGCATCTGCTCGCGGTAGCCGGCGTCGTCGGTGGCCTCGCGGGCGATGCCAATGATGCGGCTGTTTTCCGGGATCTGGCCGTCGACGAAGCGATGGAACATCGCCGGCAGCAGCTTGCGCGCCGCCAGGTCGCCGGTGCCGCCGAAGATCACCAGGTCGAAGGATTGCACCTGCGGGTTGGGGGAGCTCACTGCGGACACCTCGCGCACATCGGTTGCTTGGCAGGGCGGCCGCGACAGTCGCGCGGCACGCCGGGAAAGGCCCTGATCGTACCAGTGTCATACCAGCGCCGACCAGCTTTCGACGGCGATCGCCGCCGATCGGCAGGATGTATTCGTTTGCATTTGTAACTATCTGGCGGAGACGTGACGTGCCCGCTCCGCACTGGCATGTCCGGACTTGCCCATGTTGCGGCCATTGGTTTGAAATTGGTATTGTCGCGGTATGGAGACCACTCTCGCCAAAGAATACCGTCGGCTCTGCCGCGATCCGGCCTCGCACCAGCCGCTGGCGTACCTGCGCCTGCGCAGTGCGATCCGCAACGTGATCGAGCAGCGCGACATCGAGCCGGGCCACGCGCTGCCCAGCGAGCGCGACCTGGCCCGCGCGCTGGCGCTGTCGCGGGTGACCGTGCGCAAGGCGATCGCCGGACTGGTCGAGGAGGGCCTGCTGACCCAGCGCCACGGCGCCGGCACGTTCGTGGCCGAACGCATCATCAAGCCGATGTCGCGGCTGACCAGCTTCACCGAGGACCTGCGCGCCCGCGGCCTCAACCCGCGCTCGGAGTTCTTCGAGCGCGGCATCGGCGAGGTGACGCCGGAGGAATCGATGGCGATGAACCTCTCGCCCGGCGTCGCGGTGGTGCGGCTGCATCGCGTGCGCTACGCCGGCGAGGAACCGCTGGCGATCGAGCGCAGCGTGGTGCCGGCGAACCTGCTGCCAGATCCGACGCTGGTCGACGACTCGCTCTACGAAGCGCTGGAAAAGCGCGGCTGCCGTCCGCGCCGCGCGCTGCAGCGGCTGCGTGCCGTGCTGCTCAGCGCCCAGCACGCGCGCCTGCTGCACGTGCCCACCAACAGCGCCGGCCTGGCGATCGAGCGCCGCAGCTTCCTCGACGACGGCCGCGTGGTCGAATTCACCAGTTCCTGGTACCGCGGCGACATCTACGACTTCGTCGCCGAACTGCATACCGACTGAGCCGTCGGCCCCGCCGCGGATTGCCGCGATACCGGGCGACCGCTATCGTAGGCGGCGTTTCGGGTGTCCCCACGGCCTGTCCGGGGGATGAAACGGGAAGCCGGTGCGTCACGCCTCTGAGCGCGACCAGGCCGGCGCTGCCCCCGCAACGGTAGGCGGGTGATCCGCCGGACGTCGACAAGACCACTGTGCTTCGGCATGGGAAGGTGTCGTCCGGCACATGCCTCCAAGGCATGTCACCCGCGAGCCCGGAGACCGGCCCGATTCACTGTCCTGACGGCTCGCGGTGGGCGAGGCTGCGGTTCCGTGCGCGGCCCTCGCCCGTGCCCGCGTCGCTGCCCCGTTCCCGCCTGTCGCCAGCTCGTTCCTCTTCGAGCCGCGCGTGGGCGCACGGCAAAGGGCTTTGACTTCATGAAACGCACATTCCTCGCGGCGGCGCTGATCGCCGCCCTTCCGGCCACCCGGGCCATCGCGGCACCGGCCGATGCCGGGCAGTCGCTCGATCCGGTGATCGTCACCGCCACGCGCACGGCGATCACCGTGGACGACGCGCTTTCCTCGGTGACCGTGATCACCCGCGACGACATCGAGCGGCTGCAGCCGGTGTCGCTGGTGGACCTGCTGACCGGCCTGCCCGGCGTGACCCTCACCCAGGCCGGCGGCATGGGCGAGCAGACCTCGCTGTTCCTGCGCGGCACCAACTCCTCGCACACCCTGCTGCTGGTCGACGGCGTGCGGGTGGGCACGGTGAGCGCGGGGTTGCCGGCGTTCGAGCAGATCCCGGTGGAGCAGATCGAGCGGATCGAGATCGTGCGCGGCCCGCGCTCCAGCCTGTACGGCGCCGATGCGATCGGCGGCGTGATCCAGATCTTCACCCGCCATGGTCATGCCGGCGAAGGGCTGGTGCCCTCGCTCAGCGTGACCAGCGGCAGCCGACATACGATGGGCGGCCAGTTCGGCCTGTCCGGCGGCAGCCGGCACGCCTGGTACAACCTCAGCCTGGGCGGCGAGTACACCCACGGTATCAACGCCTGCCGCATGGGCGCGGGCACCGTGTTCGCCGGCTGCTTCGCCAATGAACCGGACAGCGACGGCTACCGCAACTACAACGCACTGGCCAACGCTGGCTACCGCTGGGACGGCGGCACCGAGCTGGCGGCCACGTACCTGCGCAGCCGCAACTTCGTCTATTTCGACGGCGCGCCGTACGGCAACCAGGCGCTGAACCAGCAACAGGTCGCCGGAACGCGGCTGTCGTTCCGGCCGCTGTCGTTCTGGCAGGTCACGCTGGGCGCCGGGCAGAACCTGGACAAGGCCACCACCTACAACGACGGCACCTACGTGCGCTATTCGGACTCGCGTCGCAACCAGGCCTCGTGGCAGAACGACCTGACCCTGGCCGACAACCAGTTGCTGACCCTGGGCACCGACTACCAGCTGGAGCACCTGTCCAGCGACACCGGCTACCTGGCCAGCCGGCGCCAGGACACCGGCGTGTTCGTGCAATACCAGGGCACCTTCGGCCGCAACGAGTTGCAGGCCTCGGCGCGGCACGACCACAACGGCCAGTTCGGCAACCACGGTACCGGCGCGCTGGCCTGGGGCTACCGGCTCGACCACGGCCTGCGACTGTCGGCCAGCGTCGGCAGCGCCTTCCATGCGCCGACCTTCAACGACCTGTACTACCCGTACGGCAGCGGCAATCCGGACCTGAAGCCGGAGACCTCGCGCAGCGCGGAGCTGGGTGTGGCGCAGCAGGGCGAGGGCTGGAACTGGGCGCTGAACGCTTACCAGACCCGCATCAGCCAACTGATCACGCTGGATGCGAACTACTACCCGCGCAACCTCAGCCGTGCCCGCATCCGCGGCCTGGAAGGCCAGCTCGGGCTGACCCTGGCCGGCTGGCGCTGGCAGGGTTACCTGACCCTGCAGCAGCCGCGCAACGACGATGGCGGCCCGAACGACGGCCACTGGCTGCCGCGCCGCCCGGAGCGCACCGCGCGGATCGACGTCGACCGCCGCTTCGGCAGGTTCGGGATCGGCGCCACCTTCAATGCCGCCGGTGCACGCTACGACGACCTGGCCAACGCACACCGCCTCGGTGGCTATGCCACCACCGACCTGCGCGCCAGCGTGGCGTTCGCGTCGCACTGGGAGCTGGAAGGGCGGCTGGCCAATGCCTTCGACCGGCGTTACGAGACGATCTACTACTTCAACCAGCCGGGCCGCAGCTGGTACCTGACCCTGCGCTACCGTCCCGGCAGCTGAACCGCGCCGGCACGGGGCACTTCGTCCCCGTGCCTTCCGGCACGGTGGGGACTTCAGGCACATACACTATGCGGGTCATCGCGGGCATAAAGCGCGCATGCCTGTCACCCTGAACCCTGCGGCCTTCACCGTGCCCGTGGCGCCTCGCTGGCGCGCCGGTCGGTCGCACACTCCGCGGGCCACGGAAGCGCCATGAATATTTTTGCACCACTGATCCGCCGTCCCGTCGGCACCTCCCTGCTGGCCGCCGGCCTGGTGCTGGCGGGCATCTGCGCCTACCTGCTGCTGGGCGTGGCCGCACTGCCGTCGCTGGAGTTCCCCGGCGTGTACGTGGTGGCGCAGCAACCCGGCGCCAGCGCGCAGACCATGGCCAATACCGTGCTGGCGCCACTGGAACGCCACCTCGGCCGGATTCCCGGCGTGGACGAGATGTACGGCAACGCCAGCGAGGGTTCCGCTTCGGTGATGGTGCGCTTCACCTTCGACCGCAGCGCCGACAAGGCTGCCCGCGACGTACAGGCGGCGATCAACGCGGCCGCCCCGGACCTGCCGTCCGGCATGCCCTCGCCGCCGCAGTACTTCAAGTTCGATACCTCGCAGATCCCGATCCTGTTCATCACGCTGACCTCGACCGGCCTGCCGCAGGACAAGCTGTTCGACCTGGCCGACACCCTGCTCAACCCGGCGATCGCGCAGATCCCCGGCGTCGCCCAGGTGCAGGTGTTCGGCGGCACGCCGCACGCGGTGCGGGTGGAACTGGACAACGCGGCCCTGGCCGCCAAAGGGCTCACCCCGACCGACGTCAGCAACGCGCTGCGCGCGGCCAACGTGACCTCGCCGCAGGGCACGCTGAGCAACGGCGTGACCCAGATGACGGTAGTCGCCAACGACGCCCTGCACGAGCCGGAAGAGTTCGCCCGCCTGCTGATTGCCAGCAAGAACGGCACCGCTGTGCGGCTGTCCGACGTGGCCAGGGTCTACGGCGGCCAGCAGGACAAGTACCAGGGCGCCTGGTTCAACGGCCGCGACACGGTCGGTCTGCAGATCACCAAGCGGCCCGAAGCCAACGCCGTGGCGACGGTGGAGGCGATCCGCGCCAAGCTGCCGCAGCTGGAGGCCTCGCTGCCGGCGAACATCACCGTGACGCCCGTGTTCGACCTGACCCAGACCACCAAATCCGCGCTGCACGAGGTGGAGACCGCGCTGCTGATCTCGATCGCGATGGTGGCGATGGTGATGCTGGTGTTCCTGCGCCGGCTGCGCCCGACCCTGATCGCCATGCTCAGCGTGCCGCTGTCGCTGGCCGGCGCGTTCGTCGCGATGTGGGCACTGGATTACACGCTCAACACGCTGTCGCTGGTCGCGCTGGTGCTGTGCATCGGCTTCGTGGTCGACGACGCCATCGTGGTGATCGAGAACATCGTGCGCCACATGGAAAAGGGCGACGCCCCGCTGGAGGCGTCGCTCAAGGGCGTGCGCGAGATCGGCTTCACGGTCATCTCGATCACCCTGTCGCTGGTGGCGGTGTTCGCGCCGCTGCTGTTCGGCAACAACATGCTGGTGGTGCTGCTGCGCGAATTCTCGGTGACGTTGACCGCGGCGGTGGTGATCTCGGCGGTGGTGTCGCTCACCCTGACACCGGCGCTGTGCGGCCGCCTGCTCAAGCACGAGAACGAGAACGAGCGCTCGCCCGGCCGGCTCGAACAGGCCGTCGCCCGCTTCGACCGCGCCCTGCTGCGCGTGTACGAGCGCGCGCTGGACTGGGCCATGCATCACCGCCACCTGATGCGCTGGCAGCCGCTGCTGCTGATCTTCCTCACTTTCGCGCTCGGCTTCGCCGTCGTGAAGACCGCCGGCGGCACCTTCATGCCGGACGAGGACACCGGCCAGCTGCAGGTGTTCATCAGCGCCGACACCAACATCTCGCCGGCGCTGCTGACCCAGCGTGCGCGCGAGGTCAGCGAGATCATGCGCAAGGACCCGGCGGTGCTGGACCAGCTGACCATGCTCGGCGGCAACGGCTTCGGCGGCGCGGTGGGCAACTCGGCACAGATGTTCGTCGACCTCAAACCGCTCGGCGACGGCCCGGGGATGCGCAAGGAAGGCATCAAGACGGTGATCGAGCGCCTCTCCAAGCAGTACAACGCGCTGCCCAACGTGCAGGTGTCGCTCAGCGCCGCGCAGTTCCTGGGCGGCGGCGGCAGCGGCGGCAACGGCGGCCAGTACGAGTTCCAGCTGATCAGCGACAGTGGCGCCGACCTGCAGCCGTGGGCGCTGAGGATGGTGCGCTACATGCGTACGGTGAAGGACTTCCAGGACGTCAGCAGCGAGTTCGACCAGACCGGCAAGCAGCAGCTGATCAAGATCGACCGCGAAGCGGCCGGTCGCCTGCACGTGGGTGTCGGCACGATCGACTCGGCGCTGTACAACGCGTTCGGCCAGAACCAGGTCTCGGTGATCTACTCGGACATCAACCAGTACCGGGTGATCCTCACCTCGGATTCGGCCGAAGACCTCAGCCCGCAGGCGCTGCTGAACATCCACGTGCGCAGCACGCTGGGCCAGATGATTCCGCTGTCGGCGCTGGCGACGATCCAGCCCACGGTCAGCCCGATGCGCATCCGCCACCACAACCAGCTGCAGGCGGCGACGATCAGCTACAACCTGGCCAAGGGCGTGACCCAGGACCGCGGCATCGCGCTGGTCAACCAGGCAGCGTTCGCCGCGCACCTGCCGGACGGCATCCGGGTCGAGTTCACCGGCAACAACCAACGCCTGCAGCAGGCACAGAACAACGGCATGATCCTGCTGCTCGCCTCGATCGTGGCGATGTACATCGTGCTGGGCATCCTCTACGAGAGCCTCGGCCATCCGCTCACCATCCTGTCGACCCTGCCCGCCGCCGGCATGGGCGCCTTCCTGGCGATGCTGGTGACGCAGACGCAGCTGTCGCTGATGGCGATCATCGCGATCCTGATGCTGATCGGCATCGTGAAGAAAAACGCGATCCTGATGGTCGACTTCGCCCTGGTCGGCGAGCGCGAGCACGGGCTCACCCCGCCGGAGGCGATCCGCGAGGCGGCGCTGGTGCGCTTCCGCCCGATCACCATGACCACGCTGGTCGCGCTCGGCGCCGCCCTGCCACTGGCGATCGGCTTCGGCATCGGCTCGGAGATGCGTCAGCCGCTGGGCATCGCCATCGTCGGCGGTCTGCTGGTGTCGCAGCTGCTGACCCTGCTCAGCACCCCGGCGATCTACCTGTTCGACTACGACCGCCTGGCCCGCCACGCGAAGGGCCTGATGCCGAACCGGCTTAAGTGGTGGGCGATCGGCTGCATCGTGCTTGGCGCAGTGCAGATGCTCGGCGGCGTGGCCGTGGCGCTGGTGCCGAAGCTGGGCGAAAAGTTCGCCGGCAAGGGCCCGGTGGTCGGTATCGCGATGGTGGTGCTGGGCGCCGTGCTGCTGACCTTCGCGATCCGCCTGCTCAAGCACAAGCGACGCGCGCGCTTCGTCCTTTTCGGTGTGTTCGCCGTGGCGCTCGGGCTACCTGCACTCGCCCAGATCGGCGCGCTGCTCGCCGCCCCACCGGGAGCGCCCGGCGGCAGTGCGACCGGCATCGTGCTGATGCTGGGCCTGCTCGGCGTGTTCGGCTGGGCGACCTTCAGCGCGCGCACCAAGGCCTACTTCGGCGAGCCGCCACAGGGCTTCCTGGCGCGCCGGTTCGCGCGCCTGAAGCCCGCCCGCCAGCACGGTTGAGCATGCCCGGCGGCGATCAGCCGCCGGCGGACCCCAGCGCCCGCCGCAGCGGTTCGAGCTGCGATTCGTAGCGTCGCCACTGCTCCAGGGCGCGACGATGCAGCGGTTCGCGCACCTGCGCACTGCTCGGCGTCGCCACCGCGCCAGGATTGGCTTCGGGGTGCAGGCAGCGGCTGTCCATCGGCAATCCGCAGTGCGCAAGAATCCGCGACAACGCCGCCTCCGGATCGGTCACCAGGTCCTCGTAGGCGACCTCCAGCATGGCGTCGGCATCGAGCTGGCGCCACCGCTCGACGATCTGCCGGTACAGGCCGTGGTAATGCGCCATCGCCTGCATGTCGTAGCAGTAGGGCGATGCGCTGCCGAACATGACCTTGAGGTTGGAATAGCAGACGTCCATCGGCGGCCGCACGATGTGGATGATCCGCGCCTGCGGCAGCGCCCGGCGGATGAAGGGGACCAGCCGCACGTTGATCGGCAGCTTGTCGATGAAGTAGCGCGCACCGGCGGCGCGCCATGCCGTCCGCTCCAGATAACGCTTGCCGACCAGCGGCAGGTCGAGCGACGGCATGCGCTGCATTACCTCCCGCAGGCTGCGGTGGCCGGCCTGCGCAACATCGGCAACCCAGTGCAGCTGGCGCTGGAAATCGCTGATCTCGCCCGCGGAGACGATCTCCGGATGCGCGGAGAGCATGTGGTCGAGCAGTGTGCTTCCCGAACGCGGCAAACCGACGATGAACAGCGGCGCCGGCTGGCCAGCCGGCGCCGACTGCCGTGGTGGTGCCGGGTCGAGCCGCGCGGCCGCCTGTTCGATCGACTCCACGGTGGCCAGCTCGTCGGCACCATCGTAGGGATGGAGCTGGTGCATGATCGCATTGCAGCGCTGCAATGCCGCCCAGGCGGCTTCGTACTGACCCAGGTCGTCAAGAACCTTGAACCGTGCCGAGTCGTATTCGGCGACCGCGAAGCGTCCGCGCGGATCGGTCGGCGAGCCGAGCCGGGCTTGCCAACGGTCGAGCCGCTGCAACAGATTGTCCTGCGCCGTCTGCCGGCGCAGGTTGGCGAGGATCACCACCGCGTCGGCGTGGCCAGGCCAATGCTCGAGCAGATCGGTGAGGACGGTCTCGGCCTCGCCCAGGCGCCCGGTGAACTGCAGCAGCATGCCGCGCAGGTAATGTTCGGCCGGACCATCCAGCCCCAACGCATTCGCCCGTTCGATGAAGCCGGCCGCGGCCTCGATGTCGCCCAGCATCCAGTGCAGGTGCGCCTGTTCGACCAGCACGTGCGACGGCGGGTTCGGCGCCCGTGCCAGATGGGCGAGGCAGGCACGCGCACCCGGTACTTCGCCCTGCAGTGCGAGCTGCCAGGCGAGCCGCGCGATCAGCTCGGCGTTGTTCGGCAGGCTCGGCACGGCCTCGAGCAGGTGCCACGTGGCCTCGCGTATGCGCCCCTGTCGGATGATCGCGGCGGCAAGCTCCATCCTCACCGGAACGTCATCCGGACCACTCTCGAGCAAGCGTCGCAGCAGCGTTTCGGCGAGTGCGTGCTGGCCGCTCTCGATCGCTTCGATGGCCTGCCGGCGCAGCGCCGGTTCGGGGGTGTTCAAGCGTCAAGCCTCCTGGCGGCACGACAGGCGCGGACCGCGCGGCGGTGGAAATCCGTCGATCACGGGACGAGTGCCCGCTGCAACGGTTCGAGCTGCGTTGCGTAGCGCTGCCACTCGCCAATGCTCCGCGCATGCACGGGCTCGCGCACCTGGCTGCTGCTGGGCGTGGCGACCGGCGTCTCGTTGCGCTCGGGCTGCAGGCATTCCGGCACGAAACCCAGGCCGCAGCGGGAGACGATGTGACGCAGCAGCGGCTCCGGATCGCGCACGAGATCCTCGTAGCGGACATCGACGATGGCCTCGGGATCGCTCCCGGACCACTGCTCGACGCAGCGGCGATACAGGCCGTGGTAGTGCGCCAGCGCGTGAATGTCGTAACTGTAGGCTGAGGCAGGTCCAAGCATCGCCTTCAGGTTCGAGTAGCAGACATCCATCGGTTCACGGTGGATATGCACGATGACCGCCTCGGGCAGGGCGCGGCGGATGAAGGGAACCATGCGGAAGTTGATCGGCATTTTGTCGATCAGGCAGCGCGCGTCCGGCGCGCGCCATCGAGTCTGCTGGCGGTAACGTTCGCCGAGTAGCCGGAAGTCGGCGCCCGGCAGCCGCTCCAGCACGGCGAGCATGCCGGTGACACCGTCGGCGGGCACATCGGTGGCCCAGCGCATCTGGCGACGGAAATCGTTGATCTCCCCGGCCGAGGCGATCTGCGGGTGACGGGACAGCATGCGGTCGAGCAGCGTCGTACCGGAGCGCGGCAAGCCGACGATGAAGACCGGCCTCGGACCGTCGTCGGCGGGCGGGTCGGACACTCCTGCCGACGCGACGATCCTGGACGCCGTGCCGATCAGCGCGTCGACGATCGCACCCTCGCCGGCACGGTCATAGGGTGCATGCCGGCGCATCAGCGCGTTGCTCCGCTCCAGATGACGCCAGGCCTCGGCGTATTCACCCAGGTCGTCGTGGATCTTGAACAGCGCCGATTCGAGGTTTGCCAGCGCCAAACGGTCGACCGGCTGCGCCGGCTCCGTCGGCAGACGCCTGATCAGGTTGCTGATCGGACCGGCGTGGTCCGCGGCGGTCTGGGGGCGCAGATGCACCAGCGCCACCGCGGCATCTCCGAAGCGCGGCCATGTACGCAGACATCGCAGCAGCACCTCCTCCGCCTGACCGACGCGCCCGTGGAACTGCAGCAGCATGGCGTAGAGGTAATGCGCATCCGGCGTCTCGATGCCCCGCTGGACCGATCGTTCGATCAGCGCCAGCGCCTCACCGAACTCGCCCAGCAGCCAGCGCATGCGGCCCGCTTCGGCAAGGGGTGCCGGAGCGCCGACCTCCTCCCACGAGACGCGCGCGAGACATCCGCGGGCAGCCTGCAGCTCGCCAGCGAAGTAGAGATGCCGCGCCAGTGCGAGCAGCACACCCGGCTCGGCAGAGGCGAGCTCCGCCGCACGCAGCCACTGACCAATCGCACCCCGCAGCCGTCCTCCCGCCATCAGCACGGCGGCCAGGTCCGCCCGCACGGCGGCATCCTCCCCACCCTCGCGAAGCACCGCCTCGAGGCTGGACTGCGCCGCGTCCCACTGCCCCAGCTCGACGTGCTGGGCCGCGCGGCGACGATGCCGCAGCAGCGATATTTCCGGCTGGATGGAGTCAGATTCCATCAATGTGTCCCGGGCAAAGGTGAACCGCGGTCCGGCCGTGTCTCGATCATCCGCTTACGAGGCCGCATCACGGTTCGGGGTGGTTTCGAGCGCCCGTCGGAGCGGCTCGAGATAATCGGCGTAGCGTCTCCATCCGGCAACACCGCGGCGATTGAGCGGTTCACGCACCTGGGCGGTGCTCGGGGTCGTCACCGGAAACGGGTTCCGCTCCGGGCGCAGGCAGGCGTCGTCGAACGAAAGGCCGCAGTCGTGCATCAGTCTGCGCAGCACCGACTCGGGATCGGCCACCAGGTCCGCGTAGGAAACCTCGATCATGGCGGCGGGATAGTCCCTGCGCCATGCCTCGACGATGCGTTCGTAGCAGGCATGAAAATGGGCGACCCAGGTCAGGTCGTTGCACCAGGGCGAGACGTCGCCGAACATCGCACGATAGTTCGAGAAGCACACGTCCATCGGGTCGCGAACCAGGTGAAGGATGGGCGCGTGGGGCAGTGCCCGGCGGATCAGTGGCACCAGCTGCACGTTGATGGGTAGTTTGTCGACGAAGTATTTCCGCCCGCGCGCACGCCACGCGGTCTGCTCCAGATAGCGCTGCCCGAGTTCCGCCGGATCGACGCGATCGAGTCGCTCGAGCACCCGATGCATGCCGGCATGACCGGACGGAGGCACATTGGCCAGTCGATGCAGCTGGCGCAGGAAATCGTTGATCTCGCCAGCCGGCGCCACCTCCGGATGCGCGGAGATCATCCGGTCCAGCAGGGTGCTTCCGGATCGCGGCATACCCACGATGAAGATCGGCGTGGGCTGACCGGGCTCGTGGCCGGGCCGGAACGCGGTGGGTCGCACGTGCTGCCCCAGCGAGGCGATGATGTGTGCGGTGATGGCCGACTCGGCCTCCGCATCGTAGGGGTTCAGGTTGCGCAGAATGCTCTTGCTGCGCGAAAGAGCCTCCCATGCGTCGGGAATGTTGCCCAGATCATCAAGTTCCTTGGCCAGCGCGGCCTCGAACTGGGCGATGTTCAGCGCATGGGCCGGGGATTTCTCCGCCCGTGCGCGCAACCCTTTCAGGCGCAGCTGCAGCGCGGTCACATGGGCGCTGTCCATGCGCTGGCGATACAGGTTTGCCCGGGCCTGTGCAGCCATCCCGTGCTCCGGTGCGAGTCCGAGGCATTCGTCCAGTAGCCGTCCGGCAGTCGCCGTGTCTCCGCGGAAGTGACAGAGCATGGCATGGAGATGCAACTCATCGGGTCCGCGCAATCCCGCCCGGTAGGCGCGGTCGACCCATTCGAACGCGAGATCGACCTCCCCGGTCATCCAGCGCAGTTGGGCTATGGCCATGTGCAGATGCGCGGTCCCCCGCAGACGCTCCAGGCGTCCGATGCATCGGCGGGCAGGCTCGATCTCCCCGTGGAAGTTCAATCGACGAGCCAACGCAATCAGCGCCGAAGGATCATCGTCCGGCACTCCGGCGGCCTCGACCAGAACCCGCGCCGAGGCATCGAAATCGCCGGCCTGCAACCGCAGGTGCGCTTGCTGCAATCGGGGAGTGATCAGCTGCGGATGGGTCTGCACGATCTGGCGTTGCAGGTCCGCGGCATCGTTGAAGCGCTGATGGTCCTGCAGGGTCTGGATGGTCCGCTGCAGCTCTGCCAGCGAGCGCGATGACGGCGAGATCGACATGAATTCAAAGACGGACCGACAGGATCCCGAGCATAGCGCACCGCTGCGGATCGACGGCGCCCGCGCACCGGCAAGTGCCCGGAGAATCATCGGCAAAAAAAAGCCGCCGACCCGAAGGTCGGTGGCTCGCTTGGGCTGAACAGCCTTGCGCTATCAGTAGTCGTAGGACACCGACAGACGCATGTAGCGCGGCTGCTGGAAGTAGATACCCATGCCGTAGGTGTTGTTGACCACGTGCGGGCCGGACGCACCGACCGGATCGGTCTGGACCGCCTTCTGCTCGTTCAACACGTTGTAGATGTCGAACTTGAAGGCGAGCTTCTGGCCAGCGAAGTCCGGAGCGTAGCGGACACCCAGGTTGATGGTCTTGGTCCACGGGGTGTGGCCCGGGTCGCCCGGATGGACGATCTTGCCGTAGCACCAGTGATAGTTACCGCTGCCGCCGCCGTTGTAGCCGGTCGGATCGCCGTCGGCGTTGGGGCCGAAATAGCCCAGGCACTCCTTGGGCGTACCGGACTGGACCAGAGCCGTCGCCGACACCAGCCACTCGGGGGTGAACATGTAAGCACCGCGGAAACGCAGCGAGTGCTTGCGGTTGTTGATCAGCTCACCGTCCTGGCCCTGCATCAGCTGCCAGGAGTCCCAGTCTTCCGTCTTCGACACGTCGGCCTGGCCGAAGTCCGAGCGCACCTGGCCCTCGGTGTTGCCGACGCCGTGGGAGTAGGTGTAGTCGACGCGGCCCATCCACTTGCCGTCGAACGGATGCTCCAGGTAGAGGTCCAGCGAGGTGATCGTGCGCTTCACGCCCTTGAGGAAGCCCCAGTCCTTCTGGGACATCGGCACGATGACCGAACCGGTGCCGTCGTCGCGCACCACCAGCATGTTGTTGGTTTCACCCGGGTTGATCAGGCGGCAGTAAGCGGCACCGTACAGCGAGTCGTAGTACTGGTTCGGATCCAGGCCCATCGTGGTCATCTTGGCCGCGATCTGGCCCGGCGAGCACTCGTCGTCGATGGCCGTCTTCAGGTCGCGGTAGGTGAGCTTGGCACCGTAGGTCCACTTGTCGTTGAGCTGCTTGTCGAAGCCGACGATGTACTCATCGAGGTACTGTGCCTTCAGGTTGCGCGCGGTGACCTGCTTCGGATCCTTGGCACCACCGGTTTCACCGTCAGGCGAAGCCGTCGGTCCGATCTGTACCAGACCCGTCGGAATGCCGTTGGCATCGATGCCCGTGTAGCTGTAGGGCGTGTCCAGGAAGGTCGAACGCGTAGCCGCACGCTCGGCCGCGTTGTTCGGCAGGGCCAGGTAGTAACGACCGGCATTGCCGTAGATCTTGAACGAGGAATCTCCGTTCACGTCCCAGCTCACGCCCAGGCGCGGCTCCCACTGGTTCTTCTCATCCACGAACGCCTTGCCCAGGTCGTTGTAGTTGGTGAACCGGTCGTTGCGCAGGCCGAGGTTCAACTGCACGTTCTGCGCGACCTGCCAGACGTCCTGGAAGTAGTACGCCTTCTGCGACAGCGACATGCTGGCGAGCTTCGCGAAATGGCGCTGCACGACGGTGTAGGTCTTGCTGCCGTCGGTGTTGGTCTTGGACAGGTAACGCCAGTAGTAGCCGTTGGCCGCGTTGAACGGGTCGCTGATGCTGGCGTTCGGGCCGCTTGCGTAGGTGCCCTGGTCGTGGGCGCGGTAATACTGGTTGTCGATACCGACGCTCAGATCGTGATCACCGAGGCGGTAGTCGAAGTCGACACGGAGGCCGCGGGTCTTCGACGTGGCGTCGACCGCGCTCAGCTGGGTGACGGTCTGGTTGTTGATGATCTGCTGGCCGCCGGTGTAGGCCGGATTCTGCGCGAAGGCGCGGGAAATGAACGGCAGGTCGCTCAGCGCACCGTAGATGGTCGGGTTGGTGAACTTGCCCTTGCCGTACTCGATACTCAGAGTGCCGTTGTCGCCGATGTAGCTGGTGTACTTGCCGATGTAGAACGTGGCGGTGTCTTTGTTGCGGTTGCTCGGCTGGACGAAGCTACCCGTAGACAACGTGGTGTAGTCGTAGTTGTAAAGCGAGCCGCCGCCGTTGTCCTGGCGATCCTGCAAGGTGGTCAGTTCGAGAACGTTGTTCTCGTTGATGTTCCAGTCCAGCTTGCCGTAGATCTTGTTTTCCTTGTTCGTGTAGAAGGACTCGCGGCCGTTGTCGATGTTGCCGACGCTGGTGCCCTTCTCCTTGGTCTGCTCGGCCGACAGGAACATGTACAGCTTGTCCTTGATCAGCGGACCGCCCACGTAGCCGGAATAGATCGTCTGCCAGCTCTTGTTCTTGCTGCGATCCCAGTACATGGTGCCCGGCAGAGTCGGATCGGCCAGCGTGAACGGCACGCCGTCCGGGGTCGGCCCCGGAATGGTCGGGTGGCCGTAATAGACATCCTTGCCGCCGGACGAAAGATACTTCGGCGCCCAGGCGATCTGGCCGCCGAAGTGCCACTCGTTGGTGCCGCGCTTGCCGATCTGGTTGATCACGCCACCGTCGGAACGGCCGTACTTGGCGCTGTAGCCACCGGTCAGGGTCTGCTGCTGGTCGATCGAGCCGTAAGGCAGCGAGAAGCCGCCGATGTTGCGGTACGGCTCGCCGGTGTTGTAACCGTTGATGTAGTAAGCGTTCTCGGACACGCTCGAGCCGCCGAACGACACGGCGTTACCGAAGTAACCACTGCCCTGGACGGTGCCCGGGGCGAGCAGTGCGATCGACTCGGCACTGCGGCCGACCGGCAGCTGCTGCAGGTCCTTCGAGGTGATGATGGTGCTCGAGGTCACGCTCGACACGTCGATGGTCGGCAGCGCACTGGCCACCACCTGCACCGCGCTCAGGTTCTGCGCATCCTGGCTGCTGGCGAACGGTACTTCGGTACCCCCGCCTACCGTCACGTTGACGTTGTCGCTGGTCGAGATGACCTGGCCGTCCTTGAGCAGCGAGACGGTGTACTTGCCCACGGGCAGGTTGCTCGCCGAGTAACGGCCCGAGGAGTCAACCGGCACCGTGCGGGTGGAGCCATTGGAGACATTGACCACCTTGACCGATTCGCCGGAAGCGACCGGGGCAGTGCCGAAGATGGTGCCGGTGGTCGACTGCGCGATCGCGCCCGTCGAGGTGAGGCCCATACCCAACGCGAGCGCGAGCGCCAGCGCGTTGTGCCGCGGGGTGAGCCCCTGCAGGGAATTACGCTTGTGAAGTGCCATGTTTTGCTGATCTCCCCAGATCTGCCCAAACGGGCTGAGAAAAATTCGGACGCGCGTCATTGGCGACCGGCTTTGAACCCCTTGCGGTATTAGGCATCCGATGCGTACCGGGCGCTCGCGTGGAACCGCGCGGACATCCGTTCTTGAGATGTTCCCCTGGGACCCCCCGAGCCCGACCACTGCTCGAACCTACGACGGCCTCCTAGCAGTGTCAACAATTTCTTAGCAACTCCCAAAAGGTGCGGGTTTCGGCAATTTCCGAGCCAACGCAGTCACACTCGCCCGCGTGTCGCGGTGATGGGCGGTGGCGTCTCAGCAGGCATGCGACACGAGATGGATGGAAGCCGCCTCCCAAAGGTCACGTGCCTGCCCGCGGCCCGGGCTTGCTAACGTGGATGGACCATCCAGGAAAGGAGATCCGCCCATGCGCCATCGTCTGCGGGCCGTCGTCCGGCTCGTGCCCCTCATGCTGCTGACCGCCGGCATCGCGCCGCCCCTGAACGCGGCAGAGCTCGCCGTGCCACCGATCCAGTACCGCGAGCACACCCTGGCCAACGGCCTGCAGGTGATCAGCGTGGAGGACCACGCCAGCCCCACCGTCACCGTGCAGGTCTGGTATCACGTCGGCTCGAAGGACGATCCGGCCGGCCGGTCCGGCTTCGCCCACCTGTTCGAACACCTGATGTTCAAGAGCACGGCGCACATGCACGCCGAGCAGATGGACCGGCTCACCGAGGACGTCGGCGGCGCCAACAACGCCTCCACCGGCGACGACATCACCAATTACTACGAGGTGATCCCGGCGAACTACCTGCGCACGCTGCTCTGGGCGGAAGCCGAGCGGCTTTCCAACCTCAACGTGGACGAGAAGAACTTCACCTCCGAGCGCGCGGTGGTGGAAGAGGAGTACCGGCAGAGCGTGCTGGCCAACCCCTACGGCAAGCTGTTCAACTCGATCGATCCGCACTCGTACACGGTGCACCCCTATCGGCGGCCGACCATCGGCAGCATCGAAGACCTCGAATCGGCCTCGCTGGCCGACGTGATCGCCTTCCACAAGACCTTCTACCGGCCCGACAACGCCACCCTTATCGTCGCCGGCGACTTCGACCCGAAGCAGCTCGATGCCTGGGTCGACGAGTACTTCGGCCGGATCCCGAAACCCGCCACGCCGGTACCGCAGGTCACCACGCAGGAACCGCAACGCACTGCCGACAGGCGCTACACCGAGACCAGCCCCACCGCGCCGCTGCCGGCGATCGCGATGACCTGGCTGATCCCGCCGGCGCGCTCGCCCGACACCATCCCGTTGCAGGTCGCCGCGGCGCTGCTGTCGCAGGGCGATTCCTCGCGGCTGTACCAGGCCTTGGTGTACCGCACTCAGATCGCCCAGCAGGCTGGCGCAGACGTCGACGGCCGGGTCGGTCCCGGCCTGTTCACCGCCTACGCCATCCTTGCCAGCGGACATCAGCCAGCCGAGGCGGAAAAAGTGCTGCGCGACGAGATCGCCCGGCTCGCCGACCAGCCGATCCCGGAGGCCGAGCTGGCCAAGGTGAAGACCCAGTTGCTCACCGAAGAGCTGGAGCGGCGCCAGACGCCAATGGGTCTGGCCTTCGCGCTGGGCCAGGCGACCCTGACCGAAGGCGACCCGGCGCGGGTCAACACGGATCTGGCTGCTCTGCAGAAGGTGTCGGCCGCCGACGTGCAGCGGGTGCTGCACCAGTACGTGACCGGCGCGCACAGCGTGACCATCGATTATCTGCCGCAGCCGAAAACTGCGCCGGCCAACCGCCAGGGAGCGACGAAATGAGCCGAGTCATCCACTGCCTTGCCCTCGCCGCGCTGATCACCGGCAGTTTTGCCTGCAGCGCCGCGGCAGCCGACTTTCCCACCACGCCACCGGCGCCAGGGCCCGCGCCAGCACTGAACATTCCCTCGCCGGTACGTCAGGTCCTGCCGAACGGCCTCGAGGTCATCAGCGTGCGCCGCGCCGACCTGCCGCTGGTCACCGCGCGCCTGCTGATCCGCCGCGGCGGGGAGATGGATCCCCCGAAACTCGCCGGCCTGGCCAGTCTGACCGCGAATCTGCTGACCAAGGGCGCGGCGGGCCGGACCGCGCCGCAGATCGCCGCCGATGCCGAGGCACTCGGCGGTTCGCTCGACGCCTATGCCGGCTGGGACCAGAGCAGCGTGGGCATCACCGTCACCACCCCCAAGCTGGACGCCGCGCTGGCCCTGCTGGCGGATGTGGTGCGCCAGCCGACCTTCGCGCCGGACGAACTCGCGCGCGCGCGCAAGCAGGCCGCCGACGATCTGGAACTGCTGCTCAGCCAGCCCACCGCGTTGGCCTCGCTGGCCTCGTCCCGCGCGGTATTCGGCGAGGGCGCCTACGGGCATCCACGTGGCGGCACGCCCGCGTCGCTCAAGCGGGTCACCCGCGCCGACGTGCTCAAGCTGCACGATGAGCTATATCGGCCGGACAACGCGATCCTGGTGATGACCGGCGACATCACGCCCGGACAGGCCTTGTCGCTTGCGCAGCGACGCTTCGGCGACTGGGCGAAGCCCGCCACCGCGCTGCCATCCCCAGCGGCGGCCAACGGCCACCCGACGCTGCCGGCACTGCTGGTGATCGACCAGCCAGGCGGTGGCCAGGCCGGCGTGGTGGCCGCTCACGCCGCACCGCGCCGCGACGATGCGCGGTTCTACGTGGGCACGGTAGCCAACGCGGTACTCGGAGGCTCCTACTCGGCCCGACTCAACGAAGAGATCCGCATCAAACGCGGCCTCTCGTATGGCGCCAACAGCAGCTTCGATCCGCGGCGCGATGGGGGCCTGTGGCTGGCCTCGGCACAGACCAAGAATCCCTCCGCGGTGCAGGTCGTGCAGCTGATGCAGGGTGAGTTCGACCGGCTCGGCAAGACCCCGGTGGCGGCTGCCGAGCTGGCCGCGCGCAAGGCCACCCTGGTGGGAGCCTACGGTCGCAGCCTGGAGACCACCGCCGGACTGGCCCGCCGCGTCGGCGAACTGGCGGTGTACGGGGTGGATCTCGACGAGGTCGGGCGGTACGTCGATGCGGTGGAGGCGGTCACGCCCGCGCAGATCGAAGGCTATGCCCGCGCGTACCTGGGTCCAGCCGGACGCCATGTCGTGGTGGTCGGAGATGCTTCGGTGTTCGCCGCGGCGATGCACCGGGCCTATCCGCAAAGCCGGCAGATCAGCAAGAAAATGCTCGATCTGGACAGCGCGAATCTGGAAGCATCGGGGCACGGTTCGCACTAGATCCCGCCCCAGCAGCAGCCTCCCGGGCCCGGGCGAGCGATCGCCCGGGCCTTTTCGTTGCCGCGCGTGAACGCTCTGTCCACCGGTTCGCCCCGTGGAAATGCACTGCATTTCGACACATCTTTTATTAAACTAGACAGTGCAGTAACCCTCCCAACCCTCCAAACGCAAGGACTCCCCACCGTGCGCGCGACATCTCCCCTCCGCCGCCTTGCCCTCGCCGCCGCCCTGCTCGCACTCCCCGTGCTCTCGCAGGCCGCGACCCGGATCGAAGTGCAGGCCGGCCGCAGTTACATGGACTCCCATGGCGCCAATACCGGCTTCGTCGAGGCGGTTTTCGCTCCCCACGCGATCGGCACCACGCGCTTCACCTGGTCACCGGATGTCTCGGCCGGCTGGATCGACGGCCGCAACCTGTCGCAGTTCCGCGGCATGCGCTACGACACGAGCCCGTCGGTTGCGCTGATCGCCGCCGGCGCGCGCCTGCGCACCACCGACGAGAGCGCGTGGTACCACCCGGTGTTCTTCAGCTTCCAGGTCGCTGGCACCAACCACACCACGCAGGCGCTCTCTACGCACTACCAGTTCGTCAGCACGCTGGGCCTGCAGTTCGACCACGTCACCGTCGGCATCCGCCACATCTCCAATGGCAGCACGCACAAGCCGAACCGCGGCGAGACGATGGCCGTGGTTGGCCTCGGCTTCGACATCTGAGCCGGGCGCCGCGTATCCGGCGCCCCGGCGCCGGATGCCACGTCAAAGCAGGCGGATGCCGAACGGCTTCACCGCCCAGGCGAACAGCGCGAAGCACACCACGGTGATCACCGCGCTGATGCCCAGTGCGGGCCAGAAGCCGAAGCGCGACAGCAGGCGCGGGAAAGCGAGGAACATCGGCAGGGTCGGCACCACGTACCAGAACGTGTACCAGGCATGGTTGGCGACCTTCTCCACCGGTTGCTTCTCGACGTGCAGCCAGATCAGCGCCAGCAGCGTGACCAGCGGCAGCGAGGCGATCAACGCACCGGCGCGGTCGCTGCGTTTGGCCGCTTCGGAAACGATCACCACCACGGCGGCGGTGATCAGGTACTTGGTGATGATCCAGGGCATGGCGCGGCTCGCGATTGGTGACGTGTGATGGCATAACGACGGACCGGCATCGTATCGTCTCGCTCCGTTCCCGCCGCAACTGCGATCCTCCGTGGCCCACTCCCCGCACCACCCGCACGATCACGCCCACGCTGACGATCACGATCACGATCACGATCACGATCATCGCGACCAGGGACATGACCACGGCCACAGCCACGCACTGGCCAAGGACGCCGACCGCCGCTATCTCGCCGCGGCACTGGCGCTGCTGCTGGGTTTCACTGCCGTGGAGGTGGTGGTCGGCCTGGTCGCCGGATCGCTCGCGCTGATCTCCGATGCCGGTCACCTGCTCACCGACGCCGCCGCCATCGCGCTGGCGTTGTGGGCGATGCACCTGGCCGATCGGCCCGCCACCGGCAGCTACACCTTCGGCCTCAAGCGCGCGGAAATCCTCAGCGCCCAGGTCAACGGGCTGAGCCTGCTGCTGCTCTCGGTGTGGTTCATCGTCGAGGCGGTGATCCGGCTGGTCACGCCACCCCGGGTCGATGGCGAACTGGTCACCGTGGTCGCGACCGCCGGCATCTTCGTCAACCTCGCCGCGGTGTGGGTGATGAGCAAGGCCAACCGGCAGAGCCTCAACGTCGAGGGCAGCTTCCAGCACATCCTCACCGACCTGTACGCCTTCATCGCGACGGCCGTGGCCGGCGCGCTGGTCTGGTGGACCGGCTGGAACCGGATCGACTCCGTCGCCGCCCTGGTCGTGGCTGGACTGATGTTCAAGGCCGGCTACGCGCTGGTGCGCGATTCGGGTCGGGTATTCCTGGAGGCCGCGCCACGCGGGATGGAGCCGGCAACGATCGCCGACGCGATGCGCGCGGTCGAGGGCGTGACGGCGGTGGAGGATCTGCACGTGTGGGAAGTCACCTCGGGTTTTCCGGCACTCTCCGCCCACCTGTTCGTCAGCCGCACGCTGGACTGCCACGCCACCCGCCGCCAGGTGCAGGCAATGCTGGTCGAGCGCTTCGCGATCCGGCATGCGACGCTGCAGACCGACCACGCCAACGAGGGCGAGTCCAGCGACCGGTCGGACTCGCCCTGCGCGTTCTCCCACACGCACTGAACGTCAGAACCAGAGGCGTACGCCGGCAACGAGCTGGCGATCGGTCACCGGGCTGCCGCCGGCACGAACGAGGTCGGCCGTGCGCCCCATGCGATGCACGAACTGCACGCCGACATACGGCGCGAACTCCCGCCGGATCTCGTAGCGCAGGCGCAGCCCGAACTGCAGGTCGGACAAGCCGCGACCGATGCCGCGCCGCGGGTCGTCGCGACCGTACAGGTTGGCCTCCAGCTCCGGCTGCAGGATCAGCCGCTGGGTGAACAGCACCTCGTACTCCGCCCGCAGTCGCGCCGCGGTGCGGCCGGAAGGACCGACGTAGGCGGTGGCCTCCACCTCGAACCAGTACGGCGCCAGGCCACGGACACCGACCGCGAGCCAGTCGCGCCGCGGACCGTCGCCGAGGTCGTGGCGCGCACCGAGCGTGGTGTCCCAGTAGGCCGCGACGGCATGGCTCCACAGGGCCTCGACGTCGCCTTCCGACACGCGGGAGCGGAGGCGTTCGCCCTCGCTGCGCAGCAGCAGCTTGTCGTCGTCGTTGCCGACCCAGCCGTGCAGTTCCCAGCGCTGGCCGTGCTCGTCGCGCCCGGCGAACGCCTCGAGCTGGTCGAACTGCAGCAGCGCGAAGCGGGCGCCCTGGCCCATGTCCATGCCCGGCAGGTGGCTGGGGGCGACACCGTCGGAGTAGTCCGGACTGCGGGCATCGGCCGGCGGCGGACCGCCCTGCATGCGGCCCATGGCCATGGGGCGTCCCGACGGCCGGGTCGCGTCGCCCTGGGCAGACATCCCCGTCATGCTGGTCGGGTGCATGCCCTGCGGCACGTCATGGTGCATGCCGTGCTGCATCTCCTGAGGCATCAGGTGGGTGGCCGGCGCTGCGCCGCCGTGCATCGGCATGGGCTTCGGCGGCGGCGCACTGCTGGTCGCACGGGCGGGCATCGCCATGCCGCCCATCGTGGACGCGGTCGGTGCGGGCACGCTGGCGGCCGGCGCGGGCAGGTCCATGCCAGGCATGCCCTCCATCCCGACATGCTGGTGCTGGGCGGTCGCCCGAAAGGCCAGCATGGCGAGGACGAGCGCCAGGGCGGCGGCACGGATCATCGGCAACTTCGGACGGTCGCTCACGACACCACCACCTCGCGGAACATGCCCGCCTCCATGTGGTAGAGCATGTGGCAGTGGTACGCCCAGTGCCCCGGGGCATCGGCAGTCACCGCGTAGCTCACGCGCTGCGCCGGCTGCACGTTGATGGTGTGCTTGCGCACCTGGAACGTGCCGTGCGGATTCTCCAGCTCGCTCCACATGCCGTGCAGGTGGATCGGGTGGTTCATCATGGTGTCGTTCACCAGCACGATGCGCAGGCGTTCGCCCGCGCGGAAGTGCACCGGCGTCGCCTCGCCGTACGGCACGCCGTCGAACGACCAGGTGTAGCGCTCCATGTTGCCGGTGAGGTGCAGCTCGATCTCGCGACCGGGCGGTCGCGGATCGAGCGGACCGCCGACCGTGTGCAGGTCGGCGTAGGTCAGCACGCGGCGGCCGTTGTCGCGCAGGCCGATGCCGGGGTCGTCGAGGTTGTCGCGCGGCATGTCCACGCGCATGTCCACGCCAGGACCGTATTCGGTGCGCGCATGGCGGGCCATCGCCGGGCGCGCGTCCGATGGCCGGTCGGGCATCGCCATGCCGGGCATCGCATGGCCGGCATGCCCGACGTGGCCCATCGCCATCGCGCCCATCATGTCGACCATCGCCAGCCGCGGGCGCGGATCCAGCGGGGGCACGGCGGCGACCATGCCGGGCCGCGGCGCCAGCGTGCCGCGGGCATAGCCGCTGCGGTCGATGGCCTGGGCGAACACGGTGTAGGCGCGGTCGTCGACCGGCTCCACGATCACGTCGTAGGTCTCGGCCACGCCGATGCGGAACTCGTCCACGTCCACCGGCTCGACGTCCTGGCCGTCGGCGGCGACCACCGTCATCCGCAGGCCGGGAATGCGCACGTCGAAGAAGGTCATCGACGAGCCGTTGATGAAGCGCAGCCGCACCCGCTCGCCGGGACGGAACAGCCCGGTCCAGTTGCCCGCCGGCGCGGAGCCGTTGACCAGATAGGTATAGGTGGCGCCGGTGACATCGCTGAGGTCGGCCGGGCTCATCCGCATCGCGTTCCACATCCGGCGGCTGGCGAGTGCCTGCTGCAGGCCGTGCGCGCGCACGTCGCGGAAAAACTCCGGCGCGGTCGGCTCGGCGTAGTTGAAGTAATCGCTGTGGCGCTTGAGCGTGGCGTAGATGTGCTCGGGGTCGACGTCGGTCCAGTCCGACAGCAGCACCACGTGCTCGCGGTCCGCCGGATAGCGCTCGCCATCGGCGGGCTCGATCACCAGCGGCCCGTACAGCCCGGTCTGTTCCTGGAAGCGGCTGTGCGAGTGATACCAGTAGGTGCCGGACTGCCTGACCGGGAAGCGGTAGGTGAAGGTCTCGCCCGGGGCGATGCCGGGAAAGCTCAGCCCCGGCACGCCATCCATCGCGGCCGGCACCAGGATGCCGTGCCAGTGGATGGAAGTCGGTACGGCCAGCCGGTTGGTCACGCGCAGGGTGACCTCGGTGCCCTGGCGCCAGCGCAGTACCGGTCCCGGTACGCTGCCGTTGATCGCGGTGGCCAGCCGGCGGCGGCCGGTGAAGTCGACCGGCTGCTCGCCGATGGTCAGCGCGAAGTCGGCACCGGACAGCTCCGGTGGCGTGCCGGCGGCCGTTCCCGAGGGGCGGCTCCGGCCCGAAGCCTTCGGCACGCAGCCAAGCGCCACTGCGGCAGCGCCCAGGGCGCACCCCTGCACGAAAAGGCGACGGGAGGGATCCGGCCGTTGCACGGCCGGCGGGAAGATGGAAAAGCGGTTCATCGGTCACTCCTCGCGCGACGCCAAGCGACGCGCAAACCAGGTAGCCCGCCGGGCACCTGGCCGGACGGGAGCGGTTCGTGGGGAGGACTCAGACCATGGGGGGTCGCAACGGCGGGCTGCCGAAGCGGTGTGGCGCCGCGCCCGCCGGACTACCGGCCGGGCCGACCGGCGGCGGCAGGGCTGCCAGGATCCAACCCTCCGGCAGGATCGGCATGACGGCGGTGCAGGTGGCCGGGCAGGCGCAATGCGCGGCTGCCCCGGCGGCGGCGCAGCAGTCGGACGTGTCGGGAAGGACGCCCATCTCCGCCGAATGCGGCACGACCGCCGCCGCCATCGCATCCATCCCGCCATGGATGGCGGGGTGGACGGCAGGAAGCGCAACCGCCCCCTGCAACGCCAGGGCGAGCCAGCCCAGCAGGCCCAGCACCCACAGGCGAGACGATCGACGGAGCAGGTGCGGTGCCAGCAACATGCGGGAAAGACTACGGGGAGCCGCCCGTCCGCTCAACGCTGGAGCTGGCTCCATGCCGGCTCAGGGCTGGGTGTACCCCAGGTGCAGGGTGATCTTGTCGCCCGGCTTCAGGTCCTTCATCGACGACGGCGGAAAATGCACCACCAGCGCCATGCCGAGGGAGTCGACCTTGACCAGGCCGGTGGCCGGGTCGGCCGAAGTGACGGTGGCCGGCATGCGGTGCATGCCTTTCACGTACTGCGTGCCGTGCATGCGCTGCATGCGCATCGAGCCCATCGGGGCGGAGCCGGCAGCGGCGGGCATGGGCGTGGTCTGCGCGCAGGCGGTTCCCGCGGCCAGGGCCAGGGCAACCATGGAAGCGGCGATCGTGACGGTGCGGATCATGGCGTTCTCCTCGAGCTTGGGGATCGGGACGAAACCGCGCCACGATAGCGCGCGCCGTGTTCAGTTCAGCTGAAGACGGCGCGCGCAGCGCTCAGTGCCCGCCCGACGAGGGGCCGGCCTTGGCAGCGAACGGCGGTTTGGCCAGCCAGATCACCGCCACCAGCGCGATGAAGATCCACCCCAGCATGTGGAATACCTCGTTGAAGGCGATCTGGTAGCCCTGCTGGGTGATCATGCCGTTGATCATGCCGGCGGCCAGCTGGTCGTTGCCGCCGCCGAGCTGCTCGATCGCTCCGGTGGCCACCGGGTTGTACGGGTTGATCCGCTCGGCCAGCTGCGCGTGGTGCACCACGGCACGGTGCTCCCACAGGAAGGTGGTGATCGAGGCGGCGAAGCTGCCGCCCAGCGTGCGCAGGAAGGTCGCGAGGCCGGAACCCGCGGCGATCTCGTTCTGCTGCAGGTCCGACAGCAGGATCGACAGTACCGGCATGAAGAACAGCGCCACGCCCAGGCCCTGGATCAGCTGCACAAGGGCCACGTGGGTGAAGTCGATGCCGAGGTAGAAATCCGAACGCATGAAGCAGGTCACGCCCATCACCACGAATGCGGCCGAGGCCAGCAGGCGCAGGTCCATGCGATGCGCGTACTTGCCGACGATGAAGGTCAGCAGCACCGGGATCACGCCCAGCGGGGCGGTGGCGAAGCCGGCCCAGGTGGAGGTGTAGCCGAGGTTGCGCTGCAGCCACAGCGGCACCAGCAGGCCGATCGAAAAGAACGCGGCGTAGGCCAGCACCAGCGCCAGCGTGCCGGCGCTGAAGTTGCGGTGACGGAACAGCTTGAGGTCGACGATCGGGTCCTTGTCGGTCAGCTCCCAGATCAGGAACACCGCCAGCGCGATAGCCGAAATGATGCTGGTGACGACGATGAAGGTGGAGTTGAACCAGTCCTCGTCATTGCCCTTGTCCAGCACCACCTGCAGCGCGCCGACGCCGATGATCAGGGTGATCAGGCCGACGTAGTCGATCTTCGGCCGCTCGGTCTTCTCCACCCGCTCGCGCATCTGCGCGGCGACCACCGAACTGGCGAAGATGCCGATCGGCACGTTGATGAAGAAGATCCACGGCCAAGAGTAATTGTCGGTGATCACGCCGCCGAGGATCGGGCCGGCGATCGGCGCCACCACGGTGACCATCGCCAGCAGCGCCAGCGCCATGCCGCGTTTGGCCGGTGGATAGATCGAGATCAGCAGGCTCTGGGTGATCGGGTACATCGGGCCGGCCACCGCGCCCTGGATCGCGCGGAACAGGATCAGCATGCCCATGCTCTGCGAGACGCCGCACAGGAACGAGGTCAGCGCGAACAGCAGGGTCGACCACACGAAAAGCTTCACCTCGCCGAAGCGGCGGGTGAGGAAGCCGGTGAGCGGCAGCGAGATCGCCATGCTCACCGCGAACGAGGTGATCACCCAGGTGCTCTGGTTCGAGCTCACGCCGAGGTTGCCGGCGATGGTCGGCAGCGACACGTTGGCGATGGTCGTGTCCAGCACCTGCATGAAGGTCGCCAGCGACAGGCCGATCGTGGTCAGCGCCAGGTTGGGTGGACGGAAGGCAGTGCTCATGACGGCTCGGAGTGGGCGGGGGAGGGACCGGTGCCGCCGCCGGGGAACGGCGGCACCGGGGCGGCGGGCGGATTAGCGGCCCTTACCGCCGGCCAGGTTGGCGTGGATGATCCGGGCGATCAGGTCGTCCGCCTGGGCCAGCTGCTTCTCGTACACGTCGGTGTTGAGGATCGGCGCGGCCGGCGTCTGCTGGGCCAGCATCGGACCCTTCTGGTCATGCAGGCTCACTTCCGCGTCGCTGGACAGGCCGATGCGCAGCGGATGCGCGTCGAGCTGCTTCGGCTCGGTGAACACCACGCGCACGGGGACGCGCTGCACGATCTTGATCCAGTTGCCGGTGGCGTTCTGCGCCGGCAACAGCGAGAACGCGCTGCCGGTGCCCACGCCCAGGCTCTGCACCTTGCCCTTGTAGACCACGTCGTCGCCGTACAGGTCGGTGGTGATGTCCACCGGCTGGCCGATGCGCATGTGGGTGAGCTGGGTTTCCTTGAAGTTGGCGTCGATCCACACCTGGTGCAGCGGCACCACCGCCATCATCGGCGCACCCGGCGCCACCCGCTGGCCCAGCTGCACCGACCGCTTGGCGACGTAGCCGTCGACCGGGGCCACGATGGTGGTGCGCAGGTCGTCGAGGTAGGCGGCACGCAGCTTCGCCGCGGCGGCCTGCACGTCCGGATGGGAGGCGACCACGGTGTCGTCGACCAGCACCTTGTTGGTCTGGTACAGCTGCTCGGCATTGGTCAGCGCGCTCTCGGCGGCCGCCAGCGCGTCGCGGGCGTGCGCCAGCTCCTCGGCCGAGATCGCGCCGGACTTGACGAGATCCTTGCGGCGCGCGAAGTCGGCCCGGGCCTTGTCGACCGCCACCTTGCGCGCGGCCACGTCGGCCTGGGCACCGGCGACGTTGTTGTACAGGCCGCGCACCTTGCGCACGGTGTTGGCGAGGTTGGCCTTCGCCTCGGCCAGCGCGACCTCGGCGTTGCTCTTGTCGAGCTTCACCAGCACGTCGCCGGCGTGCACCAGGTCGCCGTCGTCGGCGCCGATGGTGACCACCGTGCCGGGAATCTGCGGCGTGATCTGCACGATGTTGCCGTTGACGTAGGCGTCATCGGTGGATTCGTACCAGCGGCCATCGAGGAAGTACCACACGGTCCAGCCGATGGCGGCCAGGACGATGACGACGAGCAGCAGCCGCAGGAACAGGCCACGGCGATTGTTGGCCGGCTTGGCCGGCGCACTGGCCGGGTTGTCGGCCGTCGGGGTATTGGGGCTGGACATGGTCGGCCTCAGGAATGATCGGAGGGGGAAACGGGGGAGGGAGAAACGGAGGGCGGCACGGCGCTGGCGTCGCGGGGGCGGTAGCCACCGCCGAGCGCGGCAAGCAATTGCACCGAGGTATCGACCTGCTGTGCCTTCAGCGCGGCCATGCCCTGCTCGGCCTGCAGCAGCTGCTGGCGTACCGTCAGCGCCTCCAGATAACTGCCGACGCCGGCCTTGTAGCGCTGCTCGGCCAGCTGCCAGGCATCGCCGGCGGCATCGAGGGCGTGCTGCTGGGCATCGATCTGGGTGCGCAGCGAATCGAGCGCGGACAGATCGTCTGCCACCTCGTTCACCGCACCCACCAGGGTCTGGTTGTACTGCGCTACCGCCATGTCGTAGGCGGCGTCCTGGCGATCGAGATTGGCGCGCAGGCGGCCGCCATCGAAGATCGGCAGGCTCAGCGACGGCCCGAACTGGTAGAAGCGCGCCGGCAACTCGAACAGGTTGTGGCCACCGGTGGCGAGCAGGCCAGCCATCGCGCCGATGCTGACATTGGGCAGGAACTCGGTCTTGGCCGCCTTGATCTGCTTGCCTGCCGCCTCGACCCGCCAGCGCGCCGCCACCAGGTCGGGACGGTGGCCGATCAGGTCCGCCGGCAGGTTCGCCGGCACCGCCACGGCGGACGGCTGCAGCACGGCCGGACGACCGATCGAGAGGCCGCGGTCCGGCCCCTTGCCCAGCAGCACCGACAGCGCCGAACGGGCCGCATCCACCGCGCGATCGGCCACTGCCTGCTGGCGCTGGGCCTGCGCGACCTCGGCGTCACCCTGCTTGAGCTGGAGCTGGCTGTCGATGCCGGCGGCGACCCGCTGTGCGGTCAGCTTGCGGGCCTCGCTGGCGCGCCGGTACTCGGCGTCGGCGACGTCCTTCTGGGCGAAGGCGTAGCCGAGCCGCGCGTAGGCGCGGGCAACATTCGCAGACAACTCGATACGCGCCGCGCGCGACTCGATGTCGGCCGCCTTGGCTGCACCGACGGCTGCTTCCCAGGCGGCTTTCTTGCCGCCCCACAGGTCCAGCCCCCAGTTGAAACTGGCGTAGCCGTACTCGGCCTTGAGGAAATGGCCGCCGATGGGGACCGACGCCGGCAGGCGTGCGCCGGACACGGCCGCGCCAGCGTTCACGCTCGGACCGCGCGCGGCGTTGGCATCGACCACGGCCGTCTGCGCCTCGCGTGCACGGGCGTCGGCCACGGCCAGGCCCGGGTTGTCGCGCAGGGCTTCGGCGATCAGCGTGTCGAGCTGCGGATCGCCCAGCGCGGTCCACCAGTCCTGGCTCGGCCAGGTCGCCTCGGCAGCGTGTACGCGCGCCAGACTCTGGTCGGTAGCCAGCGAGGACGGGTCGGTCAGCGTGCCGTTCGGATGCAGGCCGCCGCTGGTCGCACAGGCGGCCAGCAACAGCGAAAATCCGATGCCGGCCGCGAGGTGGTGCAGGCGCATGATCGTGATCTCTGGGGAGAGGGTGTGGGGGTCAGGATCGGTCGCGGAGCGCGTGCAGCACGCGCTCCAGGTAGTCGTGGAGCTGCTCGCGCTCGGTGGTGCTCAGCGAACGCTGCGCCGCTTCGAGCACGCGGTCGTTGCACGGAGTCATCTGTTGCCACAGCGCATCGCCGGCCTTGGTCAGCTCGATGCGCAGCGCGCGGCGGTCCTGCTCGTGCGGCGTACGGCGCAGCAGACCCTTGGCCTCGAGCTGGTCGAGCTGGCGGGTCATCGCGCCACCATCCAGCTCGACGGCACGGGCCAGTTCGCTCGCGCTCATCGGACCGAGCTTGGCCAGCTTCTTGAGGATCAGGAACTGGGTGAAGCGCAGGCCGATCTGCTGCGAAGCCAGCTCCGATTCCATCGCGCGGACGATCTCGGTGCGGACCAGGCCCAGCAACACGCCCAGGCTCTCAGCGGGGCCTTTGACGATCGGGCAAGAGGGGGTTGCGGC
Organism: Dyella ginsengisoli LA-4; assembly: GCF_000334915.1. Taxonomy (GTDB): domain Bacteria; phylum Pseudomonadota; class Gammaproteobacteria; order Xanthomonadales; family Rhodanobacteraceae; genus Dyella_A; species Dyella_A ginsengisoli_A. The sequence goes on along the minus strand of NZ_AMSF01000025.1, from coordinate 193,629 downwards.
GTTCATGGCCGCGCATTCTATTGCCCTGAGTTTATTTGTCAAGGCAAATATCTATATCGCAGTCTTTGGCTGGGCAAAATTTCAGGGATCCGGTTTGGCGGGGTGCAATCCTCGAACGCGGCGGCGGGCCAGCCAGCGCCACGCCCTCAATATTCGAATGTGCTAATATACGATCCCGCTGATGGCATCGTCCGCCTCAGACTGATCGCCCACCCCGCGTGACCCCTCGCCGGTCCAGGAGCAGGAAATGGCTTCGCAGCGCCCCGATGTGAAAGCGTTCTTCGACGAACCGTCCAACACCTTCAGCTATGTGGTCTGGGACCCGGCCACCCGCCGCGCCGCGGTGATCGACAGCGTGCTCGACTACGACGCAGCTTCCGGGCGCACGCGACACGATTCGGCCGACGCCATCGTCGCCTGGGTCCGCACCCACGACCTCACCGTCGACTGGGTGATCGACACCCACGTGCACGCCGACCATCTATCCGCCGCGCCCTACATCCAGGGGCAGCTGGGCGGGCGGCTCGGTATCGGCGCGCACATCCGCACGGTGCAGGAGACCTTCGGCAAGCTGTTCAACGCGGGTACCGAGTTCGCCCGCGATGGCAGCCAGTTCGACCACCTGTTCGTCGACGGCGAGACGTACAAGGTCGGCGACATCGACGCGATGGCGATCCATACGCCGGGCCACACGCCCGCCTGCATGACCCACCTGATCGGCGACGCGGCCTTCGTCGGCGACACGCTGTTCATGCCCGACTACGGTACCGCGCGCTGCGATTTCCCGGGCGGCGATGCCGCGACGCTGTACCGCTCGATCCGCAGGATCTTCGCGCTGCCGGATGCCACGCGCATCTTCCTATGCCACGACTACAAGGCCCCGGGCCGCGATAGCTATGCGTACGAAACCACCGTGGGTGCGGAAAAGCGGCACAACCTGCACGTGCACGAAGGCATCAGCGAAGCGGAGTTCGTCGCCATGCGTACCGCGCGCGACGCCACGCTGGCCATGCCGAAGCTGATCCTGCCGTCGGTACAGATCAACATGCGTGCCGGGCACAAGCCGCCGCCGGAAGCCAACGGCGTGAGCTACCTCAAGATTCCCCTCGATGCGCTGTAAGGCGCCGGAGTGACGACACCATGGATATCCGCCCGCTGACCGACACGCTGAGCGTGTCTCCGCAGATCACTCCGTCCGACCTGGCGGCGCTGGCCGCCCAGGGCTTCCGCACGGTGATCAACAACCGTCCCGACGGTGAGGAACCCGGCCAGCCGCCATCGGCGGCGATGGCCGAGGCGGCGGCCGCCGCCGGCCTGGCCTACCGGTACATCCCGGTGGTACCGGGCCAGTTGCCGGACGCGCAGATCGATGGCTTCGCCGACGCGCTGACCGATCTGCCCGGACCGACCCTGGCGTACTGCCGCACCGGCACCCGTTCGACCACCCTGTGGGCGCTGCAGGCCGCCCGCCAGCAGCCGGCCGACGCCGTGCTGGCGCGCGCGCGCGGCGCCGGCTACGACCTGTCCGCGCTGGCGCCGCGGCTGGCCGCCATGCGTGGCGCGTGAGGCGACACCGATCGGCAGGACACCCCGGGAACCGACAGCGAGGCCGCGCCGATGCTCCAGCCTGACCTGATCCAGACCCTCGTGGCGATCGCCTGCGGTTCGGCCGTGGGCTTCTCGCTGGCGCTGATCGGCGGGGGTGGCTCGATCCTCGCGGTGCCACTGCTGCTCTATGTGGTCGGTGTGCGCGATCCGCATCTGGCGATCGGCACCAGCGCCCTGGCGGTGTCGGTGAATGCGTTCGCCAACCTCGTTCCCCACGCGCGGGCGGGCCACGTGCGCTGGAGGGCCGCCTTCATCTTCGCCGCCACCGGCGTGGTCGGCGCCTTCATCGGCTCGACCATCGGCAAGGCGGTGAACGGCCAGCGCCTGCTGGTGTTGTTCGCCCTGCTGATGATCGTGGTCGCCGCGCTGATGCTGCGTGGCCGCCGCAGCGGCGGCCCGGATCGCTATCCGCTGCCGCACGCCGGGCCGCGGCTGGCCGGAGTCGGCCTGGGTGCCGGCGCGCTGTCCGGCTTCTTCGGCATCGGCGGTGGCTTCCTGATCGTGCCGGGGCTGATGCTGGCCAGCGGCATGGAGATCATCCACGCCATCGGCACCTCGCTGTTCGCGGTGGGCGCGTTCGGCCTCACCGCGGCGGTGAACTACGCCCGCTCCGGCCTGATCGACTGGCCGGTCGCCGGCGCCTTCATCGGCGGTGGCGTGGTCGGCGGCTGGCTCGGTGCACTCGGTGCGAAGAAGCTGGCGAAGACCCGCGGCGCGCTCAACATCGTGTTCGCCGGGGTGATCATCGCCGTCGCCATCTACATGCTAGTGCGCTCGCTGCGCGGCTAGGCCGTCCCTGGCCTGCCGCGCCGGGCCGTCACGGCGTCGCCGGGCGGTTCTTCACGTAGGTGGTGAACAGCTCGTGGATACGGCGGTACTCGTCGTACCACGAGTCCGGATGCACGAAGCCGTGCCGCTCCAGCGGGTAGAGCGAGATCCAGAAGTTCTTCTTGTGCAGCTCGATCAGGCGCTGGTACAGGCGGATCGAGTCGGCGGTCATCACGTTGTCGTCGATCAGGCCGTGCTCGATCAGCAGCGGATCCTTCAGGTTCGCCGCGTACTCGATCGGCGAGCTGACCTTGTACGCCTCGGGATCGATCTGCGGGTCGTTGAGGATGTTCGAGGTGTACTCGGCGTTGTAGGTGACCCAGTCCGACGGCGGACGCAGCGCCGCGCCCGCGGCGAACTCGCCCGGCGCGCGCAGCAGCGCCATCTCGGTCATGAAGCCGCCGTAGCTGCCGCCGTAGATGCCCACGCGCTTCGGATCGACGCCGTGCTGCTTCACCAGCCAGGCCTTGCCGTCGAGGATGTCCTCCAGCTCCGGATGCCCCATGTGCCGGTAGATCGCTGTGCGCCAGGCGCGGCCGTAGCCCTCCGAGGCGCGGTAGTCCATGTCCAGCACCACGTAGCCCTCGTGCACCAGCAGGTTGTGGAACATCTGCTCGCGGAAGTAGTAGGTGGAGCCGAGCGTCACGTCCTGGGTGTAGCCGGCGCCGTGCACGAAGATCACCGCCGGGCGCGAGGCCGGCGCGTCGGTCTCGTGCGCCGGGCCGTAGTACTTGGCGTAGATCACCCCGGCACCGTGCGAGGAGGGCACCTGGACGATCTTCGGCGCGATCCAGTCGTGCGCCATGTAGGCCGGCTTCATGGTGTCGGTCAGCTCGCGCGGCGTGCCACCGGCGGCCGGCAGCACCGCCAGCTGGTCGAACACGTAGGGCGCGGAATGCAGCACCGCCAGCTGGCTGCCGTCCGGCGAAAGCGCGAACTGGTCCATGCCCTGGTATTGCGTGAGGCGAGTGAGTTCACCGCCGTCCGAAGGCACGCGGTAGACGTCGTAGCTGTAGGGCGCCACGCGGTTGGAGCGCACGTAGAACCAGCGGCCGTCCTCGCTCAGCTGCGGATGGCTGATCTCGAACCTGCCCGCGGTGAGCGGCTTCGCCTTGCCGTCCAGCGGCTTGACGTAGAGCTGCGACCAGCCGGTCTGCTCGCTCAGGTACCACAGCGTGCGGTTGTCCTTCAGCCAGCCGAAATCGTTGAAGTTCCAGTTGATCCAGGCGTCGTCGTGCAGGCGCTGCTGGTTCACCAGTGCATGTTTGGTGAAGTCCACGCTGGCGATCCAGCGGTCCTTGTTGTCGACCGCGCGCAGCTGGATCGCGAGCTGCGAACCGTCGTCGCTCCACACGATGCCGCCGCCGGAGCCGTCGTCGTCGCCGGACACGATGTGCACCGGACGCACCTTCGGCGCCTTCAGCGCATCGGCGCCGGCGCTGTCGCCGGCCTTTTCGCGGGCGGCGATCGCCTGGGCGCGCAGCGCCTTGAGCGGGTCGTCCTTGATGCCGGGCAGCACCGCGGTGTCGAGGTTGTAGGTGGCGTGCTTGGCCAGGTCGAGCAGCAGCAGCGACTGCGCGATCGGATCGTTGCGACCGACATAGGTGCGCGCGTCCTGGGTCTCGGTATAGCCGGAGTCGGTGACGTAGTGGATCACCTTCGGCGCCTCGCCCTTGGGCGCGTCCTTCGGCTCGGTCACCACCAGCATCCAGCGGCCGTCGGGCGACAGCTCGGTGTCCACCGCGGTGATCTTGTCGCCCAGCCAGAACGGCTGCGGCGCGCGGCTGGGATCGACCGCGTCGAGCGTCTTCTGCCGCGCGCGCACGGCGTCCTTGTCGGCCTTGATCTGGCGCAGCGTGCTGAACAGGTCGAGCTGGTGCTCGCGCAGCGTGTCGGGCTTCTCCGCGTGCGGATCGTCGGCGAACTTCAGCACCGCGGCCGGACCGCTGACGCCGCTGGCCAGGTCGTAGCTGTACCAGTCGTTGCCCTGGCGGTACTGCAGCGCGCGGCCATCGGCGGAGAACTGCGGCGCGGACTCGTCTTCCGGCGTGCGGGTGACCTGGGTGCGCCGACCGCTGGCCAGGTCGACCACGAACACGTCGCCGTGGCGGATGAAGGCCGCGTGCGCGTGGCGGCGGTCGTACACCGCCGGGCCGTCGGCCTGCGCCACCGCGGCCGGATCCAGCTTCTCGCCGCGACCGGTGGCCGGATCGACACGGTACAGGTCGCGCACCGGGCTGCCGTCGCGCTGCACCTGGTAGTACAGCGAGCGGCCGTCCACGCTCCAGTACGGCGACTCGACCGGATGCCCGATCCAGTCCGGGTTGGCCATGATGGTTTCCATGTCCAGCGGCGCAGGCGAAGCGGCGGGGGTGGCGGCATGGGCGGGCAGCGCGAGCAGGGCGGCGAGGCCGGCGAGCACGGTTCGGTGCATGGGTGGCTCCACGGTGACAATCTTCTGAGCGTAACCAGCCCCGGCCTGCCGTGCCTACCGCCCAAGGTCATGGGTGGGGCGCGCAAGGAATTGCGCCAGTTCCGGTGGCGCACGGCGGCGGCCCTGTCGCCGGTGCGGCTGGCAGCGTCCCCGGCCATCGTGGAGACTGGGCCCCCTTTTCCGCTGTCGAGTCCCCCGCATGAGCCTGCTGCCCACCGTCGAGCGCGAAACCGGTACCGATCCCACCCACAGCGTGATCTGGCTGCATGGCCTGGGCGCGGACGGCAACGACTTCGCGCCGATCGTGCCGGAGCTGGTGTCGCCGCAGTGGCCAGCGCTGCGCTTCGTCTTTCCCCACGCGCCGGTACGTCCGGTGACGATCAACGGCGGCATGCCGATGCGTGCCTGGTACGACATCCTCGGCTTCGATCTGCTGAGCCGGCAGGATGCGACCGGGATGCGTGCGTCGGTCGAAGCGGTGGAGGCGCTGATCGCCCGCGAGCACGAGCGTGGCGTGCCCGGCGAACGGATCGTGCTGGCCGGCTTTTCGCAGGGCGGCGCGATCGCACTGGCGGCGGGCCTGCGCCACGCGCAGCGGCTGGCCGGCATCGTCGCGCTTTCCACCTATCTGCCGCTGGCCGACACGCTGGCCACCGAGCGCAGCCCGGCGAATGCGCAGGCGCCGATCTTCTGGGGCCACGGCACGATGGATCCGGTCGTCGCCCTGCAGCGCGGCCTCGATTCGCGCGCAGCGCTGGAGGCGCTGGGTTACGCGGTCGACTGGCACACCTATCCGATGCCGCACTCGGTCTGCGCCGAGGAAATCGCCGACCTGCGCCGCTGGTTCGACGCGCGACTGGCCGGCTGATCGCCACCCCGACCGTACGGCATACTGCTGCCGATGCCGCCCGCGACCGCACCCCGCCCCGCCAGCCCGCTGCCGGATTTCTGCGCCCTGCCGGCGCTGTTCGCGATCCTGCTGGTCGGCGCGCTGGCGGTCACCGTGATGTGGCTGGCACCGGATACGCGCTTCAGCTGGCGGGGCTACAGCGTCGCCATGGCGTTCGTCGCCTGGCTGGCGATGCTCGAGACGCTGGCGCTGTGCAAGGCCAGACCCTGGCTGGCACGCCTTTCGGGCTGGATGCCGTATGCCGGCGTCTGGCTGGTGATCGTGCTGGTGGTGATCGCGGCCAGCCTGGCCGGCCGCTGGCTGGACCGGGTGCTGGGCCTGGCCCTGGTCGACGGTGGCTATGTGAGCTTCGCCCGCGCCAACGTGCTGGTGGCCGCCCTGCTGGCCGCGGCGATGCTCCGCTATTTCTATGTACTCGGGCAGTGGCAGCTGCGGCTGGCGGCGGCCGCCCGGGCACAGGTCGCCGCGCTGCAGGCACGCATCCGCCCGCACTTCCTGTTCAACAGCATGAACACCGTCGCCGCCCTGGTGCGGGTGGACCCGGATGCGGCCGAACGCACCATCGAGGATCTGTCCGAACTGTTCCGCGCGGCGCTGGGCGAGCAGGGTGGCGGCGACGACACGCTGGCCGAGGAATGGGCGCTGGTGGATCGCTACCTGGCGATCGAGCAGCTGCGGCTGGGCGAGCGCCTGCACGTGCATCGCGAACTGGGCACGCTTCCGCCGGACTTCCCGCTGCCGCGCCTGCTGCTGCAGCCCCTGGTGGAAAACGCCGTGCGGCACGGCATCCAGCCGCTGCGCGAGGGAGGCGAGATCCGGCTGGAAGGGCGCGTCGACCAGGACATGCTGGTGATCGAGATCAGCAACCCGCTGCCTCCGGCCCCCACGCCAAGGGGCAACGGGCAGGGCCTCGACAACGTGCGCCAGCGGGTCGCCTATCGCTACGGCGCACGCGCGCGGGTCGAGGCCGGACCGGTCGGCGACCGCTTCGTGGTGCAACTGCGCCTGCCGGTGTCCGGTGGACGCGATGGCTGAGCGCGACCCGATGCGGGTGCTGATCGTCGACGACGAACCGCTGGCGCGGATGCGGCTGGCGGCGCTGGTCGGGCAGTGCGAAGGAGCCGAAGTGGTCGGACAGGCCGGCGACGGCGAAGCGGCGCTGACGGCGATCGGCGAGCTTTCGCCGGACGTACTGCTGCTGGACATCAACATGCCCGGGCTCGACGGCACGGCCCTGGCCCGCCGTCTGGGCAACCGGGCCCGGCCCCAGGTGGTGTTCTGCACCGCTTACGAGAATCACGCGGTCACCGCCTTCGAGCTGGGCGCGGTCGACTACCTGCTCAAGCCGGTGCGGCTGGATCGGCTGCGCGAGGCGCTGGCGCGCGCCGGGCGGCGGAGGGAGGCGGCGCCGAAGCAGGCTGCGGGCTACCTGCATGCTCGCCAGCGTGGCGAGGAAGTGCGCATTGCGCTGGACGAGGTGATCGCACTGCAGGCCGAGGACAAGTACGTGGCGGTCCTGCACGGCGGCGGCGAACTGCTGATCGAGGAATCCCTGCGCCAGCTCGAGGAGGCCTACCCCGACCAGCTGATCCGCCTGCACCGCAGCTGCCTGGTGCCGCAGTCACGGCTGGTCGGGCTGAAGACGCTGGGCGACGGTCGCACGCTGGCCCGGCTGGCGGGGAGCGAGCTGCAGCCGGAGGTCAGCCGGCGCAACCTGCCTGCGGTCCGCCGGCTGTTGCGCATGGGCTGAGCCGCCCGCGCGGGGAGACCTTGCGCCGCACTGCCCCGCCGGCTCGAATGCGGGACAATGCACGCTTCCACCGCGCCGTTCCCACCACCGCCGAGGCCCGAATGACCCCGACCACGCTGCGTATCGCCACCCGCAAGAGCGCACTCGCCCTGTGGCAGGCCGAGCACGTCGCCGCGCAACTGCGCGCAGCGCATCCCGGGCTGGAGGTGGAGCTGGTGCCGATGAGCACGCGCGGCGACGAGATCCTCGACCGGCCGCTGGCGACGATCGGTGGCAAGGGGCTGTTCCTCAAGGAACTGGAAGTGGCGATGCTCGAGGATCGCGCCGACCTCGCCGTGCATTCGCTCAAGGACGTCCCGGCCGAACTGGAACCCGGCTTCGCGCTGCCTGCGATCCTGGCGCGTGCGGATTGCGCCGACGCCTTCGTCAGCAACCATTACCAGGATCTGGCGGCGCTGCCGCAAGGCGCGCGGGTCGGCACCTCCTCGTTGCGCCGGCAGGCGCAGCTGCGCGCGGCACGGCCGGACCTCGAACTGCTCGACCTGCGTGGCAACGTCGGCACGCGCCTGGCCAAGCTCGATGCAGGCGGCTACGACGCGATCCTGCTGGCCTGCGCGGGGCTCGACCGCCTCGGCCTGTCGGGCCGCATCCGCAGCCTGCTGGTCGCTCCGGACTGGCTGCCCGCACCCGGCCAGGCCGCCATCGCGATCGAGGCGCGCGACGACCGTCCCGATGTGCTCGAGCTGCTGCGTGCGCTGGACGATGTCGATACCCGGCTGACGGTGACCGCCGAGCGTGCGATGAACCATGCGCTGGGCGGCAGCTGCTCGGTCCCGGTCGGTGCGTGGTGCATGCGCACCGAGCGCGGCCTGCACCTGCGCGGACTGGTCGGCGATCCGCAGGGTGGCAGCCTGCTGCATGCCCAGGCGGACGGCCCCGAGCAGTCGCCGGAAGCGCTCGGCCGCGCCGTGGCCGATTCGCTGCTGGCACAGGGCGCGGCGGCGTTCCTGGGTCGGCACTGAGTACCTGCAAACAGAAAACCGGCGGCCGCAGGCCGCCGGTTTTCCTTCGCCAAGAGGGCGACCGCGTCAGAAGTTGTAGACGAGGTTCGTGGTGGTCAGCGTATCGGTGCTCTTGGAGCCTGGCTGGGTGTCGCTGTTGTAGCGCACCTGGAAACCGAGCTTGAGCGCCATCTTCTTGGTCATGCTGACCGAGAGCCCGGCGTCGTTCTGGTAGTACTTGTTCTTCGAGCCCGCTTCGGTCAGCAGGGTGTCTTCGAACGCGGTGTTGTCGGTCAGGCGGTACTTGAAGTTCGCCAGGCCACGCGCCACCGCCTCGCCCTGGGTCGGCTGGCGCACCTTCAGGGTCGTGCCGTTCACATCCTGCTGCTCGTCGGCCGGCCGGTACCGCTTGTAACCGGGACCGATTTCGAACGAGAGCTCGGTGCGCTGGCTCTTCAGGGCGATGTACCCGTAGCCGAGCGACACCGTGCCCTGCCACAGGTTGGCGCCGAAATCGTCGTGCTCGTAGCGGAGGGCGCCGACGATGTAGCTGCGCGGATCCAGCTTGTAGCCGACCGAAGCGCCGCTGTCATAGCGGTTGGCCGTGGTGCTGAAGCGGTTCACGGTGTTGCCGGCGGCGTCCTTGACACTCACCTCGCCCTTCGAACGCAGGCCGTTGAGGAAGAAGTTGTTGCGCCACAACTCGTTTTCCTGGCTGAGGCCGAGCTTGGCGTTGAGGTTCTCCGAGCGCGAGTTGCCGCGGGCGGAGGCGAAGCCGAATTCGCCCGAACCGCTCCAGCCACCATTGTCGGTGGCACTGGCATCGGACCCGGCGGCAGCGCCGCCGGCAGTGGTCTGGGCATGCACATGGCCGGCCATCAGCGTGGCGGCCAGCAGGAGAGCAAGCGGGGTCTTGTTCATCGAGGGGACTATCCGATTGTTAAACAAACGTAATCGATTACCTTAACGGATCGCGTTGAATCCGTTGTGAACCGGCGGCGTACCCGTCATCCCGAGCAGGCCTCGGCGTTGCGTGCGCACTCGCGCCGATAGAGCCACTGTTCCCAGCCGCGCCCGACGAGGTTGCTGACCGCCGCGATGACCGCCAGCAGGCCGCTGGCCTGCCAGCGATCGGCAAGCAGCAGGGCCACGCACGGCAAGGCGTGGCTGAGCACTGCCGCGATGAACCGCCCTTTCGGCAGGCGGGCCGGTATTCGCGCATCGTCTGCAGCCGCCGCGCGCAGCGTATGCCAGCGCATGCCCTCGATCAGCCCCAGCAGCAAGGCCATGATCATCAGCACCAGCAGCCATGACTGGTGTTCGGGCAATGCCGGACCGACCGGCACATTGCTGTCGGCCGCCACGCACAGCCATAGCCACAAGCCGCCACCGAACAGCGCGGCCATCACCCGGCCCGCCGGCAGGGCTGCGACCGGCGCCGGACCCGGCACGCGGCCCGGCAGGCGATGGGTGCTGTAGAGCAGGTGCCCCAGGCAGGCCATCATCAGCACGGCACCGGCCAGCCGGGTGGCCCAGAAATCGTTGTCGCCGCGGGTCAGGCCCGCCACGGCCAGCATCGGAAGGTAGGTGGCCAATGCGGTCAATGCCTCACGCGTGGGCCGGGCGTTGCGGCCCGGCCTCCAGCCGTACCAGTCCGGTGATCCCGCCCGGCCCAGACCGGCCACCACCAGCCCAGCGCTGACCAGCACCAGGCCGATCAGCAACGGCACCAGCGACTCGCCACGCCCGCTGCGGTAGATGCCGAGGGCAAGCCCGATGCCCTGCAGCGCCCAGATGCCGTAGCCCGTGTCCGCAGCCACCTGCAATGCGACGGCGAGCGCACCCGGCGCGCGAAGGGCGGGAGACGGGCGGGCGGGCGACCCGGTTTCGGGAACGTCGGGAGGTACGGGCATCGTGGGTTTCTCGGGCGGGGAAGCGGAGTGGGAGCGCCGAAGGCACACCGGGGAACTCGGGCTTGCGGCCGTCACGGGGCGTGCCCATGCTACACAACGCCTCCTCTCGACGATATGCCATGGACCGCTACGAGCGCATTCTCACCCTGCACCGACTGCTCAAATCCGCACATTACCCGGTGCCGCTGCCGCGCCTGATGGACGAGCTGGAGTGCTCGCGCGCCACGCTCTATCGGGACATCGCCTTCCTGCGCGACGCACTGGGCGCGCCGATCGAGAGCGGAGGCGGCGAGCAGGCGGCGTTCCGTTACGAGGCGGGCGAGGGCGAGCGGTTCGAATTGCCGGGCCTGTGGCTGACCTCCGACGAACTGGCCGCACTGCTGGCGCTCAACGAGCTGATCGGGCGCAGCGGACCGGGCGTGCTGGCCGGGGCGCTGGCACCGTTCAAGGCGCGCATCGAGGGACTGCTGTCCGACCAGGGCAGCGGCAAGGCGCTGCCGATCGAGCGCATCCGGGTGATCGCCTGGGGCGAGCGCAGGCTCGACCAGCAGGCGTTCCGCATCACCGCCGGCGCCGTGCTCGAACGCCGCCAGCTGCGCTTCCGCTATCGCGCGCGCACCACCAATTCGGACAGCCGCCGCACCGTTTCGCCGCAGCGACTCACGCACTATCGCGACAACTGGTATCTCGACGCCTGGGACCATGACCGCGAGGCGCTGCGCAGCTTTGCGGTGGACCGCATCCTGGAGCCGCACGCGCTGGACGAGGCGGCGATCGACGTCGCCGACAGCGACCTCAACGAGATGCTCTCCTCCAGCTACGGCATCTTCGCCGGCAAGCCCAAGGCCTGGGCGACGATCCGCTTCTCCGCGCATGCGGCGCGCTGGGTCGCCGACGAGCACTGGCATTCGCAGCAGAAGGGCGAATGGCTGCCGGACGGCCGCTACGAGCTGCAGGTGCCCTACTCGAACTCGCGCGAGCTGCTGATGGACGTGCTCAAGTACGGGCCGGATGCGGAGATCGTGGCGCCGCTGCCGCTGCGCGAGGAGATGAAGATCATGCTGCAGCTGGCGCTGACCGGCTACACGCGCTGAACCCACCTGCCGTCATTCCGACCGCTCAGCGGGTGAGCGGCTGGAACGGCCAGAAGTGCGGGATCAGCCACATCGACAGCACACAGAACAGCAGGATCAGCGGAATACCGACCTTCATGAAATCGGTGAAGCGGTAGCCGCCGGCGTAATACACCATGGTGTTGGTCGGGTAGCCCACCGGCGTGGCGAACGAGGTCGCAGCGGCAAACGCCACCGCCACCACGAACGGGCGCGGATCCACGTGTATCGCGTGCGCCACCGAGGCGGCGATGCCGACCATCAGGACCACCGACGGGTTGTGTCCCATCAGCTCGGTGAGCAGCGCCGTGAGCAGGTACACCATGAACAGCGCCGCCAGCGGCCCGTGGCTGCCGACCACCGCCATGCCGGCATGCACCACCGCGGTGGACAGGCCGCTCTTCTCGATCGCCACGCCCAGCGGCAGGATCGCGCCGAGCAGGATCACGATCTTCCAGTCCATGCCCTCGTAGACGTCCTTGCGGCCGAAGCAGCCGGCCAGCGCCATCGCTGTGGCGCCGCAGATCGCGGCGATCGGAATCGGCAGCCAGCGCAGCCCCGAGGCGACGATCACCCCGGCCATGATCGCCACTGCATAGAGCGCCTTGCGCGGCGTGCTGTGCGCATTCTCGCGCTCGCTCAGCACGATCAGCGACTCGTCGTTGCGCAGGTTGGTCATCGCCTCTTCCGGCACCAGCACCAGCAGCACGTCGCCGACCGCCAGCGCCACGTCGCTGAGCTTCTCGCGCAGCACCTGGCCGCGGCGGTGGATCGCCAGCGCCACCGCGTCGTAGCGCCAGCCGATGCCGGTCTCGCCGAACCGGCGACCTTCCAGCGGACTGGCCGGCGCGACCATGATCTCGGCGAGCACGCGCTGGCGATCGTCGGTGTGCGCGTAATGGCCTTCCGGCGCGTTGCGCAGGCCGGCCTGGCGCCGGAAATCCTCGATCTTTTCCCAATCGCCGCGGACCAGCAGCACGTCGCCGCGGGTGATCTTCTGCGAACGCGGCGACCAGGTGCGGCGGTCGCCGCGCAGCAGTTCCAGCGGATAGACGCCGTAGCGCTCGCCCAGCCCGGCATCGGCGATGCTCTTGCCGAGCAGGGAGGAGTTCTCGGTGACCTCCAGCTCGGTGACGTACTTGCCGATCTCCGCCTGCACCGGCATGTCGGTGTGGATGTGGCGAGGCAGCAGCCAGCGGCCGACCAGCATCAGGTAGACGATGCCGACCACCGCCAGGATGGCGCCGAGCTCGGTGAACTCGAACACCCCGAACGGCGGCATGCCGTGCTTCTGCGCCAGCGTGTCGGCCAGCAGGTTGGACGAGGTGCCGATCAGCGTGCATACCCCGCCCATCTGCGCCGCGAACGCCATCGGCATCAGCACCCGGCCGGGCGAGGTACCGGTGCGCTGACACACTTTCAGCGCCAGCGGCAGGAAGGTGGCGACCAGGGCGATGTTCTTGATGAAGGCGCCCAGCGGAGCGATCGCCAGCATCAGCGCCAGGGTGAGCAGCCAGGGCCGGCGGATCTTCATCAGCAGCCGGCTCAGCGGCTCCAGCGCACCGGAGCGCTCGATGCCCATGCTGAGCGCGAACATCGCCGCCACGGTCACCGTGGCCTCGTTGCTGAAACCGCTCAGCGCCTCCGCCGGGCTGACCACGCCCAGGATCACCAGGGCCGCCAGCGCCATCAGCGCCACCAGGTCGATGCGCACCTTCTCGCTGGCGAACAGCCCCATCGCGGCGACGATCACCGCCACCGTGGCCCAGGCCTGCCAGCTCATGCGTCGCCCCCGGAGACAGCGGATCGCCGGGCAGCCGCGCGGAGCGGTCGTCGCAAGAGGTATCGCATCAAGACAGAACTTCCCAGGGAGACAGGCCGGCGCCTGGTGCGAACCGACCGCGGCGGGCCCTCGATCGGCCTTCCGCGCGGTCGCCGCTGCGGCGCCTTTCTGGCATCGTACGGAAACCGGGCGTTTGCACAACGTTATGGAACGCCCTCCCGCTGCGACGCCATGGCCGACAACGATCCTCCCGGGCACGACATCCAGACCACCGCGCGCGCCGGCGGCGCGTCGAGCCGGCCCACGGTGGCGCTCGCGCTCGGCGCCGGCGGGGCCAAGGGACTCGCGCACATCGGCGTGATCGAGGAGATCGAGGCGGCCGGCTACGAGATCTCGGCGATCGCCGGCAGCTCGATGGGCGCGCTGATCGGGGGCATCTACGCGATGGGCAAGCTGGACGTCTACCGCGACTGGGTGTCCACCCTGGCCAAGCTCGACGTGCTGCGCCTGCTGGACTGGACCTTCACCGGCGGCGGCCTGATCAAGGGCGAGAAGATCATCGGCACACTGCGCGAGCTGATCGGTGACGTGCACATCGAGGACCTGCCGCTGGCCTACACGGCGGTAGCTACCGACCTGGAGCGCGAGCGCGAAGTGTGGCTTACCCGCGGCTCGCTGTTCGAGGCGATCCGGGCGTCGATCGCCATTCCCACCATCTTCCGGCCGCATCGCGTGGCCGGCCGGCTGCTGCTCGACGGCGCGCTGCTGAACCCGGTGCCGGTGACCCCGCTGATCCGCGAGCGCGCGGACTATCTGTTCGCGGTCAGCGTGGACGGTCCGGCCGAAGGCGCCCGGCCGGACCCCGCGGTGGCCGTCGACGACGAGAACCACCGCGGCCGGCTCGGTGAGTGGCTCGGCAAGCTGCTGCCGGCCGGCAACGGCACGCCCCGCGAGGCGATGCCCGGGGCACTGGAGCTGCTCAACCAGTCGATGGACCTGATGCAGGCCAATCTGTCGCGGCTGCGGCTGGCGGCCTATGCGCCGGACCTGCTGATCCAGATGCCGCGCGACGTATCCACCGCCTTCGAGTTCTACCGCGCGAAGGAGCTGATCGAGCTCGGACGCGACCGAGCGCGGGAGGCGCTGAACGGCTGGCACGAGCGCGAGGGAGCGGTCCCCGCGGGTATGCCGCGCTAGGTCATCTCAGCGCGGCCCATGGCCGTGCAGCCAGCATTCCAGGTAGTCCTTGAGCACCAGCGCATGGTTGTGCTCCTCGTCACGCGCGGCGTAGAGCAGGGTCAGGGGCCGGTGCGCGGCCTGATCGGCCAGCGGTCGCCAGTACTCGGCCAGATCATCCAGCTCCGCGGCATAACGATGGCGGAAGGCCTCCCAGCGCGAAGGCTCATGACCGAACCAGCGTCGCAACGCCGCCGACGGCGCCACCTCGCGGATCCAGCCATCGAGCCCGGCGGCATCCTTGCGCACGCCACGGGGCCACAGCCGGTCGACCAGCACCCGCCGACCGTCAGCCGGGTCGGGCGGAAGATAGATGCGTTTGACCCGGATGCGCATGCGCCGCCCCGCGTCCCAGGGAAAGCCCGAGCTTACGCCTGAAGCGGACGATGGCGGGCTAAGCCGGCGTGAAGCCGGTTACAGCTCCTCGACCGCGGTGACCTTGCCCCGGCGCATCAGCCAGGCCACGCCGCGCAGGTCGGCCAGGCCCACCCACAGGCGATCGAGCATGCCGTACTTCGACGTGCCCGCGGTGCGCGGTCGGTGGCCGACCGGCACGCTGGTGCTCTGGAAACCGGCGCGCTTGACCAGCGCCGGCAGGTAGCGGTGCATGTGGTCGAAATAGGGCAGCCGCAGGAACACCTCCCGCTCGAACAGCTTCAGGCCGCAGCCGGTGTCCGGCGTGGCGTCCTT
The DNA here is from genome assembly GCF_000334915.1 of Dyella ginsengisoli LA-4. Classification (GTDB taxonomy): domain Bacteria; phylum Pseudomonadota; class Gammaproteobacteria; order Xanthomonadales; family Rhodanobacteraceae; genus Dyella_A; species Dyella_A ginsengisoli_A. The sequence goes on along the minus strand of NZ_AMSF01000025.1, from coordinate 178,364 downwards.
GAGCATGCGCGAGCGCACCGCGTTGGCGATCTTCGAGGAGATCCGCTTGTTGAAGCTGTCGCGGCGGGTGGTGCGCCAGCCAGCGAACAGGCGGACCGCCGGCTCGGCGCCGGCGCGCGCGGCGAGCAGCTTGGGAATGTCGGCCGGGTCGTTCTGGCCGTCGCCGTCCAGCGTGGCGATCCACGGCGACTGCGCCGCGCGCACGCCGTTCCACACCGCCGTGCTCTGGCCGGAGCGGGTGACGTGGTGCAGCACACGCAACTCCGGGTGCTGCGCCTTCTGCGCGGCGAGCACCTGGCGGCTGTCGTCGGTGGAATCGTCGTCGACGTAGATCACTTCGTAGTCGACCTGGCCACGCAGGGCGGCAGCGATCTCGGCGAGCAGGGGCGGGATGTTGTCGCGCTCGTTGAAGACGGGGACGACGACGGAAAGCTGGGGCATGGGTCGGGCCTTGGGAAACACGCCGCGGTACGCAGCGGCGCAGAAGTCTAACGCCTGCCGGTTTCAAGTGCCCGGCGCGGCAAGAAGGGGCGGCGTCCGCGGGACGGTCAGCGGATCTTGCCGAGGATGCCTTCGAGCTCGTCGTTGCTGTGGTAGTGGATCACCAGTTTGCCGCGGCCGCCGCGGCTCTGCGCCAGCTCCACGCGGGTGGCGAAGCGCTCGCCCAGCTCGCGCTCCAGCGCGTCGATGTTCGGGTCGCGTGCACCACCGGTCTTGGCCTTGCCCTTCGGCGCACTCTGCGCCTTGCGCGCGGCGTCTTCCAGCTCGCGCACGCTCCAGCCCAGGGTCGAGGCCTGGCGAGCCAGCGGCAGCGCCACCGCCTCGTCGAGGGTCAGCAGGCAACGGGCGTGCCCCATCTCCAGCTTGCCCTCGTCGAGCAGCTTCTTGATGGCTGCCGGCAGGTCGGTCAGGCGCAACAGGTTGGACACCGCGGCGCGCGAGCGGCCGACCGCGTCGGCCGCCTGCTGGTGGGTGAGCTCGAAATCCTCGATCAGCCGCTTGAGCGCGTCGGCTTCCTCCAGCGGGGTGAGGTCCTGGCGCTGGATGTTCTCGATCAGCGCCATCGCCGGCACGGCGACCTCGGGCACATCCTTCACCAGCGCCGGGATCTCGCTCATCTGCGCGCGCTGCGCGGCGCGCCAGCGGCGCTCGCCGGCAATCAGCTCGTAGCTGTTCTTGCCGAGCGCGCGGACCACCACCGGCTGGATCAGGCCCTGCGCCTTGATCGAGGCGGCCAGCTCGTCCAGCGCATCCTCGTTCCAGTGGCGCCGCGGCTGGTACTTGCCGGGCTGGATCTGCTGGATCGGCAGGGTGCGCAGTTCGCCCTCCTGCTCGATCACCGACGGGGTGCCGGCTCCGTCGCCGCCCAGCAGGGCGTCGAGCCCGCGTCCCAGTCCACGCTTCTTCGCGGCCATGCTTACTCCTGGTGAAGATCGATCGTCGCGTCGTGCGCGGCGTCCGGGTCGTCATGCATTTCACCCAGCGCGGCCAAGGCCGCCTGGGCACCGCGCTCGCGGCGGATGATCTCGCCGGCGAGGCCGATATAGGCGATCGCGCCGCGCGAGCTGCGGTCGTACAGGTGGATCGGCTGGCCGTGGCTGGGCGCCTCGGCCAGGCGCACGTTGCGCGGGATGATCGAGCGCAGCACCTTGTCGCCGAAGTGCTGGGTGAGCTGCGCCGAGACCTCGTTGCCGAGGTTGTTGCGCACGTCGTACATGGTGCGCAGCAAGCCCTCGATCTCCAGCCCCGGGTTCAGCCTTGCCCGGACGGCCTTGACCGTGTCGAGCAGGCTGGACAGTCCCTCCAGCGCGAAGTACTCGCACTGCACGGGGATCAGCAGCCCGTCGGCCGCGGTCAGCGCGTTGAGCGTGAGCAGGTGCAGCGACGGCGGGCAGTCGATCAGGATGGTGTCGTACCGGGACGCGATCTTGGCCAGCTGTTCCTTGAGCCGGCTCTCGCGCGCCAGCGCGTCCATCAGCTTGAGCTCGGCGGCGGTGAGGTCGCCGTTGCCCGGCAGCAGGTCGTAGTGCGCCTCGGTGGTGACGATGGCGCGCTCGATCGGCGCCTCGTCCAGCAGCACCTCGCAGCCATTCGGCTTGGCCTGGTTCTTGTCCACGCCCGAGGCCATCGTCGCGTTGCCCTGCGGATCAAGGTCGACCAGCAGCACCTTGCGCTTGGCGGCAGCCAGCGACGCGGCGAGATTGACGGCGGTGGTGGTCTTGCCGACGCCGCCCTTCTGGTTGGCGACAGCGATGATGCGTGCCATGGGTCGTCGTTACCGTGCGCGGACGAAAAGGGCAGGTAGATTAACAGGCTGCCGGGGCCGCAGCGGCTCCGGCATGGCGGATCACCGCGAGGTGGCGTTCGCCCTCCAGCCCGGGCACGGCCAGCGAGTGCATCGAGGCCAGCGCGAAACCCGACGGCAGCGCCTCGAGCTCGTCGTCGGGCCGGCGCCCCTTCATCGCCAGCCAGCATCCACCGGGGGCGAGCAGGTGACCGCCCCAGCCCAGCATGTCGACCAGCGTGGCGAAGGCGCGGGCGGTGATGCAGTCGAACTGGCCCTGCACATCCTCCACCCGCGACTGCACGGCCTGCACGCCTTCCAGCTTCAGGCTGCGGATCGCCTCGCGCAGGAAGCGGACCTTCTTGCCGTTGGAATCGACCAGGGTCATCGCCCGGCCCGGCGCGGCAATCGCCAGCACGATACCGGGTAACCCGGGCCCGGTTCCCAGGTCGGCCAGCGTCGACCCGGTCACGTAGGGCAGGATCGCCAGCGAGTCGAGCAGGTGGCGGGTCACCATCTCGGCCGGATCGCGCACTGCGGTGAGGTTGTAGGCCGCATTCCAGCGCACCAGCAGGTCGAGGTAATCGAGCAGCCGCGGCACGGCGCCGGCCGGGAGCTGCAGACCGAGCGTGGCGATGCCCTGTTCCAGGCGGTGTTGCAAGGCGGCGCGATCGGTCATGGTGGGTCCAGGCAGGCAATTTGGCCGACGAGTATCGGCCGCGCTCCAGGCAAAAGAAAACCCGCCGCAGCGGGTTCGCGAGTACGCAAGTCCCCTTCGCGTCGCCGCTCTGGGGCGGCTCGGCGCGCTTCGGATTCAGGCGATTTCCAGTTCCACCCGCGTGATCATCAGACCACGCTCGCGCAGGGCACCGTTGAGGGCCTGCTTCATGCGGCTGCCGAGGTCGCGACGATCGGCAATGGCAAGCGGCGACTCGCCGAGCGCGGCCAGCGCGCCGCAACGGATCAGCTGGGGTGCCTCGTCGATGGTGGCTTCGGCACGCTCGGGCTCGAGCACCTGCCAGTACACGGTGCCGCGCAACTCGTGGCTGTCGGCCTGCGGTTGCTCGAAGCGCAGCACCTGGCCGCCCAGATCGATGCGGTGGCCGATGCGATCCAGACCCGGCACCACCCAGTGCGTACCCGGCTCGAGCAGGCGCAAAGGCTGGCCCCGGCGGTAAAGGCTGTGGACCTGGCCGATCGGCACCCGACGCATCGCGGCGGCGATCACGCCGACGGCGACTGCGATGATGGCGATGGCCAAGGTCAAGTTCATAAGAGTCAGTGAGTTATGTGGTTTTTTTACTCAAAACTTTCATGACAAGCATACAGGTGCATGTATGCGCTTTGATTAATTTAAATTTAACGACGCTACAAGTCCAGCGCCGGGACTGTGACCGGCAGCACGCTGCGGATGGCAGAGGGGCGCTTGTCCAGATGTATCGGCGGACTGGGCGGGTGCTTGAGTCATCCCGCTCCACCGTCGCCCCCGGATCGGAAGGATTTCTTGCTGCGCCGCGGGATATCGCTTCGCACATGTGACCCCGTTCAAAAACGAATCCCGGCGGGCGTTTCCAGCGACGTGCTCGCCGTTTCGGGGATTTTTCCTCACCGCAGCGCAGCAAATCTTTGTTTTGCAAAAGCTTTACAAGCTTCGATGAAAACGTTTACGTTCCACCCCGGCGCAGGGGACCGGCGCGGCAAAAAGGCGGAATCGTGACGACAGTGACCATCAAAGACGTGGCGCGGGAGGCCGGCGTGTCCGTGGCCTCGGTGTCGCGTGCGCTCAATGGCACCGGCGGCGTCACGGCCGAGACCGAGAAACGGATCCGCGATGTCGCCACGCGACTGCGCTACATCCCCCACGGCGCGGCACGCAGCCTGATCACCCGCCGCACGCACACCATCGGGGCGCTACTGCCGGACATGTACGGCGAGTTCTTCTCCGAGCTGATCCGCGGCATCGACCTGGCTGCGCGCGCCCGCGGCCTGCACCTGCTGGTGTCCAGCGCGCACGACGGCGTGGAAGATGCCGCTGCCGCGTTGCGCACCATGCGCGGACGGGTCGACGGCATGATCATCCTGTCGCCGCGCGCCGACGCTTCGTTCCTGCACACAAACCTGCCCGAGTCGCTGCCCACGGTGCTGCTCAACAGCCCGTTGCGGGGCCCGCGCTACCCGGTGCTGAACATCGACAATCACGGCGGCGCTTACGCCATGGTTCGACACCTGGCGGTCGAATGCGGCTATCGCGACATCGCCCTCGTCGCCGGTCCGCACGACAACTACGACGCACAGCAGCGCGAAGAGGGCTATCGCGCGGCGATGGCGGCATTCGTACCGGACGCCGCGTCGCGGATCGTCCGCGGCGAGTTCACGGAGGAATCGGGGTACCGCGCGGGCTGCGAAATGATGGCCTCGGGGAAGCTCCCGCGAGCGGTGTTCGCCGCCAACGACATGATGGCGATCGGCTGCCTGCTGGCACTGCGCGAGGCGGGCGTGCGCGTGCCCGAAGAAGTCGCCGTGACCGGCTTCGACGACATCCCGATCGCGCGTTACGTCACACCTGCATTGACCACGGTGCAGGTACGCATCGTGGATCTGGGACGGAGTGCCCTCGAGCGACTGGCCGCGCTGCTGGATGCACCCGACCAGGCCACCCCGCCGGAAGCCGACACGCTCGGTTGTCACGTCGTGGTGCGTGACAGCTGCGGCGCCCGTTCGCCCGGCAAGACATCGACCAAGAAAGCCCGCTGAGGGCACAACAGAAAACATCCCTTTGGGAGGGAAGTCATGAAGGCGCCACTGCATCTGAAGAGAAAGCTGCTTGCGAGCGCCATCGCCACCACCGTGGTGGCGATCGGCGCGGCACCCACCACCGCCTGGAGCCAGTCGGCCTATGCGACGCTGCGCGGCAAGGCCTCGCCCGGCGCGACGGTCACCGCGTTCAACCCGGCCACCGGCACCACCCGTCGTACCACCGCCAGTGGGGACGGCAGCTACACGCTGACCGGCCTGCCACCGGGCACCTACCAGGTCGACGCCGGCCCCGGCACGCAGCAGAACATCAAGCTCACCGTGGCCTCCACCGCCACGCTGAACTTCGGCGCAGCCAGCGGTCCGGCTCCCTCGACGGCCAACGCCACCAACCTCGGCGGCGTCACGGTATCGGCCACCACGCTGCAGGAAGTGAAGACCTCCGAGATCGCCACCACGATCTCGCAGCACCAGATCGACACCATCCCGCAGATCTCGCGCAACTTCCTCGAGTTCGCCGACACCGTGCCTGGCATGGTGTTCAGCGTGGACTCCAGCGGCCATACCTCGCTGCGCGGCGGTGCGCAGAACAACAGCTCGGTCAACGTCTATATCGACGGCGTCGGCCAGAAGAGCTACGTGAAGGAGGGCGGCGTCAGCGGCCAGTTCTCCAGCCAGGGCAACCCGTTCCCGCAGCTGGCGATCGGCGAGTACAAGGTCATCACCTCGAACTACAAGGCCGAGTACGACCAGATCTCGTCCGCCGCGGTGACCGCCGAAACCAAGTCGGGCACCAACGAATTCCACGGTGAGGCCTACTACACCTACACCAACGATGGCCTGCGCGCGCGCACGCCTGCCGAGGCAGCGGACGGCACCAAGACCAAGTCGCACGAGAAGCAGTACGGCTTCGCGATCGGCGGTCCGATCATCAAGGACAAGATGCACTTCTTCTTCGCCTACGAGCCGAAACGGTTCGACACGCCGACCACGGTGGTGCCGGGTGTGACCGGGGTGAGCAACCTGCTGCCGGCGAGCGTCGCGGCGCAGGAAGGACCATCGAACCTCCCGTTCAAGGAAGACCTGTACTTCGGCAAGATCGACTGGGAGCCGACCGACCGCGACCGCTTCGAGTTCAGCGGCCAGGTCCGCAAGGAAGACCAGTACGACAACATCGGCGGCGCGACCGCGGCCAGCGCGGGCATCGACACCAAGAACGACGACACCCGCCTCGCGCTGCGCTGGCAGCACAGTGGCGAAAACTACTTCAACGAGGTGCTGCTGACCCACGAGAAGGCTTACAACAACCCGACTTCGCTCGGGAGCGGCAACGGCTCGGTCTACACCTTCGAGCCGCTGCAGGACGCCACCATCCTGATCACCGGCTCGGCCAACGCGCTGGCGACCCAGAAGAAGGGCCAGAAGGGTCCGGCGATCCAGGACGACCTGACCTTCAACGACCTGGAGTGGCACGGCGACCACGTCGTGAAGATGGGCGTGAAGTACAAGGAGGTCACCCTCAACGCGCAGGACGCGGGCCTCTCCAATCCGCAGTTCTTCTACAACGTCACCGGCAGCGGGACCAGCAGCACGCCGTACAAGGCGTTCTTCCCGAATCCGGTGGCCGGCCTCAACCCGGTAGCCAAGTCCAAGGACAAGCAGCTGGGCATGTACATCCAGGACGACTGGGCGGTGAACGAGAAGCTGACCCTGAACCTGGGCGTCCGCTGGGATTACGAGCGCAACCCGTCGTATCTGAACTACGTGACGCCGGCGAACGTGATCGCCGCGCTGAACGGCCCGAATCCGGATCCGGCGGCGCCGGCCGGCCAGACCTACGCGCAGGCGCTGGCGCTGGGCGGCATCAACATCAACGACTACATCAGCAACGGTCACAACCGTAAGGCGCAGAAGAACGAGTTCCAGCCGCGCCTGGGCTTCTCCTACGACATCAACGGCGACGAGGAGCACGTGATCTTCGGTGGTGCCGGCCGCGCCTACGACCGCGACCTGTACGACTACCTGCAGCTGGAGCTGACCAAGTCGGCGCTGCCGGAGTCCACCGTCTACTTCACCGATCCGGCGACCGGCCTGTGCAAGAACGGCGGCACGCCCTGCTTCGCCTGGGACCCGGCCTACCTCGGCGGCGTCGGCACGCTGCAGTCGCTGGTGTCGACCACCAACGCCGGCAACGAAGTGGACATGATCAACAACAAGCTGAAGGCGCCGTATTCGGACCAGTTCAGCATCGGCATGCGCAACAAGCTCGGCGACTGGAATACCAGCGCCACCATCGCGCGCATCCTGAGCCACGACGGTTTCGCGTTCACCCTGGGCAACCGTTATCCGGACGGCGCTTTCTTCCAGAGCAACAGCCAGCCCTGGGGCAACGGCGTGCCGGGCTTCGGTGCGCTCATCGTCGGCAACAACGGCATCGAGACCCGCACCACCCAGCTGCTGCTGTCGGTGGACAAGCCGTACGACAAGGAGTCGGGCTGGGGTGCCACCTTCGCCTACACCTATACCAAGGCGACCCAGAACCGCGACATCAACGAGCACTACTCGTTCGACGAGGCGACGATCGGGCAGTACCCGTTCATCACGTCCAACGCGGCTTCGAAGCACCGCTTCGTCGCCACCGGCGTGATCGACGTGCCGTGGGGCATCACGTTGTCGGCCAAGTTGACCCTGGCCACGCCGATCCCGGGCAACACCATCGGCTGCTACAACTTCACCTTCCCAACCGGCAGCAGCTGCACGCCGCAGGCGGGCATCCCGGGCGGCAACGGACGGTTCCTGATCGGCGGCAAGGTGTTCGGCTATCGTGACGTGGACTTCCAGGCCACCAAGGACTTCGACCTGGGCCACGGCATCTCGATCTACGGCCGCTTCGACCTGCTGAACGCGTTCAACTTCCGGAACTTCTCGGACCAGCTGTACTACTTCGGCGCAACACCCAGCGACCTGGTCGTGAGGTACAACACCACCGGCAACATCACGTTCGTCCCGCGGACGTTCAAGCTGTCGGTCGGCATGCGGTTCTGATCCATCCGCGACGCCGGGCCGGACGGTCCGGCGTCGCACGATTTCCCCGGACGCGGCGCAAGCCGCGTCGTTTTTTCGAGACTTGGCATGAACGAGCAGGCCATCCGCAACATCGTGATCGTCGGCGGCGGCACCGCCGGCTGGATGGCCGCCGCGGCCTTTGCCCGGGTGCTTGGCCCTGCCTGCACGATCCGGCTGGTGGAGTCGGAGGAAATCGGCACCGTCGGCGTGGGCGAGGCCACCGTTCCCCACCTGAAGCTGTTCAACAACCTGCTGGAGATCGACGAGACCGAGTTCGTCCGGCAGACCCAGGGCACCTTCAAGCTGGGTATCCAGTTCAACGACTGGGGGCAGGTCGGCGACTCCTACATCCACGGCTTCGGCGAGCTGGGCCACGATCTCGGCCTGGTGCCGTTCCACCAGTGCTGGGTCCGCGCGCGGCAACTCGGCTTCGGCGGCGACCTGGGCGACTACTCGATCAACACGCTGGCAGCGCCTCGCGGCCGCTTCATGGCATCTGCCAGCGACGTGCCGCGCAACTCGCCATTGGCGAACATCGCCTACGCCTACCATTTCGATTCCGGTCTGTACGCGCGCTTCCTGCGCCGATACGCCGAGGCGCGTGGCGTGCGGCGGACGGAAGGCAAGGTCGCACAGACCCGCTTGCGACCGGACAACGGGTTCGTCGAGGCGGTGGTGATGGAGAGCGGCGAGGCGATCGCCGGTGACCTGTTCGTCGACTGCTCCGGCTTTCGCGGCCTGCTGATCGAGCAGGCCCTGCACGCCGGTTATGAGGACTGGACGCACTGGCTGCCCTGCGACCGCGCGCTGGCGGTGGGCTGCGAGAAGGTCGGTCCGCCCACGCCGTATACCCGCTCCACCGCACGCCCGGCCGGCTGGCAGTGGCGGATTCCGCTGCAGCATCGCACCGGCAACGGTTACGTGTACTCCAGCGCCCACGTCAGCGACGATGAAGCCGCCGCCACGCTGCTGGCGAACCTCGACGGCAAGGCGTTGGGCGATCCCCGGCCGCTGCGCTTCACCACCGGCATGCGGCGAAAGTTCTGGAATCGCAACGTGGTCGCGCTTGGCCTGTCCAGCGGCTTCATGGAACCACTGGAGTCCACCAGCATCTATCTGATCCAGTCGGGTATCGCCAAGCTGCTGAACCTTTTCCCGCGACAGGGCATCAGCCCGGTGCTGGTCGACCGCTACAACGAGCAGTCGCGCTTCGAGTTCGAGCGCATCCGCGACTTCCTGATCCTGCACTACCACGCGACCCGGCGCGACGACACGCCGTTCTGGAACCAGTGCCGGACGATGGACATCCCGTCGTCGCTGAAGGACAACATCGCCCTGTTCCGCGACAGCGGGCGATTCTTCCGCAATGCGGAGGAGATGTTCGCCCAGGTGAGCTGGGTGCAGGTGATGATCGGGCAGGGCATCGTTCCGCAGGGATGCCACCCTTTGGCCGACCAGATACCGCCTCAGGAGCTGCGCGCCTTCATGCAGCACGTACAACGCGTTATCGCCGACTGCGTCCAGGCCATGCCCGCGCATGAGGCCTTCATCGCGAGATACTGCGCCGCTCCGGTACCTGGTGCACCGATGCCCGCCTAGGGCGTTCCGATCATGGTGCGCCCGGCGCCGACCGCCGGTGCCGCGCTTCGCCCCCTCCTTTTTCTGACGAGACCGCTTCCTGATGCAGGCTGCAAAGAAGAGAATCTCCAGGGTAAACGTTTTCGTCGCCCTGTTCGCCGCTGCGCTGGTCCTGGCCACCGCGCCGGCCGGCGCTGCCGGCCGCACCACGCCACCGTTGAAGGCCATCCACACCTTCCAGGAGGCGCCGCCCGCCCAGCAGGCGATGATCGACGACCTGGAACAGCGCACCTTCCGCTGGTTCTGGGACAGCGCCGACCCGGCGACCGGGCTGGTACCGGATCACTACCCGGGCGAGTCGTTCTCCAGCATCGCCGCGGTGGGCTTCGGCCTGACCGCCTACGGCATCGGCGCGGAGCGCGGCTACATCACCCGCGACCAGGCCGTGCAGCGCACGCTGGCCACGCTGAAGTTCTTCCACGACGCGCCGCAGAACGCCAGCGAGGACGATGCAGCCGGTTACCACGGCTTCTTCTACCACTTCCTCGACATGCGCACCGGCAAGCGCGAGGGGCGCTGGACCGAGCTGTCCAGCGTCGATACCACGCTGCTGCTTGGCGGCGTGCTGTTCGCCCAGTCCTACTACGACCGCGACACCCCGCAGGAACAGCAGATCCGCCAGCTCGCCGACGCCATCTACCGGGCGGTCGACTGGCCGTGGATGCAGGTGCGCTATCCGCTGATCTCGATGGGCTGGACCCCGGGCGGCAAGTTCATCCCCAGCGACTGGAAGGGCTACAACGAAGGCAAGCTGGTCTACCTGCTGGCGCTGGGTTCGCCCACCCACCCGGTCAAGCCGGACGCATGGAAGGCCTGGTGCTCCACCTACGACACCACCTGGGGCCGCTTCCACGGCGAAACCTTCCTCAACTTCGCACCGATGTTCGGCCACCAGTACACCGAGTCGTGGATCGACTTCCGCGGCATCCGCGACGACTGGAACCGCAAGCACAACCTCGACTACTTCGAGAACGGTCGCCGCGCCACCTACGCCCAGCGCAACTACGCCATCGCCAATCCCGGCGGCTGGACCGGCTACGGCAAGAACGTGTGGGGCCTGACCGCCAGCAACGGGCCGGGCGGGTTCATCGTCAAGAGCGCCCAGGGCGAGCGGAAGTTCCATGGCTACACCGCGCGCGGCGCCGGGCTGGACTACATCTCCGACGACGGCACCATCGCGCCGACCGCGGCCGGCGGCTCGATCGCGTTCGCGCCGGAGATCGTGCTGCCGGCGCTGATGGCCATGAAGCAACGCTACGGCCAGTACATCTACGACCAGTACGGCTTCGTCGACGCCTTCAATCCCAGCTTTCATACCCAGACCGCGCTGCGTACGGGCAAACTGGTGCCCGACGTGGGTTGGGTCGACACCGAGCAGCTCGGTATCGACCAGGGCCCGATCCTGCTGATGATCGAGAACTGGCGCAGCGGCTTCGTGTGGAACGTGATGAAGAAAAACCCGTACATCCGCAAGGGCCTGGAGCGCGCCGGCTTCACCGGCGGCTGGCTGGCGGCGGAGCCGGCCACGCCGTGAAACGAGGCGCACGGCCCGCCCTGCGCCAGGCGCAGCGGGCCGTGCTGCGCGCCCTCGCCGTGTTCTGCGTGGCTGGCGGCCTGCTGACCGGCTGCCACGAGGAGACCGGCGGACGGCAGACCCTGACGTTCTGGACGTTCGGTCGCGAGGGCGAGGCGATGCAGGCGCTGCTGGCGCCGTTCGAACAGGCCCATCCGGACATCCAGGTGCGGGTGCAGCAGCTGCCGCTCAGCGCCGCGCACCAGAAGCTGCTCACCGCCTATGCCGGTGGCTCGATGCCGGACCTGATGCAGCTGGGCAACACCTGGCTGCCGGAGATGGTGGCGCTGGATGCGGTGGAGCCGCTGGACGCCCGCGTCGCCCATTCGACCGTCATCCAGCCGGCCGACTACTTCGACAGCATCTGGGCCACCAACCGCATCGACGGGCACCTCTACGGCGTGCCGTGGTACGTCGACACCCGCCTGCTGTTCTACCGCGTCGACCTGCTCCGCCAGGCCGGCTTCGACCATCCGCCGCGCACCTGGGCCGAGTGGCGGCAGATGCTTGCCGCGCTGAGCGATCCGGCCGAGCATCGCTACGGCATCCTGCTGCCGACCAACGAATACGAACAGCTGATGTCGCTCGCGCTGGAGCAACCCGACCCGCTGCTGCGCGACGGCAACCGCTACGGCAATTTCGAGAGCGCCGGCTTCAAGCGCGCGCTGAGCTTCTACGTCGACACCTTCCGCCTGCACCAGGCGCCGGCCATCAGCAACGTGGTGGCCGGCAACCCATGGGAGGAATTCGGTCGCGGTGTCTACGCGTTCTATTTTTCCGGGCCGTGGAACATCGGCGAGTTCCGCAGCCGCCTGCCTGCCAGCGCGCAGTCCACCTGGGACACCGCACCCCTGCCCGGTCCCGACGGCCCGGGCACCGGGGCAGCCGGCGGCGCCAGTCTGGTGATCTTCCGGGGCTCGTCGCACAAGGAGGCGGCCTGGGCGCTGATCCAGTACCTGTCCGAGCCCGCCGTGCAACGGCGCTTCTACGACCTGGTCGGCGACATGCCGCCGCGGCGCAGTGCCTGGGCCGGTGGCGCGCTGAGCCGTGACCCCAAGGCGCAGGCGTTCCGCATCCAGCTCGAGCACGTCAAGCCGACCCCACCGGTGCCGGAGTGGGAGCGCATCGCCAACGAGATGCAGCTGGCCGCCGCCCGCGTGATCGCCGGCGAGCTGAGCGTCGACCAGGCCTGTGCGGAACTGGACAGTCGCGTCGACGCGATCCTGGAGAAGCGGCGCTGGGTGCTCGACCACCGCGAGGAGGGGCGATGAACCGGCAGCGCGTCGCCTGGCTGTTCCTGACCCCCGCGCTGATCGTGCTCGGCGTGTTCTTCCTGCTGCCGGTGCTCGGCGCCCTGGCGCTGAGCTTCACCGACTACGACCTGTACGCGCTGGCCGACCCGCACAACGTACGCTTCGTCGGCCTGCACAACTACTGGTCGCTGCTGCACCGCCCGGTGTTCTGGGCGGCGCTCGGACATACCGCCTACTTCGTCGCGGTCGGCGTGCCGCTGTCGATGGTGGTGTCGCTGGGTGCGGCGCTGCTGCTCAACTCGCCGCTGGCCAAGGCGCGGGCATTCTTCCGCACCGCGCTGTTCGCGCCAGTGGTCACCACGGTGGTGGCGGTGGCGATCGTCTGGCGCTACCTGTTCAACACCAAGTACGGCCTGGTCAATGCGCTGCTGGAGTGGCTCGGGCTGCATCCGGTGGACTGGCTCGGCGATCCGCACTGGGCGATGCCCACGATCATCCTGTTCGCGGTGTGGAAGAACTTCGGCTACAACATGATCATCTTCATGGCCGGCCTGCAGGCGATCCCCGCCGAGCTGTACGAGGCCGCCCGCATGGACGGCGCCACGCCGTGGCGGCAGCTGCGCCACATCACCCTGCCGCTGCTGCAGCCGACCCTGCTGATGGTGGCGATCCTCACCGTGTCGGGCTATTTCCAGCTGTTCGCCGAACCTTACGTGATCACCGAGGGCGGCCCGCTGCAGAGCACGGTGAGCGTGCTCTACCTGATGTACGACGAGGGCTTCACCTGGTGGAACCTGGGCTCGGCGTCGGCAGTGGCGTTCGTGCTGTTCATCGTGATGTTCGCGGTCACCGCGCTGATGCTGCGGCTGTCGCGACGCAGCCTGCGCGAGGGCGAACTGGCATGAGGCCCCGACTGGCCAGCTGGACGATCAACGGCCTGCTGCTGGCCGGCAGCGCCGTGGCGCTGTTCCCGCTGGCGTGGATGCTCTCGGTGTCGTTCATGCACCCCGGCGACAGCGGCAGCCTGCCGCCGCCGCTGCTGCCGGCCGACGCCACGCTGGCCAACTACCGCACGCTGTTCCTGCGGGTGGGCATCGGCGGCTACCTGGCCAACAGCCTGGCGGTATCGACCGCGATCACCGTGTTGTCGCTGGCGTTCAACCTGATGGCCGGCTACGCCTTCGCCAAGCTGCGCTTCCGCGGGCGCACGGCGGTGTTCCGCGCATTGATCGGCGGCCTGGTGATCCCGGCCCAGGTGGCCATGCTGCCGCTGTTCCTGCTGCTGAAGTACCTGGGGCTGGTGAACAGCTACGCAGGCGTGGTGCTGCCGGCGCTGGCCAGCGTGTTCGGCATTTTCCTGGTGCGCCAGTACGCCCGCGGCATTCCGCGCGAGCTGCTGGAGGCCGCGCGCATGGACGGCGCCGGCGAGGTGTGGATCTTCGTGCGGATCGTGCTGCCGCTGCTCCGGCCGATCGTGGTGACGCTGGCGATCATCACCTTCCTCACCGCCTGGAACGATTTCATGTGGCCGCTGATCGTGCTGACCGGGCAGGACCACTACACGCTGCCGATCGGACTGGCCTCGCTCGCCCGCGAACACGCACGCGACACCGAATTGATGATGGCCGGCGCGGTCGTTACCGTACTGCCGGTGCTCGCGCTGTTCCTGGCGCTGCAACGCTATTACCTGCAAGGGCTGCTCCTGGGCAGCATGAAACGATGACCGAAAACCTCCCCCCGCTGCTGCCGCGACGCTATCGGCTGGCCTGGCTGCTGCTCTGGTTCGCCCTGCTGGGCGCGCTGGCGTGGTCGGCCGCACAACCGCATCACGCCTCGCCAGCGCCGGCGATCGGTGCACAGATGCACCGGCCCGGACACGCGCGCGGCGGCATCGACGAGACGATCGACCGCCATCTGCGGCCCGGCGGCGCACCCGGCGAAACCGCGTTCCGTCAGCCGTGAGCGACGCGGCCGGGCCCGCGCTGGTGGTGATGGGCGTCTCCGGCAGCGGCAAGAGCCATATCGGCGCGGCGCTGGCCGCGGCACTGGGCGCGCAATTCCTCGACGCCGACGATCTGCACCCGGAAGCCAACCTGCGCAAGATGGCGGCCGGCGTGCCGCTGGACGATCACGACCGCATGCCGTGGCTGGATGCCGTGGCCGCCTGGATCGGAGCGGGACGGGCCCGCGGCGAGGCCGGCGTGGTCGCCTGCTCGGCGCTGCGCCGACGCTATCGCGACTGGCTGCGCGCCGCTGCACCCGAGCTGGGCTTCGTCCATCTGGCGGTACCGCGCGATGAGCTGGACCGGCGGATGCGCGAGCGTCGGCACTTCATGCCGCCGTCCCTGCTGGACAGCCAGCTCGCCACGCTGGAGCCGCCGGCGGCCGACGAGGACGCCTGCACCCTCGACGGCACCCGCCCGATGGACGAGAACATCGCGCGCGTCCGGGCCTGGCTGTCGACGCGCGCGGCGGCGAAGGGCTAGAACTTCCCGGCGCGGAAATCCGCGATCGCCTCGTGGATCTGCTCGGGCGTGTTCATCACGAACGGACCGTAGCGCGCCACCGGCTCCTTCAGCGGCTGGCCAGCGACCAGCAGCACGCGCGCGGCGGTGTCGCCGCCGGCAATCGTCACCGACTCGCCGCGGGTCAGCACCGCCAGCTCGCTGCGCGCCAGCGACTCGCCGGCGACCTGCGCCGATGCGCCCTCGAACACGTAGGCGAAGGCGCTGTGGCCTTCCGGAAGCGGCACGGTAATCGCGGCACCTGGCTGCACACTCACGTCGAGGTAGATCGGTGCGGTCGCCACTCCGCTGACCGGGCCGGTGGCGCCACCGAGCTCGCCGGCGACCACGCGCACCTCGACACCGGGCGCCGGCTGCACCACCGGGATGCGTTCGGGTGCGATGTCCTGGTAGCGCGGCGCGGTCATCTTGTCCTTCGCCGGCAGATTCACCCACAGCTGGAAGCCCCACATCAGGCCGTTCTCCTGCTGCGGCATCTCCGAATGCAGGATGCCGCGGCCGGCGGTCATCCACTGCACGCTGCCGGGACCGAGATCACCCCGGTTGCCCTGGTTGTCGCCGTGCTGCATGTGGCCGGCCAGCATGTAGGTAACCGTCTCGAAGCCGCGGTGCGGGTGCTCTGGGAAGCCGGCGATGTAGTCGCCGGCCTGGTCGGAGCGGAACTCGTCCAGCAGCAGGAACGGGTCGAGCATGTCCAGCGCGCTCTGGCCGATGACGCGCTTGAGCTTCACGCCCGCGCCGTCGGCGGTGTCCATGCCGCGGATGCGGCGGAAGATGCGGCGCTCGGTCATGACGGACTCCATGCGGAAGGGGATCGCGACAAGATGCGCGCGGGCACGCGATTCGCCAAGGGTGGACCGGCGAACGGATCGTTTCGCCGGCGGCTCAAGCCAGCCAGCGGAAGGCGCGGCGCAGCTCGGCCTCGCCGTCCTGCAGATAGCAGCGGCCGTGCGCCAGGATCACCCGGCGTGGCCGCCACGCCAGCATCCGCTCGAGGCAGGCGCGGGCGATGCGCTTGCGGTCGACATAGGTCAGGCGCATGTCCACCGGCGCCTTGCCGTCGGGATCGAGCGAGCCGGCCAGGCGCACCAGCAGGCGCATCGCACGCGGCAGGCGGGACGGCTCGAAGTTCTCGATCAGGTCGGTGAGGATCAGCGTGCCGCTGTCGCGGTGCAGGAACACGATCTCCTCCAGCACGCGGCTGCCGCGGAAGTGCAGCTGGTCCAGCGTGTCTGCCCAGGCCGGCGGTGGCGCATCGCCCAGCCCGGCATCGAACGTCACTGCGATGCGCTGGCTGGCGGCGCGTTCGCGCACGCCGGGCGAGGCCCACGCTACGGCATCGGGATAGCGCTGCTTCCACGCCGCGATGTGGGCGTAGTGCAGCATGTTCGGCGATACCAGGTGACGCACCGGTCCCAGCGCGTCGATCGCCGCGAACAGGCCGGCGTCCGGCGCGATCGGCGAGTGGCACCACAGCCCGCCGTCGGCGAGCCGGGCCACGGTCATGCGGGTGGGAAAAGGAAGGCGGCCACCGGGCACCGCCATGCGGATCTCCGGGCCATCGACCAGCCAGAACCCGGACGCGACGGGCTTGATCACGTTGAGCGGTTCGTACAGTCCGAGCGACGACACGGCCGCGCCCGGGGTCTCAGTGCACCCAGTGACCGCTGCGCTGGCGCGGCGGCGCCGGGTGCTCGTCTTCGGGAGCCAGGGCGGTGCGGGCCAGCGCCTCCAGCTCGGCTTCGGTAGCCGGGTTTTCCTGCCAGTAGCGGCTGACCGCGCCGAGCACGGCCGGCAGCTGCGCCAGGCACTCGTCGTACTCGTCGTCGCTGAGCTTCTCGAATTCGGCATCGGCGTTGAGCACGCCTTCGTCCACGGCCAGCGCCATCACCGGACCCAGCAGCTCCATCAGCGAGGGGTCGTCGGCCAGGCGCTTCTCCCACAGCGTGGCGCGCAGGTCGATGCCGCGGCTGAAGCCCTCGCACCAGCCCGCGGCGCTCAGTGCCGGGCCCAGCTCGGTGTCGATCTCGCCGAGGATCGGCTCGTAGGCGTCCACGTCCAGTTCGGCCTCGATCGAGTCGTTGAGCTTGGCCAGCAGGGCCAGCACACGGTTGCCCTCGTCCTCGTCGGCGAAGGGCTGGTGCAGCACTTCGGGCAGCCATTCCTCCGGAGTCACCAGGATCGGCCCCACCGCCAGCGCCGAGAGCAGGCCGTGCACGCCGTCCAGCAGCAGGTGGTCGCCCTCGGCGTGGGCGCGCAGGTACCGGTCCAGTTCGTCCAGTTCGCTGTCGTCCAGCGAGCTGGGCCAGTCGTTCGATGCGTTGTTCATGCGTGTCAGATGTCCAGGTCCAGCGTGACCGGCGTGTGGTCGGAAGGGCGCTCCCAGCGGCGCGGTTCGCGGTCGATTGCGGCGGCGCGCGCGCGCGGCTTGAGGGCTTCGCCGATCAGGATGAGGTCGATGCGCAGGCCCATGTTGCGCCGGAAGGCGGCCTGCCGGTAGTCCCACCAGCTGAAGTGGCCCGCCTCGGTTTCGAACAGGCGGAAGCTGTCGTGCAGTCCCAGGTCGGTGATCGCCTTCAGCGCGGCGCGCTCGGGCGGGGAGCACAGGATGTCCTCGCCCCACGCCACCGGATCGTAGACGTCGCGGTCGTCCGGGCAGATGTTGAAATCGCCCAGCACGACGAGCTTGGGGTGGCGCTCCAGCTCGGCGGCGAGGAACTCGCGCACGCGCTGCATCCAGTCCAGCTTGTAGGCGTATTTCTCGTCGCCGACCGCCTTGCCGTTGACCACGTACAGGTCGACCACGCGCAATTCGCCGACCGTGGCGGCGAGGATGCGCCGCTGTGGATCGTCCAGTCCGGGAATGTCGGTGACCACGTCGGCGAAGTCGGGCTGGCTGTCGGCACGGGCGAGCAGGGCGACGCCGTTGTAGGTCTTCTGGCCCGAGTACACCGCGCGGTAGCCCGCCGCAGCCAGCGCATCGACCGGGAACTTGGCGTCCTCCAGCTTGGTTTCCTGCAGCGCCACCACGTCCGGCTGCGCGTCGGCAAGCCATTGGGTGAGGTGCGGCAGACGCACGTTGAGCGAGTTGACGTTCCAGCTGGCGATCTTCATCCGCGCATTGTAAGGGAGCGGCCCGGAGGCCGCTCCGCGGTCAGCCGGACGGGGCCACCAGCCGCACCGGCACCGGCGGCATCGGCAGGGGCGTGCCGCAATGCAGCGGCGAATCGGCAGGCGCCGGCTGGCCGTGCTCCGCCGCGTAGCCGACCGGTACCGGCTTGCCGGCGATGCACCGTGCGCGTACGCGGCGGGCCAGCGCCAGCGGGTCGGCCGAAGCCAGCGGCTCACCGAGGATCGAGATCACCCGCGCGCCGGCGTGCAGTGCGTGGCAGCGCGGCAGCGGCTGGTCGAGGCGGAAGCCGTCGGGATCGTTCCAGAAGCTCACGGTGCCGCCGCAATCCGCCGCCATCAGATGCATCATCACCTTGCCGAGGTAG
This sequence comes from Dyella ginsengisoli LA-4, assembly GCF_000334915.1. Classification (GTDB taxonomy): domain Bacteria; phylum Pseudomonadota; class Gammaproteobacteria; order Xanthomonadales; family Rhodanobacteraceae; genus Dyella_A; species Dyella_A ginsengisoli_A. The sequence goes on along the minus strand of NZ_AMSF01000025.1, from coordinate 159,774 downwards.
GTACGGCGGGTATCGGCATCGAGGGTGGTGACCGGCTGCACCTTCACCCCCAGCGACGACCACGCCTGCTCGAGCTTCGGGGCAAATGCCCCCGGCTCGGCCACCGCCTGCTCCAGAAGACGCCGCACCGACGGCGCGAGCGAGGGTGGCATCAGGTCCTGCCAGCGGTAGCCGTCGCGCGGATGCCGCGCGCGCGACTGGCGGAGCGCGCGCCACAGGCCGAAATAGCCGTGCGCCGGGTCGGCGGGATCGGCCGCCACCGCCAGCGCCGACATCAGTGCCGCGCCGCAGGCATAAGGCATCGCGCCCGGCTGCGGACGCTCCAGCGCCCTGGCCACACTGATGTCGTGCGGCAGCTGCAGCAGGCAGCTGTCATAGGATCGGGCCACCGCGTCCCAGATCGCCTGCCGCGACTGGCCCAGCACCGCGCCACCGGCAAAGATCTTGGCCAGGTCGGCGCCACCTTCCTTGGCCAGCAGCGCCTCGCCTTCCGGCGAACCCAGCGCGGGACCGCTATCCCAGCTGTGGAACAGCTCGTGGGCGAGGAAGCGGGTGAGCTGGTCGGCACTGTCCGGGGCGACCTGGCTCCAGCCATCGCCGAACAGGCCCAGAGTGATCGAGGCGGGCAGGTGATCGCCCCTGAAGTCGCGCGCGCCACGCGGCAGCGGCCGGTTGAAGACGAACAGCATCGGCACCCGCGCCGGCCCCATCGACTGCGTATACCGGTCGACCAGTGCCGGCGCCTCGCGGGCGATGCGTCCGCGCACCCAGGCCGGCGTGCCGTGATCGCTCACCAGCATCAGCGCGCCGTGCCGCAGCACCAGCGGCCGGCCGAACGCGACGTACCCCTCGGGCGCGGCCATGTCGGTCGCCAGCGGTGTCGGCTGTGCGCGGCCGTAGCCGATCACCTGCTGTCCCGACGAAGGCACCCAGCGCGGACACAGTTCGATCCGGCTGTCCGACGCGGCGAGGAACAGTGGCGCATACACCGCCACGGTGCCGTCAGTGAAGCGCAGCCAGGGCGCATACGCGCGGTCCTCGAGCGGCGCGGCGCCGTGCACGTCCATGCGCAGGTGCAGGGTGCGCTGCCCTGGCGCGGCCGCCGTCAGCGTGGTCTCGCCGATCCGCGCCGAGCCGTCCGGCGAGGTCCACAGCTTCGTGCGGTGGTAGGACGCGAGGTCGCGCAACGCCAGGGTATCCACGCCCCGGGGCAGGGTCACGGCGGCTTCCACCACCTGCGTCTTCGCGTCGTAGTGCACCTTCACCGGCACGCAGGCCGCGTGGATCGGCGCGGCGTGCATCAGCCACAGCACAGCGAGCGTCGGCAGCAAACGTTTCATCCTCGGGCATCCGTGTCGTAACCAGCTTCCATTGAAGCGGCGGCGGCGCTCGTGTACACGCCCCAGAGGTCACGAGCCGATCAGGGCTCCTGCCGCGTTCCCGGCGGCGAACGTCGCTTCGACGATGGCGCCCCCGGGATCTCCCGAAGCCACTCCGCGATCGACGAAGCGCCCGTCGGTGCGGAAGTGACGAGGGGTGCGGAAGCAGCGAGCTGCCAAGCCAGCGAAGTCCAAGCCGAGAACACGCTCTCGATCGACAAGGCGTCGACGCGCAACACGTCCGGCAGGCCGCCAAGCACCGTGACCGGCGACCCTTTGCCGCTGCGCGGGGTCCACTGGCTGGGCCAGCGCGCGCCGAACATCACCACCAGCGGACACCCCATCGCCGCGGCCAGATGAGCCGGACCGGTGTCGACCGAGACCATGGAGTGCGCCAGTTCCAGCAGCGCCTTCATCCGCGGCAACGGCAGCTCACCACACGCCGACACCAGCTGCGGACAGCCGGCAGCGGCGCGGATCGACTCCACATGACGGCGCTCGGCGGGTGCACCACACAGCACGATGCGCGCCCCCGGCAACTGCGCCGCGATGGCGCGTGCCAGCGCACCCCAGCGCTCGGCCGGCCAGGCCTTGTCGTCGTCCGCGGCATCGCGCACGCCGTTCCAGCGCATGGTTCGCTTGTTGGACGGCTGCAACAGCACCAGCGGGCGCCCCAGCCAGCCGCGCCGGCCCAGCCAGTCCAGGCACTCGATGCGGTCACCGTCGGCGAGCGGAAGCTCCGGGGCGCGCGGCACGTCCTCCACCACCCCGGCGCCGGCCGCGTCCAGGAACGCCGGCGGCAGGCGATCGCCGAAGCGCAGCAGCCAGTCGATCTCGTGTTCCCCGGCTACCGTCGGCATCTCCCCGATGAAACTGCAGTGCTCGCGGGGAATGCCTGCCCGCCGGAGCATGGGCAGCACTTTCGTGCTGAAGCGCGGCTCGTTCTGGCAGACGTAGAACGGCGAATCGCGCAGCGCACGCAGCACTCCGACCGCGCGCAGGCGCTCCGGATGAAGCCAGAGCGGGCCGGACTGGGTGCGCAGGGCGATCACCCGACCGACGTCCGGATGCCCGTCGTACAGTCCGTGTGCGCACTCGCCCAGGGCCAGCAGCACACAGGGCTCCCGGTGACGTCGATGCAGCAGGCGCAGCAGCGGCTGCAGCAGCACGGTATCGCCCAGTCGGGCGAAGCGGATGACCACCGGTGGCCTGGCGCTGGGCATGGGACGCAGACACGGCAAGGTTTTGCCATCGCCGGCCCGCACGAAGCCGCGCCGACCGGACGCCGGTCGGCGGGATCATCGTCGAGGGTCGAGCGAGCCTGTCGCCGGCTCGATCTGCCTCCGGCGACAGGCCTACTAGAAGCGACGCGGTTTTCTTCCGGCTTTCACCGCATCCCGGCCACCGGGGAGCCGGAAAGCGACCGTGCTCAGTCGATCAGGCCGTGGCTGCGCAGCAGCGCCTCCGGCTCGGGCTTGCGGCCGCGGAAGGCGACGAAGCTCTCCAGCGCCGGGCGGCTGGCGCCGACGGCGAGGATCTCCTGGCGGAAGCGCGCGCCGGTGGCCGGATCGATCACGCTGCCGTCGGCCTTCGCGGCCTCCTCGAACGCGCCGAAGGCATCGGCGCTGAGCAGTTCCGCCCACAGGTAGCTGTAGTAACCCGCCGCGTAGCCGCCGGCAAAGATGTGGCTGAAGGCGTGCGGGAAGCGCTGCCAGGCCGGCGGGTGCAGCACCGCCACCTCCTTGCGCGCCTGCTCGAGTACGGCCATCGTCCGCGCGCCCTGGGCGGGGTCGTAGTCGCGGTGCAGCAGGAAGTCGAACAGCGCGAATTCGAGCTGGCGCACCAGGAACAGGCCGGCGTGGAAATGCCGCGCGGCGAGCATGCGCTGGAACAGCCCCTCCGGCAGCGTCTCGCCGGTCTGCCAGTGGCGTGCGAACAGGTCGAGCGCCTCGCGGTTCCAGCCGAAGTTCTCCATGAACTGGCTGGGCAGTTCCACCGCGTCCCATTCCACCCCGTCGATGCCGCCGATCGAGGGCAGGTCCACCTCGGTCAGCAGGTGGTGCAGGCCGTGGCCGAACTCATGGAACAGGGTGAGCACGTCGTCGTGGGTGAGCAGGGCGGGCTTGCCCTCGGTGGGCGGCGCGAAGTTGCAGGTGAGGAAGGCCACCGGCAGCTGCTTCGCCGCGCCATCGTCGAAGCGCGCGCGGCACACGTCCATCCACGCGCCGCCGCGCTTGCCGCTGCGCGCGTACAGGTCGACGTAGGCGCCGGCGAACACCCGGCCGTCGGCGTCGACCACGTCGTAATAGCGCACGTCCGGATGCCACACGTCGACATCGTCGCGCGCGGCCAGGGTGACGCCGTACAGCTTTTGCGTGATCGCCCACAGGCCGTCGATCACCGCCGGCAGCGGGAAGTACGGCTTGAGCTGCTCCTCGTCGAGGTCGAAGTTCTTCTGGCGCAGCTTCTCCGAGGCGTAAGGCACGTCCCAGGGCTCGAGGTTGTCGAGCTTGAGCTCGCGGCTGGCGAACTCGCGCAGCGTGTCGAGCTCCCGGCGCGCGACCGGCTTGGCGCGCGCGGCCAGATCGCGCAGGAAGGCCAGCACCTCGTCGGTGGACCCGGCCATCTTGGTCGCCAGCGACTCCTCCGCCGCGTTGGCGAAGCCGAGCAGCTGCGCGGCCTCGTGGCGCAGCGCCATGATCCGGTCGATGCGCGCGGAGTTGTCGTACTTGCCGGCGTCCGGCCCCTGGTCCGAGGCGCGGGTCTGGTAGGCCCAGTACACGCGCTCGCGCAGGTCGCGGTTGTCGGCGTAGGTCAGCACCGCCTGCACGCTGGGTTGCTTGAGCGTCACCAGGAAACCCTCGAGTTCCTGTTCCTTCGCGTACTGGCGCAGCACGGCGCGGCCGGACTCGGGCACGCCGGCCAGGTCGCGCTCGTCGGTGATGTGCTGGTGCCACGCATCGGTGGCGTCGAGCACGGCGTTGGAGAACTCGGTGCCGAGCCTGGACAGCGCCACGCCGATCTCGCGGAAGCGGCTGCGCGCCGGCTCCTCCAGCGCCACGCCGGAGAGGCGGAAGTCGCGCAGCGCATGCTCGACCAGCGCCCGCTTCGCGCGCGGCAGGGTGGCGAACGCCGGCGCGTCGGCCAGCGCCTGCACCGCGGCGTAGAGGTCGCGGTTCTGGCCCAGCTCCAGCGCGTGATCGGTGAGCTTTTCCTCGGCCGGACCGTAGGCGTCGCGCAGTGCCGGCGTGTCGGCCACCGAGTGCAGGTGGCCGACCGGGGCCCACGCCCGCGCCAGCCGCTGCTCCAGCCGCTCCTGGCCGAGCATCACGGTGTCGAAGTCGCGCGGCGCGTCTGGCGCGGTCATCGCGGCGATGGCGGCGCGGTAATCGGCCAGCAGCGTATCGACTGCCGGACCCACGTGCTCGGGACGGATCGCCGAGAACGGCGGCAGCGGCGCGTCGGACAGCAGGGGGTTGCCGGTGGGGGCGGGTTCGGAAGCCATGGGATCTCCTACGTGGTGGTCCAGCGTGGCGACCGCCGGGGGTGAAATCAAGCGGCGGCGCGGGCTGCGGCACCGTGCTGTCACATTCGCCGCCTAGCATCGTCCGGATGTCCCGCGCCCCTGCCGACCTGCTGCTGGAGCATCCGCTGTTCGGCCGCCTGGATGCGACGACGCGGCGGGCGCTGGGTGCCGCCATGGTGCGACTCGGGCTGCCAGGCGGACGGCCCCTGTTCAAGGCCGGCGAGCCGGCCGACGCGCTCTATCTGGTGGCCAGTGGCAGCCTCGGCGTATTCGACGGGCCGACCCACCTGGTCCGGCAACTCGGCGCGGGCATGAGCGTCGGCGAAGCCAGCCTGCTCGGCGACGGCAGGCGTCATCGCACCGTGCGCGCCCTGCGCGACAGCGAACTGCTGCGGCTGGATCGCCCCACCTTCGAGGCCCTGCTGCATCGCCATCCGGACCTGCTGCTGCAGCTGGCGCGCGAAACGGTCGCGCGGATGCAGCCGCGGGTGCGCGAAGAACAGACCACCGACTCGCCGCGCACCTTCGCCCTGGTGGCGGCCGATGCCGGGGTACCGGCGCGCACCCTGGCCATGCAGCTGGCACGCGAACTGGAAGCACTCGGCAGCGCCGTGGTGCTCGATGCCCAGCAGGGTCGCGACCGCAGCGCCGACTGGTTCGCCGAACGTGAAGCCCGGGCCCGGTTCGTCATCTATCTGGACGAGTCGAAAGACCCGGCCTGGCGGCGACGCTGCCTGCGCCAGGCCGACGTGCTGCTGCCGGCCGCCCGCGCCAACGACCCGGCCCGCCCCTGGCCGGACCTGGCCCATCCGGCCGCCGCGAGGCACCGGCCGCGGCACCTGTTGCTGATCCACCCCGGGCACCGGGTCGCGCTGGGCAGTGCCGCCCGCTGGCGCGCCGTGTTCAGCGGCGAGCTGATGCACCACCACGTCTGCCGCGCCGCCGACATGACCCGGGTGGCGCGCCTGGTCAGCGGTCACGGTCGCGGGCTGGTGCTGGCCGGCGGCGGCGCGCGCGGACTGGCCCACCTGGGCGCGCTGCGGGCGCTCGCCGAGGCCGGCCACCGGTTCGATGCGATCGGCGGCAGCAGCATCGGCGCCATCGTCGGCGCCGGCATCGCGGCCGGATGGAACATCGACGAGTGGCAGTCGCGCTGCGTGAACGCGTTCCTGCGCGGGCGGCTGCTGTCGGACTGGACCGTGCCGCTGGTCGCCCTGACCCGCGGCGCGCGCGCCACGCGCACCCTGCGCGGCACGTTCGGCGCGTTGGCGATCGAGGACCTGCCGGTGCCGTTCTTCGCCACCGCGACCAGCCTGTCCGGCGCCGGCCCGCGGGTGCTGCGACAGGGTCCGCTGTGGCTGGCACTGCGCGCGTCCAGCGCGATCCCCGGCGTGCTGCCGCCGGTGCTGCAGGACGGCGAGGTGCTGGTGGACGGCGCGCTGGCGAACAACCTGCCGACCGACGTGATGGCGGCCGACGGGCTGGCGCACATCACCGCGCTGGACATCCGCGCCGAGATCACCCTGCGCGCCGGCGTGGACGAGGCGGTCACCCCGCCCTGGTGGCGCGTGCTGCTCGAGCGCGACCGCCGTCCGGGGCTGGTGTCCAGCCTGGTGCGCGCGGGCATGGTCAGCGGCGAGGCGGCGGCGCTGGAACGCCGGGCGCTGGCCCACCGGCTGGTCACCCCGTCGCTCGACCACGTCGGCGTGCTCGACTGGAAGGACTGGCGGCGGGCGGTGGAAGCGGGCTACCGCGCGACGGTGGAGGTGCTGGAGAGCGAGAAGTGAGGGAAGAGGAGTGAGGAGTGAGGAGTGAGGAGTGAGGGAAGAGGAGTGAGGAGTGAGAGAGAGCCAAAGCGTGGGGGAGCCGCTTTTCTCTCACTCCTCACTCCTCTCCACTCACTCCTAGAATGCCCCCATGAGCATCCGCACCTACCAGCACCACACCCCCACCCTCGGCCAGCGCGTCTACGTCGATCCGGCGGCCACCGTGATCGGCTGCGTCGAGCTGGCCGACGATGTCTCGATCTGGCCCGGCGCAGTGCTGCGCGGGGACGTGCACTTCATCCGCGTGGGCGCGCGCAGCAACGTGCAGGACGGCGCCGTCGTGCACGTCACCCACGACGGCCCGTATTCGCCTGGCGGCTTTCCCACGGTGATCGGCGAGGGCGTCACCGTCGGCCACGGCGCAGTGATCCACGCCTGCACGATCGGGGATTACTGCCTGGTCGGCATGCACGCCACCGTGCTCGACGGCGCGGTGGTGAAGAAATACGGCTTCGTCGGCGCCGGCAGCCTGATCCCGCCGGGCAAGGTGGTCGGCGAGCGCGAGCTGTGGCTGGGCAACCCGGCCCGCTGCGTTCGCCTGCTCAGCGACAGGCAGATCGAGCAGCTGCACTACTCCGCCGACCACTACGTGCGGATCAAGGACGGTTACCTGGCCGAGGCCGGATGACGCTGCGGCGCGTACTGTTCCTGTGCAGCCGGCACCGGCTGCGCAGTCCCACCGCGGCGGCGCTGTTCGCTGGCCGGCCCGGACTGGAGGTCGACTCTGCCGGCCTTGCCGACGACGCCGACACGCCGCTGGATGCCGAACAGCTGGACTGGGCCGACCTCGTCGTGGTGATGGAGCGGCAGCACGCGCGGCGGTTGCGCCAGCGCTTCGCGCATCGGCTCAAGGGCAAGCGGGTGGTCACCCTCGACATTCCCGACGACTACGATTTCATGCAGCCCGAGCTGGTCGCGCTGCTCGAGCGGCGCGTCGGTCCGCTACTGCGCTGAGGCGCTGCCCGAACCGCTGGCGGCCGCCTCCGCCCTGGCCCGGATCGCCGCCGCCCGCGCTTCATCCTCGCGCACCACGATCGCGCGCTGCGCGTCGAGCTTGCCGGCCAGCAGCTGCACGGTGAAGTTGTTGTTGTCCACCTCGCGCAGCAGGCGCAGCTCGCGCGCCGCCTCGTCCAGCTGCCGGCCGTTGATCGCCTTCTCCACCGCCTCGGTGGCCTGCGGCAGGTGGTCGGCGAGGTTCCGGTGTGCGGTGGGGTTGGCCGGGTCGAGCTCGAGCACGCTCAGGTAGAACTCGTAGGCGTTGGCACCGGCCGGGGCGATCAGCCGGTGGTCCTTCAGCGCGTCGTCGGCCAGGTTGAGCAGGATACCGACGCCATCGTTGTTCGAACCGCCGGCGCTGTCTGCGCCGGACGAACCGCTGCCGCCATGCGGCGCGCCGCACGCCGCGAGCATGGCCATCAGGACGAGCAGGGCGGCGCGGCGCGGAATCTCCCGGCACGCGGCCGGTATCAGGGGCTGCATGGATATCACTCTCGGTCGGGGCCAGCCAGGCATGGTGCGGGGCACGCATGTCATCGCCGTGACGATGGCGCGTGGTCGCGTTACAGGCGGAAGTCCAGCCGCTGGTGCAGGTCCATCGCGATCGGTCGGCCGTCGCGTGTCGCCGGCTTGAAGGTCCAGCGGCGCACCGCGGTGGTCGCGGCCAGGTCGAACATGCTGCCTGGCTCGGCCTGCAGCACGCGTACCGCGTCCACCCGCCCGTCGGGCAGCACGGTGAAGGCCAGCTCCACCCACCCCTGGCGGCGGGCCCGACGCGCGGCCTGGGGATAGTACGGCTCCACCCGGCGCAGCAGCACCGGCGGGGTCACGCGGGGCGCCGGTGCCACCGCGACCGCCGCCGCGGGCTTCGGCGATGGCGCGATCCGGGCGACCGGCGGCGGCACGGGCATCGTCGACGCGGGCGGACGGCTTTCCGGTACGGGCACCGCTGCAACGGTTGGCGCCGGCGGCTCGCGTCGTGGCGCCGGCACCGCGGCGGAAGGACTGTTTGCCGTGGTTGCCGCAGCGGCCGTCGCGGCGAGCTGTGCCTCCTGCGCGGCGAGCTGGTTGCGCAGCAGGGTCAACGTGTAGTTGGCCGGGTCGGCGCGAGCGAGCAGGTCGAGCTCGCGCTTCGCCTCGTCGGTATGGCCGTCGCGGATCGTCGCCGCCACCTGGTCCGCCGCGTACGGAAACAGTTCACGCAGGGCATCGTCGGCGACCCCGCGCGAAGACGGCTGGGCGCGCAGGACCAGATAACGCTCGAATGCGTTGTCGCCGACCGGGGCCAGCAGGTGCTGCGCGGCGACATCGGCGCGCGCCGCGCGCAGCAGCGCATCCGGCGGTAGCGCCTCGGCCGGGCGAGCCACGCTTCCGGTAGCGGCGCTGGCCATCGGCGCGGCCGGCGGCGGGGCATCGTGACGGATGCGCTGCCACCACGCGTGAACGAACACGCCGGCCAGCGCCAGCAGCAGCACGACCACGGCGAGGGCCGGACGGGTGACGCCGCGCTGGCTGCGACGCCGCGCGGGAATGGAAGATCGGAGCATGGGCTGACCGGGGATCGTCGGCACCGGCAGGCATACCGGCGGCGCGCAGGGTAGTCAGGCGATGTTGCGATCGCGTGGCGACCCGCCATCGGGCCGGAGTGCCGCTGCCGTGCGGGCACGGCAGCGGCGACGGGACTACCAGCCGAGCAAGGCGCTTCCGCTGCCTGGCGAGCCGTCCGGGCGGGTGAACCAGTAGACGTGGCTCTGGCCGTCCGGGCAGCCCACCCCGGTGGCGTCGTCGGTGACCACACCGTCGGCGCTGGCCACGTCGCTGCGGTAGCAGCCGCCGAGCGAATCGCGGAAGGCGAAGCTCTGCGCGTTCTGCTGGCCGCTGTGGCCGGTCACGTTGAAGCTGCCGTCGAAGTCCAGCGTGTCGCCGGCGTCCACCGTGTTGCTGACGTGCGCGGCGTACAGCGTGCGCCCGCCGAATTCGCGGCGGATGTCGTTGGTGTAACCCTGGTGCACCTGGGTCGCCATGGCGTAACCGCCATCGCTGGTGGAATCGAAGCTGTAGTCGACATGCAGCGGATAGCGGAGCCGCTGGCGGTACTCGCCGACGAGGTGGCGACCGATGCGGTGGCGGCTGACGCCGTCCACCGAGGTGAGCTGGTCGGTGACCTGGCGATAGGTGCTGGCGTCGATGGTGAAGCTCTGCGTGTCGGTGAACGCCACGGTCTGATCCACCGTACTGTCCACCCGCCCGTGCGAGGTAATGGCGTATCCCGCGATCACGTAATGCCGGCTGAGGCGGGTGGTGATGGCGCCGCTCACGTTGCCGTCGGTGTCGGTCACCAGCGTGTCGCCGATGGTGGGCGTCGGCGCCTGTCCGGCCAGGGTGTTGCGGAGCAGTCCGCCGCGGACCCGGCGCAGGTGCGGATCCCGGTAGAGCAACAGCGTGGCGCTGGCCAGGAAGTAGTGGTTGGCGCCGGCGACATTCACCGCCACGGTGTGCGGGTTGCCGTCGCTGAGCAGCCCGGCGAACGGCGTGAGGTCGACCCGGTAGGGCATGAAGTTGAGCGTCTGCACGCCCGGCGTCGGCCGCCACAGGTAGGGATCGATGCCGCCGGTGTAGATCCATGGATAGACCGGAGCCACGCCGGCCGGCTGCCCGTCGATGCTGACCTCCGCCTCGCGGAAGTTGCCGCCGCCGCACTCCTGCACTTCGGCCGCGTAGCTGTCGGGCACGCAGGTGTACCAGAACTCGTCGCTGCTCTGGCTCTGCGCGATGACGTCCAGATAGGCGCGATCGATGTTGGTCGGCAAGGTCAGCGTCTTCGACAGCGGGCTGTCGGAGGTGTCCAGCAGGGTGGCGTTGCCGACGGCATCGCTGCCGAGCGGCAGCACGCTGTCAGGCGTGAGGGCCCCCGGAGCCCGCAACGAGGCCGGATAGAACAACAGACGCGCGCTGCCGTGGATCACGCCCGTGTAGGTGCCGTTGACCACGTTGCCCAGCACCGCGCGGCCAGTGCCGGCCTGACGGAGCAGGGCGCTGTAGTCGGTCAGGTCGCGCTCCACGTGCCAGCTCGGCGAGACCGTGGACGAGGGCTCCTGGGTGGTGCCGTAGTAGAGGTTCACCCCACCCAGCCAGAGCTGCGCAGTGCGGTCGAACTGGCGTCCGGCGGTGACGGAAAAATCAGCCTCCAGCACCACCTTGGCCCAGTGTGTGCCGCAGCCGCTGGGCGGCGCGTAGCTGTACGGGTGGTCGCTGAAATCGACGAAGCTGTCGCCGCTGAACAAGGTCACCACGCACGGTGTGCCGGGCGGTCGCGGTACCGCCGGATCGGCGACGGTGACATTGGTCGAACCTACCGCGCTGGCGTCGGCCACGCATGGGCCGGCGATCGACAACGCACCCAGCAGCCCGCACAACCACGGACCGCACTTCGAATATCCCCTCGGCAGCATGCGCGTACTCCCTTCGTCATGATGCCCCCTGTGCGACGCACGCTAGCACGGACCTGCCGCGCAAGAATTCGCGCTTCGCGGATGAAGCGCCGGGCTCAGCGCGTCGCCGCTTCCAGCCGGGTCAGCCAGCGCATGGCGTGGTCGCGGTCATCGCCACACATCGCCGGTTCCGGGCGCAGGCTGGCGCAGACGGCCGGGCGTTCGGGCCGGCCGAACAGCCGGCAGCGGTTCGCATTGTCCAGCTGCACGCAGCGCACGCCGGCCGGCTTGCCCTGCGGCATGCCGGGAATCGGCGAGCTGATCGACGGGGCGATGCAGCACGCGCCGCAGCCGGCGCGGCAGTCCATCGGGCGGCTCAGCCGCGCAGCGTGGCGTAGACCGGATCGGTGTCCGGACGATGCCCATGCCACAGCTCGAACGCGTCGGCCGCGGTCTCCACCAGCATGCCCAGCCCGTCGAAGGCGAACAGCGCGCCGGCGCTCTTCGCCCAAGCGAGGAAGGCGATCGCCGCGGTGCCGTAGCTGAGGTCGTAGCAGAGCGCGCGCGCGCCGACCAGCGCGGTGGGCAGCTCCAGCGACTTGCCCAGCACCCCGGCCGAGGTGGCATTGAGGATCAGGTTGTAGCTGCCGATGTCGGCGAGGTCTTCCCAGTAGCGGGTGTGGACGCGGGCCGGCTCGCCGATCGCGTCGGCCAGCGCGTCGGCCGGCGCCGGGCTGCGGTTGACGATGGTCAGGCTCTGCACGCCGGCGTCCAGCAGGGACCAGGCCACGCCGCGCGCCGCGCCGCCGGCGCCGAGCAGCAGCGCATCGTGGCCGCGCAGGTCGACTCGGTGGCGGTCGACGAGGTCGCGCACCAGGCCGGCGCCATCGGTGTTGTGGGCGGCCAGCCGGCCGTCCGCCAGCCGGGTCAGCACGTTGGCGGTACCGGCACGGTGCGCCGCCTCGCTGGCGGTGTCGGCCAGCGCCAGTGCGGCGGCCTTGTGCGGCAGGGTGACGTTGGCGCCGTGGCCGCGGTCGGCGAAGAACGCGTGCACGGCCTCCGGGAAATCCGCCGGGGCCGCGTCGATGGTGCGGTAGTCGACGGCGAGGCCGAACTGCCGCCCGAAGGCCTCGTGGATGCGCGGCGACAGCGAATGGCCGATCGGATGGCCGAACACGGCGTAACGGCGGTCGGTCATGGCGGGTCCTTCGGTGGAAACGGGCAACGATTCTAACCGGGCCGCGACGGCGTTCCGATCCGGCTCATGGCGTGTCGAAGCCCGGCTGGCCGAGGTCCTGCGGCTTCTGCGGCACCTTGCGCACCTCCTCGACCGGGAAGCCCTGGGCCTTGGCCACGTCGAGCAGGCGACGGTACTCGGCATCCGGCAGCTGCCGCTCGCGCGCCATGATCCACATGAGTTTGCGCGAGGGCAGGCCGACCAGCACCGAGCCATAGTCCGGCGACAGGTCGACGATGATGTAGTCGGAGCGCAGCGGCCATACCAGCTGCACTTTCCAGTGCGCCGCGTTGGACGGATCCGGCAGCCAGGCCTTGCCGCCCCAGGTCTTTTCCGGCGCGTCGAAGCCCTTGCGGTAATGGTAGGTGACGGCGATGGTGCCGTCCGGCTTGAGCCGATACTCGTCGGTGGTGGCGACGTCGCCTCGCTCGGCGAAGTAAGGCACGTGGGCGATGACGTACCAGGTACCCATGTAGCGCTGCAGGTCGACCGGGTGCGCCTCGCGCAGCGGTGGCTGGCTGGCGCAGCCGCCGAGCAGGGCGATGCCGAGCAGGAGGGCGAGCGAGTGGGAGCGGCGTTGCATGGGGAGCCTCGCTTGGGGATCGGGATTGTTCTGGAGGTACGGCCCGCCATGTCGAACCGATGCACGGCCCGGGCGGGGACCTTCGGCCATCGCAGCCGCTGAGACGGCTCCACCGGAAGCTCGGCGGCAACCGTTCGGCCACCGGAGTCCGCCATGTCCCGCCTGTCCACCGCAAGCCTCGTCGCTCCCTCCTTCACGCAGTACGCCGCCGCGATCGGCCTGTGCTGGCTGCTGGTCGGTGCCTTCGCCCTGACGCTGACGCCGCTGCCGGCCAGAACCGTCGGAGCGGGCTGGTCGCCGCTGTTCTGGCTGGTGCTGGCGCCGGCCTGCGCGCTGGCCGGGTTGCGCCTGCGCCGGGGCTGAACCTGCCGCGGTCCCCGCGCCGTGGGCGTGCTTCTGTGCTACAAGACGCGCTCGCTTGAACGTCGACAGTGCCCGGGGATGCGGCCCCGGGCGTGAACACGGGGCCGCATGGCACTACCTCACAACCTCTGGTTGCCCGCGCTGCTGGGCGCGCTCGCCACCCTGCACGCCTACCTCGCGCTGGACACGATCCCGCGGGTGGCCTCTGCGCGCGGTGCGGTGGCCATGCTGTGGCTCGGCTTCGGCGCCGCGGTGCTGGCAGCAGGCGTCTGGACCACGCAGTATCTCGGCCACGCCGGGGCCTCCAGCCTCGGCGGCGCGCATGCCGCCGTGGCCGGCGGCATCGCCTGGGCGAGCGCCGTGCTGGCGCTGTGCCAGGCCGCACGCGGGCGCGCCTGGCTCGCCGGCCTCCTGCTCGGCACGGGCCTGGCGCTGGCCACCACTTTCGACCAGCGACTGAGCCGCCCGGGCGTGGCCGGCTGTCTCGCGTACATGCTGCTGCTCGGCGCTACCGGCGCGGTGCTCGCGCTGGCCTGGCGCGCACGGCAGCCCCGGCCCTCCGCGCCGCGGGTATGGGGCGCCGCGGGGGTGCTCGGCCTGACCATCGCGGCACTGCCGGTCGCCGGCAACGCCTTGGCTCCAGACGCCGCGATGCGCCCCCCGGCGCAGGCGCCCGGTGCCGCGGCGTTCGTGATCTCCGCGCTGGTACTGCTGCTGGCCGCGGTGGTGCAGCGCGCGCAGCGCGAACTGGCGCGGCAGGGGGCACAGATCCGCGCCGAACTGGAATCGGCGCGCCAGGCGCTGGTGCACCAAGCCTTCCACGACGCGCTCACCGCCCTGCCCAACCGCGCCAAGGTGCTGGCGCAGCTGCAGGAGCTGCTGCCGGCAGCCGGACGCGAGGGGCTGGACGTGGCGGTGATGTTCATCGACCTGGACGGCTTCAAATCGATCAACGACACGCTCGGCCACGAGGCCGGCGACGAGTTCCTGCGCCGCGTCGCCGAGGCGCTGAGCGTAAGCGTGCGCCCGCGCGACACGGTGGCCCGCTTCGGCGGCGACGAGTTCGTGGTGGTACTGGAACGGTTCCGCAGCCGCGAGAACCTCGGCGCGATCTGCGAGAAGATCCTCGCCCGCGTCGGCGCCCCGGTGCTGGTGGCCGGACAGAAGGTGACCGCCACGCCCAGCATCGGCGTGGCGGTGTTTCCCGACGACGGCGCCGAGCCGACCGAACTGCTGCGCCACGCCGACATCGCCATGTATGCCGCCAAGGAGCGGGGCAAGGCCGGCTTCTGCTTCTACGAGCCGCAGATGATCGCCCGCGCCAGCGAGCGGCTGGCGCTGTCCACCGACCTGCGCGAGGGCCTGGGCCGCGACGAGCTGCGCGTGTGCTACCAGCCGAAGGTCGACCTGCGCTCGCGCGAGCTGGTCGGGCTGGAGGCACTGGCGCGCTGGGCCCATCCGACCCGCGGGCAGCTGCCGCCGTCGATGTTCATTCCGCTGGCCGAGGACTGCGGCCTGATCGCCCGCCTCGGCGAGCGCGTGGTGCGCGAGGTGGCCGGGCAGATCGCGCGCTGGCGCGCCGAGGGCCTGCCGCTGGTGCCGGTGGCGATCAATCTTTCGATGCAGGAGATCCAGAGCGCCAACTTCGTGCCGTCACTGCTGCGCACGCTGGCCGAGACCGGACTGGACCGGCACGCGATCGAGTTCGAGATCACCGAGACCGCGGCGATGACCGACGTGCACACCACGCTGCGCCACCTGCGCGAGCTGGAGACGCTCGGCTTCCGCATCGCCATCGACGACTTCGGCACCGGCTTCTCCAGCCTCAGCCACCTGCGCCAGCTGCCGGCGCGCACGATCAAGATCGACCAGTCGTTCGTGCATGGCGCGGACGCCTCGCACCACGACCGCGAGATCACCGAGGCGATCATCGCGCTGGCCCGCAAGCTGCGCCTGCACACCGTGGCCGAGGGCGTGGAGAGCGAGCAGCAGGCGAGCTGGCTGGTGCAGGCAGGCTGCGATATCGGCCAGGGCTACCTGTTCGGGCGGCCGATGCCGCCGGGCGAGACGGCGACCCTGCTGGCCGCGGGGTTCGCCGGCGTGCCGGTCGGCGCCTGAGCCGGTCGGCTCAGCGGCCGATGCCCAGCCGCTTGTGCTCCAGCCGGCGCAGGAACTCCTGCATGATCCGGCGATACAGGTCCTCGCCGAGGTAGACGTCCTCGACGCCGGCGTCGATCGACGGGTTGTCGTTCACCTCGATCACCACCGGCTTGCCGTTGACCTGCTTGAGGTCCACGCCGTAAAGCCCGTCGCCGATCGTGTGGGTGGCCTTGAGCGCCAGCTTGAGAACATCGGACGGCACGTCGCGTACCGGGATGGTCTCGAACCCGCCCGACTTGGCCGTGCCCTTGGCACCATGGTTGTAGATCTGCCAGTGGCCGCGCGACATGTAGTACTTGCAGGCGTACAGCGGCTCGCGGTTGAGCACGCCGATGCGCCAGTCGAACTCGGTGTAGAGGAACTCCTGCGCCAGCAGCAGGGCGCTGTGCTGGAACAGCTCGCCGGCCGCCTTCTCCAGCGCCGCGGCGTCCTCCACCTTGACCACGCCGCGCGAGAACGAGCCGTCCGGGATCTTCAGCACGATCGGGAAGCCGAGCTTCTCGCCGACGTCCTTCAGGCCCTTGAGGTTGTCGCGGTAGAGGATCTCGGTGCGCGGCACGGCAAGCTTGCGCGAGACCATCAGGTCGTTGAGGAAGATCTTGTTCGTGCAGCGCAGGATCGAGGCCGGATCGTCGATCACCACCATCCCCTCGCGCTCGGCGCGATGGGCGAAGCGGTAGGTGTGGTTGTCGCTGGCCGTGGTCTCGCGGATGAACAGACCGTCGTACTCGGCCAGCCGCGGGTAGTCGTTCTTGCCGATCGGATCGACCTCGATGCCCAGCTCCTTGCCGGCCTCGATGAAGGACTTCAGCGCCTTCCTGTTCGACGGCGGCATCGCCTCGTTCGGATCGACCAGCATGGCGATGTCGTAGCGGTAGCGCTTGCGCGCCCGCGGCTTGCGCCAGAGCTTCTTGGAGAACCGGTCCAGCTCGGCGGCGAAGGCGTCTTCCTGGGCGTCGTCCAGCGTGTGCAGGCCCACCGGTTTGATCGAGGCGACCTGCCACACCCGCTCGCGCTCGAACTCGATCCGCAGCAGCGGGCAGGGAAAGGTTTCGAACACCTGGCGCGCCAGGTCCTGCAGCGCCGGGTAGGCGGTCTCGCCGAAGTAGACCAGGATGCCGAAGTCGGTGGTGTCGCGACCGCCGGCCGGCAGGAAGCGGGTCAGCTTGCCGTTGAGGTCGTCGATGTCCAGGCCGTACAGCGAGCGGCGGCGCAGGTCGTTGATGGTGCGCACCGAGGGCATCACCCGGTGTCCGCGGGCCTCGGCCAGCAGCGAGACGTAGTAGCCGGTGCCCAGGTACTTGTAGCTGCGGCACAGGTTGATGACGTGGGTGCGCTCCTCGTCGGCGCCGATCGGTTCGCGCAGGTAGTCCATCGCGCTGACCACGTCCACCGACGGGTAGTACGAGCCCCAGTCCGAGGCTTTTTCCACAACGATGACCAGGCGGGTCATGACACCTCGGGAACGCGCGTGAGAGGGAGGCCCCGTCGCAGGCCGGGTGCGGGCGGCGCGGCACAAGGCGCGCAGTTTGGCATAGCGCTGCGGGCGCACAAGCCGGTCCACTGAAGGACGACTAAACCGCCGGTGAGCCGATCGCGGACACCGGTGCGCCGTGGCCCCGGCTGCACTAAAGTGCCGCGCTCGTCACGGCCGCCCCACGCCGGCGACATCATCCTGCGCACCCTTCCCCACCCGGATCGACCGCCCTGAAAAGAGCTGCCCGCCCCGCCCATCCCGTTGCGCCCGCCACCGCCGATGTGCGGGTTCGGCGTGCCGAACTGTCCGACCTCGACGACCTGGTGGCGCTGGAAGACGCCACCTTCGACAGCGACCGCATGAGCCGGGCGCAGTACCGGCGGCACCTGGACAGCGAGAGCGCACGCGTGCTGGTGGCCAGTGCCAACCACCGGCGCTTCCTCGGCACCGCGGTGGTGTTCTTCCGCAAGGGCAGCCGGGTGGCGCGGCTGTATTCGCTGGCCAGCCGGCCCGAAGCGCGCGGCAAGGGGGTCGGTTCGGCGCTGCTGGCCGGTGTCGAGCGCGCCGCGCGGCGGCGCGGCTGCCGCGAGCTGCGGCTGGAGGTGCGCACCGACAACGCCGACGCGATCCGCCTCTACGAGCGGCTGGGCTACCGCCGCTTCGCGCGCATCGATGGCTACTACGAAGACGGCGCGGACGCCTGGCGCTATGCGCGGCCGCTGGATGCCGCGCTGCGCTAGCGCAGCAGTTCCCGCATCCGCTGCGCGGTCGCATCGTCCGGACGGGCCACCAGCGCACCGGTGCGCATCATGGTCACTTCGTAGTGACCCCGGTCGACCAGCGGCAGGAAGGCGCCGCTGCCGAACACGGCGTCCACCTCGGGCAACCAGCCGGGCAAGTCCTTGCGCAGGGTCAGCAGATCGAAGCCACTGGCGGGAGCGAAGTCGATCACCGTGCGCGGAGCCTCCTGCTCCTGCCTGGCATCGTCATAGCGACCGTCGATGCGGTCGAGCCGGTACACCGGCGGCGCGCCGGCGAGCAGCGCCGGCAATTTCCACTTCAGCACGATCGCCTCGACCCGGAAGGCATCGCCGGCCACGTCGACCACCCGCGAACTGCCGTCCGGCCAGGTCAGGGTCAGCGACCAGCGCTGCGGCGACAGGATGCGTGCGTCGATCGCCACCACCGGCACCTCGGCGACCAGCTTGCGGTAGCCACGCAGGCTCCATCCCAGCGTGAACGAGCCCAGTGCCAGCACCAGCCAGGCCAGGGTCAGCACGAGCGCCAGCGAGGCACGCAGGCGCCGCCGGCCTCGCCAGTGACGACGGCCACCCGCGGCGGCGGCCAACGCCAGCAGCAGCAGTGCGGCTGCGACCACGAACAGCAGGGTGGCGGGCAGAGCGAGCAGATGCTCCCAGTTCACGGGTCACTCCAGGGGCAGGACGGGTTCGGGCCGTGACCATCGGTGCGGTGCCGACGGCCACGACCGGGCCTAGGTTAGCCGATGCCCACCGGCGACCAAGGAGATCCGCCACGCGGCGGCGGCGCGTCGCCCTTGTTGTGCTGGCCGGGACGACCCGGGCCACCGAAGCCACCGGGGAATCCCCGGGTGCGACGGCATGGCCAAAGCCAGCACCTGGAGGCATCCCGGCCAGTTCGGCCAGTACCAGGGGATGGAGGCCTGTTCCCGTGGCCGCTACGCGGGGGCCATGCAGCTGTTCACCACCGGCGTCTGCCACGCCGAGAGGGTGTACCCGCTCGGCATCGGCTTGAGATGCCTCAGCGGGCAAGGGATCGCTCGCGACCCGGTGAAGGCCCGGGCGTGGACTGCGCTGGCTGCCGAACGCGGCTATCCCCGTTTCGAGGCGACCCGCGACGATATCTGGAAGGACCTCTCCGATGACCGGCGCAAGCAGGCGACCGTGGCGCGCGACGAGTTGGCCAGGACCTATGCCGACGTGCACGCGAAGCCACGGATGATCGGCGAGTTGCGTTATTACCGCACCCAGCCCACCGGCTCGCACCTGGGCGACGATCCCGGCGTGCAAACGGCAGCGGTCGGGCCGTCGCGGACCGAGGGCGTGAATTGCAGGCGCGCAGCCCGGGTCGGCTTGCGTGGGGCAGGGTGCGGCAGCGCGGACATGGCCTCGCCCGAACCATGGGACCCGAAGCCGTACTTCAAGGTGCGCAACGCGCAGTACGAGGGCACGGTGACCGTGGGCGAGACCCAGCGGGATACCAGCAGCGAGCCCTGACCGGCCGCGGCGCAGGGCTATACTCGCGGTCCCCTGGTCGAGGAATTCCGCATGCGCCGTCTGCTCCTGCCCACCCTGGCCGCCCTGTCCGCAGCCGCCCTGGCCGGCTGCGGCAACAAGGGGCCGCTGGTGCTGCCCGCGAGGCCCGTGGCGCCCGCCTCCGCCGCAAGCGCAGCCCTGCCCGCCGCCGCAGGCAGCGCGATGCCGGCGCCGGCGACCAGCACCCCGGCATCGACCGGCGCGCGCTGAGGCGACTCCCGGCGCATGACGCTGCGCTTTTCCAAGATGCACGGCATCGGCAACGACTTCGTCGTGCTCGACCGCCGGCACGATCCTTCCGTTCCGGACGTATCGCTGGTCCGCGCCATGGCGGATCGTCGCAAGGGAGTCGGCTTCGATCAGCTGCTGACCGTCGAGCAGGCGCGCGACCCGTCCTGCGCCTTCTATTACGGCATCTGGAACGCCGACGGCTCGCCATCCGGCCAGTGCGGCAATGGCGCTCGCTGCGTCGCAGCCTGGCTGCACCGCGCCGGGGCGCTGCCGTTGGGCAAGACGGTGCGGCTGGAGAGTCCGTCCGGCCCGGTCGCGGTGCAGCTGCGGGCTCCACTGGACGTGTCGGTGGACATGGGTGAACCGGCTTTCGAGCCGTCGCGCCTGCCGTTCCAGCGCGCGCGCGACGTCGACGCTCATCCGCTCGCCGTGGGCAGCGACACGCTGGCCATCGGCGTGGCATCGATGGGCAATCCACACGCGGTGCTGCTGGTGGAAGACATCGATGCCCCGGAGGTGGACCCGCTGGGACCACGCGTCACCGCGCATCCGGATTTTCCGCAACAGGTCAACGCGGGCTTCGTGCAGCTGCTGGCGCGCGACCACGTCCGGCTGCGCGTGCACGAACGCGGCGCCGGCTGGACGCTGGCCTGCGGTACCGGCGCCTGTGCGGCGATGGCGGTGCTGCGGCGGCGCGGACTGGTGGATGCAGAAGTGCGCGTGGATCTGCCGGGTGGCTCGCTCGCGATCGCATGGCCCGGCCCTGGCCACACGCTGTGGATGCGCGGTCCGGCCGCCTTCGTGTTCGAGGGCGAGTGGCCGGCGTGACGCGGCGTTGATGTTCGCCCGCGCAGGTCGCAGACTCGGCACGTTCGCGCGGCGAAAGATGCTGCGCCCTGTCCCCGACGTGCCCGAGGATCGACCCGCATGACCGACAGCGTGACCGAGCCGACGCTGCAGCCCGAGCAGGTGGCCGCTTATCTGCGCCGCCACCCCGACTTCCTGGCCGACTACCCCGACCTTGCCGCGAAACTGACGCTGCCCCGCGAACAGGGGGCCGCCGCCTCCCTGGCCGTGTACCAGCTGCAGAGCCTGCGCGAGAAGAACGCCGAACTCGAGGGCCGGCTGGCCGAGCTGATCGCCATCGCCAGCGAGAACGAAGCGCTGATGAAGCGGGTGCACGACCTGACCATCACCCTGCTGCGCGCCAACACGCCCGAGGTCACTGCGCGCAGCGTCATCGCCAAGCTCAGCGCCGACTTCCAGACCGAGCAGGTCCGGCTGGTGCTGTTCGGACCGGCCACGCTGCCGCCGGCGGACTGGCTGGTGCACGTGCCGGAGGGGCGTGGGGGGTTGCCGGAGTTCGCGGACTTCCTGGCCCACCACGAGCCGATCGCCGGACGCCTGTCGGCCGAACGCCTGTACCGGCTGTTCGGTCAGCGCGCCGAAAACGTGCGCTCGGCGGCGGTGATGCCGCTGGGCGAGCTGGGCCTGCTGGCGATCGGCTCGAGCAATCCCGATCATTTCCAGCCCGGCATGGGCACGCTGTTCCTGAAGATGATCGCCACCACCATCACCGCCGCGCTGACGCGGGCGCGCGACATCGGCTGAGCCCGTCGCCGTGACCCGGACATCGGCCGCCCCCGCCCGATCGCAGGTGGAGGCCTGGCTGGTCCGCCTGGCCGACGAACGGCAGGCATCGCCGCACACACTGGCCGGCTACCGGCGCGATCTGGACAAGCTGTTGCGCTACATGGAGGCGCACGAGTTGGCCGGCTTCGATCAGCTCGACGTCCACGCCATGCGCCGCTTCGTCGCAGCCGAACACCGTGCCGGACTCTCGCCGAAAAGCCTGCAGCGCCTGCTCTCGGCCTGTCGCAGCCTGTTTCGCCACCTCACACGCGAGGGCCGGCTCGACCACGACCCCGCACTCGGGGTCCGGGGACCCAAGGTGCACCGCAAGCTGCCGCAGGTGCTCGATGTGGACGAAACGGCCAGCCTGATCGAACACGGCGGGCAGGAAGGCCGACTCGGCCTGCGCGACCGGGCGATGCTCGAGCTGTTCTATTCCTCCGGCCTGCGTCTGTCCGAACTGTGCGGGCTGCACTGGCAGGATCTGGACCTGGAAGGCGGCGAGGTGCGCGTGCTCGGCAAGGGCCGCAAGACCCGTATCGTGCCGGTGGGTCGCCCGGCGGTGGAAGCACTGCGCGCGCTGGGCGGGGCCGAAGGCATGAACCCCACCTCGCCGGTGTTCCGCGGACGGGGTGGCGCGCCGATCAGCCCCCGGACGGTGCAGGCCCGCCTGAAGACGCTGGCGCTGCAGCAGGGAAGCGCAAAGCGCGTCCACCCCCACTTGCTGCGACACACCTTCGCCAGCCACATGCTGGAGTCTTCCGGCGACCTGCGGGCGGTGCAGGAGTTGCTCGGCCATGCCGACATCGCCACCACGCAGATCTACACCCACCTGGATTTCCAGCATCTGGCCCGCGTCTACGACGCGGCCCATCCGCGTGCCAAACGCAAGTAATTCCGGCGACGAAAGGTTGGCGACGGAATGACGCAAGCGGCCTGAAAGCGGGAAGCGTCGACACTCCCGGGCATCTTCTGTTCAGCATGGCTGCCGATGGTTCCCGTCGTCTCCCCGGACAACCCGCTGGCGCACCCCCCCGCATCCCGGGAACTCGGACCGTCGTCACCGCCCATGGCGGGCGGGCGCGTACCGGTCGGTGGACTGGCTTGCCGCGGCATTCACCGGATCCTGGTGCTGCGCCCCAACCACCGCCTGGGTAACACGCTGCTGATCACGCCGCTGCTGTGCGAACTCGAGCGCCACTTCCCCGGCGCCGAGGTCGACGTGGTCACCGGTTGCGAGGCCGCCCCGGAAATCTTTGCCGGCTTTCGCCAGGTCCGCCGCATCTACCAGCTCACCCGCCGCCCCGGTCACCATCCCTGGCGCCTTTGGCGGGCGATCCGTTCGATGCGTCGCGCCCGTTACGACCTCGCCATCGACTGCGTGAAGGGGTCGCACTCCGCCCGCCTGCTCATGCGCTGGAGCGGCGCAAGACAATGGATCGCCCCGCCATTCGATGCCCAGGATCAGCGCCAGGCCGGTTCCGCCTGGCAGGCGGTGTGGTCGAGCGCTCCAGGCCATTTCGCCCTTGATGCGGTGCATGCGCTGCGACATGCACTGGTTGCCGGGGCGGCGGCCCTGCAGCGCCCGCAGCCCCGGCTGTGCGTGAAACTGCGCACCGACGAAATAGAGGACGGGCGCGCCACGCTCGACGATCTGCTCGACCAGGCGTCCCCCCGGGGGCCAGTGGTGGCGATCTTCCCCAACGCCACCGGCAACAAGCGACTGCCCGGCAAGTGGTGGCAGCAGTTCATCGAGACGCTGCAACAGCGTGACCCTTCGCTGCGCTTCATCGAGATGGTGGCCGCGCACGGATGCTCGCAGCTGGAGGGAAAGTTGCCGGCCTACTTTTCCAGCGACGTGCGCCGGATGGCGGCGCTGATCCGCCAATGCGACGGCTACATCAGTGGCGACTGCGGCGTGATGCATCTGGCCTGCGCCAGCGGCACGCCCACGCTGGGCCTGTTCACCCGGCCCAATCTGGACCGCTACCGGCCGTACGGCCCGCTCGACGGCGCGATCGCCGTCGATCCGTCTGACGTGGCACCAGCCATAGCGGCCGCAACGGCCTTCCTGGACGCTCTGTCCAGAGCTCGGGCGGTC
Organism: Dyella ginsengisoli LA-4; assembly: GCF_000334915.1. Taxonomy (GTDB): domain Bacteria; phylum Pseudomonadota; class Gammaproteobacteria; order Xanthomonadales; family Rhodanobacteraceae; genus Dyella_A; species Dyella_A ginsengisoli_A. The sequence continues at coordinate 136,538 of NZ_AMSF01000025.1, read as the reverse complement.
GACTGAGCCCGGGCGGGGCGCCCCGCTTGCAATCTCCGGCTCCGAACCCCACAGAGACCGTTCGTCTGTCTCACGGAGCTGCCATGGAATCGTTCCACGCCACCACCATCGTTTCCGTGCGCCGCCACGGCAAGGTCGTGATCGGCGGCGACGGACAGGTGACCCTGGGGCATACGGTGATGAAAGCCAACGCCCGCAAGATCCGCCGGCTCGGCAAGGGCGACGTGCTGGCCGGTTTCGCCGGCGCCACGGCCGATGCGTTCACGCTCTTCGAGCTGTTCGAGCAGAAGCTGGACAAGCACGGCAACAACCTCACCCGCGCCGCGGTCGAGATGGCCAAGGAATGGCGCACCGACCGCCGCTACGGAAAACTCGAGGCCATGCTCGCGGTGGCCGACAAGGACACTTCTCTGCTGATTTCCGGCAACGGCGACGTGCTGGAACCCGAGCTTGGCCTGATCGCGATCGGATCCGGAGGCCCGTATGCACAGTCCGCGGCGCTCGCGCTGCTGGAAAATTCCGACCTGGACGCGCGCAGCATCGTCGAGAAGTCGCTGAAGATCGCCGGCGACATCTGCATCTACACCAACCACAACGCGGTGATCGAAGAGCTCTGAGCGCTCGTCGCTGCCGCCGTTTCGGCCCCGGGCCGGGACGGCGGTCCCGCCAGTCCCCACTGACCGGTGACCCATGTCCGAACTCACCCCCCGCGAAATCGTCAACGAACTCGATCGCTACATCATCGGCCAGCACGACGCCAAGCGCGCCGTGGCGGTGGCCCTGCGCAGCCGCTGGCGGCGCATGCAGCTGGAGCCGGCGATGCGCAACGAGGTGACGCCGAAGAACATTCTGATGATCGGCCCCACCGGCGTGGGCAAGACCGAGATCGCGCGGCGGCTGGCCACGCTGGCCAATGCTCCGTTCGTCAAGGTCGAAGCGACCAAGTTCACCGAGGTCGGCTATGTGGGCAAGGACGTCGAGTCGATCATCCGCGACCTTGCCGACGTCGCCTACAAGCTGACCCGCGAACAGGCAGTCAAGCGCGTGCGGAGCCAGGCCGAGGATCGCGCCGAGGACCGCATCCTCGACGCCCTGCTGCCGCGTCGGCAGGCGCCGGCCGACTGGAGCCACGACACCGCGGCCACGCCGTCGATCGACAGCGATACCCGGCAGAAGCTGCGCAAGCAGCTGCGCGAGGGCGCGCTGGATGATCGCGAAATCGAGCTGGAAACGGCGATGAATGTCGGCGTGGAGATCATGTCGCCACCGGGCATGGAGGAAATGGGCGCGCAGCTGCGCCAGATGTTCCAGAACCTGGGTGGCGCCAAGACGCAGAAGCGCAAGCTGGCGATCCGGGCGGCGCGGCCGCTGCTGATCGACGAGGAAGCCGGCAAGCTGCTCAACGACGAGGAGATCCGTGCCCAGGCGGTGGAAGCCGCCGAGCAGCACGGCATCGTTTTCATCGACGAGATCGACAAGGTGGCCCAGCGCAGCGACTACGGCCACTCCGGCGTCAGCCGGGAGGGCGTTCAGCGTGACCTGTTGCCGCTGGTGGAAGGTTCCAACGTGTCGACCAAGTACGGTCCGATCAGGACCGACCACATGCTGTTCATCGCCTCGGGGGCGTTCTCGCTGGCCAAGCCTTCGGACCTGATTCCCGAGCTGCAGGGCCGGCTGCCGATCCGCGTCGAGCTGTCGGCGTTGTCGGTCGACGACTTCAAGCGGATCCTGCGCGAGCCGAACAATGCGTTGACCAAGCAGTACGTGGCCCTGCTGGCGACCGAAGGCGTGACGGTGGAATTCGCCGAGTCGGGGATCGACCGGCTGGCCGAGGTGGCCTGCCAGGTGAACGAGCGCACCGAGAACATCGGGGCACGGCGGCTGCACACCGTGATGGAGCGCCTGCTGGAGAGCATCTCGTACGAGGCCGCAGACAAGAGCGGGGAAAAGTACCTGATCGACGGCGAATTCGTGGACAAAACGCTCGGAAGTCTCGTCGAGGACCAGGATCTGAGCCGCTACATCCTGTAAACAAGCCGGGCTGTCCCAGTCTGCTAAAATGGACGTCATGGGCAAGGTCATCGAACTCAAAATCACCGGTCAGCGGGCGCAGTTGCGTGAAGCGCAGCAGCGGCAGCAGCTGGTGCGGCTGTGGCGCGGCGACCTGGAACACGGCAGCTTCTGCGGCTACGTGGCCGGCGTGGGGCGGGAGTTCTTCCTGCTCTGGGTGGTCGGTGACGCCATCACCTACGATGGCCTGTACGTGATGCGCCACCGTGACGTCACCGAGCTGGAGGCGCCGGACGCGCACCATGCGTTCATCGAACGTGCGCTGGCGATCAAGCACATCGTGCCGCGGGTACCACGCCAGTTTCCGCTGGATGGCATCCGCGAGGTGGTCCAGGCCGCCGGCCTGCTCTCGCCGGTGGTCGGCGTGCACGTGGACAGCGAGGACGAGTCGGAAGTCTGCTATGTCGGGCGCGTGCTCGGCGTGGAGGAAGACGGCTTCAACATGCAGGAAATCACCCCGGACGCGGAGTGGCTGCGTGAGCCCTCGTTCTTCGCCTGGGAAGAAGTGTCGACCATCAGCATCCAGGACGGCTATGCACAGTCGCTGCTGGCCGTCGCGGGGGATCCGCCGCCGCTGGAGCAGGGCGATTCAGGCGTCGGCCGCGCACAGTAAGGCCGCCGCACCGACCGCACGCGAAGCCCACCGGAAACGGTGGGCTTTTTCGTATGCACTTGAGGCACGCGTTCACTCCCGCTTGCCGGGACCGGCGTTGCAATGGGCCGATCGTCCATCGACGCGGAGTGCCCCATGTCCAGGAAGAAAGTCGCCGACATCATCATCGAGACGCTGGCCGAAGCCGGCGTGAAGCACTGCTACGGCATTGTGGGCGACACGCTGAACCACATCACCGATGCGATCCGCCGCAGCCCGATCGAATGGGTGCATATGCGCCACGAGGAGGCCGGGGCGATGGCCGCCGGTGGCGAAGCGCTGATCACCGGCCGACTCACCGCCTGCGCCGGCACCTGCGGCCCGGGCAGCCTGCACTTCGTCAACGGCCTGTTCGAGGCCCATCGCAACCGCGCGCCGGTGGTGCTGATCGCCACCCAGGTGGCCACTGCCGAGATGGGCATGGACTTCCCGCAGGAAGTGGACCTGAAGCCGATCTACGACACCTGCAGTCACTTTTGCAGTTACATCCATCATCCGGCGCAGGCCCGGCGGGTCACCGCGCTGGCCGCGCAGGCGGCACTGAACCGCCGTGGCGCGGCGGTGATCATCGTGCCCGGCGACATCAGCAGCGCCGAAGTCGAGGAGGGCCTCGCGTTCCGTCCGCACGTGCCCACGCCGGTGCTGCGACCCAGCGACGCCGAACTCGACGCGATGGCCGAACGGATCAACGCCGGCAAGCGGGTGACGGTCTACTGCGGCTCGGGCTGCGAGGGCGCGCACGATGAGGTGGTCGCACTGGCCGAACGAATCCAGGCTCCGGTGGCGCACACCTCGCGGGCCAAGGACTTCATCGAACCGCACAATCCCTACAACGTCGGCATGACCGGCATCATCGGCGAGCCCTCCGGCTTCCGCGCGATCGATGCCTGCGACACCCTTCTGCTGCTCGGTGCGGACTTCGCCTGGAGTCAGTTCTACCCACACGAGGCCACCCTGATCCAGGTCGACAGCGACGCCACCCACCTGGGGCGCCGCCATCCCGTCGACCTCGGCGTGGTCGGGCACGTCCGCGAGACGCTGCAGGCGTTGCTGCCACGGTTGCATCCGCGGGAGGACCACGCCTTCCTGCGCAACAGCCTGCGCGTTCGCGCGGACACGCGCGGGCGGGAACAGGGCGAGGAGCATGCCGGTCACGACGGGCTGATCCATCCGCAGTACCTGACGGCGCTGATCGATCGCCATGCCGACGACGACGCGGTCTTCACCGCCGATGGCGGCAGCCCGATGGTCTGGCTGTTGCGGCATGTGCGCAGCAACGGCCGGCGACGAACGCTCACCAGCCTGGTACACGGCACCATGGCGAACGCGATGCCTTCGGCGCTCGGCATCAAGAAGGCACTGCCCCAGCGACAGGTGATTGCGTTGTGCGGCGACGGCGGGCTGGCCATGCTGCTGGGCGACCTGCTCACCGCCGTGCAGGAATGCATTCCGATCAAGGTGGTCGTCTACAACAACGGTTCGCTCGGCTTCGTCGAGATGGAGCAGAAGGTGGAAGGCCTGCTCGATGCTTACACCGATCTGAAGAACCCCGACTTCGCCCGTCTCGCCGACGCCATGGGCATCTACGGTCGCCGGGTGGAAGGCGCTGACACGCTGGAGGAGGCGGTCCGGGACGTCCTGTCCCGACCCGGCCCGGCCCTGCTCGACGTCAGGGTCAACCGCTATGAACTGGTGATGCCGCCGAAGATCGAGCCCGGCCAGGTGCTGCATACCGCGCTGTACTCGGCCAAGGCGGTGCTGAGCGGTCGCGGCGACGAGGTGGGCGAGCTGTTGCGCAGCAACTTCATCGACTGAGTCCCACCAAGGGACAGGTGCGGTATCCAGGGGTGCATCGGCGCGCCACGCTGGCAACACCGGCGGCACGCTCCGGACCACGCCGGACCCGCTGGCGGTTTTGCCCAGGCAGTGCAGCCGTTCCGTCCACCCGCCGGCATGACCCAGGCAACGGCCCGAGCAGAAGCCGGTAAGGGCGGCGTCAACCGGCCGCATGGCCGGGCGTTCGGGAAGAACCTTTCCTCCGCAGGAGCCGGCCATGTCCCGTCCGTTGATGTTTCTCGCACTGCTCGGCCTGGGCCTGGCATCGCCCCAGGTGCCGGCGCAGGATGCGTCCACCACGGTGCCCGCCGGCGCCCGCACCGCGAAGGATCCGCAGCGCCAGGTCCGGCACCTCAGCCGGCTGCTGCAGCTGAGCCCGCAGCAGGCAGCCGCATTGGCGCCGGTGATCGCGCAGCGCCAGCAACAGCTGTCCCAGCTGCGCAGCGACTCATCGCTGGACAAGCGGGTGCGACGCGACCGGCTGCGCGCGATCCAGCGCGGCACCGACGCGCAGATCCAGGCTGTGTTGACGGACAACCAGAAGCAGAAGTACGCGCAGTGGAAGCAACAACTGCAGGAGCGCCGCAAGCAGAAGCGGCGGGACGGCGCCGACGACGGCGCGTAGGCGCGACGGGCATCGCGTATGCTGCACGACCCGATCGCTTTCCGGAGTGCGCATGGCCCGCATCGTCGTCGTCGGCAGCATCAATATGGATCTGGTCACCCTGGTGCCGCGCTTTCCGGTAGCAGGCGAGACCCTTCTGGGCGAGCGCTTTCTCACCGTCCCCGGCGGCAAGGGAGCCAACCAGGCGGTCGCGGCGGCGCGACTGGGCGCACAGGTGGTGATGGTCGGCGCGGTGGGGCGCGACGCGTTCGGCGAGCAACTCGCGCGCGGGCTCGTCGAGGAGGGTGTGGACACCACCCATGTGACGACACGTGACGACGTGGGCAGTGGCACCGCCTCGATCACCGTGGCCGAAGGCGACAATCAGATCGTCGTGGTTCCAGGCGCCAACGCCCACGTCACGGCGACGCAGGTCGAGGCCGCGCGGGCGCTCATCGAGCGGGCCGACGCGGTGCTGGTGCAGATGGAAATTCCGCTGGAAACCGTCGAAGCCACGGTCCGGCTCGGGCGGGCGGTCGACGTACCCGTGATTCTCAATCCCGCACCGGCGCAACCGCTGCCGCGGGAGTGGCTGGCGCAGGCACGCTACCTCACGCCCAACCAGCACGAACTGGCGGCGGTGCTGGGCGATGCGGGCGATACCGACTTCCGCGAGCTGATGCGACGCGCGCCATGCCCGGTGGTGCTGACGCGGGGCGGCGAAGGCGCGTGGTACCGGGAGCAGGGCGAACCCCTGCACCAGCATGGCTTCAGCGTGGATGTGGTCGACACCACCGGTGCCGGCGATACCTTCAATGGTGCGCTGGCGGTGTTTCTGCGCGACGGGCTCGAGGTGGCGGTGCGCAAGGCCTGCGCCGCCGCTGCACTGTCGGTGACCCGGCTCGGTGCGCAGGGCGGAATGCCCACCCGCGATGAGCTGGAGGCTTTCCTCGGCAGCCGGGCCGGCGCGTGAGTCCACTGGAGATCACCGCCAACGTGCTGGCTGGAGCGTCGATCCTGCTGGCCGGGCGAAACAGCGTGCATACCTGGTGGACCGGCATTGTCGGCTGCAGCCTGTTCGCCTTCGTGTTTCTGCACAGCCGCCTGTATGCCGACGTGGTGCTGCAGGGGTTCTTCGTCGGCACCAGCGTGGTGGGCTGGTGGCAATGGCTGCATGGCCGCGACGGCGGGGAACTGCCGGTGACCGACCTGCCCCCGCGTCAGCTGCTCGGACAGCTGCTGGCCGGCGCCGCCGGAGCGGTGATTTATGGCCTGCTGCTGCGGCGCTTCACCAATGCCTACGCGCCATTTCTGGACTCGACCGTGCTCGCTTTCAGCATCGTCGCGCAGTTGCTGATGATGCGTCGGCGCGTGCAGAACTGGCCGTTCTGGCTGCTGGTCAACTCGATCGCCGTGCCGCTGTACTTCAGCCGCGGCCTCTATCTCACCTCGGTGCTCTACGCGGTGTACTGGGTCAACGCACTGGTGTCCTGGCGCCACTGGCGACGGCTGCGCGAGGCAACGGCGGGACTCGCCAACGCCTGATCCGCGGCGTCTGGCGCGAGTGTGCGCTACTTGCCGATGCAGAACGAACCGAAGATCGCGCCGAGCAGGTCGTCGCTGGTGTACGTGCCGGTGATCTCGCCCAGTGCGTGCTGGGCCTGGCGCAGTTCCTCGGCGGCCAGTTCGCCGGCGTGCAGCGCAGACAGCGCATGCGCCGCCTGCACCAGGCGGTCGCCGACATGCCGCAGCGCTTCGACGTGGCGGCGACGCGCACTGAACGCGCCTTCGCCACCGCTCTGTCCTGCGAGCTGCTTGAGCACCTCGCGCAGGGCATCCACGCCGTCGCCGGTGCACGCCGACAGCCACAGCGCCCCGGCTGCGTCCGATACATCCGTCGCGGGTAGCCGGCCATCGCGATCGATCTTGTTCACCACCACCAGGCGCGTGACCTCCGGCGGGAGCCTGTCCAGCAGGGACAGATCTTCCGCGCGATGCGCCCGCTCGGTTACCAGCAGCGCGACGTCGGCCATGGCCAGCTCGCCATGCGCTCGACGCACGCCTTCGCGCTCGACCTCGTCCTCGGTATCGCGCAGGCCCGCGGTATCGGCCAGCTCCAGCGCGATGCCATCGAGCCACACGGTCTCGCGCAACACGTCGCGGGTGGTGCCGGCGATCGAAGTGACGATGGCGCGATCGCGCCCGGCCAGCGCATTGAGCAGGCTGGACTTGCCCGCGTTCGGCCGGCCGACGATGACCACCCGAAGACCGTCGCTCAACCGCACGCCGCGCTCGGCCTCTTGCAGCAGTGCCGCGTGCCCCTCGCGCAGCGCCTGCAGCTTCCGGGCAATGGCCGGATCGGCGAGAAAGTCGATTTCTTCCTCGGGAAAATCGATCGCCGCCTCCACGTGCACGCGCAGGTCGATCAGTTGTTGCAGCAGGTCGAGCACCCGGCGCGAAAAGGCGCCCTCCATCGACTGCAGGGCGGCGCGGGCCGCGGCGAGCGAGCGGGCCGCCACCAGGTCGGCCACCGCCTCGGCCTGGGCGAGGTCGAGCTTGCCGTTGAGAAACGCCCGCTCGGTGAATTCGCCGGGTCGGGCCAGACGCGCACCAAGCGCACAGACCCGGCGCAGCAAGGCATCCAGCAGGACGATGCTGCCGTGTCCCTGCAATTCGAGCACGTGCTCGCCGGTGTAGGAGTGCGGCGCCGGGAAATGCAGCAACAGGCCCCGATCGATCAACCCACCGTCGTCTTCGCGGAAGGAGGCAAAGTGTGCATGCCGCGGCGTCGGAGCGCGGCCGAGCAGGACCCGCGCGATTGCCGGAACGCCCGGCCCGGAGACCCGTACCACGCCGACGCCAGCCGCGCCCGCTGCGGTAGCGATGGCGGCGATGGTGTCGTGGTTCGCGGCGGCGTTCACGCGGAGGACTCGGGAAAAGCAACGGCCCGCCAGAGGCGGGCCGTCGGGATCAGCGACTGACCAGCGCCTTGGCGGCCTCGGCGCGATCGATGCGCCGCGTGACCCACCACTGCTGCGCCAGGCGGCACAGGCCGTTGACGATGTAGTAGAGCACCAGACCGGCGGGGAAGAAGGCGAACATCACGCCGAACATGAGCGGCATGAACTTCATCATCTTCGCCTGCGTCGGATCCATGCCGGGCTGGGTCGGCATCATCCACTGGGTCATCAGCATCACGCCCATGTACAACACCGGCAGCACGAAGTACGGATCAGCCGCAGAGAGGTCATGGATCCAGCCGACGAACGGTGCCTGACGCAACTCCACGCTCTCGCGCAGCACCGTGTACAGCGCGAAGAAGATCGGGATCGTGATCAGGATGGGCAGGCAGCCGGCGACCGGGTTGATCTTCTCCTTCTTGTACAGCTCCATCATCGCCTGCTGCATCTTCTGCTTGTCGTCGCCGTAGCGCTCCTTCAGGGCGTCCATCCGCGGCTTGAGCTTGCGCATGCGCGCCGCCGAGACGTACTGCGCCTCGCTGAGCTTGTAGATGGCGACGTTGATCAGCAGCACCAGCAGGATGATCGCGAAACCCCAGTTCCCGACCAGGTGGTGCAGGTGGGAGAGGATCCAGTGCAGCGGGCTGGCGACGATCGAGAAGATGCCGTAGTCCAGCGCCAGCTCGAAGCCCGGCGCCAGCGCGCCGAGCTGCTCGCGCAGCTTCGGACCCACGTACAACCGGGCATCGGTGCTGCCGCTCTGACCCGGTGCCACGGTGATCGACGGGCCCATGTCGCGCACCAGGTAGCGCGGACCGTCCTGATCGTTGATCACGGTGCTGGAGAAGGTGTCGGCCTCGTGCGCCGGCGGCAGCCAGGCGGTGACGAAGTAGTGCTGCTCCATCGCCAGCCAGCCGCCGGTGACCGGCTGGTTCAGCGGCTCCTTGGCGAATTTGTCGAAGGCCAGCTTGTCGAACTTGTGCTCCGGGCTGTACCAGGCAGCACCGAAGAAGCTGTAGCGCGACTGGTCGGAGAACTTCGCCAGGAAATTGCTGTGCACCGGGGCCGGAGGCACCACGCGCTGCAGCTGGCGGTAGGCGTTGCCGGTCCAGGGCTTGGCGCTGCCGTTGTCGATCTTCTGGCTGAGGTCGACGACGTAGCTGCCGCGGTGCAGGGTGTAGCGCTTGGTGACCTTCAGCCCGGAGGGGTCGGTCCAGGTAAGGTCCACGTTGAGTGCGTCCTGCCCCTTGGCCAGCGTGTAGCTGGCCTGCGTCGACTGGAACAGTGCGCGGTGGTCCGGCGCCGCACCGGTGCCGCTGATCAGACCGTCCTGGGCGGCGAAGAAATGCGAGCCGGTATCGTCGAGCAGGCGGATCGGCGCAGGGTCCGGATCCTTCTTCGTGCGCGGCGTGACCGGGTAGTCCAGCAGTTCCGAGCGCACCAGGCTGCCGCCACGGGTGTCGATGGTCAGCCGCAGCACGTCGGTGGTGACGGTGATCAGCTGCGCCTTGTCGCCGGTAGCCGGTTTGGCCACCTCGTTCGACGGCAGCGCTGGCGTGGTCGGCACGGACGCACCCGGAACGCTTCCGTCAGCGGTGGTCGCAGCGGCCGGGGTGGCGGCGGTACCTGCGGCCGCCACGGCGGGCAAGGCTGGTTGCGGACTGTAGTCCTTTTCCCAGGCGTTCCACAGCAGGTAGGCGACGGCCACCAGGGCGAACAGGAGGAAGGTACGCGTTTGGTTCATCGCGAGGCAGGTCCGGTAGGCGCGGCGCCAGGGCGCGGCGACGGAAAAAAATAGGTCAACGCGCGATTGTGCCGGCCGCGGGATCGGGCTTCAACGGCAGAAGCTTGCGCCACAACTGGTCGAGCTCGGCCAGCAACTCCGGTCCGGGCAAGTGCGCGGCTTGCTCGCGCGCCATCACCACAAGGTCGATGGCGGGCAGTTGGTGGCGAATGCGGCGGAATGACTCACGCACGAGGCGCTTGATGCGGTTGCGCTCGACCGCGCGCTTGGAAACTCGTTTCGAGATCGCCAGGCCGAGCCGCGCGTGGCCGTGATCGTTCGGTCGATAGCGCACAGAAAAACAGCGGCCGCCTTGGCGGCCGCTGGCTTGTCGCAGAGCGGCGAAATCACCGGCGCGGCGAAGCCGCGCCTCGCGCGGCAGGCCGGCGGCACGCATGGCTTGCGCGCCGCTTACGGGATCAGGCGCTTGCGGCCCTTGGCGCGACGCGCATTGATGATCTTGCGACCGTCGGCCGTGGCCATGCGGGCACGAAAGCCGTGGGTGCGGGCGCGCTTGAGCTTGCTGGGCTGGAAGGTCCGCTTCATGGCTTCCTCCTGGTTAATGGTGAGAAAAAGGTTGGAAATTATGCGGAGTTGCGCGACCTGCTGTCAAATGGCCCCTCGCGCGGGCTGTGGACGGGGGTGTGGATAAATCTGCCATTCGCGGTGGATGGTGCTGTTAGACTTTCGCGTCCACCCTGCGCGCAAGCGCCCCTGCCGTGGTTGAAAGAACGATTCATGAGTGATCTCTGGCGGCGCTGCCTCGAGCGTCTGGAAGGCGAGCTCGGCGCCGACGAACTGCACACCTGGCTGATGCCCCTGCAAGCGCGGGACGCGCATACCGGGCTGCAGTTGTTCGCCCCGAACCCCTACACCCTGGACACCGTTCGCGACCGCTACCTGGCGCGGATCGAAGCGGTGATCGAACAGCTCACCGGGCATGTGCTCGAGGTGCGTCTCGAAGTCGGGTCGAACACCTATCGCGCCCCGACGACGCGATCTGGGTCGGCCACTGCCCCCGCACGTCCGGCGGCAGTGGCCCAGGTCCCCCAGGGCGCGCCGTTCGTCCACAACCTGGACCCGCACTACACCTTCGAGACCTTCGTCGAGGGCAAGTCCAACCAGCTCGGCAAGGCGGCCGCGATCCAGGTGGCCACCAATCCCGGCCGGGCCTACAACCCGCTGCTGCTGTACGGCGGCACCGGTCTGGGCAAGACCCACCTGATGCACGCCGCCGGAAACCTGATGCGCGAGCACAATCCGGACTTCAAGGTGCTGTACCTGCGCTCGGAGCAGTTTGTCGGCTCGATGATCGAGGCATTGCGCACCAAGAGCATGGATCAGTTCAAGCAGCGTTTCCGTTCGGTCGACGCGCTGCTGATCGACGACATCCAGTTCTTCGCCGGCAAGGACACCACCCAGGAAGAGTTCTTCCACACCTTCAATGCGCTGTTCGAGTCCAAACAGCAGATCATCCTGACCTGCGACCGCTACCCGAAGGAAGTGGACAAGCTCGAGCCGAGGCTGAAGTCGCGGCTGGGCTGGGGCCTTTCTGTGGCGATCGAACCGCCTGATTTCGAGACCCGCGCCGCGATCCTGCTGTCCAAGGCGCAGGACAAGGGCGTGCAGGTAAGCGAGAGCGTGGCGATGTTGCTGGCCAAGCGCATCCGCTCCAACGTTCGTGACCTGGAAGGCGCGCTCAACACGCTCGCGGCCAAGGCCAACTTCTTCGGTCGACCGATCACCACCGATTTCGCGGAAGAAACCCTGCGCGACCTGCTGGCTACGCACGCCCAGGCCGTCACGGTACCGAACATCCAGAAGATCGTCGCCGAGTACTTCAACGTGCGTCTGCAGGACCTGTTGTCCAAACGGCGCGTGCGCTCGCTGGCACGGCCGAGGCAGATGGCGATGGCACTGGCCAAGGAGCTGACCGAGCACAGTCTGCCGGAGATCGGGGAGGCGTTCGGGGGTCGCGACCACACCACCGTGCTCCATGCCTGCCGGACGATCAAGAAGCTGTGCGAGACCGACGCACGCATGCGGCAGGACTGGGAACAGCTGATCCGGACCCTCACGGGTTGAGGTTCAAGCCGGTTCCAGGCACAAGCTCTTGATAAGAGGTGCCGAAACTTGTGGATAAGTGGGGGATGTTTTGGCATCGAAATTTATCCACAATTGGCGCACAGACTCGCCAAGGCTTCAGACACAGGGTGGATTTGCTTCAAGGTATTGATTTTAAATCATTGTTTTCCTGAATCCGGGTTTTGCACCGGTACAGAAACAACTACCGCCCTTCTTTTAAAAACAGAAAAGCAGTGTTAGGGGACGCCCACCTATGCAATTCAGCATCCAAAGAGAAGCCCTGCTCAAGCCGCTCCAGCAGGTCGTTGGCGTCGTCGAGAGGCGCCAGACGCTGCCCGTGCTGGCCAATCTGCTGGTCCGAGTCTCCGACGGTCGCCTGTCCCTGACCGGGACGGATCTGGAAGTCGAGATGGTCGCGACAACGGGCGCAGAGAACCTGGCTGATGGGGAAACCACGATTCCCGCACGCAAGCTGTTCGACATCGTTCGTGCGTTGCCCGATGGCGCCCAGATCGAGCTCAAACTCAACGGCGACCGCGTAGCGCTCAATGCGGGGCGGAGCAGGTTCACGTTGGCGACTTTGCCGGCCGGGGAGTTTCCGACGATCGACGAGATCGAACTGGTCGAGAAAGTCAGCCTGCCGGAAGAGGTGCTCAAGGATCTGATGGAGCGCACGGCATTCGCGATGGCGAACCAGGACGTGCGCTATTACCTCAATGGCATGCTGCTTGACCTGCAGGAACACACGCTACGCTGCGTGGCGACCGATGGTCATCGACTGGCGCTCAAGGAAACCCAGCTGGAAAGTTCGGTCTCCGCGCGCCGCCAGATCATCATTCCGCGAAAGGGCGTGAATGAGCTGATCGGTCTGTTCGAGAACGGCGATGGCACGGTCGAGCTGGAGTTCGGGCGCAATCACCTGCGGGTGCGTCGTGGTGATGTGGTGTTCACCTCGAAGCTGATCGACGGACGCTTCCCGGATTACGAAGCGGTGATCCCGCTCGGTGCGGACAAGCGGGCGACGCTGGATCGCGAGGTGTTGCGGGGAGCGCTCCAGCGCGCGGCGATTCTCTCCAACGAAAAGTATCGTGGGGTGAAACTGGAGCTTTCCCCCGGGAGGCTGCGCATCGTGGCGCATAACCCGGAACAGGAAGAGGCCGTCGAGGAGGTCGAGGCGGAGACCTCGGTTTCGGATCTCGCGGTCGGGTTCAACGTGGGTTATCTGCTGGATGCACTCGCTGCGTTGCGGGGAGACAAAGCTCGACTCAACCTGCGCGACGCACAGTCCAGTTGCCTGGTGCAGGAAGACGACAGTGAGCAGTCCCGTCACGTGATCATGCCGCTGCGACTCTGATGTCGCTCGCGTGAGCCAGAGGCGCTCGATCCCTGTTGCCACTGGACGCCGGAGCCGTCACCTGACGCTCCGGCGTTCTTCGTTGTGGGTGTCTCCGTGCGCCTGGTGAGGCTGAAGGTCAGCTCGCTCAGGTGTATTCGAGACGCCGATCTCGAGTTGTCGCCTGGCATCAATGCTTTCGTTGGCCCCAATGGCGCAGGGAAGACCAGTCTGCTCGAAGCAGCTTTTGTGCTCTCCCATGGTCGCTCGTTCCGGAGCGGTGCGCGCGAGGCGCTGATTCGACGCGGAGAGCGCTCGCTGGGCATCTTTGCCGAGGTGTTGCATGCCGACGGGGGGCTGGATCGTCTCGGCATGGGCAAGGATGGGGCGCATTGGCAAGCGCGCCTTAATTTCGAGGGCTGTCCGGTCGCGGAATTGCTCGGGAGATGCGCGGTGGTCAGTTTTGATCCTGGCTCACACGCGCTGATTTCCGGAGGAGCAGAAGAGCGCCGGCGGTTTCTCGATTGGGGGGTGTTTCACGTGGAACACGCTTTCCTCGCTCTTTGGCGGCGCTATCAGAGGGCCTTGAAGCAGAGGAACAGCCTGCTTCGGAGCAAGTGCTCCGACGATGCGTTGTTCGCGCCTTGGGAGCACGAACTCGACGAGAGTGCCGCGACCATCGACCGACTCAGGAGGGGCTACCTCGATCGCCTTGTTCCGGTTCTGGCGAAATCGGCGGCATACCTGCTACCGGAGCTGGGCGAAATGAACCTGCGGTATCGCCCGGGATGGTCCGAACATGGGACGTTGAGGGAGCAGTTGGCCAGTTCGCGCGGAAGGGACCTGTCCAAGGGCCACACGACCATGGGGCCGCATCGGGCCGATTGGCAGATTTCGTTTGCCCACGCACCCTCCCGGGAGCACTTGTCGCGCGGCCAGGAAAAGCTGACCGCACTGGCCTGCCTGCTTGCCCAGGCCAGCCTCTTTTCGGAAGAGCGGGGGGAGTGGCCGATCGTTTGCATCGATGACCTCGCCTCGGAGCTCGATCGGGCCCACCAGGCGGCGTTGGTCGAGCAGCTGCGCGTGGCCGACGCTCAGGTTCTCGTCACGGGGACCGAACTGCCAGCCAGCCTGGACCCCCACACGCACGTGTTCCACGTGGAACAGGGTGTGGCAACGCCCCTGCTATAATCGGAAGGTTGACCATCCTCCGGCCCTTCGAGGCGCCATGCCGGAGGATTCCGGCGCCGGAGACCAGCCACCGAATGAACACGACTTACGATTCGAGCAACATCAAGGTACTCAAAGGCCTCGAAGCGGTGCGCAAGCGCCCCGGCATGTACATCGGCGACACCGATGACGGAACCGGCCTCCACCACATGGTGTTCGAAGTCGTCGACAACTCGATCGACGAAGCGCTCGCCGGCTATTGCGACCATGTCGTCGTCACCATTCACGATGATGGGTCGGTCAGCGTGAGCGACAACGGCCGCGGCATTCCGGTCGGAATGCATCCAGAGGAGGGACGTTCCACCGCCGAGGTGGTGATGACCGTGCTTCACGCAGGAGGCAAGTTCGACGACAACTCGTACAAGGTGTCCGGCGGCTTGCATGGTGTGGGTGTCTCGGTGGTCAACGCACTGAGCTCCCACCTGTGGTTGACGATCTATCGCGAAGGCAAGGAGCACGTCCAGGAATACAAGCTGGGTGAGCCCCAGTACCCGGTGAAGGTGGTGGGCGAGACCACGCGTCGCGGCACCACGGTGCGATTCCTTCCCAGCCCGGAAACCTTCAGCCAGGTCGAATTCCACTACGACATACTGGCCAAGCGGCTGCGCGAACTGGCCTTCCTCAACTCCGGCGTCACCATCGACCTGAAGGACGAGCGTGGGGAGGGGCGGCAGGACCGCTTTGCCTACGAGGGCGGCATCGCCTCGTTCGTACAGCATCTGTCCCAGCTGAAGACCCCGCTGCATCCGAATGTGATCAGCCTCAGTTCGATGTCCGAGCAGGATGGGATCTCGGTGGAGCTTGCGATGCAGTGGACGGACTCCTATCAGGAGACCGTGTTCTGCTTTACCAACAACATCCCCCAGCGAGATGGCGGTACGCATCTCACCGGCTTCCGTGCCGCGCTCACCCGCTCGCTGCAGGGCTACATCGAAAAGGAAGGGCTGGCCAAGAACGCCAAGGTTGCCCTGTCCGGCGATGACATGCGCGAAGGCCTGATCGCCGTGCTCTCGGTGAAGGTGCCCGATCCGAAGTTCTCTTCGCAGACCAAGGACAAGCTGGTCTCCTCCGAGGTCAAGACGGCCGTCGAGCAGGCGGTCAACGAGAAGCTGGGCGAGTTCCTGCTCGAGCACCCCAACGAAGCCCGGGCTATCGCCTCCAAGGCGGTCGACGCCGCCCGCGCCCGCGAAGCAGCCCGCAAAGCCCGCGAGATGACCCGTCGCAAGGGCGCGCTCGATATCGCCGGCCTGCCGGGCAAGCTCGCCGACTGCCAGGAGAAGGATCCGGCGCTGTGCGAACTGTTCCTGGTCGAGGGTGACTCGGCAGGCGGCTCGGCCAAGCAGGGTCGCAACCGCAAGTACCAGGCCGTATTGCCCCTGAAAGGCAAGATCCTCAATGTCGAGAAGGCCCGCTTCGACAAGATGCTGTCCTCGGCGGAGGTCGGCACGCTGATCACCGCGCTCGGCACCGGTATCGGCAAGGAGGACTACAACCCGGACAAGCTCCGCTACCACCGCATCGTCATCATGACCGACGCGGACGTGGACGGCTCGCACATCCGCACCCTGCTGCTGACGTTCTTCTACCGGCAGATGCCCGAGCTGATCGAGCGCGGCCACGTCTACATCGGCCTGCCGCCGCTGTACAAGCTCAAGCAGGGCAAGCAGGAGCTGTACCTGAAGGACGACGCGGCGCTCAACGAGTACCTGATCTCGAACGCGGTGGACAACGCCGAGCTGGTCTACGCCCCGGGGGCTCCGGCGATCACCGGCGAAGCCCTCGAGAAGTTGCTGCGCGACTACCAGCACGCACTCGACCAGATCACCCGTCTCGGCCACCGCGTCGACACGGCCGTGCTCACCGCGTTGCTCGAGCATCCGCCGATCGACGCCGCCCTATGGTCGGATGCAAAGGCGATGCAGGGCTGGCTGGATGCCGTCACGGACAAGCTGGCCGCCTCCGGACTCGGCAAGCCCCGTTACCGACTGGCCCTGCGCGAGGCCACGGCCGAGCAGCCGGCGGCGATCGAAGTGGTCCGCGAGCAGCACGGGCTGAGCCACACCTGGTTGCTGCCGCAGACGTTCTTCGCCGGCAGCGAGTTCCGCCCGATCCTCCTGGCCAGCCAGCATCTCTCGGGGCTGGTCCAGCCCGGTGCAGTCATCCGCCGCGGCAACGCCTCGCGTGGCGTGTCGAGCTTCGCCGAGGTCCGCGCCTGGCTGCTCGACGAGGCAAAGAAGGGCCGCACCATCCAGCGCTTCAAGGGCCTGGGCGAAATGAACCCGGAGCAGTTGTGGGAGACCACGGTGAATCCGGAAACCCGGCGCATGCTGCAGGTCGGTATCGAGGACGCTTTCGCTGCCGACCAGATGTTTTCCATGCTGATGGGCGAGGCCGTCGAACCGCGCCGCGACTTTATTGAAGCGAACGCGCTCAAGGTCGCAAACCTCGACATCTGACAGGGTTCAGGCCAGCCCGTCCGGCGGCGCTCATCATTCTGGTGGCGCCGCCGTGTTCGCTGGAGGTGCGTTACAGATAACTGCATACGCAGCCGCATGCTAAATGTTTGATTTTTATAAAATCGTCATGTGGCAGCGCGACTTGTTATCGATTGCATGTGCCGGTAGTCTTGGGGATCCCCTTACGCCTTTCTGCGCGTAATCCCGACATGAGGACAGCCATGAAGCATGCCCCCCTGTTCAAGTTGCTGGCAGGTGCGACCCTTGCCTTGACGATCATTGCTGCGCCGGTGGCTCACGCCAGCCATGCAGACAAGGACAAGAAGGAAGCGTTGTACCCTAACGCAACCCGCAAGGAGCCCAAGCTCGACCTGACCAGCAGCAAGGATCAGAAGCAGCTCAACGAAGGCCTCGATGCGGTGAACTCGGGCGACGCGGCCAAAGCCGAGTCCGTCCTGCAGCCCATTCTGGACAAGAGCAAGAGCAAGTACGCCCAGGCGCTGGCCCTGCAGGGTCTGGCCAGCCTGAAGTACAACGCAGGCGACCTGAAGGGAGCCATCTCTCTGCTGTCCCAGGCACTGGCCAACGGGGTCATGCCGAATGACACCTACTTCCAGCTCGAATACGAGATGGCCCAGTTCCAGTTGGCGGACGAGCAGTACGAGGCAGCGATCGACACGATCGCCAAATGGCGCGCCGAGGGCAAGCGCGACACGGCTGACTCCCACGCGCTCGAAGGCAATGCCTACTACCGGCTGCAGAAGTATCCGGAGGCGATCGCCGCGATGAAGCAGGCGATGTCGATGTCCGACAAGCCCCAGAACAGCTGGAACCAGATCCTGATGGCGAGCTATGCCGAGTCGGGTCAGAGCGACCAGGCTGCGCAGTTGGCCGAAAAGCAGTTCGAGGCCAACCCGAACGACCCGACCACGCTGAACAATGCGGTGGCGGTGTTGATGCAGGCGCAGAAGTATCCCGAGGCCATCAAGCTGATGGAGAAGGCCAAGGCTCAGGGCGTGCTGAAGTCCGACAAGGACTATGTGAATCTGGCCAAGCTCTACCTGATCACCGGTCAGACGACCGACAACCCGAAGCCCAGCGCCCTGAAGGCCGTCCAGACGCTTGAGGACGGCATGGCCAGCGGGATCATCCCCAGTACCTACGAGAACAACAAGCTGCTCGGCGATGCGGCCTACGTGGCAGGCAACGAGGCCAAGGCTGTCGCCGCGTACAAGAAGGCCATCCCGATGGCGACCGACGGCGAGGCCGCCGTTCGCGCCGGCCAGATCCTGGTGGTGCAGAACAAGAACCGGGAAGCGGTTCCACTGATCCAGCAGGGTATTGCCAAGGGTGTGAAGCACCAGGGTTCGGCCTACATGCTGCTGGCCGAGGCCGAGCGCGGCCTGAAGAACAAGCCCGCCGCCATCGCGGCGATGAGGAAGGCCGCGCAGGATCCGGAAACCGCGGCAAAGGCCAAGGACTGGTTGCGGAAGGCAGGAGCCGGCAAGTAACGCCAAGGCCTTGTTCCCCGGGCACAAATAGACGTCCAAAACCCGTGCCCGGGAGCTATACAAACGCCTTGCGCTGATGTACCGTTGAAATCTTTCCGCGCGCGAAAAGTTCCCGCGTTTCATGGCCTTGTTAAGGCCTGAGACATCGCTTCAGCGCTGCGGCAAACGCCCACCGATCGACTAGCTCCAAGATAGTGACAGATGGCCTCAAGCAACCACGAAATCGACAATAAGTCGTTCAATTGGAGGCGCACCTGGGCGTTGGCAGCCGCCATCGCGCTGCATTCCTTCGCGTTCCTGATGCTGGTGGCGCCCATGGCTCCGCCGAAGCAGGCACAAAAAGAGAAGGATAAGGTCGTCCAGGTAAACTTCATCGAGCCGCCGCCGCCGCCGCCGCCCCCGCCGCCGCCGCCGCCGGAGCCGCCGAAGCAGCCGCCGCCGAAAATCATCAAGCAGGTGCAGCCGCCGCCGACTCCGCCGCCGCCGGCGCCGCCGCCGCCGGTTGACGAAGCGACGAACAACCCGGCACCGCCGGTTCCGCCTGCGCCGCCGGCACCGCCTGCGCCGCCGTCGGACATCACGGCCAGCCAGGATCTGAGCTACAACAGCCGTTTGCAGCCGCGCTACCCGCCGCAGGCCATCCGTCAGCGTCACGAAGGTACGGTGACGCTGCTGATCCTGGTTGGTATCGATGGCTCGGTGAAGGACGTCAAGGTGGACGTCTCGAGTGGTTATCGCGAGCTGGACCGCGCCGCCATCGAAGCTGCACGCCACTGGCGCTTCAACCCGACGATCCGCAATGGTCAGAAGGTCGAGGGTTACGCCCGTGTCCCGGTCAATTTCAACCTCAATCAGCTGTAATCCCCATTACAGTTACAGTTCACGCTTGACTTCCCAAGGGTAGCGTTATGTTCCAAGAGACCTCTGCACCTCTGTCCAACGCCGAAGCGATGAAGCAGATCGGCTTCGACGCACTTCTCCACAACCTCGATCCGCTTGGCTGGATCGTGCTGGTCACCCTGGTGATCATGTCTGTGTCCTCGTGGTACTTCATCGTCGCCAACGCGATTCGCAACGCGATGGTCCGTTCGCGCGCCGACAAGGTGATCGATGGCTTCTGGAACACCGGTTCCACCCAGGAAGCCATCCGCGAGCTCGAGGCCCAGCCGAAGAGCGAGCCGTTCTCCAAGATCGCCCTGGACGCGGCCTCGGCCGTCGCCCACCACCAGCAGGCTGCTGCTGGCGGCAACGGTCTGGCCCAGACGCTGAGCCGTTCGGAGTTCATCGACCGCGCCCTGCGTCAGGCCGTGGCCCGCGAGAGCCTGCGCCTGGAAGGCGGCCTGACCCTGCTGGCAACGGTCGGCTCGTCCGCTCCGTTCGTCGGTCTGCTCGGTACCGTGTGGGGCATCTACAACGCGCTGATCGGCATCGCTGCCGCTGGCAACGCGTCGATGGTGGCCGTGGCCGGCCCGGTGGGTGAGTCGCTGATCATGACCGCGATCGGTCTGTTCACCGCAATCCCGGCGTTGCTCGCCTACAACTTCTTCAACCGCTCCAACCGTCTGACCTACGCCCAGTTCGACGAGTTCGCGCACGACCTGCACGACTTCTTCGCCACTGGCGCCCGCGTCGAAGGCAAGTGAGGGCCTGACCCATGGCGATGAGCACCGGAAATTCCGGCGGTCCGATGTCGGAAATCAACGTCACGCCCCTCGTGGACGTGATGCTGGTGCTGCTGATTATCTTCATGATCACGGCACCGCTGGCCAGCCACAGGATCACCGTCAAGCTACCCACGGCGACTCCGATCAAGGCTGACCCCAAGCCCATCAAGCCGCTGGACCTGGCCGTGCAGGCGGACGGATCGATGTTCCTGAACGATGCATCGGTGGACGAGAACCAGCTGAAGGCGGCCCTGGCCGTGGCTGCGTCCGAGTCTCCCCAGCCGGAACTCCAGATCCGCGCTGACAAGACGACCGAGTACAAGATCGTGAAGAAGATCCTCTCCGATGCGAAGGACCAGGGCATGGTCCACGTCGGTTTCATCACGACGGCGAAGGAGTAACGACCATGGCTTTCAGTACGGGAAGCGGCAAGGGGCCGATGGCGGACATCAACGTCACGCCCCTCGTCGACGTGATGCTGGTGCTGCTGATCATCTTCATGCTCACCGCGCCGATCGTGACGCATGACGTGAAGATCGATTTGCCGCAGCCGACCAACAACCCGCCGCCGGATACCGATCATCTCGATCCGATCCGTCTGAAGATCGACGCATCGGGTGCCTACTACTGGAACGATGTGCCTGTCGACGAGGCCGGCATGAAAGCCCAGATGGCGGTGATCGCGCAGCAGACCAACCAGCCGGAAATCCAGATCAACGCGGATGACGCGGTGGCCTACGAGTATCTCGCTCGGGCCCTGGCGGACGCGAAGAGCTACGGCCTGGTCAAGATCGGCTTCACCGAGCAGTAAGTAAGCTCTGCCGGAAACGCAAGCGTGAACGGAAACCCCCGCCTCGAGCGGGGGTTTTCTTTTTCCGGAGCTGTTCTTGCCGACCGCTGGCTAGTCGAGGATCCTCAGGTAGCGGCGTACCGTCGCCGCGAGCCCGTCGTAAAGTGCCTCGCCGATCAGCGCATGACCGATCGACACTTCGGCCAGACCGGGGATGGCCGCCTTGAACGTGCCGAGATTTGCCTGGCTCAGGTCGTGGCCGGCGTTGACCGCGAGCCCCGCCTGCTGCGCCCGCCGGGCGGTCTCCACGCAGGCTGCAAGCGCATCGCCGACGCGGCCCTCCGCGAAAGCGGCGGCATAGGGGCCGGTGTAGATTTCCACGCGCTGCGCGCCGATGCGCACCGCCGGCTCAAAGTTGGTCGTCCCGGCGTCCACGAACAGACTGACCCGGCAACCGACTTCACGGAAGCCGGCCACCAGCGGCGCCAGCCGGTCTGCGTCACGCACCAGGTCGAAACCGTGGTCCGAGGTGATCTGGCCGTCGCCGTCCGGCACCAGGGTGATCTGCGTCGGCCTCACCTCGCGGGCCAACGCCAGCAAACCCGGATAGTTGCCGCGGGCCTCGGCGAACGGGTTGCCTTCGATGTTGTACTCGACGCGCCCCCGCAGCAGCTGCGCCAGCAACCGGACATCGTCGGGCCGGATATGTCGCTGGTCCGGGCGCGGATGGACGGTGATGCCGCCGCAACCGGCTTCGATGCAGGTATGTGCAGCCCGGGCGAGAGAGGGCTCGTCGCCGCCGCGCGAGTTGCGCAGCACGGCGATCTTGTTGAGGTTGACGCTCAGCAGGGTCATGTAAGTCGGCACCAGCGCGGCGAGGGAAGGACGCGCGCGGAGCGAAACACCGCGGCGGACGTCAAGAGTACGCCAACTGCGTGACGCCGGATCACTCGAAATCGCCGCGCCAGCGGACCTCCATCGAGGGACCGCGCCAGGCCAGCGCGGCCACCCACGTTTCGTCGCACATGAGCTCTTCCAGGTGCCAGTCTTCGAGTGCTTCACCTTCGAACGCGAGCAGTTCCGGGCCGCCTAGGTCGAACGACACGACGACCCGCTCCATGCCGAACGCCAGGCCGCGGCCCTGCGCTTTGAGCAGCGCCTCCTTGGCCGTCCAAAAGCGCAGGAACTGCAGCACCCGGGCGGTATCGTCGCAGCGTTCGAGCGCGGTTGCCTCGGCCTTGGCGAAGAAGCGCCTGGCGAGTGCCAGCACATCACGCGTGCGCCGGCCGCGATGCTCGAGATCGATACCGGGCTGAACCGTCCGGGCCACCGCAACGAGCGCGCGCTCGCCGCTGTGCGACCAGTTGAAACAGAGCGCCGCGTGCCTGCCAGTCAGAAGTGTCGGTCGGCCGTGCTCCTCTTCATGCAATTGGAGCGTGTCCGCCTCGCACCCCAGATACCGGGCGAGCAGGCGCCGCAGCGGAGCCCGCCCCACGCCGGGGCGATAGGCGCAGGACCACACGTGAATCTCGTCTTCGCCCAGGGGCTCTGCTAGTTTGGCCTGCGGCGGCCGGACATGCTCGGACATGCCCGGCATGGTGCCGGGCCGCATGCGGCCAGCACAAGAACCGGACAGGAGCGCCACGGACGCGCGCGCATCGGGCGAGGGCCAACGGTGATTTCAGGCTGGCTGCTGCTGATCGTGGCCGCACTCTACGTGGGGCTGCTCTTCGTGGTCGCCTGGAAGGGCGACCGCAACCCGCTGTACCCGCGCAAGGCGTCCCTGCGGCCGCTGGTCTACAGCCTGGCGCTTGCCGTCTACTGTTCGTCCTGGACGTTCTACGGTGCGGTCGGCACGGCGGCGCGTGATGGCCTTGCCTACCTGCCGATCTACCTGGGTCCGGCGCTGCTGTTCCTGTTCGGCTTCGGCCTGATGAGCCGGCTGGTAACCGTGGCCGGCCAGCGCAACATCACCACCATCGCCGACTTCATCGGCGCGCGCTTCGGCAAATCGCACGGCCTGGCCGCGCTGGTCGCGCTGATCGCGGTCACGGCTGTCGTGCCCTACCTCGCACTGCAGTTCAAGGCGATGGCGATGTCGGTGGACGTGCTGTCGGATACCGGGCCGACGTCGATCATTCCTTCCGCGGACAGCGCGCTCTGGTGTGCGCTGTTGCTGGCCGCATTCGCCATCCTGTTCGGCACCCGCAGCATCGACGCCAGCGAACACCATCACGGGATGATGCTGGCGATCGCGCTGGAGTCGATCATCAAGCTGGTCGCCTTCCTCACGCTCGCCATCTACGCCCTCTGGCGCGGGCCCGGCTGGGATGCCCTGGCAGCGCTGCCGCCAGCGCGGTTCACCCAGGGCCAGTCGCCGGGCTTCCTGGCGCAGACCGTGCTCGCCTTTCTCGCGATGTTCTGTCTGCCGCGGCAGTTCCAGATCGGCGTGGTGGAGTGCGAGGACCCCCACGACCTGCACCGTGCGCGCTGGATGTTCCCGTTGTACATGCTGCTGATCAGCGCGGCGGTGCTGCCGATCGTGGCCGCCGGCATGCATCTGCCGGCGGTACGCGGTGGGCTGGCCGATGCCTGGGTGCTCAACCTGCCGCTGGCGCACGGCGACCGCGGCATGGCCCTGGTGGCGTTCATCGGCGGTTTCTCCGCCGCAACCGGGATGGTGATCGTCGCCACCGTGGCGCTCTCGACCATGATCAGCAACGACCTGGTGATGCCGGCCTTGCTGCGCATCCGACGGCTGCGGCTGGAGCAGCGCCAGGACCTTTCGCTGCTGCTGCTGCGCATCCGGCGCGTGGCCATCATCTCGCTTTCGCTGCTGGCCTACGGCTATTACCGGCTGGTCGCGGACAACGCCAATCTGGCGGCGACCGGCCTGCTGGCCTTCGCCGCGGTGGCGCAGTTCGCGCCGGCGATCATCGCGGCGCTGTACTGGCGTGGCGCCAGCCAGTCCGGTGTGGCGATCGGCCTGCTCGCCGGCTTCGCCTCCTGGTTCTACACCCTGCTGCTGCCGGCCATCGATCGCCATGCCAGCTGGCTGCAGGAGGGGCCGTTCGGCATCTCCTGGCTGCGGCCGCAGGCGCTGTTCCACCTCAGCGGCTGGGACCCGGTGATGCACAGCACCTTCTGGTCGCTGCTGCTCAACGTGGGCTGCCTGGTGTTCATCTCGCTGCGCTTCCGACCCAGCCTGGCCGAGCGCATCCATGCCGCGATGTTCGTCGATCCCTATATCGCCAGCAGCAGCGGCAGCGGCGACTGGCGCGGGCGCGTCGCGGTGGGCGACCTGATGACGATTGCCGGTCGCATCGTGGGCGAGCGCAGTTCGCAACGCGCTTTCGCCGAATACGGCCTGCGCCAGGGCAAGGCGCTGGAGCCGAACGAATCGGCCGACCGCGCGCTGATCCAGTACACCGAACGCCTGCTCGCCGGCGCGGTGGGTGCGGCCAGCGCGCGGCGGATCCTGATGGGCGCGCTGTCCGGCTCGGGCCTGGACATCGCCGAGGCGATGGCGCTGATGGACGAAGCCTCGCAGGAGCTTCGCTTCAACCGCGAGCTGCTCTCCACCACGCTGGAGAACGTCTCCCAGGGCATCAGCGTGGTCGATGCGCGGATGCGCCTGGTCACCTGGAACCGCCGTTACCTCGAGCTGTTCGACTACCCCGACGGCATGGTCTACATCGGCGTGCCGGTCGCCGACCTGATCCGCTGGAACGCCGAGCACGGCGAATGCGGCCCGGGCGAGGTGGAGGAACACGTGGCCAAGCGCATCGGCCACCTGCGCGCCGGTACGCCGCACCTGTTCCAGCGCGTGCGCCCGGACGGGACGGTGATCGAGATGCGCGGCCGGCCGTTGCCCGGTGGCGGCTATGTCACCACCTACACCGACGTCACCGCCTACAAGCATGCCGAGCTCGCGCTGCGCGAGGCGAACGAGAATCTCGAGCAACGGGTGGACCAGCGCACCGCCGAGTTGAGCGAGGCGCTGGACGCCACCGCGCGCGCGCAGCGCGAGGCGGAGGCGGCCATGGTCTCCAAGACCCGTTTCCTCGCCGCCGCCAGCCATGACCTGCTGCAGCCGCTCAACGCCGCCCGCCTGTTCACCTCGGCCCTGCGCCAGCAGCCGGCATTGGATGAGGAGTCGCGCCGCCTGGCCGAGCGCATCGACGCCTCGTTCCGTGCCGCCGAGGACCTCCTGGACGCGTTGCTCGACGTCTCGCGACTGGATGCCGGACGCTATCAGCCGGAGTTCGGCGATTTCGCCCTGGCCGACCTGTTCGATTCCCTGCGCGCGCAGTTCGCCGTGGTCGCCGAGCAGCGTGGCCTGCGACTGCGCGTGGTGCCGACCAACCTGTCCATCCGCAGCGATCCGCAGCTGCTGCGGCGGATCCTGCAGAACTTCCTCTCCAATGCCCTGCGCTACACCCGCGAAGGTGGCGTGCTGCTGGGCGCGCGGCGCGACGGCGACGAGGTGCGCATCCAGGTATGGGACACCGGGCCCGGCATCGCGCCGGAGCAGCGTGCGCACATCTTCGACGAGTTCCAGCGCCTGCAGCGGCCTTCGCCGTGGGGCGAGAAGGGGCTGGGCCTGGGACTGTCGATCTGCGACCGCATCGCGGCGATCATGGGGCATCGTCTCGAACTGCATTCGCGCGAGGGACACGGCAGCTGCTTCGGATGCGTCGTGCCGCGTGTGGCTGCGGTGCCCCGTCGCCCCGCGGTCGCCCCGCGCCTGCCGACCGGCGAACAGTTGCCGCTGACCGTGCTTTGCCTGGACAACGACCCGGCCATCCTCGATGGTATGAAGGCCCTGCTCGGGCGCTGGGGCGTCGATTGCCGGCTTGCCGAGGACGTGGCGCAGGCCGAGGCCGAGCTGCGTCGCGGCGGGGTCGACCTGGTGCTGGCGGACTACCACCTGGCCGACAGCACCGATGGCCTGCAGGCGTTGAACCAGTTGCGGCTGCGGCTGGGCAGCCTGCCGCCGGTGGCGATGATCACCGCCGACGGCAGCAGCGAGCTGAAGCAGCGCGCGCGCGAACTCGGCTACCCGCTGCTGCACAAACCGGTGCGCCCGGCTGCGCTGCGCGCGCTGCTCGGAGCGCTGGTGCGTCGCCAGGCCAGCAACGGCTGATCGCCGCGCCTACTCCGAGTCGTCGTCGGGGAACGGCTGCATGGCGCCGGGGTCCACCGCCAGCTGGCTTGCGGCAAGCGCTACCTGGGTGCGGTTGTTGACCCCCAGTTTGCGCATGATCGCGGTCATGTGGGCTTTCACCGTCGCCTCGGACACACCCAGGTCCCACGCGATCTGCTTGTTGAGCTGGCCCTCGGCGATCATCGTCAGCACGCGGAACTGCTGCGGTGTCAGCGACGCAACCCGTGCGGCGACGTCGGCCTCGTCGCGCTTGAGCGCGATCTCGCCGCCGACCAGCTGGTGCGGCAGCCAGGTGTTGCCGTCGAGCACGGCATGGATCGCCTGCACGATCTCGTCGCCCGGCGTCGACTTCGGAATGTAGGCCGAGGCGCCGTGTGCCAGCGCGCGGCGAGCCACCTGGGCCTCCTCATGGCCGGAAACGACGATGGTCGGCAGGCCCGGGTACTGGCCCCGGATGTGTGCCAGGGCCGAGTAGCCGCGGGCACCGGGCATGTGCAGGTCCAGTAGCAGCAGGTCCGCCTCCGGATACTGCTCGATCAGCGCCATCAGTTTGTCGACGCTGTCCGCGCAATGCACTGCGGCCGCGGGCAGGGCGGAGACCACCGCGCGCTCCAGTGCGTCGCGGAACAGGGGATGGTCGTCGGCGATCAGAACGTCGGGCATGGGATGGCTCGCGGGAACGCATCCACTGCGCTCCCGCTCATGGTCACTTGATGAGCCGCTCGTCGACCAGGTTCTTCACCACGCTGGGGTCGGCCAGGGTGGAGATGTCGCCGAGCTGGTCGGGTGCGTTCTCGCCGATCTTGCGCAGGATGCGGCGCATGATCTTGCCCGAGCGGGTCTTGGGCAGGCCGGGGGCCCACTGCAGGAAATCCGGCGTGGCGATCGGGCCGATCTCCTTGCGCACCCAGGCGATCAGCTCCTTGCGCAGGGCGTCGTCACCCACTTCGCCAGCGACCAGGGTCACGTAGGCATAGATGCCCTGGCCCTTGATCTCGTGCGGGCAGCCGACCACGGCGGCCTCGGCCACCTTCGGATGCGATACCAGCGCGCTCTCCACCTCGGCGGTGCCGATGCGGTGGCCGGACACGTTGATCACGTCGTCGACGCGGCCGGTGATCCAGTAGTAGCCGTCCTCGTCGCGGCGCACGCCGTCGCCGGTGAAATAGTTGCCGGGGTAGGCACTGAAGTAGGTCTCGACGAAGCGCTGGTGGTCGCCGTAGACGGTGCGCATCTGGCCGGGCCAGGAGTCGGTGATCAGCAGGTTGCCCTCGCAGGCGCCCTGCTGCACCTCGCCGTTGGCGTCGACGATCGCCGGCACCACGCCGAAGAACGGCAGGGTGGCCGAGCCGGGCTTGGTGGCGATCGCGCCGGGCAGCGGGGTGATCAGGATGCCGCCGGTCTCGGTCTGCCACCAGGTGTCGACGATCGGGCAGCGCTCGTCGCCGACCACACGGTGGTACCACTCCCAGGCCTCGGGGTTGATCGGTTCGCCGACCGAACCGAGCACGCGCAGGCTCGCGCGCGAGCAGGCCTTCACCGGACCCTCGCCCTCGCGCATCAGCGCGCGGATCGCGGTGGGGGCGGTGTAGAACAGGCTGACCTTGTGCTTGTCCACCACCTGCCAGAAGCGGCGGTAGTCAGGGTAGTTCGGCACGCCGTCGAACATCAGCGTGGTGGCGCCGTTGGCGAGCGGCCCGTACACCACGTAACTGTGCCCGGTAACCCAGCCGACGTCGGCGGTGCACCAGTAGACGTCGTCCTCGCGCAGGTCGAACACGCATTCGTGGGTGAAGCTGGCGTACACCAGATAGCCGCCGGAGGTATGCAGCACGCCCTTCGGCTTGCCGGTGGAGCCGGAGGTGTACAGGATGAACAGCGGGTGCTCGGCTTCCATCGGCTCGGCCGGACAGTCGGCGCTCTGGCCATCCATCAGGTTGTGCCAGTAACGGTCGCGCGGCGACTGCATTGGTACGGCCGAACCGGTGCGACGCACCACCACCACGGTCTCCACGCTGTTGGTGCCGGGGCGCTCGAGCGCGGCATCGACGTTGGCCTTCAGCGGGATCTTCTTGCCGCCGCGCACGCCCTCGTCGGCGGTCACCACCACCTTGCACTGCGAATCGGCGATGCGCCCGGCCAGCGAGTCGGGCGAGAAGCCGCCGAACACCACCGAATGCACCGCACCGATGCGCGCGCAGGCCAGCATCGCCATCGCCGCCTCGGGGATCATCGGCAGGTAGATCGCTACGCGGTCGCCTTTCTGCACTCCCAGGTGCTTGAGCGTGTTGGCGAACTTGCACACCTCGGCGTGCAGCTCGCGGTAGCTGATGTGGCGCGACTCGTTCGGATCGTCGCCCTCGAAGATGATCGCGGTCTTGTCGCCGCGCTTTTCCAGGTGGCGGTCGAGGCAGTTGGCGGCGACGTTGAGCGCGCCGTCCTCGTACCAGCGGATGAACAGATTGTGCGGGTCGTACGAGGTGTTCTTGATCTTCGTCGGCGCCTTCATCCAGTCCAGCCGCTGGCCGATGCGGCCCCAGAAGCCCTCCGGATCCTTCACCGATTCGGCATAGAGGCGCTCGTAGTCCTCCCGGTTCACCCGGGCGCGGGCGGCGAATTCGGGATTGACCGGATAGACCTTGGACATGACGGGCTCCTTGGGATGGCTGCGTGGCGCGATGGCGGGGATGCCGACGCCCTTGCCCGAGTGTAGCGTTCGACGCACTGCAGCACCCCCGCGGAACCGCTTCGACTTTCGTCGATTCTCGACCAAAGCCGAATAGCTGCGCGCATTGCAGCATCCCCATGCTCGGCCACGCCCCCACTGCGACGTCTTGCCACCGGCACGATCGTCGCGCGGAGGCATCACGTGTTTGACGGGGCATCACGGACCGGGGGAGGTCCGGCCCCGAAACATGGCCGCGGTGACGCGGCACCACCTCCGCCCTGGCGCGGAGCCGTCCTGACCAGAGGGGAATACAGCATGGCCACCACCGGCACCACCGCGGATACCGCGCTCGATGTCAGCCATCGGCGGGTGATCTTCGCATCCAGCCTCGGCACCGTCTTCGAGTGGTACGACTTCTACCTTTACGGCTCGCTGGCGGCGATCATTGCCAAGCAGTTCTTCTCCGGTCTCAACGAAGCGTCCGGCTTCGTGTTCGCCCTGCTGGCCTTTGCCGCCGGCTTCGCGGTGCGTCCGTTCGGCGCGATCGTGTTCGGGCGCATCGGTGACCTGGTGGGCCGCAAGTACACCTTCCTCGTCACCATCCTGATCATGGGCCTGTCGACGTTCCTGGTCGGCGTGTTGCCGAATTACGGAACCATCGGTGTCGCTGCTCCGGTGATCCTGATCGCGCTGCGCCTGCTGCAGGGCCTGGCCCTTGGCGGCGAGTACGGTGGTGCGGCGACCTACGTGGCCGAGCATGCGCCGGACGGCAAGCGCGGCCTTTACACCAGCTTCATCCAGATCACCGCGACGTTCGGCCTGTTCCTGTCGCTGCTGGTGATCCTGGGCTGCAAGGTCGCGCTGGGTCCGAAGTTCGACGAGTGGGGCTGGCGCATCCCGTTCCTGCTGTCCTCGGTGCTGCTGGCCGTGTCGGTGTACATCCGCCTCCAGCTGTCGGAGTCGCCGGCGTTCAAGCAGATGAAGGAAGAGGGCCGCCAGTCGACCGCGCCGCTGACCGAGTCCTTCGCCCGCTGGGGCAACCTCAAGGTGGTGATCCTGGCGCTGCTCGGTGCCACCGCCGGCCAGGCCGTGGTGTGGTACGCCGGCCAGTTCTACGCGATGTACTTCCTCGGCAACACGCTGAAGATCGACGCGACCACCACCCAGCTGATGATCGCCGGCGCGCTGCTGATCGGCACCCCGTTCTTCGTGGTGTTCGGCTGGCTGTCCGACCGCATCGGCCGCAAGCCGGTGGTGCTCGCCGGCTGCCTGCTGGCCGCGCTGACCTACTTCCCGATCTTCAAGGCGCTCACCCACTACGGCAACCCGGCGATCGAGTCGGCCATTGCTACCGCGCCCATCCGCGTCACCGCCGATCCGAAGGACTGCCACGTGCAGATCGACCTGATCGGCAAGAAGGTGTTCACCAGCTCCTGCGATGTGGCCAAGAGCTTCCTGACCAAGCGCGGTGTGCCGTATGAGAACGTCGCCGCGGCTCCGGGCACGGTGGCGGTGGTGTCGGTGGGCGGCAAGGACCTCCCGTCGTTCGACGGCTCCCAGATGGCCAAGGCGGACTTCGCCGCCAAGGTCAAGGCGTTCGGCGAGGAGGTCGGTGCGGCTGTCAACGCAGCCGGCTATCCGGCCAAGGCCGACCCGGCGATGATCAACAAGCCGATGGTGATGCTGCTGCTGTGGATCCTGGTGATCTACGTCACCATGGTCTACGGCCCGATCGCGGCATGGCTGGTGGAGATGTTCCCGACCCGCATCCGCTACACCTCGATGAGCCTGCCGTACCACATCGGCAACGGCTGGTTCGGCGGCTTCCTGCCCTCGGTGTCGTTCGGCATCGTGGCGGCCACGGGCGATTTCTACGCCGGCCTGTGGTACCCGATCATCATCGCCGCGATGAGCGTGGTGATTGGCGGCCTGTTCCTGCACGAGACCAAGCACGTTTCCATCCACGACTGAGCGGTGCCGGTGCCGACCTTCCCGGGAGGAAGGTCGGCACCGGTCGGACCACGGTCGATGCCGCAGCTTTTTACGCGGCGGTGCGGCGCGACGAAAGTCGTAATGCGCCGGGGCGAAGTCCGCGATTAACGTGCTCCTAATGTTTCGCCACTTGCGATCGATAACGGGCGGAGCGCTACCCACCGGGCGCAGCTCCACCGATACCGGTCCTTCCATCCGGGGATACAAGCCATGAAAAGAAATCCGATGTTCTTCGCCGTCGCCGTCGCGCTCGGGCTGGCGGTGTCCGGCTCGTCGTTCGCCGCCACCAAGCAGAAGACCGACGTCAAGGCGTTGCAGGCGCTGATCGAGAAGCAGCAGGCCCAGCTCGACGAGCAGCAGAAGGAGCTGGCGCAGATGCGCGAGGCGCTGCAGCAGATCCAGGGCAACCAGCAGGCGCAGCAGCAGCAGATCGAGAAGGTCGCCAGCACGCCGCCGCCGCCGCCCCCGGCCCCGTCGGCGTTCAGCAGCGCGCCCGGCGTATCGGTGGCCCTGCATGGCTTCGTCTCGGCCACCGCGTTCAGCCAGGACAAGAGCTTCACCTTCGGCAACGGTCAGAACGCCGAATTCCCGGTGCCCGGCTCGCACGGCAACACCAGCGGCTTCGACGTGCGCAACACCCGCTTCTGGCTCGACTTCAAGGGCGCCAAGTTCAATGACAACTGGACCGGCGGCGGCCGGATCGAGATGGACTTCTTCGGCGGCTTCAACGGCACCGGCGCCTACTCGCTGTCGCAGCCGACGCCGCGCCTGCGCCAGGCGTACATGGATCTGGCCAACGCCTCCAGCGGCACCACGATCCGCGTCGGCCAGCAGTGGGACCTGCTGTTCCCGCTCGACAACGTGCCGGCCTCGATCACCCACATCGCCTTCCCGCTCGGCTACGGCACCGGCATGATCGGCTGGCGCTTCCCGGGCGTGGTGATGATGCAGGATCTCAACCACGGTTCGGACGGTCCGAAGTGGCGACTGGACCTGGGTGCCTTCGAGGGCTCATGGGACGGCCCCGGCAACAACGTGAACTACCTCACCGGCGCCAACGCCGGCTTCCGTCCGCAGCTGCAGGCGCGCCTGCACGTGCAGGACAAGGACTGGCTGGCCTACTTCGTCGCGCACTACTCGCAGATCGATCTGCGCGGCGTCGACGGCACCGCGGCAACGCCGATCGCCACCAAGATCGACAGCCAGGGCTTCGAGGTGGGCGGCAACTGGCATCCGGGCAACTGGATGTTCAAGGGCAACGTTTACACCGGCAAGGGTCTGGGCCAGGTGTTCGGCGGCCTGATCCAGTTCGGCGACATCAAGGAGAACGGCGGCTTCCTGCAGGCCGGCTACAAGTTCACGCCGAACTGGAGCGCCAACGCGTTCTACGGCTACAGCAAGCCCAAGCGCAGTGACGTGGTGGCCTGGCTGGGCCACGGCTCGGTCGGTCGACTGGAGAATCGTCAGTCCGCGCTCAACCTGATCTACACCTCCGGCGCGTACGAGCTTGGCCTGGAATACTTGTATTCCGAGCTGGACAGCACGGCCGATGGCACCAACACCACGACCACCAAGGCGAACCAGGTCTCGCTCAGCGCAAAGTACAACTTCTGAGTCGGTGCCACGGCGGGCGCCGGCCGTCCGCGGTCATACCTGCGAAAAGCCACGCCGCGAGGCGTGGCTTTTCTTTTACGGACGGGATCGCTCAGTCGTGGCCGAGGGGCGGCTTGCCCTCGCGCAGCCGCTGCAGGTCGTAACTGGAGAGCGATTCGGCGCGGGCGCTGGAGCTGATCCGGGTCTGGGCGAAGGCAAGGCCGGTGCCCAGCAGTCCGACCAGGCCCAGCAATAGCCAGATCGCCATGGCCCCGCCCCCGTGGCGGGTGAAGCAGAGCACGAAAGCCAGCACCGTTCCGGTCAGCCAAAGCCAGCGCATGAGAGGAATGCCTCGTCGACCCGGTGCCGCGCCCCGGTGGTGGCGCCGATCATAAACCTGCTTCCGGGCCGGGCGTCAGCGCAGCGATCCGGTTGTGCCAAAGCGGTCGCGCGCGGTGAGATGCTTGTCAACCAGGCTGCGTCCCATGTCCGACTTCAACGACCCCTTTTCGCCCCGGGCCCACAGAGGCCGTGGTGCGGCCTCCAACCCGGAAGGCCGCTTCGAGACCCTGCGCCGCCAGGCCGAGGACGACGGCTGGCAGAGCGCACTGCTGGACGACGCAGCGCCACGGCCACGCACCGAAGTCAGCGAAGAACGCGCGCGCAGCGTGATCACCCGCAACGACTCGCCGGACATTCATTTCAGCCAGGCGATGAACCCGTACCGCGGCTGCGAGCACGGCTGCATCTACTGCTTCGCGCGGCCTTCGCACAGCTACCTCAACCTGTCACCGGGCCTCGACTTCGAGACCAAGCTGCGCGCCAAGGGCAACCTCGCCGAGGTGCTGCGCCACGAACTGTCACGCCCGGGCTACCGCGTGGAGCCGATCAACATCGGCAGCAACACCGATCCCTACCAGCCGATCGAGAAGCGCTGGCGCCTCACCCGCGCCGCACTGGAGCTGCTGGCCGGCTGCGGGCACCCATGCACGATCGTCACCAAGAACGCGCTGGTCGAGCGCGATCTCGACCTGCTCGCACCGATGGCCGAGGCCAACCTGGTACAGGTGTTCGTGTCGGTGAACTCGCTGGACAACCACCTCGCGGCCAAGCTGGAACCGCGCGCCAGCGCCCCGCACCGGCGGATCAAAGCGATCCGCGCGCTGGCCGCGGCCGGCGTGCCGGTGGGTGTGCTGGTCGCGCCGATCATCCCCGCGCTGAACGACCGCGACATGGAGGCGGTGCTCGAACAGGCCGCCGACGCGGGCGCCTCCTGCGCCGGCTACACCGTGGTGCGCCTGCCGTACGAGCTGAAGACGCTGTTCCGCGAATGGCTGGCCCTGCACGCCCCGGATCGCGCGGCCCACGTGATGAGCCTGGTGCAGCAGATGAACGGCGGGCGCGACTACGACAGCGACTTCCGCACCCGCATGCGCGGGCAGGGCGTGTTCGCCGACCTGCTCAAGCGGCGCTTCGAGGTCGCCTGTCGCCGGCACGGCTTCGGCCGCGCGCGCGATCTCCAGCTCGACACCACCCGCTTCGTGCCGCCGCGCCCGTCGTCACCGCAGGGGCAGTTGTTCTGAATGCTCCGCGGTTGCGGCGAGCGCCTCGGCATGCACCCGCATGACATCACCGGCGAGCAGGCGCGGCACGAGCATGGTGATCATCGACACCAGCAGGCCGGGCGATTCGATCCCCATGCGTGTCCACCCATGCAGGGCGGGGAACAGCCAGTGGGCACCGAACAGCAGCCAGAACAGACCGGCGAGGTGGATCAGCGCCAGCGCCCATGCGCGACCTCCGCGCGTGCCGGCCCGCAGGCACTCCTCGCGCACGATCCGTTCGGCCTGCGTCCACGGAAGGCGGTAGGCGCGGGCCAAGCGCTGCGTGGTGATCCATCGCATGACGTCATTCCCTGCTGCGAGCGATGGGATCGCGCGCCAGCCGCTCCGCTTCGGCCATGATCGTCACCCGTGCCGCGCGCTGTGCCAGCCACAGGTGCAGGCCGAGCAGCAGCAGCGCGGCAGCCACCATGAGACCGCCCCAACCGCGTGGAAGTATCACCCACCCGAAGTCTCCGGCCGCGCTGGTCAGCCAGAGCGCGGCGGTGGGAGGCGCCAGCCAGCCGTAGCGCCGCCACTGCCTGAGGCTGTGGTCGCGTACCACGGCGCGTGCCACCGGCAGCCGCAGCCCGTAACGTGCGGCCAGCCATTCCGGGCGGATCGCGGTGCGCGCGATCATGCGTCCGGCTCCGGATGGGCGCGAGCGGCGATGCGTGCCGCCTCGGCATGGATGGCCCGGCGCGCCAGTCGTTGGCCCAGCAGCCGCCAGGCCAGCATCACCACCTGGATCGCCATGAGCAGGGCGAAGATGTTCAGTTCGTGATGGTCTCCCGGGGCGGAATCGCCCAGCGCATACGCCAGGCCAGCGGCGCCGCCGAGCCCGATCACGAGCAGGGTCCAGCACCATCCGGAGCGCAGCAGCGCCTGACGGGTCGCCTCACCGACGATCTCGGCGGTCGTGGCGACGGGGAGTCGATATTGCTCGGCGAGGCTTCGTGCCGTGGTCGGAGTCATGGTCGACGCTCCTGGATCATCCGTGGGCGAGGAACGGGTGTGGCTGCCGTGCCATGCCGCGAGCGCCGCGTGCTGCGATCCAGCCGAGCACCGTGGTCAGTGCCAGCGCCACCGCGAGGTAGATGCTCCACAAGGCAGGCGATCCGGCCCAGGGACCGCCTTGCCGCAACTGGCTGGCGAGCATGCCGGTGATCGTGCTGATGAGCACCACGATGGTCAATGCGCTGCACACCAGACCGAGGGCCCAGCCGCGCAACGGCTGCGGGCCGAGCGCGTCGAGCGTCAACGCCACGCCGGCAAGGAGGCAGAGCAGCGGCGCCCCGACCAGCGCGAGGGTGGCGATGACGCTGAGATTCATGCGCTGGGCGATGATCCATCCCGCCACGGTGAGCAGCAGATTGATGACGACGGGCCGCGCCAGGGCAGCCCGCAGCAGAGCCTGGCGGACCCGGTCGGGCGTACCCAGACCGGGCAGCACCCCCAGCACCGCCAGTTCGCGCTGCGACGTGGACCAGCGCTGGCGCACGGTCAGGGCACTGACCAGCGGCAGGCCGAGTGCCAGCATGAACGCGAGCCCGGCCAGCATGGGGGTGCCCAGTGCATAGATCACCCCCAGCGACGACACGGTGGCATCAGGTTTGGTGGCGAGGATCAGCATCATCGCAGCGATGAAGACCAGCATCGGCCCGGCCATCGTGAGGCCGCGGCGGCAGAGTCCCCGCAGGGTTTGCGGCACGAACCCGCCGCCGAGCGCCACGCGCAGCGAGGCCACCGGATGCGCCGGGCCGGTGCGCCGGAGGTTCGCCTCCGGCTGCAGCCAGCCCGGCCGTCGCCGATCCACGGTGCGGACGCCGGCGCCGCTGCCGGCCCAATGGCCGGTGGCGTTCTTGCCGCGCAGGCGCATCACCATGGCGCTGGAGCGTTCGGCCTCGCGGTCGTCCAGGCGAATCAGCCCGTGCCAGCGTATGGCACAGATCACGCCGAAGCCTGCCGCGGCCACTGCCCACCAGATCGTCGAACGGGGATCGTCGAGCGTGGGAACGGGCAGCACCCGCCGCGCCGCGTCGGACGCGGCGGGAAGGAGTCCGATCAGCATTGCTACCGGACCCGGCAGCAGGCTGAATGCGAATCCCGATGCAAGCACCAGCGCGGTCAGGGCGGCCGCGCTGGTCTCCCCCAGCGTCGCTTTTCCGAGTGCTGCCCCGATTCCGACGGTCGCCAGCGCCGCGAGCCCGACGGCAGCGGCTGCCACCGCCTCCAGCCGCGGAATGCGCAGTTGCCGGGCGTCGCGGGCCAGCAGCAGGCTCGCCGGCATGAAAAAGGCCCACAGGTAGGCCACGCCGCCCTCGAAGGCGAGCAGCGCGATATGTCCGCCCTTCGCCCCCGGCCACAGCAGGCGGACAACGATGGCGACCGCGACCCCGAGCGGGAACACGCCTCCCACGAGCCACCGAACCGAGGGGTAGGTGGTCCGCCCGAAGGTCAGCAGCAGGTCGCGCGCTCTCATTCGGCCACCTCCACGAACAGGTCCTCCAGCCCCAGCGCGTCGACGCGCGCTCCGTTCAACCGTGACGCCTCCGGCCACTGGCCGCGCTCATCGCGCTCCACCACGAGGCTGAGGCTGCCGTCCTCATGCCGACGCCGACTCAATGCAGCGGCGGGTGCGGCCGCACTCATCGCCGCCGGCAGCCACAGCCGGGCGAAGCGCTCCTTGGTGTCGTCGGCGGCGCAGTGCAGCAGCAGCTTTCCCTCGTGCAGGAAGGCGATGTCCGACGCGATCCGCTCCAGGTCGGAGACGATGTGGGTGGAGAACAGTACGGTGGTGCCGGATTCGCCGGCCCGCAGCGCCACCTCGCGCAGCAGTTCGCGGCGGGCGACCGGATCGAGCGCGGCGGCCGGTTCGTCCAGCACCAGCAGTTCCGGCTGCGAGGCCAGTGCCCTGATCAGGTCGACCCGCTGCCGCTCACCCGGCGACAGCTTGGCCAGCAGCTTGTTTGGCGGGATCTTCCAGCGCTCGAGGGTCTTTCCGGCGAAGCGCGCATCCCATCGGGGATAGAACCGGCCGACGTAGTCGAGCAGTTGTGCGGCGGTGAGCCAGCCCAGGGCTTCCGGCTGCTGCGGCACGTAGGCCAGACGCGCCTTTGCCTGGTCGTCCATGCGCAGCGCCGGCTGGCCGAACACACGGGCCTCGCCGGCAGCCGGTTCGAGCAGGCCGAGCATGGCGCGGATCAGGGTGGACTTGCCGGCACCGTTGCGGCCGATCAGGCCGAGCACGCTGCCCGGTGCCAGCGCCAGGTCGATGCCGTGCAGCACGGTGGCACCCTCGTAACCATGGCCCAGGCCATGGGCCGCCAGCGGCGGATCG
Source organism: Dyella ginsengisoli LA-4 (assembly GCF_000334915.1). Classification (GTDB taxonomy): domain Bacteria; phylum Pseudomonadota; class Gammaproteobacteria; order Xanthomonadales; family Rhodanobacteraceae; genus Dyella_A; species Dyella_A ginsengisoli_A. The sequence continues at coordinate 99,203 of NZ_AMSF01000025.1, read as the reverse complement.
AGCCGGTCGGCGGCGTCCTTGAGCATCGCGTTCATGAAACCTCCCTGGTGGATGGACCGGACGCTGCCGCGTGAGGGTCGTCCGGTGGCAAGCGGATAAGCAGGGCGCGCAGGTCCATCAGCACGTGCAGCACCATCGGGACCAGCAGGCTGCCGCTGGCGAGATAGAGCGCGGCGAACACGCCGCCGACCAGCGCGGTGACGATCACCCCGGCGCGGCCCTGGTAGAGGTGGGCCCAGCCGAACGTTGTGGCGAGCAGCAGCACGTAAGGCAACGGGCCGGCATGGGGCAGCCAGGTGCGCAATACGGCCAGGCCGAAGCCGCGCCAGACGATCTCCTCGCCGATACCGGCGGTCAGCGCCAGTGCAGCGAAGGCAAGCCGTTCGCGCCGGGTGCGCGGCAGCATGCGCAGCACGGCTGCCGGTGCTGCCGGGATCGCCGGGGTTGCCGCAGGTGTCCCGTGCCGTCGGCGCGCCGCTACCCACAGCCCGACTGCGGCGATCAGGGCGCCGGCGATCATGGACGCCGTCATTCCGAGCAGGACGCCGCCGTCGAGGCCAGCCGGGACGCGCGGCCAGGCCAGACCCAGTTGCGCCGGGCTCCATCCGGCCAGGCCTAGCGCGATCGCCAGCGTTACACCGACCAGGGTCCAGCCCTGCCAGGTCCAGGCCAGCAGGAATCGCGTGCGCGCATCCGCTTCGCCGCGATCGAGCGCTTGCCCAAGGTGCAACGATGCGCGCCTCCCCAGCAGGGGCTCGGCCACCAGCAGCCAGCCAACCAGTCCCATCAGGGCGAGGTGGATAAACATCTCAGTCCTCCAGCAGGCGGCCGAGCCGCCGCAGCACCGCCGCGGCGGGCAGTTCCAGTTCACGGGCGTGGCGCGCCAGCGCCAGCAGCTGCGGCTCCAGCAGAGCCAGCCGCTGTGCCTGCGTCTGTGTCGGCCGCGTGGTGGCAGCCACCGCCATGCCCTTGCCGCGCAGTCGCTCGAGCAGGCCTTCGGACTCGGCCATGCCGTAGGCGCGCGAGACGGTCATCGGGTTGATCGCGTGGAACGCCGCCACCTCGCGCACCGAGGGCAGCAGGTCGCCCGCGGCGAGCTGGCCGCCGGCGATCAGGCGGCGCAGCTGCTCGACGATCTGCCGGTAGATCGGCTCGGCCGAGGCGGGTTGGATGGTAAGCAGCGATGCGTCCATGTGTATCAGTACATCAATACACATGGGTCGTCGTCAAGCGTGACTCGTGGCAGGGCCGGGGGAGGCCGGGCGCGCCCCTTGCAAAAAGGGCGAGTCTTGCGACTCGCCCCTGTGCTTCATCCGGCCCGGTCGGTTGGCTCAGCCGCCCGGCGGCAGGTACTTCTCGAACCACATCAGCGCGCGCTGCAGCACATCGCGCTGGTGCGCCGGGTCGACGAAGTGGTGGCCCTCGTTCGGGTACACCACCAGCGAGGTCGGCACGCCGAGCGTGCGCAGCGCGTGCCACATCTCGAAGGACTGCGGGGCCGGGCATTCGGCGTCGCGGTCGCCGACCACGATCAGCATCGGCGTCTTCACCTGCTTGATGAAGTGGATCGCCGAGCTCTTCGCGTACACCGCCGGATCGTCGTACACCGAGGCACCGAAGTACGGGATCATCCACTGGTCGATCAGGTTCTCGCCGTAGTAGCTCTGCCAGTCGGAGATGCCGGCGCCGGCGACCACCGCGCGGAAGCGCTGGGTCTGGGTCGGCACGAACATGCTCATGAAGCCGCCGTAGCTCCAGCCGGTGAGGCCCAGGCGCTTGTCGTCCACCGGCAGCTTTTTCTCGATGGTGTCGACGCCGGCGAGGATGTCGCGCAGGTCGCCGTAGCCGAAGTCCTTGCGGTTGGCCTGCACGTAGGCCTCGCCCTGGCCGTAGCTGCCGCGCGGGTTGGGCATGAACACGAAGTAGTCCAGCGCCGAGAACGGCACGCCGCCGAAGCCGACCGCCGGCCAGCGCGGCAGCACGGCACTGGCCGGACCGCCGTGCACGGCGACGATCATCGGGTAGGACTTCTTCGCGTCGTAGTGTGCCGGGTACAGCAGCCAGCCCTGCACGTGGCGGCCCTCGTTGTCCCACTCGACCGACTCGGCCTTGCCCCACGACGGCTTCAGCGCCGCGTTGATCGCGGTGACCGCCGGCGGCGGCGTGCGCCCCAGCCGGCCGGCATGCACTTCCGGCGCGGCGGCGTAGGAGCTCTGCGCGAACGCGACCTTCGCATGGTCGGCCGACAGCGACAGGCCCATCGCCGCGGTGCCGTCGCCGAGGCTGGCGTCCAGTGCGAACAGCGGCGCCTGCGCCGTGGCGTGGCGGGCGTCGATGGCGTACGGCGCCACCTCGCTGCGGCCGTTGCGGATCTGCGCCACCAGCAGGCGGTCGGCCCCGGTCCAGCCGAACCACACCGGGGTGACCTTGATGCCCGGAGTCAGCGCGGTGACCGCGCCGCCGGTCGAGGGCACGGCATAGAGATCGCCGCCGGTCGCGCCCTGGTCGCTCATCAGGCCGCCGATGAAGACGATCCGCGAACCGTCCGGCGACCAGCGCGGCAGCGCCATCTGCAGGCCGTGCAGCGGGCCTTCCACGGTGCGCGTGTCGACCAGTGCGCGGGGCTCGGCGCCGGCCTTCGCCTCCTGCGCGTACAGCCTGGCGATCCACCAGTTGTTGTCGCCGGGCGCCGGCGCGGCGACGTAGGCGAGCTGGCGGCTGTCTGGCGACCAGCTGAATTCGTAGACGTAGCTCGACGCCGGGGTGAGCATCTCCACGGTGCCACCGCTGGCGGGCACCGCGGCGATGCGCTGCACCTCCAGCCCGTCCACGCCGATCTCGCCGGCGGCCGGCTTGGCCGCGGCCACCGCGCTGGCGGCACGGGTGGCGCCTTCGACGTAGAGGAAGCCGAGCTCGCGGCCGTCGGGCGACCAGCGCAGCGCGCGGGCGTAGCCATCCAGTGCGGCCAGCTTCACCGGGGCGGCCGCGCCACGGGTGTCGGCCACCACCACGGCCGGGTGGCCCTTGCCCGCGCCGATGCTGGCGCAGGTGGAGAGGAACGCGAGGTGCTGCGAATCCGGCGCCCAGGCGAGGCTGGATTCACGGCAGCTGCCGGCCGCGTCGCGGGTGTTGAGGCGGTGGGCGTCGCGGCCATTGGCCTTCGCCAGCATCACCGCGGGCTCGCCGTCGGTGTCCACCACCCAGGCCAGCTGGCGTCCGTCGGGCGACAGCTGCACGCCGTGGATGCCGCGCACCTTGCCCAGCTCGGTCAGCAGATGGTCGATGCGCGGATCGACCGGCGCGGTGCCGGCGAAGGCCGGCAGGGTCAGGCCGGCCAGCAGGGCCAGCGGCAGCAGGGAGACTCGGGACATCGGCGGCTCTCTCGGCGGGTGGAGAAGCCTTCGAACCTAGCAGCGCGCGGGGCACCGCTCCAAGTGCTGCAAGCCATGGCGCGGGCGCTTCGCAAACCCCTGCGGAACGCCCGCGCCGTGCGGTCAGCCGCGCAGGCCGTCGGCCTCGCGGTGGTAGTGGGTCGCACGCTCCACTTCCTCGCGGGAACCGAGGAACACCGGCACACGCTGGTGCAGGGCACCCGGCGGTACGTCGAGGATGCGCTCGCGGCCGGTAGTCGCCGCGCCGCCGGCCTGCTCGACGATGAAGGCCATCGGGTTGGCTTCGTACATCAGCCGCAGCTTGCCGCCCTGGGCCCTGATCTTGGCGTCCAGCGGATAGAAGAACACGCCGCCGCGGGTGATGATGCGGTGCACGTCGGCCACCATCGAGGCGACCCAGCGCATGTTGAAGTCGCGCCCGCGCGGGCCGTCCTTGCCGGCCAGCAGCTCGCCGATGTAGCGCTGCATCGGCGCCTCCCAGTGGCGCTGGTTGGACATGTTGATGGCGAATTCGCCGGTGGCCTCGGGGATGCGGATGTCGCGCCGGCTGAGGACGAAGCTGCCGACCTCGCGGTCCAGGGTGAACTCATGGGTGCCGTGGCCGAAGGTCAGCACCATCACCGTGGCCGGGCCGTACACCACGTAGCCGGCGGCCAGCTGCTCGGTGCCGGCCTGCAGGAAGTGCTCGGCCTTCGGCTCGGTCACGCCGTCCGGGCAGCGCAGCACCGAGAAGATCGTGCCGACGGAGATGTTCACGTCGATGTTCGAGCTGCCGTCCAGCGGATCGAACAGCAGCAGGTGGTTGCCCTTCGGGTACATGTCGGGGATCGGCTGCGGATCCTCCATCTCCTCCGACGCGCAGGCGGCGAGGTGGCCGCCCCAGGCGTTCGCCTCCAGCAGGATCTCGTTGGAGATCACGTCCAGCTTCTTCTGCGCCTCGCCCTGCACGTTGATGCTGGCCGCGTCGCCCTCGCCGGCGGCCATGCCGAGCACGCCACCGAGCGCACCCTTGTTGGTCGCCACGCTGATGCGCTTGCAGGCGCGCGCCACCACCTCGATCAGCAGCGACAGCTCCGCGTTGATGTGGCCGGCGCGGCGTTCCTCGATCAGGAACTGGATCAGCGAAACGGGCTTCATGGCGTCTCCGTGACGGAAAAGGACCGCCATTGTCCCGTGCGCGCCGGGGCCACGCCAGCCGGCACTCACTATCCGCCCCGAACGGTCGGGCTGCTGACAGCACGTTGGCAGCAGCCCGGGACCATGCTTGCGCTCCACCCACGGAGGGCAAGCCCATGCGCGATACGGTTCATGTTCTGGTGTTCGACGGCTTCGCCGACTGGCAGGCCGCGCTGGCCCTGTGCGAGGTGCGTCGCCCGGGCGACTGGCAGGTGCGGACGGTCGGCTTCGGCCCGGAGGCCGTGACCTCGATGGGCGGGCTGACCGTGCAGCCCGACACCACCCTGGCCGAGGTCGACCCGCAGCGCGCGGCCTTGGTGATCGTGCCCGGCGGGCATCTGTGGCAGCGCGGGGAAGGGCAGCCGGCGGTCGACCTCGTGGCGGAGATCCACGCCGGCGGTGCCCCGGTCGCCGGCATCGACAGCGGCGTGCTGGCGCTGGCCCGTGCCGGCCTGCTGGATGACTGCCGCCACACCGGAAACTGGGCCGGGCAGCTCGCCCAGATACCCGGTTACGCCGGTGCCAGCCAGTACGACAGCGAGGTCCTGGCGGTCAGCGACGGCGGCGTGATCACCGCCAGTCACCTGGGCAGCGTGGAATTCGCCCGCGAGGTGATCCGCACGCTCGACCTCTACAACCCGAGCGACCGCGAACACTGGTACCGCCTGTTCAAGCACGCGCAGTTGCCGCCCTGGTGCGTGGGCGAACCGGTGGAGGAGGCGGTGGCATGAGCACCCGGTTCGAACGCGTGATCCGTGCCTACGGCCCGCTGCGGCTGCGCGGTACCTTGACGGAAGGTCACTGGATCCAGGCGCCGCGCGAGGTCCCCACGAAAGACCCGGCGCGTCCGAAGCGTGCGCATCTTTTCGCCATGGTGGCCCTGCTGCTGCGCCCGGGAAGGAGCCGCCGATGAGCGCGCCGGCGATCGGCGTGCTCGAGCTGCGCCAGTACACCCTGCGCGCGGGCCAGCGCGAGCGCCTGGTGGAGTTGTTCGAACGCGAGTTCGTCGAGTCCCAGGAGGCGCTGGGCATCGTGCTGCCGGGCCAGTTCCGCGACCTGGACGATCCGGACCGCTTCGTCTGGCTGCGCGGCTTTGCCGACATGGCGACGCGGGCACGGGCGCTGGGCGCGTTCTACGACGGCCCGGTCTGGCATCACCACCGGGACGCGGCCAACGCCACCATGATCGATTCGGACGATGTGCTGCTGCTGCGTCCCTGGCAACCGCTCGACCTGCCGGGGGCGAGCCGGCCGGTCCCGGGACGTGCCGGGCCTCCCGGCTGGCTGGCGGCCATGGTCTGCCCGGTCGAGGCCATGGTCGGTACGACGCTGGCCCGTGCGTTCGACGACGAGATCCGCCCGTGGCTGGCGGCTCGTGGCCTGCGGGTGCTGGGCAGTGGCCTGAGCGAAACGGCGCCGAACAACTTTCCGCGCCTGCCGGTGCGGGAGAACGAGCCGGTGTTCGTCTGGTTCGGCCTGTTCGATCCGCCGGCGGCCATCGCACCGTGGCCGGCGATGCTGCTGGCCGAGGCGGAGGAAAACCCCCTGCAGGCGTGGACGCGCCGGCTGGCCGGGCCGCCGCAGCTGCTGCGCCTGGCGCCGACACCCCGGTCCCTGCTGCGCGGCCACATGGCGACGCGACGCGTCGAACCTTCCATGGAGACACCTGCATGAAGACCACTTATCACGGCAGCTGCCACTGCGGCGCCGTCGCGTTCGAAACCGACATCGACCTGGCCGAGGGCACCGGTCGCTGCAACTGCTCGATCTGCAGCAAGACCCGGGCCTGGGGCGTCATCGTGCGGCCCGATGCGTTCCGCCTGATCCGCGGCGAAGAGGAGCTGTCGGACTACCAGTTCGGCACGCGCTCGATGCATCACCTGTTCTGCCGCCACTGTGGCGTGCATCCGTTCGGGCGTGGCCACCTGGACGTGCTCGGCGGCGATTTCCTGAGCATCAACCTGGCCTGCCTGGACGATGTCGAGCCGCAGGCGCTGATCGCCGCACCTCTGCGCTACAGCAACGGCCGGGACAACGACTGGATGCACCCGTCGGCGGAAACCCGCCACCTGTGAAACCATCGCCGAGCCATCACCACGAGGGATCGCCCGCCATGACCACGCCCCGAGTCACCTTCTTCTACGCCCCGCAGACCCGCGCCGGCGGCACGCTCGCCCTGTTCGAGGAACTGGGCGTGGACTACGACCTGCATCTGCTCAGCCTGAAGACCGGCGCCCAGCGGGCACCGGACTACCTGGCGATCAACCCGATGGGCAAGGTGCCGGCAATCCTCCACGATGGTGCGCTGGTGGCCGAGCAGCCCGCGGTCTTCATCTACCTGGCCGACCTGTATCCGGAAAAGGGCCTGGCGCCGTCGATCGGCGACCCGCTGCGCGGCCCCTATCTGCGCTGGCTGGTGTTCTACGGCTCGTGCTTCGAGCCGGCGATCGTCGATCGCGCCATGAAGCGCGAACCGGCGGCGCCATCGACTTCGCCCTACGGCACCTGGGAGCAGGTCTACGACACCCTGGTGGCCCAGCTGACGACCGGTCCCTGGCTGTTCGGCGAGCGTTTCACCGCAGCCGACGTGCTGTGGGGAACCGCCCTTAACTGGACCACGAAGTTCCAGCTGGTGCCGGAGCACCCGGCGATCCGCGGCTACATCGATCGCGTCCTCGCCCGTCCGGCGATGCAGCGGGCGCTGGCGAAGGACGCCGACTACGCCGCGCAGCAGGGTTGAGCCATGGGTTGCCGGTCGGTCCGGGCAGGAATCCGCGCGGACCGGCATGACCGACGTCGCAGGCGCTGCGACCGGGGGCAGGGCATCATGTGCGGATGCGCCGCGCCGACCGCCTGTTCCTCATCATCCATGCCCTGCGCGGCCGCCGCACCGCGCTGCCGGCCCGTTCGCTGGCCGGCACCCTGGGCGTCTCGCTGCGAACGGTCTATCGCGACGTGGCCGACCTGCAGCTGTCCGGCGTGCCGATCGAGGGCGAAGCCGGGGTCGGCTACGTGCTGCGCAAGGGCGCGGACATCCCGCCGCTGATGTTCACCGCCGACGAGCTCGAATCGCTGGTGGTCGGCACGCGCTTCGTGCGGGCGTTCGCCGGCGACCGGCTGTCTGCCGGCGCCCAGGCGGCGCTGATGAAGATCGAGGCGGTGCTGCCGCCGGAGCTGCGCGAGCGCTCTTCCCGTACGCGCATCTATGCGCCGGTCTGGCGCGACGAGGCGCAGGCCGCGTTCGCCGCCCGCATCGACCGGCTGCACGCGGCCATCGAGGGGCGCCAGGTGCTGCGGCTGGATTATCGCGACGAGGCCGGGCGCTCCAGCGAGCGCGAAGTCGAACCGTTGTGCCTGGCGTTCTGGGGCGGCGCCTGGACCCTGGGCACCTGGTGCCGGCTGCGCCGGGACTTCCGCAACTTCCGGCCGGACCGCATCGCTGGCCTGGGCGAGACCGGCGAATGCTTCGCCGACCGCCCGGAACACAACCTCGACGCCTACCTCACGGCGATGCGCAGTTACTACGCCGGCATGGATTGACGCTGGCATTGCGCGCAATCTCTGCGAAGATCACCGACTGATCCGCGGAGGGAACGTCTCGATGAAGTACCTGCTGGGCGGCCTGCTGGCCGCGGTCCTGGGCCTGGTCCCCGTCATGGCCGGCGCACAGGCGAACGATGCCGATGCACGCTTCCATGCGATCTATTCGCAGGAGTGGGCATGGCGGACCGGGCAGAGCGGCATCAGCAGCTCGGGCGAGGCCGTCCCCGGCGACGGCCGCCTGGACAGCGTCGATGCGGCGACCCAGCAGGCAAGGCTGGAGCGCTGGCAGCAGGTGCTGAAGGACCTGGATGCGATCGACCTGCAGGCACTGTCGCCCGGCGAGCGGGTGAACTACGAGGTCTACCGCGCGCAGATCGCCAACCTGCTCGCCGACCAGCGCTTCAAGGTCTGGCAGATGCCGTTCAACAGCGACTCCTCGTTCTGGGGCGACATCGGCTACGAACTGCACGACGATCACCTGCGCAGCGTCGACGACTACGAGCACTACCTGGACCGGCTCGGCCAGATCCCCGCCTACTTCGACCAGCAGATCGCCAACATGCGCGCCGGCCTGAAGCGTGGCTTCAGCGTGCCGCGGGCAGTGCTGGACGGGCGCGACGTGTCGATCGCCGCGGTCGCCGACCTCGCCGATCCGACCGACAGCAGCTTCTACGCGCCGTTCAAGCACCTGCCGGACAGCTTCTCCACCGACCAGGCGCAGGCCCTGCAGGGCGAGGCGCTGCGCCGCGTGCGCGACGACGTGATCCCGGCCTACCAGAAGCTGTTGGCGTTCTTCCGCAACGAATACGTGCCGCAGGCGCGCACCACGCTGGCGGCCGAGGCGCTGCCGGACGGCAAGGCGTTCTATCGCCAGCAGATCCGCGAGTACACCACGCTGGATCTGGATCCCGAGGCGATCCATCAGCTGGGCCTCGAGCAGGTGGCGAAGATCCACGCGCAGATGCTGGAAACGATGAAGCAGACCGGCTTCAAGGGCAGCTTCCCCGAGTTCCTGCATTTCCTGCGCACCGACCCGCAGTTCTACGCCAAGACCCCGGACGAGCTGCTGATGCGCACGGCCTGGGTGGCCAAGCAGGTCGATGGCCAGCTCGGCAAGTTCTTCGGACGGCTGCCGCGCCAACGCTTCGCGATCGAGCCGGTGCCGGCCGACATCGCGCCGTATTACACCTCCGGTCGCGGTGGTGCCGACACCTACCTGGTCAACACCTACGACCTGAAGTCGCGCCCGCTCTACAACATGCCGGCGCTGACCCTGCACGAGTCGATGCCCGGCCATGCGCTGCAGCTGGCCCTGGCCGCCGAGCAACGCGGCCAGCCCGCCTTCCGCCGCGACGGCTACATCTCCGCCTATGGCGAGGGCTGGGCGCTGTACGCCGAGTACCTCGGCAACGAGATGGGCATCTACCACACGCCCTATGAGCGCTTCGGCTACCTCACCTACCAGATGTGGCGCGCCTGCCGGCTGGTGGTGGACACCGGCATCCACCACGATGGCTGGACCCGCCAGCAGGCGATCGATTACCTGACGAAGAACACCGCGCTGTCCGATCGCGAGATTGCCAACGAGGTCGACCGCTACATCAGCTGGCCGGCGCAGGCGCTGTCCTACGAGATCGGCTACCTGAAGATCCTGGAGCTGCGCCACAAGGCGGAGCAGGCGCTGGGCGACAAGTTCAAGCTGCGCGCTTTCCACGACACCGTGCTGCAGATCGGCTCGGTGCCGCTGCCGGTGCTGGAGAAGCGCATCGACCGGTTCATCGCCGACGGCGGCCCGGAGCCGGACTACGGCTGCGACTGCAAGTCCAGGCCGGCCGGTTGAATGGTCCGCGGTGAGCGACGTCAGCGGGGTGCGACCGGGGCGTACTGGCCGCGCTCGCCGTAGCGCTTGCCGCGGGTCTCGACGTTGGCGCACAGGCGCCCGTCGCACAGCGTGACGTCGGCGCGGTTGTAGGCCTGCAGCAGTTCGGCCGACAGCCGGTTCTGTTCGATCACACCCGCATAGTGCAGCGACAGCCACGCACCGCCGGCCAGCAGCAGAGCCAGACAGGCTGCCACGGCGGCGACCGTCTTCCACAGCAGCAGCCGGTGTAGTCGCTGCAGCCGTTCGATCTGTCCACCGAGCTTGAGCGCTGCGGTCTCCAGTTCGCCGCCGGCACGATGCAGGCGTTGCTGGTAGTCCTGCACCGGCCGTTCCAGGCCGCCACCCAGCCGGTCCATCACCAGCCCCGGCAGCGCGTGCAGCGAGCCGTCCGCCGACTGCCGCACGATCGCCGGCACCTGCTGGCTCAACCGCTCCAGCTCGCCCGAATGCGTAAGCAGGCGCTGCTCGATCTCGCCGCAGCGGCGGTCGAACTGCTCCATCAGCACGGCGGTCTTGCTGATCAGGCCAGCCACTTCGGCCGGCTGCAGAGGGCCCGGCGCGTTCATCGTTGCCAGCCTTGGGATGGAGTGACCGGAAGATCGGGCCTTTGCGGCGGCGATTCCCGCGTCTGCATCTGCTTGTCCACGGTTGCGCGAGCCTCCTGGCGCAATGCCTGGCCCGGGTCCAGGGCCGCGAAGCGTTCGGTGCCTTGCCGAAAGCCTGACCAGTCGTTTGCACGTGCGGACGCGAGCATGCGATCGACTTCCGCGGATACGGACTGCGCCTGGGGACCGACCAAGGCCGCGGGTGCGTCGGGTACCGGGCCATTCGGCATCGCCTGGCGCGGGTAGCGCGCGTTGACCGTCTCGTCGCGCGGCTCGTTGTTGAACGGATCGGCGACCTTGCCGATATCGCGGCGAGGCACCAGCAGCTCGCGATAGCCCTCGGGCTTGAGCCGGTCGACCTTCGGCGTGATGCGATAGATGAACATGCCCTCTTCGGACCGATGGACCACGTTGAGTCGCGGATCGTCCGGCTCTGGCTGCTTGGTCAGGAACGGCTGGTCGCTGAGGCCGTTGAGGTAGTCGATCACCAGGTTGCCGGCCCGGTTGGAGAGGCCATTGCGGTGATAGCTGCCGCCCACGTCGGAATGTGCGCCCGGCACGTAGATACCGGCGAAGCGGCCGTCCGGGGTGATGCCCGGATCGATGATGTGGTCTGACTTGAATAGCCAGCGTCGCTCGTCCGTAGAGGTCAGCTGGATGCCGGAAATCACCGTTGGCGGCAGCCGTCGGTCGTCGTTGCGCACCTCGCTGCCGGTACCGACCGGATCCATCAACGCCACCGCCTGTGCGACCTGGCCGGGTTGCACCAGCGGAGGCAGGGTGTACTCGACTTGCTTCACCAGACCGTCGGAGGTGTAGGTGTATTTGGCGCCAGCGGGGTCCTGGATACCACGTTCGTGCACCAAGCGAGCAAAGATGGCGACCTCATCTGCTCCCCGGCTGAAGCCGATTGAAGCGATGGAAATCTGAGCATCCGGATCAGCCTCATGCCACTCCTTGGCCTGCTCGATAAACTTCTTGTACATGAGCTCAGCGCGTTCTTCGCAGGTGTAGCCGTCGGCACCATCTATTGCGCGCTTGAGGGCATTGCTCTGGGTGCCTGCGCCAGCAACATAGTCAACCCGGATATTCGGATGCTCGGATGTATGCGTTGCGATCGCTTGCCGTATCCGGGCTACATTCGTGGCGTGTTCGGGATCTTTGTTGACGTCATTACCCGTTCCATCAAGGGCGGCAACAAAGAGATATTCGTGAGGATTTCCAGCGTGGATAAGCACGGGCTCCTCGAATTTGGTCAGCTGCTCCCGAGCCCTCTCGTACATGGCCAACCGCGTGCTGTTGGCTGGATAGAACGTAACCCCGTCGCCGAGAAAACCATCCGGTTGCATTTGATGCTTCTCTGCCATTCCTTGGCACTCCCGTCAGATCAGTACGTGTGAGTCCAGGCGAGCATCAGATCGTGTCTGGTGTTGCTGTTTTTGTTCCCAGGAATCTGAAGGTGTTTTGTGGGGATCATCGCCTTCATGTACACGCTGATCGTCCGGTCGTTCACTTCGACAAAAATGCCCGGGTCGAGATAGAGACCCTGCGGATACATTCCGTCGGGGATTTCCTCGTCGGGCACGCGATGCAGTATCTCTTCGCCCTTGAAGATCTCCGCCAGATCGATCGACGCGTGATGGTCCTGCCCATCCAGCGAGGTCCAGGTCACTTCGACCGGGCCCGGGAAGTTGCGGATGCCGCTGTAGGAGCCAAAGCCCCAGGTGGAGCGGTAGTCGCCCTCGGGGGGCGGGCCGGAGGGCTTGTCGGCGTCTTCCGCCGTGAAGTCCTCGTTGAAGTAGATGACCTTGCACTTCAACGTATTGAACGCATACGCCGAGAAGCTGTGGATCTTGAATCGCAACGGCAGAAGATTGCCGTTGACCATGTGTTGTGCGACGGGCGTTTGGGTCATGGCTTGGATGCACCCGGAAAGGGGGAGAAGGGCAAAGCATGCGGCAAGTACGCGCGAGAGGTTCGACGAGCGGCTCGCCCCCCTCCCGTCTCGCGTCGGTGCACTCATGCAGAGCGAGCTGGACGGGAAGTTGCCCAGCCTGCTGGCCGGCCTGGGCGAGAGCGATGAAGGATGGGCTGGCACGTATCCGCTGCTTGCGTGAATCAAACCCGATCCTCGGCTCGCGGGAGCCTCGATCCCGGACATGCGGGTGTACGAGGCACGATCCGGAAGATCCGGCACTTGAACGGGCCTGGCTTGCGCGGCCGCCTCGAACGGCCAGGCTGCAGAACGGAAAGATTTCACGGGCCTTCCTCCTCCGAACGATGCACCACGTTCATCCGCGGATCGTCCGGCTCGGGCTGCTCGCTGAGCAGTGGCACGGTGCTGAGCCGGTTGATGTATTGAATCAGCAGGTTGGCGGCACGTGTGGAGAGCCCATTCAGGCGGTAGCCGCCGCAGACGTCCGAAAGCGAACCAGGAACCGGCAGGCTGATGAAGCGTCCGTCGCTCGAGCGCCCGTCACCGAGGATCGGCAGCGACTGGAAATCAGGGCGTTTCTCGTCCGTCGCGCTGAGCTGGAAGCCGGAAATCACCGAGGGGGGCAGGTGCAGCTCTGGCGGCAAGTAGCCGGTAGGGGCCAGCAGGGCAAGAGCCTGGGCTGTCCGGTGCGGTGGCACAAGAACTTCACCCGTGGGGGAATGCAACCCCAGCACGTCGACCATCATCGTGAATTCGGCGCCCTGCAGGGCGCCCCAGCTGCCACCGACGATCAGCAGGCTGATCCGGGCATCGGGGTCCTCCCTGAGCCACGCTTCCGACCGCACCGAGAGCTGCTTGTACATGGCGGCAAGCCGGGTGCCGGCAAACGCTTCGCCATGCTTGTCCAGGGTCAGCCAATTGTCGTGGGCGCAGTCGGTGCTTACGTAACCGGTGCCAATCGACTTGGGCGCCGTACCCCGGATCAGCTGCTGGTGGATCCAGGCTACGGTGGTGGGCTCGGTGGGTCCCTTGCGCGCCTTTTTCCAGCTGCAATCGAACAGCGCAACGAAAAGACGATCGTGGGTGCCCGTCGTTGATGACGTCGACACCGGGCGGGTGGCACGGGTCGATGTCACCGGCGCGGTTGCGGCCTGCGACCGGATCGGCAGCCATCCGGTCATGGCCAGCAGTAGGGCGAGCGCTGCGTGCTTCCTTGGCATGGAGTCTCCCTGGGTCCTTGCAGGGGATGATCCGGCCCGCGGGCCAGATCCGTGTGGAAGCATGGTAGGCGATGGAAAATCCCTGGCGCTGTGAGCGCATGCCGGTTTTCGGGTCATCGTGCGGCGATGACGTGCCTGAACGGCGTGCGGCATACCCCACGCGGGCCCGGTGTCCATGACTTCATATGTGGAGTAAATTGCACACAAGCTCCATATAGGAACATCGTATGGTTTCCAGTCCGCAAGCGGCGACCCTGCATCTGGCCGATCTCGGCGGCCCGGCCCTGCGCAGTTTTTTCCGGCTGGCCGAGGTGTGGAAGCTGCGCGTGGTCGAGCAGCGCAAACTGCTGGGCGATCCGCCGGAGTCCACGTTCTACAAGTGGAAGCGCGAGCAGGACGGCAGCCCCGGGCGCGACGTGATCGAGCGCATCAGCTACCTGCTGGGCATCTTCAAGGCGCTGCAGATCCTGTTTCCCGATCCGGCCCAGGCCGATGCCTGGTTGCGCAAGCCGAACCAGGCGGCGCTGTTCGGCGGCCAGTCGGCGTTGGAGCGGATGCTGTCGGGCAACGTGGCGGACCTGTTCGTGGTGCGCCAGTACCTGGATGCGCAGCGCGGGTGAGCCGCGCCGTGGCGCCGGTCGCGACCGGGGAGACGCCGCGCTGCCAGCCTTTCCGACGTCCTTCACCGAGTCCCTGCCGAGCACCGACGTGACCGCCGAGATGCCCCCGATCAAGCGCATCCGCTGGAGCCATGCCTATCGCATCGTGCCCAGCCGTTTCCCGCCGGTCGGGCTGTTCGACCGCATCGCCGATCCAGCCGATCTCGACGCGGTGTTCGCGATCGAGGCGCTGACCAATCCGCGTCTGCGCGAGGAGGCCGACGCCCTGAAGCTGGTGCCGAAGACGCGCCGCATCAGCGGGCCGGGCAGCACGCCGGTGATGGCCGCGTTCACCCACCTCAACCCGGAAGGCAGCCGCTTCTCCGACGGCAGCTGGGGCGTGTTCTACGCCGGGCACAGCGTGACCACGGCGGTGGAGGAAACGGTCTACCACCGCGAGCGCTTCCTCGCGGCGACGGCCGAGCCGCCGTGCGAGATCCCGATGCGCTGCTACCGCACCAGCATCACCGGCCGCCTGCACGACCTGCGCGGCGGCTGGCCGCAGATGCACGATGCCGACGACTACGGCCCCAGCGTGGCGCTGGCGCGCACGCTGCGCGCGGACGGCTCCAATGGCATCGTCTACGACAGCGTGCGGCATCCGGGCGGCGAGTGCGCGGCGGTGTTCTATCCCGACCTGTTGGCCCCCTGCGTGCAGTCCGAGCACCTGGTGTACCGCTGGGACGGCGCGCGCATCGCCACCGTGCTGAGGGTGTCGGAGTTGCCTCGCGCGCGCTAGGGTTCGGATTCCCCGACCGGCCAGGAAGACCCTCATGCCCCGCTGGATACTGCTGTCACTGCTCGCCCTGCTGCCCGCACTGGGGATCGCCCACGAGCGCGATGCCGCCAACGACCACACGATCTGGAGCAAGGACATCGCCGCCTTCGAAGCGGCCGACCGGGCACAGCCGCCGGCACCGGGCGCGGTGCTGTTCATCGGTAGCTCCTCGATCCGTTTCTGGACCACGCTGGCCAGCGACTTCCCCGAGGTGCGCACGATCAACCGCGGTTTCGGCGGCTCGGAGATCAATGATTCCACGTACTTCGCCGACCGCATCTTGGCCCCGTACAAGCCGTCGGCCATCGTGATGTACGCAGGCGACAACGACATCGCCGCCGGCGACAGCCCGGCCTTCGTGCTGAAGGAGTTCCAGGATTTCGTGCACAAGGCGCGCGCGGTCGATCCGGGCGTGCCGATCGCCTTCATCGCGATCAAGCCGAGCATGGCGCGCAAGGCGCTGCTGCCGCAGATTCGCGAAGCCAACGAGAAGATCCGCGACTGGGCCGCCACGCAATCGGGCGTGAGCTATCTGGACATCTTCACGCCGATGCTCGGTCCGGACGGCCAGCCCCAAGACAAGTGGTTCCGCCCGGACGGCCTGCACATGAACCGCAGCGGCTACGCGCTGTGGATCGGCATCGTGAAGCCGTGGGTGGACGCGCATGGACAGGCCGCCATGCGCCATTGAGCGCGGCCTGTTTCAGGTATCGGCGTTGGTCGCCCAGCCCTCGCGGGTGCCGACGTTGAACACGCGGTCGCTGTCCAGCACGTCGCCGGCCGCGTGTGGTGCCTTTGCCGCGAGCCGCTGGTAGATCGGCGTGAAGTCCGGCCGGGTGGCGTCGAACAGCTGCTCGAAGCCCTCGATCACGAAGTAGGTCTGCTGGTAGGTGTCGATGCGGTAGCGCGTGTTCATCACCCGCTCGAGGCCGAAGCCGATGCGGTTGGGCGCGGCCGAGTCCAGGCAGTAGATCGACTCGCCCTTGGAGCTGACGATGCCGGCGCCGTAGATGCGCAGGCCCTCCGGCGTGTTGATGAGCCCGAATTCCACCGTGTACCAGTACAGGCGCGTCAGGTTCATCAGCGCTTCGGGGCCGATGCCGAACGCCTTCATGCCACCGCGGCCGTACGCCTGCATGTAGTCGGCGAACACCGGGTTGAGCAGCAGCGGTACGTGGCCGAACAGGTCGTGGAACAGGTCCGGTTCGCTGAGGTAGTCGAGCTGGTCCGGCTTGCGGATCCACCAGCTCACCGGAAAGCGGCGGTTGGCCAGGTGGTCGAAGAACACCTCGTCCGGCAGCAGGCCTTCCACGGCCACGATCTGCCAGCCGGTGGTCCTGCCCAGCAGCTCGTTCAGGTCGGCGAACTTCGGAATGCCGTTCTCGCCCATCCCGAAACGCTCCACGCCCTCGAGGAACTCGGCGCAGGCGCGCCCGGGCAGCAGCTCGCGCTGGCGCCGGTACAGCGTGTTCCACACCTCGTGGTCGGTGGCGGTGTAGCTGTCCCAGGGCTGCTCGACGACGCCGGTGGCGTACACCGGCACGTAACCGCGGTCGGTCTGCTGGTGCTCGACCCGGCGTGGCGTGGCGTTTTCCATGGCGTGGCTCCGGAAAGGGATGGCAGGCGCACCATCATACGGACAGACCTGCGCACGAGGCTTGTTTTATTGCTGAACAAGTCGTTATATCAGCAACAAAACACGATATATCACGCCTCAAATGAAAGAAAGTTGCATGATGAATCTCGACCGCACCGACCTGCGCCTGCTGGCCGAGCTGCAGCGCGACGGCCGCGTGACCAATGCCGAGCTGGCCGAACGGGTCAGCCTGTCGCCGTCCGCCTGCCTGCGCCGGGTGCAGCGACTGGAAGCGGAGGGCGTGATCGCCGGCTATGCCGCCCAGGTCGATCCGCAGGCGGTGGGTCTCGGCCTGCAGGCCTTCGTCCGCGTGCAGCTGGCCAAGCACGAGGCGGCGGCGATCGAACGCTTCGTGGCCCAGGTCAACGCCTGGGAGGAGGTGGTGGCCTGCCACGCGTTGACCGGCGACATGGACTACCTGATGCATGTCTACGTGGCCGACCTCGAGCATTTCTCCCGCTTCCTGCTCGACCGGCTGCTCACCGCGGCCGGCGTGGCCGACGTCAATTCCAGCTTCGTGCTGCGTACGGTGAAGCGCTCGCCATCGTTGCCGCTGGGCCAGGTCGGCGGCTGAACCGGTCCCCCACCCTGCCTTGCGACGCATGTCGTTGCGGCGAACTAACGCTAAACTAACCGGCTGATGAGTACGGATACCGCACCCCCGCACGAACGCGCTCCCTGGCAGCCGATCCGCTACCTGTGGCGCGTGCCGCTGCTGCTGGGGCATATCGTGCTGGGCATCCTGCTGTGTTCGCTGATCCTCAGCTGGAACAAGCACCGGGTGATGAAGAACGGCCGCGCGCCGTTCGCCCACCGCATGATCAACTGGTGGTCGCGCCTGCTGATGCGCATCTTCGGCTTGCGCTCGGTGCTGATCGGCCAGCCGCTGCCCGACCCGGTGCTGTTCGTCGCCAACCACACCTCGTGGATCGACATCGAGCTGCTGCACAGCCAGCGCGCCGCCTGCTTCGTAGCCAAGGCCGAGATCGCCGGCTGGCCGCTGGTCGGCTGGATGGCCGCCAACGGCGGCACCATCTTCCATCGCCGCGGTTCCAACCACTCGCTGACCTCGGTGATGGCGGTGATGGTCGATCGCCTGCGCGAGGGACGTTCGGTGGCCGTGTTTCCCGAGGGTGGCACCGGCTACAACGGCGTGCTGAAGGTGTTCCACGCGCGCATCTTCCAGGCCGCGCTCGATGCCGAGGTACGGGTGCAGCCGGTGGCGCTGCGCTTCTCGAAGAACGGACGCCGGGTGATCGACGCCGGCTTCCGCGAGCACGAAAGCTTCATGGCCAATTTCCTGCGCCTGCTCGGCAGCGCGCCGCTGGATGCCGAAGTGCACTTCCTCGAACCGGTGCCGTCCACGCCGGACGCACGTCGCCGCATGGCCGAACTGTCGCGCGAGCGCATTGCCGCTGCGCTGGAAGACGCCACCCCGGGTCAGGCCGGCGCATGACGCTCCCGAAGGGCAGCGACTTCCTGCCGCCGTGGCCGCTGCGCAGCGGCCACCTGCAGACCATGCTCTCCTCCAGCGGCGTGCGGCGCGTGCTGCTGCCGCGCAGCGCGCGCACGGTCGCCGAGGGAGCCGAACACGTGATGGTCGGCGGCGGTAGCGACGTGCGGCTCAGCGGCGCCTTCACCGCGCAGCGCGAACGACCGGAAGCCCGCGGGCTGGCCGTGCTTTTCCACGGCTGGGAGGGCAGCGTCGATTCCACCTATGTGCTGCAGACCGGCAGCCGCCTGCTCGCCGACGGCTGGGACGTGTTCCGGCTGAATTTCCGCGACCACGGCGACAGCCATCACCTCAACGAGGCGCTGTTCCACTCCTGCCGCATCGACGAGGTGGTGCACGCGCTGGGCGAGATCGCCGAGCGCTGGCCGACCCGGCCGATGGCGCTGGCCGGTTTCTCGCTGGGCGGCAACTTCGCGCTGCGCGCGGCGCTGCAGGCGCCGCAGCTGGGGATCCCGCTGTCCTACGCGCTGGCGGTGTGCCCGATCATCGATCCGGCCGAGGGCCTGTTCTCGCTGGAAAAGCAGGCGCCGTGGTTCTACCAGGCCTACTTCATGCAGAAGTGGCGCCATTCGCTGAAGGTCAAGCAGTCGCTGTTCCCGCAGCACACCTATTTCGAGCTGGCCGAGCTGAAGCAGAACCTGCGCGGCCTGACCGAGGCGCTGGTGCTGCGGCACACCGACTTCGATTCGCTGGAAGGCTATCTGGACGGCTATTCGGTGGCCGGCGAGACACTGCGCGAGCTGACCATTCCGGCCACCATCATGACCGCGCGCGACGATCCGGTGATCCCGGTCAACGCCTTCGAGCAGCTCCGGCTGCCGTCGAACGTGGAGCTGGACATCGCCCGCTACGGCGGCCACTGCGGCTTCATCCGCGGCTGGGACATGACCAGCTTCACCGACGACTACATCGCCGCGCGCTTCAACGCGGTGGCCGACGCGCGCTGAGTTTCAGGGCAGGGCGCCGGGTTCGCGCCGGCGCATCCAGCAGGCGATGCTCATCCGCTCGCGTGTGGCCGGCAGTACTTCGTGCTCGAAGCGGTCGGACAGGAACAGCGCCAGCGTGCCGGCCCGTGGCAGCACGTCGTGGGTACGGCCATCGTCCAGGTACAGCCGCAGCGCGCCGCCGTCCTCCGGGTACCAATCGTCGTTGAGGTAGTACACCGCCGACACCACCCGGGCGTCGCGACCGCGCAGCTGGTCCAGGTGCCGCGCATAGCGCGCGCCCGGCGGATACACCGCGTAGTGCGCTTCGCTCTCCGCCAGCCCGAGCATCAGGCTGCGGTTGAGCGCGTGGCGCAGGGTCTCGATGGCCTCCACGAAGGGCTGCTGCGCCTCGCTCAGCGCATTCATCTCGAACCAGCGGGTGTGGTCGCCGCGCAGCGCCGGGGCCGCCTGCCCGGTGCCGACGCGGGCAGGGGTCATGCGGTGCGCGGTGTGCATCCCCATGCACTCGGCGGCGAGGGCTGCGGTCGCCTCCGCCGGCAGCAGCGGGCCGAGCACGCACCAGCCGTCCCCGGCCAGCGCGTCGGCAGCGGTTTGGAAACGGTCGGCGAGGCTGGTCATGGTCCGGCGGCGGTCAGGGCAGGGGCGCGCAGCATACGCCCATCGGCGCCGCGCGATCAGCGCAGCGGATCGAGCAGCCCGCGCAGGCCGTTGTGGTCCAGCTCCAGCGACAGTGCGAGCAGTCGGCCCAGCTGGCCGGGCGGGAAGCCCTTGCGGGCGAACCACGCCAGGTACGCCCCGGGCAGGTCGCCGACCAGCCGGCCCTGGTACTTGCCGTAAGGCATGCGCACGGTGACCAGGCGCTTGAGGTCTTCGGCCTCCATCGGCGCCTACTTGGCGAACAGCCGCGACGGGTCGGCGAACGCCTTGAACTCCAGCGCGTTGCCGCAGGGGTCGAGCAGGAACATCGTGGCCTGCTCGCCGCTCTGGCCGACGAAGCGCACGTGTGGCTCGATCACGAAACGCACCCCCGCAGCGCGCAGCCGGTCGGCCAGCGCCTGCCATTCGTCCATCGGCAGCACCAGCCCGAAGTGGCGCACCGGCACGGCGTCGCCGTCCACGTCGTGCGCGGCGGCCGCGCGCACTTCGTCCGGTGCGAGGTGGGCGACGATCTGGTGGCCGCGGAAGTCGAAGTCGACCCAGTCCCCGCTGCTGCGCCCTTCCGGGCAGCCGAGCAGGTCCCCGTAGAACGCCCGCGCGCTGGCCAGCGAGGTCACCGGAAAGGCGAGATGGAACGGGGCGAGGTCGCTCATGGCGGAGACCGATCGGGACGGGCCGTCGAGCATGCGGGCCGGTGCGATTCCGGTCAACGCGGACGGGGTCGCTATGCTGTCGGACCATTCGGCATCGATGGGATCGACATGCACCCGGACAGGCACATCGTCTTCGCCACGGTCGGCTCGCTTGGCGACCTGTTCCCGTTCCTCGCGGTCGGCCAGGCGCTGGCCGCGCGCGGGCGCCGCGTCACGGTGGCAACCCACCCGGTGCACCGCGAGGCGATCGAGCGGGCCGGACTGGTGTTCTCCGACGCCAGCGGCATGCCCGAGCCGGACGACCGCGAGGCGTTCACCGCCAAGGCTTTCCATCCCTGGCGCGGCCCGGCTTTCGTGGTGCGCGACTTCGCCGCTGCCGACGTGCGTGCCAGCTACGCGAAGCTGGCGCCGCTATGTGAAGAGGCCGACCTGCTGGTCACCAGCACGCTGGCCTTCGCCGGGCAGATCCTCGGCGAGACGCTGGAGGCGGCCGGACGGCTGCGCTGGCTATCCGCGGTGCTGGCGCCCGCCAGCTTCCTGTCGGCCTACGACATGCCCGCCACCGGGCTGGCCGTGCCTGACCGCTTCTTCCGCGCTACGCCCGCGCGCGGGCGCCTGCTGCAGCGGCTGTCGCGTCGGGTGACGCGCGGCTGGACCGCCCCGGTGCGGGCGTTCCGGCGCGAGCTGGGACTGCCGCCGGAATCGCCGCGCGGCGATCCGTTCCATCGGGGGCAGTTCGCGCCCGGCGGCAACCTGGCGCTGTTTCCCGAGCTGCTCGGCCAGCCCCAGCCGGACTGGCCGCCCCATACGCGCCAGTGCGGCTTCGCCCGCCATGTCCAGCCCGACGGGCTCGATCCGGCGCTGGCCGATTTCCTGCGCGCGGGCCCGCCGCCGCTGGTGTTCTCGCTGGGCTCCACCGCGGTGCATGCCAACGCGTCCTTCCTGCGCGAGAGCCTGGCGGCCGCCGTCGCGCTGGACCGGCGTGCGGTGCTGTTCACCGGTTCGCCAGAGATGCGCGCGCGACTGCCGCGCACGCTGCCGGACGGGATCGTCTGCGTGGAATATGCGCCCCACGCCGCCGTGTTCCCGCACGCCGCGGCGGTGGTGCATCACGGCGGCGTCGGCACCTGTGGCGAGACCCTGCATGCCGGCGTCCCGTCGCTGGTGGTGCCGCACGGCTTCGACCAGCACGACAACGCCGCGCGCCTGCAGCGCCTGGGCGTGGCCGAGGTGCTTCCGGCCACGCGCTATCGCAGCGGTCCGGCCAGCGCACGCCTGCGCACGCTGCTCGATGCCGGCCACCGCGCCCATGCCGAAGCCGCCGCCGGCATGCTGCGCGGCATGGATGGCGCCGCGTCGGCCGCCGACGCGATCGAGTCGGCGCTCGGCGTCGAGTCCGCAGGCTTGCGGTTTCGTAAGGTTTCCGAGCAGTGATCGGCAGCTCACGGTAAAGGCGCCGCCACAGCGGCTGCCGAGCATGGCGGGAATTCTCGCGCCGCTCCGGAGAGCTCACCATGTCGTTGCATCGCCGCTTCCCGTCACCCACCGTGCTCGCATTGGCCCTTGCCGCCGCGATGGTGCCCGCCGCCCGTGCTGCCGACGCACCTGCGCCTGACACAGCCGCCACCGCGACGGCCGCCCGTGGCCACGTCAAGAACCTTGCGGGCATCCACGTGGTGGCCACCGCCCCGCGAGAGACGGAAATGCCGACCCACGTGTCGCTCAAGGCGATCCAGCCGTCCTCGATCGTCGACCAGGGCTATATCGACAACAACACCATGCCGATGGGCAGCTACAGCTCGATCGCCGCGCTGGCGCCGAGCGTGGTCGACATCGAGCCGAACGGCCCGGGTCTGGGCAACAACAAGGGCTTCGTCATCCGCGGCATGGGCGATGGGCAGTACAACCTGACCATGGACGGCATCCCGGTCGGCGACTCCAACGATTTCACCCATCACTCGTCGAACTACTTCATGCCGCAGGACCTGGGGCAGGTCGTGGTCGACCGCGGCCCGGGCCAGGCTTCGACCATCGGCTACGCCACCTTCGGTGGCACGGTGGGGATGCAGACCCGCGACCCGCTGGCGCACACCACTACCGAGGTCTATGGCGGTTTCGGCAGCTTTGCCACCCGGCTGGCCGGTGTGAAGTTCAACACCGGCACGCTCGCCAGCGGCGGCAGCGGCTACCTCGACTACCGCCAGCTGCGTTCGGACGGCTATCTGTCCGGGGCCACCGTCGACCGCAGCAACCTGGCCGCAAAGTTCGTGCAGCCGTTCGGTGACTCGACCACGCTCACCGTTCTGGCCATGCGCAACACCAACGGCGGCGGCAACGCGGCAATCGTCGGCGCCACCTCGTATCCGTATGTGTCTGATGGCAACTACCCCTACACCGGCGGCATGCAGGGCCAGATGCAGGTGTTCGGCAAGCGCTACGGGCTGTCCAGCAATCCGCTCAGCCAGGCTTACACCGGTTACAACTACGACCATTTCAACAGCGACTTCGAATACATCGACCTTGCCTCGGACCTCGGCGAGGTAACGCTCGACAACAAGCTGTACACCTATTCGTACTATCACCGCGGCTGGAACGGCCTGGACCCGAACGGCGGCAACATGGACTACGGCCAGCTCAGCGGCCCGGCCGGCTCGACCGGCGACGGCACCTTTCCGCCGGGTCTGGGCACCCCCAACGGCACCGTCTACGGCGACACCAACATCCCCGGCCAGAAGATGTACCTGCTATATCGCAACTGGGGTGACCTTCTGCGCATGACCCAGTCACTGGGGCCGGGTGAGCTGGATTACGGCGTATGGGCCAACAAGCAGCTCTACCACCGATACGAGGCCGAGATCGACTTCACTCTTGGCGGCGCGTTGAACCCGGTCCTCAAGGGCGGCGACACGACGACCCGGGCCACCGATCGCCGCATCGACGGCACCTTCTGGGCGATCCAGCCCTATCTGCAGTACGCCTGGCACATCACCGACCAGCTCACCTTCACGCCTGGGCTGAAATACGTCTATTTCAAGCGTCACGACGTGGCGCCGATCCAGCAGAAGGTGCGTACCGCCTTCGACTACAGCCAGACATGGAAGAAGGCGCTGCCCTCGTTCGACCTGCACTACGCCATCTCGCCGGAATGGTCCGCCTATCTGCAGGCTGCCGAAGGCTACCTGGCGCCGAACGAGAACCTGTACTACGTGGCCAACCCGAGCACGGCCAACCAGGGCCTGCAGACCGAGTCGACCAGGAACTACCAGCTCGGCACCAGCTGGCAGGGTGGCGCGTGGACCCTGTCCGGCGACGTGTATGCGATCAACTTCTCCAACCAGATCAGCAGCCACAAGGTCGGCAAGGAAACGTTCTTCACCAATCTCGGCGGCACCCGCTACCGCGGCGCCGAGGTCGAAGGCAGCGTCTATGTAGGTAGTGGCTTCAGCCTTTACGGCAACGCGAGCTACAACAAGGCGACCGTGAACAGCACCAACCTGCAGCTGAAGAAGGTACCCAGGACCACGTCTGCCGCCGGCGTCCTCTACCACGCCGGCGCCTTCAGCGGTTCGCTGCTGGCCAAGCACGTGGGCGTCAGCTACGGCGACACCGGCGTGGATGCGAACGGGAATCCGGCGCTGATCTACCGCCTGCCGGCGGTGACGATGGTCAATCTGTCGTTGAACTACACGCTGCAGGACGGCGGCTTCCTGCCGCGCGGCAGCCGCTTCGGTCTGCGCATCAGCAACCTGACCAACCAGACCCCGCTGATCGACGAAACCAGCACCGCCAACGGCGTGCCGCTGTTCTACGCGGTCGCCGGCCGCGCGGTGATGGGCACGTTCTCGCTGCCGTTCTGAACCCTGCCTGCCGCCGCATCCGGCGGCGGGATTTCCTCTTCTCTGCGCGAAACTCCATGAAAAAAATCCTTCAACTTGCGCTGGCGGCCTGGCTGGTCGCCGGCTGTGGTGCCGCCTCGGCGGCACCGGTCCGCCACGTCCTGCTGATCAGCGTCGACGGCCTGCATGCGCTGGACCTGCGCAACTACATCGAGATCCATCCCGACTCCCATCTCGCCGCACTGGCGGCCCGGGGCGTGGAGTACACCCACGCCAACACCGTGGTGCCGGCCGACTCGTTCCCCGGCCTGCTGGCGCTGGTCACCGGCGGCACGCCCGCGGCGACCGGGGTCTACTACGACAACACCTGGGACCGTTCACTGGCCCCGTCGACCGGTCCGTGCATCGCTTCCGGAGCGCACGCGAAGTTCAACGAGGCCGTGGACACCCCCGATGGCCAGGGCATCGATGCGAGCAAGCTGCCGCGCGATCCGGCGCATGGCTGCCGCCCGGTCTATCCGTGGCAGTACCTGCGGGTGAACACCATCTTCAACGTGGTGCGTGCCGGCGGTGGCTATACCGCGTGGGCCGACAAGCATCCGTCCTACGCCATCGTGCAGGGCCCGTCCGGCGACGGCGTGGCGGACCTGTACACGCCGGAGATCGGCACCGACGGCGAGGACCATCCGGACACCGACGCCGTGACCGCCTCGATCGCCCGCACCGAGACCTACGACACCGGCAAGATGCAGGCGGTGATCCACGAGGTGGACGGCTACCGCCACGACGGGCGTAGCCGTGCGCCGGTGCCGACCCTGTTCGGACTCAATCTGCAGAGCGTGAACGTGGCGGAGAAGCTCGCCGGCTACCAGAACGCCGACGGCACGCCGACGCCCTCGCTGGACGCTGCGCTCACCCACGTCGACACCCTGATCGGCCAGCTGATGGACGAGCTGGCGCGGCGTCACCTGGACGCCAGCACGCTGGTGATCCTCACCGCCAAGCACGGCAACGGCCCGGTCGATCCGGACCAGCTGCGCCACGTGTCGAACAAGGCGCTGCGTGCGGTGATCGCCGCCGCCGCGGACGGCGAGCCGGCCCAGCTCACCACCGACCGCAGCGCACTGGTGTGGCTGCATGACGAACGCACCACCGGCACCGTTGCGCGCACCCTGCTGGCCGACCGCGAGCGGCTCGGCATCGAGCGGGTGCTGTGGGGCCGGGCGCTGGGCCTGCTGTTCCCGTCACCGGCGCACGACGTGCGCACGCCTGACCTGATCGTGATCCCGCAGGCGGGCGTGATCTACGACAAGCCCGGTGCCAGCAAGCGCGCCGAGCACGGCGGCTTCGATACCGACGACACCCACGTCGCCCTGCTGGTGGCCGGCCCGATGCTGCCGGAACCCGGACGCAGGCTGGACGCGCCCGTCTCCACTACCCAGGTGGCGCCGACCGTGCTGGCTGCGCTCGGGCTGGATCCGGAAGCGCTGCAGGCGGTGCACGAGCAGGGCACACCGACCCTTCCGGGCGTGCGCTGGACCGGACTGTCTGCGCACGGATCGCACTGAGTGCCGCACATCATCGACCCGTCACATTCGTCGCCTAACGTGATCGGTTCGAGTGCCGGGAGCGACCGCAAGGTGCCTGCCGGCGGCAGCGAGTCGGAGGGTGCCTTGCGCATTCTGATCGTCGAGGACGACCGGGACACCCGCGAGTGGATCGATGGCGGGTTGTACGAAGAGGGCTATGTCACCCACGCGGTCGCGGATGGCCGCGCGGGGCTCGCGCTCGCCGTGCAGGGGGCGTTCGACGGCATCGTGGTCGACCGCAAGCTGCCCGGGCTGGACGGCATCAGCTTCATCCGCGCGGTGCGCAATGCGGATGTGCAGTCGCGCATCATCATGCTCACCGCGCTGTGCGAAACCCACCAGCGCATCGAGGGACTGGATGCCGGCGCCGACGACTACCTAGGCAAGCCGTTCTCGATGGCCGAACTGGTGGCGCGGCTGCGTGCGCTGTCGCGCCGGCCGGCGCTGAACCGCGAATCGCCGTTGCTGGAGTGGGGTCCGCTGGTGCTCGATCCGACGCGCCATTCGGCCAGCTGCCGTGGTGAGCGGCTGGAACTCACGCCCACCGAGTTCCGCCTGCTCGACATCCTGATGCGCCACGCCGGCAACGTGGTGACCCGCTCGATGCTGCTCGAGCAGGTCTGGCACTTCCACTTCAGCCCCCGCACCAGCGTGGTCGAGACCCACATGTCGCGGCTGCGCAGCAAGGTGCGCGACGCCGGCGGCGCGAGCTTCATCGAGACGGTGCGTGGCTACGGTTATCGCCTCCAGCTCCCGACCGGCCCGGCATAGGCAGACCAGCGCATTCCGGCTGGCGCTGATCCTGGCCGGGATGTTCTCGCTGTCCTCGCTGCTTACCGCGGCGGTGCTGTGGCTGGGCACCGAGCGCGAGGCGCGTTCGGAGCAGCGGCAGGAGCTGGTCGCCGACGCGCGCGATCTGGCGCTGTTGTCCTACCAGCGCGGGCTGGATGCGCTGAGCACCGAGATCGAGGAGCGCATCATCCTCGGCGCCGGGCTGGAGCGCTGGTATGCGCTGTATGCCGGCAACGGCATCAAGCTGGCCGGCAACCTGGACGACCGCCCGGCGCGCGAAGGCTGGTCCGAGCGACGCCTCACCCCGCGGGCCACCTCGCTGGCGCCGAGCCCCAGCGAGCACCTGCTCACCCTCTACACCCTGCGTACCGCCCGCGGTGGCTGGCTGGTGGTCGGCCGCGACGCGTACTACATCCGCCACATGCGCGAGGTGGCCGAGCGGATCTTCCTGCTCGCACTGGCGCTGATCGTGGCGGTGTCGCTGGTGGTCGGCTGGCTGATCGGACGCCAGCTGCTGCGCCGGGTCGGCGCGATGTCGGTGGCGGCGGAACGGATCAGCGACGGCGACCTGGACCACCGCATGCCGCTGCGCGGCGCGGGCGACGAGCTGGACATGATCGCGCTCACCGTCAACCAGATGCTCGACCGCATCGCCTCGCTGCTGGCCGACGTGCGCCGGCTCGGCGCCGACATCGCGCACGACCTGCGCACGCCGCTGACCCGCCTGCGCCGCCGGCTCGAGCAGTTGCGCACCCCGCCGCCGCACCCGGCCGCCCACGAGGCGGCCGTCGATGCCGCGCTGGCCGAGATCGATGGCCTGCTCGACGTGTTCCAGGCGCTGCTGCGCATCGCCGGCATCGAATCGGGCGAAATGCGCAGCGGTTTCGCGTCGGTGGACCTGGCCACCATGCTGGCCGAACTGCACGACGCCTATGCCGCGGTGGCCGAAGCCGAAGGGCACCACCTCGACGCGCGGATCGCGCCGCAGCCGCCGGTGTCGGGCGATCGTGGCCTGCTGGTGCAGGCCTTCGTCAACCTGATCGAGAACGCGATCCGCCACACCCCTCCGGGCACGCGGATCACGCTGGAACTGAAGCGCGTCGGGGACGAGCTGCATGCCGGCGTGCGCGACGACGGCCCCGGCATCCCGACGCACGAGCACGCGCAGGTGCTGCAGCCGTTCATGCGGCTGGACCGCAGCCGCCACACCGAAGGCAACGGCCTGGGCCTGGCGCTGGTGCGCTCGGTCGCCGAACTGCACCGCGCCGCGCTGGTGCTGGACGACGCGTCGCCCGGCCTGGTCGTCATGCTGGTGTTTTCGTTGCCGCCGGCCTGACGGCAGCGCAGGTCAGTCCGCCGGCACGCAGCGACCGCTGGCCCACTGCCGAAGGGCATCGACCTGCTCGCGCATGAGTACCGACAGCGGCCGGGTCTGTGCCAGCGCGGCGAGCAGGTGCGCCTGGTCAGGTGCCGCGCCGGCGCCGACCGCGTCGTACAGCGCGCTGACGATCGCCTGCTCGATCTCGGCGCCGGAGAAGCCCTCGCTCGCTGCGGCCAGCGCGGGCAGGTCGAAGCTGTCCACCGGCAGCTTCCGGCGCTCCAGGTGCAGCCGGAAGATTTCCGCGCGCACCGGCTCGGTCGGCAGGTCGACGAAGAAGATCTCGTCGAAGCGGCCCTTGCGCAGCAGCTCGGCCGGCAGTTCGTGCACGGCGTTGGCGGTGGCCACCACGAACACCTTGGCCTTGCGTTCGGCCATCCATGTCAGCAGGTAGCCGAGCACGCGGCGCGACACGCCGCCGTCCTCGCCGCCGCCGGCCAGGCCTTTCTCGATCTCGTCGATCCACAGCACGCAGGGACTGAGCAGCTCGGTGCTGGCGAGAGCCTCGCGCAGGTTCTTCTCGGTCTCGCCCTGGTACTTGTTGTAGAGCGTGCCGAAGTCCAGCCGCACCAGCGGCACGCCGAAGCCGCCAGCGATCGCCTTGGCCGCCAGGCTCTTGCCGCAGCCCTGCACGCCGAGCAGCAGCAGGCCCTTCGGCGGGTCGAGCATCGGCACCGATTCGGGCGACAGGAACACCGCGCGCCGCCGCTGCACCCACTCGCGCACACGGCGCACGCCGGCGACGTCGGCGAAGCTGGCGGTGGCGTATTCGTAGTGCAGCAGGCCGGAGCGGTTGAGCAGCTCGAACTTCGACTGCATCAGCTCGGGCAGGTCGTGCTGGCCGAGTGCGCCGTCGTTGTAGATCAGCTTGCGCACGATGCGCCGCGCATCGGAGGCGGACAGGCCGACCAGGTTGCGCACGATGGTGCGTGCGGCCTCGTTGTCCACCTCCAGCCGGCGGCCGTGTTCGCGCTGCCAGGCAGCCGCCTCGCCACGCATGATGCCGGCCAGTTCCTTGAGGTCCGGCAGCGCCAGCGGCACGCGCAGGGCGAGCGCTTCCAGCTCCTCCGGCAGCTCCACCCGGGCGCCGACCAGCACCACCGTGTGGGCGGCCGAGCGTTGCCGCTGCACGATCTCGCGCAGCATGCGCTGGCTCATCGCGTAGCGCACCAGCGGGTGGAAATCGAACAGCAGGAACACGCCGGGATCGGGCGCGCTGCGGATCGCTTCCAGCGTGGTGGTGACGTCCGGGGGTACGTCCGGGTCGGCGTGGGCGAAATCCAGCCGGCCCAGGCCATCGGTGATCGTCCAGCGCCACAGCGGGCGCAGCGATTGCGCGATGACGTGCCGGAAGCAGTCGATCACCCGCTGCTCGTCTACCGTTTCGATCACCAGCAGCGGCGTCGTGGCGCGCACCAGCGTGGTGAGGTCCTGCAATTCGCTCATGCCTGCCCCTCGATGAGGCCGGTAACGGTAGCAGAGCCTGCCGGCCACGGTCGCGAAGCATCACGTGCCCGGTTATCGTGGCCGGGTACCCTCACCGAGGATCGTCCCATGCGCATGCTTGCCGTCCTCCTGGCGCTGTTCGCCCTGCCCGCGGCCGCCGCCATCCACCTCGACCGGCTGACCCTGCCCAAGGGCTTCCAAATCACCGTGTACGCCGACCAGGTGCCGGATGCCCGGGAGATCGCGCTCGGCGCGAAGGGCACGGTGTTCGTCGGTTCCAACGACGCCGGCAAGGTCTATGCGCTCACCGACAGCAACGGCGACGGCGTCGCCGACAAGGTGCGGGTGATCGCCAGCGGGCTGACCCTGCCGGTGGGCGTGGCGTTCAAGGACGGCGACCTGTACGTGTCGGCGGTGAGCCGGATCCTGGTGCTGCGCGACATCGAGAACCACCTGGACGACCCGCCCGCGCCGCAGCTGGTCAGCGACGCCTTCCCTACCGCCATGCATCACGGCTGGAAGTTCATCGCCTTCGGCCCGGACGGCAAGCTGTACGTGCCGATCGGCGCGCCGTGCAATGTCTGCGACCGCGGCAAGGCCTACGCCAAGATCACCCGCATGAACGCCGACGGCAGCGGTCTGGAGGACGTCGCCTACGGCATCCGCAACTCGGTCGGCTTCGACTGGCAGCCGGGCACCGGGCACCTCTGGTTCACCTCCAACGGCCGCGACCTGATGGGCGACGACATGCCCAGCGACACCCTGAACGAGGTCACCCGCACCGGCCAGCACTTCGGCTTTCCCTACTGCCACCAGGGCGACACGCTCGATCCGGAGTTCGGCAAGGGCAAGCGCTGCAGCGACTACCGTGCGCCGGCGCTCAAGCTCGGCGCACACGTGGCTTCGCTGGGCATGCGCTTCTACACCGGGCGCCAGTTCCCGGCCAGTTACCGCGACGCGATCATCATCGCCGAGCACGGCTCCTGGAACCGCACGAAGAAGTCCGGCTACCGGGTGATGACCGTCAGGCTGGATGGCGACAAGGTGCTGTCCTATGAGCCGCTGGTGACCGGCTTCATGCAGGACGAGAAAGCCTGGGGACGCCCGGCCGACGTGCAGATGCTGCCGGACGGCAGCTTGCTGATCAGCGACGACCTGGCCGGCGCGGTGTACCGGGTGACCTACGACGGGCCGGGAACGTCATCGGAAAGGTGATCGAATCTTCAGGTGATTCAGGCACTTCTTCACATGGGCGAGGCGTCCGGTATGGGGTAATGGCGCAATCAGGCATGTACATGCCCACCGTCAATTCGTCCGCATGAGGATTGCGCCATGCTTCATTACGCTCTGGTTTTCCTGGTCATTGCCATCATTGCCGGCGTGTTCGGTTTTGCTGGCATCGCCGGCGCCGCGGCGGGTATCGCGAAGATCCTGTTCGTGATCTTCCTGGTGCTGGCCGTGGTGGCGTTCTTCCGCCGCGCCGCCAGATAGGTCCGTTGTCCGCCGTCACGTCCGATCCACTGCCCCCGGGAGTCACCCATGAACAAACCCGCCGATATCGCCAGCTCCACCGTTGACCGCCCGAACGCCGCCGTACGCATCGAGGAGGGCGCCGAGCGCGTCAAGCAGGCCACCTCGCACGCCGTGGCCAGCACCAAGGAAGCGGTCGACCGCGCCGCCGACCGGGTCGAGGAAGGTCTGCACCGTGCCACTGACAAGGCCGCGGGCGCCGCTACCCATGCCACCGAGAAGGCCACTGAATATGGCGAGCGCGGCCGCGAAGCCTACGACCACGCCCGCGATCGCGCCGAGGACTGGGTCGACCAGGCACGCGACTACGTCCGCGAGAAGCCGCTGCA
Organism: Dyella ginsengisoli LA-4; assembly: GCF_000334915.1. GTDB lineage: Bacteria > Pseudomonadota > Gammaproteobacteria > Xanthomonadales > Rhodanobacteraceae > Dyella_A > Dyella_A ginsengisoli_A. The sequence continues at coordinate 67,706 of NZ_AMSF01000025.1, read as the reverse complement.
GTCGATGGCCATCGCGCTGGGTGCCGGCTGGCTGCTCGGCCGGCTGCTGCGCCGCTGATCAGCGACCCGCGCACCGGACCGTCATGCATGGATGAGACTCCGCGCGGCGAGCCCGCCGCCGAGACCCCACCGGACCCCGCCGCGTCGTCGCGCCTGCTGGACGAACTGGGGCGTCTCGCCAAAGCGGTGCGCCACCTGTTCGGTGCGCAGTGGCGGCTGTTCCTGGCCGAGTTGTCGCTGGCGCGCGGAGCGGTCTCGCTGCTGCTGGCGCTTGGCCTGATCGCCACGGTAGCCGGCGTGGGCCTGGGTCTCACCGCGCTGGCGCTGATCGGCGTGGCGCTGGCGCGCTGGTTCGACTCCTGGCTGTGGGCGCTGGCCGTGCTGGTGCTGCTGCAGGGCGTCGTGCTGACCGCGGCGATCGTGCTGTTCCGGCGTGCGTTGCACTGGCTCAGCCTGCCGGCGACGCGCGGCGAGTTCGGTGCGATGATGCGCAGCGCGGCGGCCAAGGCCCGCGAAGCGGACGCCGCCACCACCGATCCCGCCCGGACCCCGCCACCATGAGTGTCATCCGTCGACTCGCCAAGGTCCGCCTCGCCCAGGCCGAAGTCCGTGCCGCGCGCGCCGAACTGGGCGAGCCGGCCCAGGCCCTGCTCCAGCGTGTGCGCGACTACCCCGTTGCCAGCGTGAGCGTGGCCGCTGGCGCCGGAGTGGTGCTGGGCCAGCTCGACGTCCATCCGCTGCGGGTGCCGGGGGTGGGATCCCTGCTCGGTAGTGGCCTGCTGCCGCTGGTGACCCAGGGCGTGCGCCTGCTGGTCGAGAACGGGCTGGACGGACTGGTCGACCCGGACGGCGGCGATCGGGAATCGCCGGATACCCCATGAGTCACACCGACCCTGCGCCGGAAGCTGGCGTCGAACCGGCGCCGGCCCCGTCGCCTGCGCCCTTGCCGGTTGTGGCCCCACTGCCACCGGCGCCGCGGATCGAGCGGCGGCGTGCCCGCGCGCCACATGGCACGCGGGGGCACATCCGGGCGCTGCGTTTCACCCTCAGCACGCTGCTGCTGCTGGCGGTGCTCTACACGATCGTGGTGATCAAGGTGCTGCTGATCCCGCTGGTGCTCGCCGCCTTTCTCGGCGTGGCGCTCAATCCGATCGTCGCCTTGGGTGCGCGGTGCCATTTGCCGCGCTGGCTCAGCGCCAGCCTGCTGATGGTCGCCCTGATGGGGGGTATCGGCGCCGGCGCCACCGCCCTGGCGCAGCCGGCGCTGGGCTGGTTCCACGACGCGCCGGCCGCGTTGCGCAATTTCGTGCCCAAGCTCAAGGGCATCACCCGACCGCTGGAAGCGGCCAGTCGCGCCACCCAGAGCCTGGTCAACGGCCAGGTCGCGGTGCGCGTGCAGCCGCCGCGGCAGGCGTCGGTCGCGGTCACCGCCTGGGACGTGCTGGCCGCGGCGCCGAAGGTGCTCGCCGCCGTGCTGACCGTGACGCTGCTGGTGTTCTTCTTCCTGATCTACGGCGACGACCTGCTGCGTCGGCTGGTGGAGATCATCCCCAGCTTCCACCACAAGCGGCACGCGGTGAGCATCGTGCGCAGCATCCAGACCGAGGTCTCGCACTACATCCTGATCACCACGCTGATCAACATGACGCTGGGCGCGGTGACAGCGTTCATGCTGTGGCTGCTGCACGTGCCCGACCCGCTGCTGTGGGGCAGCATCGCGATGATCGCGAACTTCATTCCCTACGTCGGCGCGATCACCACCGCCACCATCCTGCTGCTGGTCGGCATGATGAATTTCCGCGAGCTGACCCAGGCGCTCCTGCCGGCGCTGGTGTTCGCCAGCATCACGGTGGTGGAGGGCAACCTGGTGACGCCGATGATCCTCGGCCGGCGCATGCGGGTGAGCCCGGTGGCGATCCTGATCTGGCTGCTGCTGTGGGGCTTCCTCTGGGGCATCCCCGGCGCGCTGCTGGCGGTGCCGATGCTGACCAGCGCCAAGCTGATCGCCGAACGCGTGCCCAACTGGCGCTGGTTCGCGTTGATGGTGCAGCGCTAGCGCCTTCCGTCCCGTGCGTCGCCGTCCATGGCGACGCGGCCCGGATCGTTCCTCAGTCGGCCTTCGCCACCGCGCTGCACTGCGCATCGCCACAGGCCTGCCAGCCGCCGCCCAGGGCCTTGTACAGGGCGATCGCCCGAAGGTTCACGCCGGCCTCGGCTTCGGCCAGCTGGTCTTCGGCCGCAAGCTGGGTGCGCTCGGCGTCCAGCAGCTCCAGGTAGTCGGCGGCGCCGGCTTCGTAGCGGGCCCCGGCCAGCGAGGCCGCGTGGCGGCTCTGGTCGGCCTGTTCGACCAGGTGCTGTACCCGCTCGCGCTGCCGGTTGTAGCCGACCAGCGCGTTGTCGACGTCCTCCAGCGCGCGCAGCACCGTGCGCTGGTAGTTGGCGCGGGCCTCGTCAGCGCGCGCTTCGCTGGCCTTCACGCCGGAGCGTACGCGCTGCACGTTGAGACCATCCCAGCGGATGCTTGGCGCGACCGACCAGGCGCGCGTGGCCGGACTGCCGAAGTCGTTGCTGCGCCCGGCCAGGAAGCCGACGAAGCCGCCGAGCGAGACGTGCGGGAACCAGTCCGCCCTGGCCACGCCGATGCGCGCATTGGCGGCGGCCAGCTCGCGTTCGGCGACGCGGATGTCCGGCCGGCGGGCCAGCACGTCGTCGGCGTGGCCGATCGGCAGCACCGCGTCGATCGGCTTGAAGCCCTTCGCCGACAGGTCGATGTCCAGCGCGCCCGGCCGCTCGCCGAGCAGCACCGCCAGGTGGAAGCGGTCGGCCTGCGCCTGGGCCTCCAGCAGCGGCAGCTGCGCCTGCACGCCGGCGAGGCGGGCCCGGGCGCTGGCCACGTCCTGGTCCGAGCCGGTGCCGACCTCGGCGCGGCTGGCGATCAGCTTCAGCGAGGCCTGCTGGTTGGCGATGTCGCGGTTGGCCACGTCCAGCCGCAGCTGGGTGCCGCGCAGGCCGAAGTAGTAGCGGGCGACTTCGGCGAACAGGCTGACCTGCGCATCCTGCAGCGCTGCTTCGCCGGCCTCGCTGTCGGCGCGGGCGGCCTCCACCGAGCGGCGCACGCCGCCGAACAGGTCCAGTTCCCAGCTGGCGTCGAAGCCGGCCTGGTAGCTGGTGACCGTGCTGCGCTGGCTGCTGAAGCCGGGCGCCTGCTCGCGGCTGCGGCTGTACGCGGCGGTGGTCTGGATGTCCGGCCACCGCTGCGATTCGGCGGTGCCGAGCAGGGCGCGCGACTGCTTCAGCCGGGCCACGGCGATCTTCAGGTCGGGGCTGTTCTCCGCCGCCCGGGCGATCAGCGCATCCAGCGTCGGATCGTTGAACTGGCGCCACCAGTCGGCCTGGAAGTTCGCGTTCGACTGCTGCGTGGCGTCCATGCCTTGCAAGGTCACCGGCTTTTCGCTGGGGCGGTGATAGTCCGGCCCCACGCTGATGCAGCCGGCCAGCAACAGCGCGCCGGCGAGCACACTCCAACGGATCGGGTAATTCATCTCAATGCTCCTCCAGCGCCGGCAGCGACAGCTGCGCGGCGGCCTTGCGGGCGGCGCGACGCTCGGACGCGCGCTCGCTCCAGCCACGGATCAACACGTAGAACAGCGGGGTGAAAGCCAGCCCGAAGAAGGTGACGCCGAGCATGCCGGAGAACACCGCCACGCCCATCGCATGACGCATCTCCGCACCGGCACCGTGCGAGAGCACCAGAGGCACCACGCCCATGATGAAGGCGAACGAGGTCATCAGGATCGGGCGCAGCCGCAGCCGTGCCGCCTCCAGCACTGCCTGCACGCGGTCCAGGCCTTCCAGGATCTGCGCCTCGCGGGCGAACTCGACGATCAGGATCGCGTTCTTGCACGCCAGGCCGACCAGCACGATCAGGCCGATCTGGGTGAAGATGTTGTTGTCGCCACCGCTCAGCCACACGCCGAAGATCGCCGACAGCAGCACCATCGGCACGATCAGGATCACCGCCAGCGGCAGGGTCACGCTCTCGTACAGCGAGGCCAGCACCAGGAACACCAGCAGCACGCACAGCGGGAACACCAGCACCGCGGTATTGCCGGCGAGGATCTGCTGGTAGGTCAGCTCGGTCCATTCGAAGCTCATGCCGTTGGGCAGGGTCTTGTGGGCCAGCTGCTCGATCGCCGCCTGCGCCTGGCCCGAGCTGTAGCCCGGTGCCGGGCCGCCGTTGATCTCGGCGGTGGGATAGCCGTTGTAGTGCATCACCCGGTCCGGACCCACGGTCTGGCTGACCGTGACGAAGGAGCCCAACGGCACCATCTGTCCGGCCGCGTTGCGCGTCTTCAGCTGGGTGATGTCCTGCGGCTCGCGGCGGAAGCGCGGTTCGGCCGACAGGTTCACCTGGTAGGTGCGCCCGAAACGGTTGAAATCGTTCACGTACAGCGAGCCGAGGTAGGCCTGCATGGTCTGGTAGACGTCGGCCAGGTCCACGCCCTCGGCCTTGGCTTTCTCGCGGTCCACCTCCGCATCGATCTGCGGCACCGCCACCTGGTAGCTGGAGAACAGCCCCGCCAGCGCCGGCTCCTTCCGGCTTGCCGCGATCAGGTTCTGGGTCTGCTTGTACAGCTCCTGGTAGCCGAGGTCGCCGCGGTCTTCCACCTGCAGGCGGAAGCCGCCGATGGTGCCCAGGCCCTGCACGGGCGGTGGCGGGAAGATCGCGATGTAGGCGTCCTGGATCGACGCGAACTTCTGGTTCAGCGCGCCGGCGATCGCTCCGGCCGACAGCGACGGGTCACGCCGCTGGTCGAACGGCTTCAGCGTGACGAACACGATGCCGCTGTTCGGCGAGTTGGTGAAGCCGTTGATCGACAGGCCGGGGAACGCCACCGCGTTCTCCACGCCGGGCTGCTTCAGCGCGATCGCGCTCATGCGGCGGATCACGTCCTCCGAGCGGTCCAGCGAGGCGGCGTCGGGCAGCTGCGCGAACGACACCAGGTACTGCTTGTCCTGCGCCGGCACGAAGCCGGTCGGCACCTTGGCAAAGCCGAACACGCCCAGCAGCACCAGACCGCCGTAGATCACCAGCGCGATCGAGCCCTTGCCCAGTACGCGCTTCACGCCGCCGACGTAGCCGTTCGCGCTGCGCACGAAGAAGCGGTTGAACGGGCGGAACAGCCAGCCGAAGCCGCGGTCGATCGCCAGGCTCAGCCTGTCCTTCGGCGCGCCGCGTTCCTTGAGCAGCAGCGCGGACAGCGCCGGGCTCAGGGTCAGCGAGTTGAACGCGGAGATCACCGTGGAGATCGCGATGGTCAGCGCGAACTGGCGATAGAACTCGCCGGTGAGGCCGCTGATGAAGGCCGCCGGCACGAACACCGCGCACAGCACCAGCGCCGTGGCTACGATCGGCCCGGTCACCTCCTTCATCGCTTGCCTGGTCGCCTCACGCGGCGCCATGCCGTGCTCGATGTGCCGCTCGACGTTCTCCACCACCACGATGGCGTCGTCGACCACGATGCCGATCGCCAGCACCAGGCCGAACAGCGACAGCGCGTTGAGCGAGAAGCCGGCCACGTGCATCACCGCGAAGGTGCCGATCAGCGACACCGGCACGGCGACCAGCGGGATGATCGAGGCGCGCCAGGTCTGCAGGAACAGGATCACCACCAGCACCACCAGCACGATCGCCTCGAACAGCGTGTGCACCACCGCCTCGATCGAGCCGCGCACGAACACGGTCGGGTCGTAGACGATGCGGTAGTCCACGCCCTGCGGGAAATCCTTCTTCAGCCCGGCCATCAGGGTGCGGACCTCGTTGGAGATCTGGATCGCGTTGGAGCCGGGGCGGGCGAACACCGGCAGCGCGACGGCCGGCTTGTTGTCGAGCAGGCTGCGCAGCGCGTAGTTGTTGGAACCCAGCTCGACCCGGGCGACATCGCGCAGATGGGTCACCGCGCCGTCCTTGCCGGTGCGCACCACGATGTTGCGGAAGTCGTCCGCGCTGACCAGCCGGCCGCGGGTGTTGATGTTGAGCTGGAAGGCGGCGTTGCCGCGCTCCGGCGGCGCGTTCAGCGCACCGGCGGCCACATCCACGTTCTGCTCCTGGATCGCGTGCACGATGTCGCCGGTGATCAGGCCGCGCTGGGCCATGCGGTCCGGGTCCAGCCACACGCGCATGCTGTATTCGCCGGCACCGAAGATCTGCACGTCGCCGACGCCGTCCAGCCGGGCGAGCTGGTCCTTGATGTGCAGGCGCGCGTAGTTCGACAGGTACAGCATGTCGTAGCGCTGGTCCGGCGAGATCAGGTGCACCACCATGGTCAGGTCGGGCGAGCTCTTCTGCGTGGTCACGCCGAGCCGCTGCACTTCCTCCGGCAGCCGCGGCAGGGCCTGCGCCACGCGGTTCTGCACCTGCACCTGGGCGTTGTCCAGGTCGGTGCCGAGGGCGAAGGTGACGGTCAGCGTCATCGCGCCGTCGCTGGTCGCCTGCGAGGAGGTGTAGAGCATGCCTTCCACACCGTTGATCTGGGTCTCCAGCGGCGTGGCGACGGTCTCGGCGATCACCTTGGGGTTGGCGCCGGGGTAGCTGGCGCGCACCACCACGGTGGGCGGCACCACTTCCGGGTACTCGCTGATCGGCAGCTGGAACAGCGAGATCGCGCCGGCGATCACGATCAGCACCGACAGCACGCCGGCGAGGATCGGTCGATCGACGAAGTATTGGGCGAGTTTCATGGGATCAGTCCTGGGCGCGGGTCAGCGCCGGGCCCTGCGACGGATTGCTGCCGCCGGAGGCCAGTTGGGTATCGGGTTCCAGGCTGCGCGACTCCATCGACACGCGGGTCGGGTTCACCGGCATGCCGGGGCGCACGCGCTGCAGGCCGTTCACCACCACCACGTCGTTGGCGGTCAGGCCTTCCTCGATCACGCGCAGGCCGTCGACCAGCGGACCGGTGGTGACCTTGCGGTAGCTCACCGTGCCGTCCTTGCCGAGCACGTAGACGAACTTGTTGCCCAGATCGGTGCCGACGGCGCGGTCGTCGATCAGCGCACGCGGTTTGGCGCTGTCGGTGCGCAGCTGCAGGCGCACGTACAGGCCCGGGGTGTAACGGCCGTCGCTGTTGTCGAACACGGCGCGCAGGCGGATCGTGCCGCTGGCGGTGTCGAGCTGGTTGTCGACGAAGTCGAGGCGTCCGGCGTGGGGGAAGCCGGACTCGTCTGCCAGCGCCATCGCCACCCGCGGCGGGCTGCGGTGGTCGCGGCGCAGGCGGTCCAGTTCGAGGTAGCTGTGCTCGTCGACGTCGAAATAGGCGTAGACCGGGTTCACGCTGACCACGCTGGTCAGCACGTCGGCGGGCGTGACCAGGTTGCCAGCGGTGATTTCGGCATTGCCGACGCGGCCGTCGATCGGCGCGCGCACTTCGGTGAACTCGCGGTTGAGCTGCGCGGCATCGAGTGCCGCGGCGGTGGCGGCGATCTGCGAGCGGGCGCTGGCGGCGGCGGTGTCCAGCCGATCGGCCTCCTCGCGCGAGATCGCGTGTTGCGCCACGAGCCGCTTGCCGCGCGCGGCATTCTCACCGGCCAGCTTCGCCTCGGCACGGGCCTGGGCGAGGTTGGCGCGCAGCCGGTCAACCTCGGCCTGGTAGGGGCGGGGGTCGATGCGGAACAGCAGCTCGCCCTTGTGGACCAGCGTGCCTTCCTTGAACAGCACGCTGTCGATGTAGCCGCTGACCCGCGGGTGCACCTGCACGGTATCGACGGCCTGCAGGTGGCCGGTGAACTGGGCGGTGTCGCCGACGGCGCGGACCAGGGTCTGGGCGACGGTGACGGCGGGGGGCGGCGGCGCGGCCTGTGCCTGGCTGCTGCCGTGATGGTCCAGGACGGCCCAGCTGCCGGCGGCGAGCGCCACGGCGAGGGCGATGAAGATCCAGCGTTTCTGCATGACGGGCTCCCTGAGCAACGTGCGCCGAACCGGGGGAGTCGGCGAGGCCCGGGAGAATAGGTACACTGTCCGGTATAGAAAACCGTCGTTTGGTGCAATGCAATGGTGACTCCCAGTCACCAATCGCCCGAGGAAACCCCTGATGGAAGACTTTTCCGCCATCTCAGTCTTCGTTCGCGTGGTCGAAGCGAACAGCTTCGCCGCCGCCGCCGCCCAGCTCGGCATGACGCCCTCCGGGGTGAGTCGCGCCGTCTCCCGGCTGGAGGCCCGGCTCGGCGCGCGCCTGCTGTTCCGTTCCACCCGCTCGCTGCGGCTGACCGAGGACGGCGCCGCGTTCCATGCCCGCTGCAGGGAGATCCTCGCCGACCTCAGCGAGGCGACCGAGGCGCTGGGCGAGGCGAGTCGCGAGCCGGCGGGCAAACTGCGGGTCGGTCTTTCACTGGGGGTGGGGCGCGCGGCGCTGATCCCCCGCCTGGCCGAGTTCGAGAGGCGCTACCCGGACATCCGCCTCGAGCTGCTGATGAGCGACCTGCCCGGCGACCTCAACGGCGAGGGCATCGACTGCGCGATCCGCGTCGGCCAGCTGGAGGACTCCAGCCACATCGCGCACAAGATCGGCTACCTGCGCAATGTCGTGCTCGCCTCACCCGACTATCTCGCGCGGCATGGCGCTCCGGCCGGCATCGACGACCTCAGGCACCACCGCTGCATCAACTACGTGTACCCGAACGGCAAGCCGCGACAGTGGCAGTTCGACGGACCGGACGGGCAGATCGAGGTGGACATCGACGCGCACCTGCTGATCAACGACGGCGAGTCGGTGATCCAGGCGGTGAGCGAAGGGCTGGGCATCACCCAGGCGCCACATCTGCTGGCCTCGTGCCTGCTGAGCAAGGGCATGCTGCAGCTGGTGATGACCGACGTGCGCTCCATCGGCAAGCCGGTGTGGATCGTCTATCCGCAGAAACGCCACCTGTCGGCGCGGGTGCGCGCCTTCATCGGCTGGGTGCGCGAGCTGTTCGACGCGCTGAACGAGCCGGATGTGTTCAAGCGCCCGCCGATGCCCGTGGCCCCGGGATCGACGGGCGTGCCGAAGACGCCGGCGCTCGCTCAGCTGCCCAGTGGCATCCAGGCCAGCAGCGCCAGACCAAACGCGATGCGATAGACCGCGAAGGCGGTGAAGCGATGGTTGCGGATGTAGCCGAGCAGCCACTTCACCGCCGCGAACGCGACCACCGCCGACACCACGAAGCCGACCGCCAGCGCGGTCCAGTCCTCATGGGCGGCGCCGCCGTTCTTCAGCACCTTGAGCAGCTCGTAGCCGGTGGCTGCATACATGGTCGGGATGCCGACCAGGAAGGCGAACTCGGTCGCGGCGGGTCGATCGCCGGTACCGGCCAGCAGTGCGGTGAAGATCGTCGCCGAGGAGCGCGAGGTACCCGGAAAGATGCCTGCGACCATCTGCGCGATGCCGACCAGGATCGCCACCGTCCAGGTCACCTGCGTGCTGGGTGGCCTCCGCGCGGCGAGTTGCTCGGCAGCGATCATCCACACGCCGCCGATCACCAGCGCCCAGGCCACCGGGGTCACCGTCTCGGGCAGCTTGAAGCCGTGCTTCACGGCGATCAGCCCGAGCACCGCGGTGATCAGGAAGGCCACGGTCAACTTGGCCAGGTAGTCCCGGTTGGCCGGGTCGCGCCACTGCGTCAGCAACTGCCAGATGCGCTTCCAGTAGATCAGCGTGACCGCGAGGATCGCGCCGGCCTGGATGCCGACGTTGAACAGGTCCGATCGCGCGCCCAGTCCGAGCTTTTCCGCGATGAGCAGGTGGCCGGTGCTGGAGATGGGGAGGAACTCGGTGATGCCTTCGATGATGCCGAGGAGGATGACGCGGAGCAGATCGATCACTGGAGCGGGCCTTGGCGCGGGGACGGCCACCGTGGCCGCCACAAAGGGCGACAGCATACGGGCTGCGGCTGCGAAATGGCCTGCGGAACCGGGGCGTTCGCCGGGCAACGTCGAGACCGATCGCCCGCGGATTTTCCGTGCGGCATTGCAGCGTTCTTGTAACGAAATGTGATAAGCAACGGCCAGGTCACCTTATTGCAATGCAGCAAGTCATAAGGCAGGATCAAATTGCAGCAAAGCTCCGGCCGCTTCGCGAGGCAGCGCAAGTCACGCGCCTGCGATTAGCTGGAGCCGGCAGTGGGGAGACATTCGCCTGGCCGGGCGCGCGATATCCGCGACGCCGCCGTCGTTGCTTCCGACCCCTGCCGAATCATGCGGCTTGCTGGACGTGAGCCCGCCTCTTCATCGCCCGCCGCCCGTCGGCTGGCCGATCCGCCACACACCCGAGATCCAGCCGCCCGGCCGCGCCGCGCGGTGGCGGGACCGGCTGGCCGCTGCGCCGGCCCGACGGGTCAGGGCGCTTTCGCGCTGTAGCGAGCTACTTGCTTACCGATAACTCGGTCGGGCGGTCGCGTCCCCTGTTCGGGGCGACCGTCGCTGGCCTGGTCATGCGTTCCATGCACGGACGTCCAGACGTCCGTGTACGGGGCGCTCACTCTGGCACGGGAGAGGGTCGATGAAGCGAAGTGTGCAGCGGTCGATGTGGGGAGCGGCAATGATGGCGGCGATGGTCGCCATGCCGGCGATGGCGGACGACGCGCCGCAGAGTTCGGTGGCAGGCAGCGTGGCGGTGGTCAACGACTACCTGTTCCGCGGCCTGTCGCAGACCAACTGGAAACCGGCGGTTCAGCCGGGCATCGAATACGACCACGCCAGCGGCTGGTATGTCGGCGCCTGGGGCAGCAACATCAGCTGGCTGTCCGATGCGTCGACCGACGCCGCGCACATCTCCAGCAGCCTGGAGCTGGATTTCTACACCGGCTTCCGCGGCAGCTTCGCCGGCGACTGGAGCTACGACGTCGGCCTGTACGAGTACTACTACCCGGGCAGCTACCCGAGCGGCTTCACCCGCCCCTACACCACCGAGGTCTACGGCTCGCTGGGCTACAAGGGCGTGACGCTGAAGTACTCGCATGCGTTGACCAACCTGTTCGGCTTCGCCGACAGCAAGAACTCCGGCTACGTCGACCTTTCCTACAACGTCGAATTCAGCCCGGGCTGGACGCTCAACCTGCACGCCGGCCACCAGGACGTGAAGAACGTCGCCGGTGCCTCGTACAGCGACTGGAAGGTGGGCGTGACCAAGGCCTTCGACCACGGCTACTCGGTGTCGCTGGGCTACTACGACACCAATGCCTCGCGCAGCGTCTACAGCAATGCCTACGGCCACTACGTCGGGCGCGCCACCGGCGTGCTCACGCTCGGCAAGTCGTTCTGATCGGGTCCGCGGCGGTGGCCGGGGGGCCGCCGTCCTTCACGTGTACACAGGCATGAGGGGGATACAGGCATGAAATTGGTCAGTTGCATCATCCGGCCGTACAAGCTCGACGAGGTGCGCGATGCGCTCGCCACGGCGGGGGTGAGCGGCATCACGGTGACCGAAGTGCGTGGCTTCGGGCGCCAGAAGGGGCATACCGAGATGTACCGGGGTGCCGAATACGTCGTGGACTTCCTGCCGAAGCTGAAGGTGGACGTGGTGGTCACCGACGAGCAGCTCGACGGCGCGCTGGAGGCGATCCAGCAGTCCGCCCGGACCGGCAACGTGGGCGACGGAAAGATCTTCGTCAGCCCGGTCGAGCAGGTCGTCCGCATCCGCACCGGCGAACTCGACGCCGATGCCCTCTGACTCCGCTTCCACGAGGTCTTCCATGAATCAGATCGCGCTTTCCCGTTCCGTCCGGGCGCTTCCGGCCTGGGCGCTGCTGTTCGCCGTGCTGTGCATGCTGCTCGTCTCGCCGGCCTCCCATGCCGCCGAGGCGGCGCCCACCGTCGACAAGGGCGACGTCGCCTGGATGCTCACCTCCACCCTGCTGGTGCTGCTGATGACGGTGCCTGGCCTGGCCCTGTTCTACGGCGGCCTGGTGCGCTCGAAGAACGTGCTGTCGATCCTGATGCAGGTGATGACGGTGTTCTCGATGATCGTGGTGCTGTGGGTGATCTACGGCTACACGCTGGCCTTCAACGGAGGCAATGCCTTCATCGGCAACCTGGACAAGCTGTTCCTCAGGGGCGTGACCAAGGACAGCCTGGCGGCGACCTTCACCACGGGCGTGGCGTTGCCCGAATACGTGTTCGTGGTGTTCCAGTCGACCTTCGCCGGCATCACCGGCGCGCTGATCGTCGGTGCGTTCGCCGAGCGCATGCGCTTCCGCGCGGTGCTGGTGTTCTGCGCGCTGTGGTTCACCTTCGCCTACCTGCCGATCGCGCACATGGTCTGGTACGGCCCGGACGGCTTCATGTTCGCCCGGGGCGCGCTGGACTTCGCCGGCGGCACGGTGGTGCACATCAATGCCGGTATCGCAGGCCTGGTCGGCGCCTATTTCGTCGGTCCGCGGCTGGGGCTGGGGCGCGAGTCGATGAAGCCGCACAACGTGACCTTCACCATGGTCGGCGCGGCGATCCTGTGGGTGGGCTGGTTCGGCTTCAACGCCGGCTCCAACCTGGAGTCGAACGCCGGCGCGGCGCTGGCCTTCATCAACACCCTGGTGGCGACGGCGGCGGCGGTGCTGGCGTGGCTGCTGATCGAGGCGGTGCACAAGGGCAAGCCCTCGATGGTCGGCGGTGCCTCCGGCGCGGTGGCTGGCCTGGTGGCGATCACGCCGGCCTGCGGCACGGTCGGTCCGATGGGCTCGATCGCGATCGGCGCGGCGGCCAGCCTCGCCTGCGTCTGGGGCGTGACCGGGCTGAAAAAGCTGCTGCGTGCCGACGACGCGCTGGACGTGTTCGGCGTGCACGGCGTGGGTGGCATCGTCGGCGCCCTGCTCACCGGCGTGTTCAGTGCGCCGATGCTCGGCGGCACCGGCTACGGCAGCGGCAACAGCACGATGCTGCAGCAGGTCGGCGTGCAGGCGCTGGGCGTGGGCGTGACCCTGGTCTGGAGCGGCGTGGTCTCGGTGCTGGCCTACCTGGTGGTGAAGGCGGTGTTCGGGCTGCGGGTCTCGGCCGAGGCCGAGCGCGAGGGCCTGGACATCACTTCGCACGGCGAGAGCGCCTACGAGGGGTAAACCTTGGGCGCGCCCGCGTCGTGGAACGGGCGCGCCCCTTTTTAGTGCAAAATCCAGTTATCGTTGCCCACGTTTGATGCGTCAGTCCGCCCGGCCGTCCCCGCGAACCGCATGCCTGCGCGGCGCGCGACCGGTCCCGGGGGTGGCATGGCGCTTGCTAAAACCCTGCTGCCAATCCACCACCGAGGTTCTTCCATGTCCGTTGCCAAAGTGCTTGACCTGATCCAGGAGCATGACGTCGAGTTCGTCGACTTCCGCTTCGTCGACATGCTGGGCAAGCAGCACCACGTCACCTTCCCGGCCCACGCCATCGACGAGAGCACCTTCGAGGACGGCAAGATGTTCGACGGCTCGTCGATCTCGGGCTGGAAGGGCATCAACGAGTCGGACATGATCCTGATGCCCGATCCCGACACCGCCTACATCGACCCGTTCAGCGGCCACCCGCAGCTGGTGCTCCACTGCGATGTGCTCGAGCCCTCGACCATGCAGGCCTACGGCCGCGACCCGCGCTCGATCGCCAAGCGCGCCGAGGCGTTCCTGAAATCCACCGGCGTGGCCGACACGGCGTTCTTCGGTCCGGAGCCGGAATTCTTCATCTTCGACTCGGTGCGCTGGCAGAACGACATGGGCCGCGTGTTCTACGAGATCGAGTCCGAGGAAGCCTCCTGGAGCTCGCGCTTCAAGTACGACGAGGGCAACACCGGCCACCGTCCGGGCGTGAAGGGCGGCTACTTCCCGGTCAGCCCGGTCGACTCGCTGGGTGACCTGCGCGCCGACATGTGCAAGGTGCTCGAGGCGCTCGGCCAGACCGTCGAGGTGCACCACCACGAGGTGGCCAACGCCGGCCAGTGCGAGATCGGCGTCAAGTTCAACACGCTGGTGAAGAAGGCCGACGAGCTGATCACCCTGAAGTACGTGATCAAGAACGTCGCCCACCAGAACGGCAAGACCGTCACCTTCATGCCCAAGCCGATCGTCGGCGACAACGGCAGCGGCATGCACGTGCACCAGTCGCTGTCGAAGGAAGGCAACAACCTGTTCGCCGGCGACCTGTACGGCGGCCTGAGCCAGACCGCGCTGTGGTACATCGGCGGCATCTTCAAGCACGCCAAGGCGATCAACGCGTTCTCCAACTCCGGCACCAACAGCTACAAGCGCCTGGTGCCGGGCTTCGAGGCGCCGGTGATGCTGGCCTACTCGGCCCGCAACCGCTCGGCCAGCTGCCGCATCCCGTACGTGTCCAGCCCGAAGGGCCGCCGCATCGAGGTGCGCTTCCCCGATCCGCTGCAGTCCGGCTACCTCACCTTCACCGCGCTGATGATGGCCGGCCTGGACGGCATCCTGAACAAGATCGACCCGGGTGCACCGTCGGACAAGGACCTGTACGACCTGCCGCCGGAAGAGGAGAAGAACATCCCGCAGGTGTGCTCCAGCCTCGACGCCGCGCTGGAAGCGCTGGACAAGGATCGCGAGTTCCTCAAGGCCGGTGGCGTGTTCACCGACGACTTCATCGATGCCTACATCGAGCTGAAGATGAAGGAAGTCACCGCCTACCGCGCCAGCACCCACCCGCTGGAGTTCCAGATGTACTACGCGATCTGACCGCTGCGGTCGGACGCGACGAAGGAGGGGAGCCGCGAGGCTCCCCTTTTTCGTGGGCAGGTGCCGGTCAGTGCGCGGGGCGCCGCACGCGCAGCGCGAGCGCGGCGGCGGCGAGCAGGCCGGCGCCGGCCAGCCGGATCACGTTCTCCGGGTTGTCGCCGAGCACGCGGTGGTAGAGCAGCGGCACGGTGAGGATCTGGATCAGCATCGGCAGCACGATGAAGCCGTTGAAGATGCCCATGTACACGCCGGCGCGCTCCGGCGGGATGCAGCCGGCGAGCATCGCGTAGGGGTTGCCCATCAGGCTGGCCCAGGTCAGGCCCAGGCCGAGCATCGGCAGCAGCAGCCACCACGGGTCGTGGATCAGCGGCAGCGCCAGCAGGCCGAGGCCGCCAAGGGTGAGGCAGATCGCGTGCAGCACCGGCGCGCCCATCCGTCGCGCCAGCGGCAGCATCGCCAGCGCCGCCACGAATGCCACCGCGTTGTAGAAGCCGCCGATGCGCCCGGTCACCAGCACCGCCTCGCCGAAGCCGGCCGAGGCGGCGTCGGTGCTGCCGTAGAGCGTGCGCGCCAGCGACAACGTGATGTATTCCCAGTAGCAGAACATCGCGTACCACTGGCACAGCATCATCACCGCGAGCTGGCGCATGGTCGGCGGCATCTGCCGGACCGCGTCGACGATCTCCGCCAGCGTGGCGCGCAGCGAGCGCGGGCGTGCCCGCATGGCCGCGCGCTCGGCCTCGTCCAGCGGCAGCTCCGGCGTGGTCCACGCCGACCAGCCGACCGAGCCGATCGAGAACACCGCGCCGATCACGAACGCGGTCACCACTGCATAGGGGATGCCGTGCGCGTTGGTCGCGGTCAGGTCCAGCCCGGCAAACACCAGCAGCGACGGGGTGAGGTAGGCCAGCGTCTGCGACAGCCCGGTGAACGCGCTCTGGGTGAGGAAGCCGGCGCTGTGCTGGGAGGCGTCGAGGCGGTCGCTGACGAAGGCGCGGTACGGCTCCATCGTCACGTTGTTGGCCGCGTCGAGGATCCACAGCAGGCTGGCCGCCACCCACAGCGCCGGGCTGAACGGCATCGCCAGCAGGCACAGGCTGCAGATCAGCGCGCCGATCAGGAAGTACGGCGTGCGCCGGCCGAAGCGGCTGTCGGTGCGGTCGCTCATCGCGCCGATCAGCGGCTGCACCAGCAGTCCGGTGATCGGCCCGGCCAGCCACAGGTAGGGCAGGGTGGCGTCGTTGGCGCCCAGGTACTTGTAGATCGGGCTCATGTTGCTCTGCTGCAGCCCGAAGCTGAACTGGATGCCGAAGAACCCGACGTTCATGTTGACGATCTGCCAGAACGCGAGGCGTGGCTTGCGCATCGTCATGGGGTCGCTCCCTCGATGTCGGCGTGATCCGGCGGCGTGCGCCAGCGAGCGTACACGGCCGGATCGGCCGGCAGCGCGCCGCGCCAGCCGCAGCTGGCGCTGGCGAAGGCCACCGCCTCCTCCAGCACCGCTTCGGCGGCCTCGCCCTGCGCCAGCCCGGCCAGCATCATGCCGCTGAAGGCGTCGCCGGCGCCGACGGTGTCGACGATCCGCACCAGCGGCGGTGCCGGTGCGCGGGCCGTGCAGTGGCCGCCGGCGTCCCAGGCGACGGCGCCTTCGCCGCCATGGGTCACCAGCAGGGTGCGCGCGCCGGTGCGCTCGCACAGCGCGGCGATGCCGGCGTCGCGGTCGCCCGGTGCCGGCATCCCGGTCGGACCGGCGAGGTCGAGCCAGCCGAGCAGCCGCCCCAGTTCCTCGTCACTGAGCTTGAGCACGTGGACGTCGCGCAGCAGGTCGAGGATCACAGACGGCGCCGGTCCCGCCTCGCGCCAGTTGAGGTCGACGTAGGCGCGGTGCGGCAGCGTCGAGCGGATCGCCGCCAGCGCCTGGCGCGATGGGCCGGCGCGCAGCGCCAGCGTGCCGAAGTAGAGCCAGGCGCCGGCACCGGCGCGCTGCGCGACCGCCACCGCGTCGGTCGCGTCGATGCGGTCGAACGCCTGCGCATCGGGAATCTCGAACGCGTGCCCTTCCGGCCGCTCGTGGACGAGGACACGCGCGGTCTCCGCATCCGCCTGCGCCTCGTCCAGCGACAGCCCGAAGCGCGCGGCGGCTGCGCGCAGGGCGTCGCCTGCCGGGTCGCGGCCGAGCCGCGTCACCAGCCGCGGCGCACGGCCCAGTGCCGCCAGGTGGCAGGCCACGTTGAACGGGGCGCCGCCGGGCACCACGCCGTCGGCGAACGCGTCCACCAGCGCCTCGCCGAATACCAGTGGACGCGAGGATTCACGCATGGTCCGACTCCCGCTCCGGAAAGATCCAAAGCGTGGCCCACGGCGTCAGCGTGCGGAGGTTGCCGGTGTCGTCCACGCCGCTGGTGATCGCGCCGCGCGCCTCCGTCGGCAGCCCGAGTGCCGTGAGATCGACCGTCACCGGCTCGCGGCCGAAGTGGAACAGCGCCAGCGCATCGGGCCCGCGTCGCAGCGCGAGCAGGCCGGGGTGGCCGGCATCGACCACCTGCACCGCTTCGCGCGCCGGGAAGCCGGGCCGTCGCCGCGCCGCGACCAGCGCCCGCAGCGCCGCGAACGTGGTGGCGGGCACGCCGCGCTGCTGCTCCAGCGCCTCCATCGCCGCCGCCGACAGATGCGGCCGCTGCAGCCAGCGACCGTCCGCCGCGATGCGCGCGCGGTCGGCCGGCTCGACGTTGTTGCCCTGGCCGAGCTCGTCGCCCATGTACAGCAGCGGCACCGCGCCGACCCACAGCGCCAGCGCATGCATCAACACGAAGCGGCGCACGGCCGCCGGGTCCGGCGCCACGTGCGGATCGTCCGGCAGCCCGACCAGCGCCGCGGCCATGCCGTTGCTGCCGTGGATCGCGTCGTCGTCGCCGGCCTGGAACGCCGCGCCGCGCGCGAAGCTGCCCGGCACCCTGCCCTCGAGGAACGCCGCCGCGCGGCCGATGCGCTCGTTGAACTCCCCGCCTGCCGACTCCACCAGCGGACGCAGCACGTTCCATACGATGTCGTCGTGGCAGCGCACATAGGTGATCCAGCCGGTGCCCGGCGGGGTCGCCGGCGTGCCGGCCAGCAGCTGCCGCGGCAGCGCCGCGTCGCCTTCGGCCAGCGCCGCCCACGCGCTGGCCATCAGTCCGCTGTGATAGGCCAGCTGGCACTCCTGGCCGCGCCGCTCGCCCTCGCCGAAATACGGCATCACCTGCTCGACCGGGACGATCGCCTCGGCCTTCAGCAGCACGCCCGGCGCCACCAGCGCGGCGCAGGCGCGCAGGGCGGCCAGCACCACGTGCACCTCGGGCTGGTTGAGGCAGTTCGTGCCGGGCCGCTTCCACAGGAACGGCGCCGAATCGAGCCGGAACACCTCCACGCCGTGGTTGGCCAGCCGCAGCATCGCCTGGGCCATCTCGGCGAACACCGGCGGGTGCGCGTAGTTGAGGTCCCACTGGAACGGATAGAACGTGGTCCACACCCAGCCGCCCATCGCCGGCACGTGGGTGAAGTTGCCCGGCGCGGCCTGCGGAAACACCTCGCCCAGCGTCGCCTCGTAGGCATCCGTCTGGGCGTGGTCGGCGAACACGTGGAAGAACGCGCGCTTGTCCGCGTCGCCGGCGATCGCCGCGCGGGCCCAGGCGTGGTCGTCGGCGACGTGGTTGAGCACCAGGTCCGAGCACAGGCTGATGCCGGCCTCGCGCAGCTGCGTGGTGAGCGCGTCCAGGTCGGCCATGCTGCCGTAGGCCGGGTCCACCTCGTCGAAGCTGGCCACGGCGAAGCCCCCGTCGCTGTCGCCGCTGCGCGCGCGCAGGAACGGCAGCAGGTGCAGGTAGTCCACGCCGAGCCGGGCCAGGTGGGGAATCCGCCCGGCGACGCCGGCCAGCGTGCCGCCGAAGCGGTCCACGTAGGCCGAGTAGCCCAGCATGCGCTGCTCGATGAACCAGTCCGGCTGCGATTCGCGCCGGCTGTCCAGCGCGGCCAGGTCGCGCGGCCGTACTGCGGCAAGAGTACCCAGCGCCTGACACAGCGCGCCCAGCCACTCGGCGAAATCCTCGCGCTGGCCATAGAGCGAGGCGAGGCGGTCGACCAGTGCCTCGCCGGCGCGGTCGAACCGCCGCGCCCCGTCGGCTTGGCGGTCGGTGGGCAGGGCTTCGAGGAAACGGCCGCGGGCCGCCGCGATCCATGCGGATCGCGACGGCCCGGCCACGGGGGAGTCGGCTTCGTTCAAGGTCACAGGCGGTAGTGCCAGCTGGCGTAGATGGTGCGGCCGAGGATCGAGCGCGCGGTGTTCAGGCCGTTCGCGGTGACGCTGCCGGGGCTCTGGTCGATCTCGGTCAGGCCGGTGGCGTTGAACAGGTTGTCGGCCTGCAGCGTGATCGCGTTGCGGTCGTTGACGTTGTAGCGGGCGAACGCGTTCACCTGGGTGTAGCCCGGCATCACCAGCCCGTTCGGGTTGGTCGCGTACGACTTGGTGGTGCCCAGCACGGTGGCGCCGAGGTCGAAGTCGCCCACATGCCAGGTCGGCGCGAGCTGGTAGACCCAGGTGGCCTGGCGCTGCGGCACGTTGCCGACATTGGCCGGGGTGATCGCATCCTTGGTGATGCGCGAGTGGGTCCAGGTGACACCGCCGCGCACGCTGAAGCTGCCGTAGTCGACCGAACCCTCCACTTCCACGCCGTGGGCCTTGTAGTTGCGGCTGATCAGGGACTGCGTCTGCGAGGTGACATCCTGGTTCTGCTCCTGCGTGGTGGCGTAGAACCCGGTGACGAACAGGCTGGTGTGGCGGGTGTTCCACTTCACGCCGCCCTCAAGCTGCTTGACCACGTTCACCGCCACGCCGTCCGGCGCGGTGCCGTTGTCGAGCAGGCCGCCGCCGAACAGCAGGCGGTCGGCGTTGAAGCGCGCGCCGCGGCTGGCGCGGCCGAACAGGGCCAGCTCGTCGGTGAGCAGGTAGTTCGCGCCGAACGAGTACTCCAGGTGGCTCTTGGTGTAGCGGATCGGCTTGGCGGCGTTGTTGTCCACCACCGGCACGGTCTGCTCCGGCACCTGCAGGGTGCCGTCGTTGTTCACGTCGATCGGGGTCACGCCGCTGGCGCCGGCGTAGCTGCCGCGCGCCCGCATGCGGTCGTAGCGCAGGCCTGCGTCGATCTGCCAGGCGCCCGGCTGCCACGACAGCGAGACGTACGGCGCGTCGGTGTCGTAGTGCGCGTCGTACGAGCGCACGCAGCAGTTGCCCCAGTACGGCGTGCCGTAGGCCACCAGCCCGTTCTGGGTGAGCTTGTTGCCGTTGGCGTCATACACGTCGAGCAGGCTCGCGTCCTTGCCCTGCACGGTTTCCAGATAGGTGTTCCAGTGCCAGTCCTGCACGATGTCCTGGCGCGAGTGGTAGTAGCCCAGCAGCAGCGAGAGCGGGCCGCTGTCGAGCTGGAAGTCGCGCTTGAGCTTCAGGTCGTTGGTGGCGTTGTCCATGTTCGGCAGCGACACGTTGAACAGGTGCACCCGCGTGGCCAGGCCGTTGCCGCCCACCGTGCCGGCGGCCACCGGCTGGCCGGCGTTGGGGCCGGTGGCGTAGGCCAGCGTGGCACCGGCGCCGCCGATCTCCTGCGCCAGCGCGTCGGCGGTATTCACCTCGGCCGGGTAGGGGCCGACGAAGTCGCCGCTGTTGGAGGCGATGCGGAACTGCTCGTGCAGGGTCCACTGGTCGCCGAGGTCGAACTTGCCCTCGCCGCCGAACGCGCGGACCTTGGAGTGGTAGCCGTCGGACAGGTCGGTGACCTTGCGGTTGCCGTTCGCGTCGATCGCCAGGTCGCGCTGGAAGTACGGCGACTGCAGCGCGCCGTCGCGCAGGTTGAAGCCCGGCAGCGAGCGCACCGTCGGGTTGCCGTTGCTGCCGGTGATCGACACCGGCACCGGCAGGTACACCGGTGCCTTGTCGTCCAGCAGCTGGGCGCTCAGGCGCAGGAAGCCGCCGTCGATGTCGTGGGTGACGTTGGCCATCAGCTGGCCGCCGGACTGCGCGGTGTAGTCCACGCTCTTCGGGCCTTCGCCGCTGCGCAGGAAGCCGCCGAAGTGGAAACGGGTGCTGTCGCTCACCGGCTGGCCGTAGTCGAAATCCAGCCGCTTGCTGTCGTAGTTCAGGCCGGTGGTGAGGCCGATGTCTCCGCCCTTTTCCTGGCCGGTCTTGGTGATGAAGTTGAACACCGCGCCGGGCGCGTTGCTGGCGAACACCGACGAGGAGCCGCCGCGCACCACCTCGACGTGGTCGATGTTGAAGTCCGGGCGCAGGAAGGTGTCCGGCGTGGCGAAGGCGATGTCGCCGAACTCCAGCACCGGCATGCCGTCCACCTGGAACTGCACGAACTTGCCGCCACCGGAGGCCACCGGCAGGCCGCGCACCGAGATGTTGGCGTTGCCCTCGCCGCCGGACGATTCGGCGCGGATGCCGGGCACGTCGCGCAGGATGTCCGAGGCGCTCTGCGCGCCGCTGTCGGCCAGCTGGTCGGCCTCCAGCGAGCTCACCGAAATGCTCGAGCTCATCTTGCTCAGCGCGCCCGGCGAGGCGGTGACCACCATCTGGTCGAGGTTGACCGCCTTCTTCTCGGCCTTGGCGGTGGACGCGTCGTTTCTGGTCGGGCGGGCGTCGCCGGCGGCGTCCTGGGCCATCGCCAGGGCCGGCAGCAGGGCCAGCGCCACGGCGACGGCGAGCGCGTGCTTGCGGACAGCGTGCTTGTTCATCGTTCTCTCCCCATGCGGTGAAAGAAGCCGCGCCTCATCCCCTCGATACCCCGGGCGGGCCGACCTCCGGATCGGTTGCGGATCCATCGTCGGCTTCAGTGCAATCGATTGCAATGCGCGTTGCAGCAGGGCTCCGCCGCCTTGCATGAAAACGTTTTTAGCAGCTCAAAGCCGCTGAAGGAAGGCGCTGGGGCATGCGGTTTGTGCCCTTGGTGCAATCGTTTGCATCAATGCCCGGGAGAGCCGGTTTCGTGCTGCGCTGCACGATCAACCGTGGGCGGGCGAACCGGCGGCGCGGCTGCTTTCGCGCTCCACCAGGCGGGTATCCAGCACCCGGGCGCGGGTCACCGCCTCGCCCGCGAGCTGCGCCAGCAGCTGTTCCACCATGGCGGCGCCGCCTTCGTGGATCGGCTGGCTGACCGTGGTGAGCGGGGGATTGAAGTGGCGCGACAGCTCGACGTCGTCGTAGCCGACCACCGCCACGTCCTCGGGTACGCGGCGGCCGCGCTCGCGCAACGCGCCGATCGCCGCCATCGCCAGCAGGTCGCTGCTGGCGAACACGCCGTCGATGTCGGGCTGTTCGTCGAGCAGCGCGGCCATGGTCTGCCGCCCGCTCTCGACCAGGAACGGCACGTTGGCGCGCAGCTGGAGTTCCACGCCATGCTCCTTGAGCACCGCGGTGAAGCCACGGAAGCGCTGGGCGACCTCGGGCAGCCCGGTATCGCCGAGAAACACCAGCCGGCGGCGGTGCTGCACGATCAGGTGTTCGGCCACCAGCCGCCCGCCCTGCAGGTTGTCGCCACCCACCGTGCAGTACTGCTGGCGCGGCAGCTTGGCGCCCCACACCACCAGCGGCAGGCCGCGCTCGGCCATCGCGTTGAGCTGGTCGTGGTGGCGCCATTGGCCGATCAGGATCAGTCCGGCGGCGCGTCCGCCATCCACCAGCGAGGCGGCGGCATCGAGCCGCTCGGCGTCGATGCGTGACAGCAGCATCTCGTAGCCGCGCTCGGTCAGGGCGTCGGCCAGCGCGCCGATCATGCCGTGCAGGAACGGGTCGGCGAAGCTCTGTCGCGTGCCCGGTTCGTACGGCACCACCACGGCGATGGTGCGTTTGACGCCCGAGCGCAGGTCGGTGGCGACGCTGTTGACGGTGTAGTTGAACTGGCGCGCCAGGGTCTGGATGCGTTCGCGGGTGTCCTCGCTGATCAGCGGGCTGCCGGCCAGGGCGCGCGATACGGTGGACGCCGAGACGCCGGCCAGCCGGGCCAGGTCGGCCATCTGCATGCGCTTGCGCGGATCGGGCGGCGCGGTGCGCCGGCTCATGCGGCCTGTCTCCCCGCGGCCTGGTCCGGCACAAGAGGGGAACGGAAAGACATGACATTCATGACGTTCGCGACCTGCGGGCACTTCACGGGCAAGCGCCCAGCCTAATGCAGTGCCGGGCGGCGTGCCTAGCTTGGTTCGCGAGCCGCCACCCCGCCCAGCGCCGACAGCCGCAGCAACACACCGGCCAGGCTCTTCAGGTCCTGCGCGTTGTGCGCGGCGACGCGGCGCAGGTTGGTCGCCGGGCCACCGCGCAGGTAGGTGAGCCAGGCGGCCGGCGCTTCCGAGCCGGGCAGGTCGTCCTCGCGCAGCACGCCCAGCAGCTGGCGTTCGGCGGTGGCCAGCCGGCAGTTCTCCCACTGGCCCTTCCAGTGGCGGCGCACCGGATGCAGCAGGTCCAGGTGATCGAGTCCGGCCAGCGGGTTGGCCAGCCGGGCGAGGCGGTAGCGGGTGGCCAGCAGCGGTGCGTCGTAGCACTTGCCGTTGTAGCTGACGAGCACACTGTCCGGCGCCAGCCACTCGGCGAAGGTACGCAGCATCGCCGGCTCGGCGGCCATGGTGGTGATGGTGAGTTGGCGCAGGCGCAATCGGCCGCCGCACCAGTCGGCGGCGCCAATCATGAAGGCGCGGGTGCCGGTGCCGCCGGCCAGTCCCGTGGTCTCGGTGTCGAAGTGCAGCAGGCGCGCCGGGTCAATCATCTCCTCGCGGCGGGCGAAGCGGGTGTCGATGGGCGCGGGCGGGCCGGGCCAGTCGACGTGTTCCTCGGTGTAGCGCAGGCCCGGCGCGATCTCCTCGCCGAACAGCTCGCGGTCGCGCGCCGGGAAGGGTGTGGTGGGACGGGCCCGCGAGCGGGCGCGCACGCCGAGCAGCCAGCGCAGGTCCTCGATGGTGGTCTGGCGCGGCGCGGGTGCCGGTGCCGCGGCCGCCACGCTCTGGCCGGCCTGCGCGCGCAGGCCGCGCAACCGGTCGCGCAACGCACTCACAGGCTGGCCAGCAGGGCGAGCACGCGCGCGGCCAAGGCCTTGGGGGCACGCTCGGCGGCCTCGTCCACGGCCAGCACCGGCCCCACGCAGGCCGGGCAGCCGAAGTGGCAATCGCAGCGCTCCAGCAGCGAACGCGCCTGCGCGACCAGATCCTCGCGCCGCTCGAACAGCGGCGCACTCAGCCCCACGCCGCCGGGGAAGGCGTCGTACAGGTAGACCGTGGGTGTGAATGGCGCATCGGGTTCCAACGCGGTGGGCTGGCCGTCCGCGCCGCGCAGCTGGCCGCGACCGCTGGCGTCGCTGCTGACGAACCACGCGCCGTCGCCGCTGCCCACCGCCTTCTGCAGATCGCGCGACTCGGCCATCACCGCCACGGTGGCGACGATGTGCAGCGCGTAGGCGGCGCCGAGGAAACCGTCCAGCGCCTGCTGCCGCTCGTCGAAGGCCTGCTGCAGGGTGCGCTGGTCCAGCTGCCACCACACCGCGGTGGTGTGCAGCTCCTGGTCGGGCAGGTTCACCGGGCCGTAGCCGATGTTCTCGTGCGTGTAGTAGCGGATCTTCTTGTAGCCGGCCACGCGCCGCACCACGTGCACCTCGCCGTGATGCGCGTCGCCGCGCCCGGCCGGCGCACTGCCGAAGGCGTCCAGCACCTTCAGCTTGGTGTAGTCGATGGCGTCGGTGTAGTAGTCGACGTGGGTGCGCGTGACGTAGGCCTTGCGCCCCTCCCAGTCCAGTCGCTCCACCTGGTAGGGCGTGGCCTGGATCATGTGGATGGCGCCCTCGTACAGGGTCAGTGCGGCGGCGGAGTAGTCCACTTCGGCGAGGATGGTCTGGCGCCCGCCGGTGCGGTCCACCACCACGAAGTTGCCGTCGGCCACCGAACGCAGCGACACCGCGTTGGCCGGATAGCTGTCGGCGATCCATTCCCAGCGATCGCCCTCGCGGTGCAGCACGCCTTCCTCGCCCAGCACTTCCAGCCACGGCGTGGCCACCTCGTTGCCGAACACCTCGTGGCCGACGAACGGCAATTCGAACGCGGCGCAGCGGATGTGATCGAGCAGGATCAGCGGCTGGTCCGGCGCGATGCGCGCGTGCTCCGGCGGCGCGCCCTCGAAGAACTCCGGGTGACGCACCAGGTACTGGTCCAGCGGATCGGAGCTGGCCACCAGCACGCCCAGCGCCGACTGCTGCCGGCGACCGGCGCGGCCGAAGCGTTGCCAGGTCGCCGCCACCGAGCCGGGATAGCCGTTGAGCACCACCGCGTCCAGCGCGCCGATGTCCACGCCCAGCTCCAGCGCCGAGGTGCTGACGATGCCGTCCACGTTCCCCGCGCGCATCGCCCGCTCGGCCTCGCGCCGCTCGGTCGGCAGGTAGCCGCCGCGGTAGGCGCGGATGCGCGGCGCCTTGCGCGGGTCGTGGTCGAACACGTCCTTCAAATATTTGGTGAGCACCTCGACCATGCTGCGGCTCTGCGCGAACACCAGCGTCTTCAGCCCCGCCTTGATCGCCAGCCGCGCGATGCGGTTGCTCTGCGAACGCGCCGACGCGCGCAGGCCGAGGTCGGGGTTCACCACCGGCGGGTTCCACAGCAGCACGTGACGGTCGCCCGAGGGCGCGCCCGATTCGGTGATCGCATGCACCGGCGCCTCGATCAGCGCCTCGGCGTGCTGCTGCGGATTGCCGATGGTCGCCGAGCACAGGATGAACTGCGGGCGCACGCCGTAGAACGCGCAGATGCGCTTGAGCCGGCGGATCACATTGGCCACGTGCGAGCCGAACACGCCGCGGTAGCTGTGCACCTCGTCGATCACCACATAGCGCAGGTTCTCGAAGAACTGCGCCCACTTGGTGTGATGCGGCAGGATCGCCTGGTGCAGCATGTCCGGGTTGCTCACCACGATGTCGCCGTGCAGGCGGATTGCCTGCCGCGCATCGCCCGGCGTGTCGCCGTCGAAGGTGAACGCCTTCACCCCGAGTTCGCCGGCGCGGTTGAGCTCCAGCAGCTCGGCCACCTGGTCCTGCGCCAGCGCCTTGGTCGGAAACAGGTATAGCGCCTTGGCGTGGCTCTGCATCGCCGCGGCCACCACCGGCAGCGTGTAGCACAGCGACTTGCCCGAGGCCGTCGGCGTCACCACCGCCACGTGCGCCCCCGCCTGCGCCGCCGCCCACGCCTCGCCCTGATGCTTGTAGAGCTGGGTGATGCCGCGCGCGCGCAGGGCATCGGCCAGCGCCGGCGGCAGATCCTCCGGCAGCGGCTCGTACGCCCCCTCGCGCCCCGGCACCACGAACGAACCGGTCACCCGCCCGGCGTAGCGCTTGGCCAGCCGCGCCGCCAGCGCACCGCCGTCGGCGGGGCCGCGCAGCACCAGTTCGTCGGCAGCAGCCTCGTCGGCGCGGTGGGCCGGATCGATCAGGGCGTTCATGGCGTGGCTCGCGATGGGCGGGCATCGCAGTAGAGCGGTGACAGGTCTCACCGCGTGAGACGTCTCGCAGAGAAGAGGTCGGAACGGGTGGGCACTGTCGGGAGAGCCGTTCCGATCATCGTTGTTGACAGCCCAGGTTCTTCGCTCGACATTGCGGCGGAACCCGGGCAGGCGACCGCCTCACCCGCACGAACACACCATCCACCAAGGAAGGCGCCGATGAAGAAGATCATGTTCGCAGCGCTGCTCGCCCTCACCGCGGCAGCCGCCTATGCAGGTCCCACCAAGAATCTGGAATCCTCCGCCGTGGTCGACGGCACCATCGTGCTGGCCAAGGACGGTTCAGTGCAGCTCGCCACCGTGGAGCACCCGGAGAAGTACGGCCAACCCATCGCCGATCTGGTGCGCAAGGTGGCACTGACGTGGCACTTCGATCCGGTACTGCGCGATGGCCAGCCCGTCCTCGCCAAGGCGAGCATGCACGTGCGGGTGATCCTCACCAAAAACGCGGACGGCAACTTCACCGCGCGCATCAAGGGCGCCACGTTCGGCGGCAGTAACGAGGACACGCCCGACAACCTGTACAGCGCAAACCAGAAGACGATTGCTCCCCACTATCCGATGGCCGCCATCAAGGCCCGCGTGCAGGGATCGGTCTACCTGGCGCTGCACATCGATCGCGAGGGCCACGTCACCGACGCCGTGGCCGAGCAGGTCAACCTGGAAAACACCGGGCCGGACGGCGTGCTGCGGAAATATCGCAAGCTGATGGCACAGGCCTCACTCGATGCCGCCCGCCGCTGGACCTACCGGGTGCCGACTACCGGTCGGCTCGCCAGCCAGGACAGCTGGACCGTGCACGTGCCGATCGTCTACACCCTCAACGAGTCGGGCGCTCCCAGGGTCGACCGCGTATGGCGAACCTATGTGCCCGGTCCGTACACGCCAGCGCCGTGGGTCGACAAACCCAGCATGGCCACGGCCGATGCGCTCGCTGACGATGGCAGCTATACCGAAGGCGCGGGGCCGGTGCTGCGGTCCTCTTTTGATCACGGTTGATCTGCCACTGCAGCCATACGCAGCTGGCGCTTGAGAAAACCCGGGTCGGGACGCTTTATCTAGCTGCTAAAGGCGAACCTGACCCCTGTTTTCGCGGTGTTCGGCGACGCCGGCTACGTCGGTGCCGAGAAGCCGGTACCGCCCAAGCGCGGGCGTCGCTGGTGGATCGCCGCCAAGCGAAGCACGATCAAATCCATCGAGGACACGAAACTGCGCGCCATCATGGAAGAGCTGGAATATGCCAAGGCGTCGACCCGCGCGATCGAGGAGCCCCCGTCCCGATTGGTGAAACGTCAGTTCGGTCATGTGAAGGCCCGCTACCGGGAACTGGCGAAGAACGGAGCGCAGGTCACGAGGCTGTTTGCGTTGGTCAACCTGTGGATGGCGCGTCGGTATCTGCTGGCTACGGCAGGATAAATGCGCCTGCACGGCACGCTGCCGCGCCTTGGTGCCGCCGTGCGAAGCAACTATGTCGTACATTCGATGGCGCGTGGAGCGTGCCTTCGATCCCGAAACGCCTCGTCACCACGTGCCGGGGTTTATTTTAATCATCCTTAGGTGCTATCTAGCGTAGATATTATGAATTCTAGGAGAATAGTTCGGACTTTTGCAATACTCTTACTTTTTTGCAACACATTATTTGCTCATCAAATTGATGGCAGCCGCTTGGTTAATGCGGTACACGAGCTTACGTGGGCTACTCCCAAGCTTGCCGCGCGATATCAGCATACGAAGAAGCTAAATGAAAATCTTTGGCGCGCTGTCAAGGCAATGCAGAAGTTCGATCCGATTCTGGCGATGGGTTACGCATCGCAATGCCATGGTGAGGCGCTCATAAAACGTGATGTTGCTTTGGCAAGACTCTGTTCTGCAGTGGCTTCTGCATTTGCAGATGCCGCCGGTCGGCCAGACATAGGGCTTCATTGGGCGGGTCAGGCAGGGGTATCAAAAGGCGCCGATCAGCCAATATTTGATCAGCTTGACGCATATCTCTCAGGCAACGCTGCATCAGTTGCTTTGTTCAAAAACAAAAAACTTGAGCCAATTGAGTACGCTCCATCATTGCCCCCTGTTGTTTACCTAAAAATGCATCCGGTCATGCTCCCTGTCGGATCGGATGATAAGTCGCAAGTCAGACTGCCAGCCATTGTCGCCGAAAAGGGTTCAAAGAAGGTTCATTTTCTCCTTGATTCGGGGGCGCCGAGCTTTATAAGTACGAGTTCGGCCAACGTGCTAGGATTTTCGAGTTTTGGATGGAGAATTAACGTTGGCACCTTGGATCAATGTACCGCCTATCTGGAGCGAGGTAAGATCGCTGGATTCGATTTGGGTGCCCTTCGTGTGCCTGGAATGGAGTTGTGGCGTAGTAGTAGCTCGTGCCATGAATATTCATCAGTTAATGTCTTAGGCTTCGATTTCTTTTATAGGGTGAGACGCCTATTCATTGATTATGAGAATGACGTTGTTGGTATCGGTTCGGGACTCACTAAGGGTGAGGTTGGTATGAGTGGAGGTACTTGTATCAGGCTCGGATTTAGATTTTCTCCTATCTTGGTTGAAGGTAATGTGTCGTTACCTGGAAGCGTGCGAGGAGAGATGGTGAGTGTGATGCCGGATTTGGGCAACAGTATCGGCGTTTTGATTAGCCCATCGGCTTACAAAAGATTGCTTTTGCAGGGAGTCATTGAGCCTGGCAAGTCAAGCGACAAAACGGTTTCTTTACCGTTGACTTTAGGTGATCGGGCTTTTTTGGTGAATGCTATTGTTCGTCCTAATCCGGTTGGTATTGACGTGGTTCTACCTTATAGCTTTTTCACTAAATGGTTTTTCGATTACGACGACGGCATATTGTGTGGTGAGCGATAACCGTGACTCCATATCCGCGGGATGGCGAAACACTTTTGCGCTTTGCATCCACGGCGAGACGGCACGATCGGGAGCCTAGCAGGCTGCTGAGAAGCCTCCGCGCCTCGCGCCTCGCAGCGGGCCAAAAGGGGACGAATAAAGGGGGCGTAGCAAATTAATTTTGGGGTCGCCTTGCAGGTGAAGTCCGATTTGGCTTAGTTGGCCACATCCCCTTTTCTCGCTTGCAAGTCTGACCTCCGCACGATGAGCGCCTGGTGGCCTAACCGAAGCGCCTCATATTGCACCAAATCAATGCATTCCCCCATGATGGTGCAATGAACAACGCATCCTGGCGCCCGCTGGCGGAGCAGATGGCGACCGGGCTGGCCCTGGTCGACGCGGAGCTGCGCGTGACGTGGCTGAATCCGGCGCTGGCCGAGCGGCTGGCGCTGGGGACGCGCAGCTTGGTCGGGCAGCCGGCGGCGCTGATGTTCGCCGACGATGAGGCGGTGCTGGCGCAGGCGCGGCGGGCGCTGGCCGAGGAGCGGGCGCTGCAGTTGCGTGGCGTGGCGCTGACCACCCAGCGCGGCACCGAGTGGCAGGCGGACCTGAGCCTGCAGCCGTTCGACGGGCAACTGCTGCTGGAAGTGCACGTGCTGGCCGAGCCGGCCGCGGCGGCCTCGCCGCTGTCGGCGACGCTGCGCGGCTTCGCGCACGAGGTGAAGAATCCGCTGGCCGGCCTGCGCGGCGCGGCGCAGCTGCTGCAGCGGCGGCTGGACGACGACGACCTGAAGGCGCTCGCCGGCATGGTGATCGCTGAGGCCGACCGGCTCGGCGCGCTGGCCAACCGCCTGCTGCATCACGACGGTGCACCGCGGCTGGCGAGCGTGAACATCCATCACCTGCTGGAGCGGCTGGAAGATCTTCTGGAAGCCGAGCCTGCGCCGCTCACGCTGCGCCACGACTACGACCCCAGCCTGCCGGACTTCCCCGCCGATGCCGACCGCCTGCTGCAGGTGCTGCTGAACCTGGCGCGGAATGCGCGCGAGGCCGGCGCGCAGACGCTCACTCTGCGCACGCGGGCCGAACACGGCGTGCGGCTGGGCGAGCGGATGCTGCGCAGCGCGCTGCGGGTGGACGTGATCGACGACGGCGCCGGGGTGCCGCCCGCGCTGCGCGACACGCTGTTCCAGCCGCTGGTGTCCGGGCGGCCGGACGGCACCGGCCTCGGCCTGGCGCTGTCGCGCGAGATCGCCCACGAGCACGGCGGCGAACTGCGCTGGCAGGGCCGGCCCGGCGAAACCGTGTTCTCGCTCTACCTGCCGCTGCCGCCGCCACAGCGGACTTCGACCGACACCCCGACGGATGTGACCGATGACTGATGCCCCCGCCTCCCGCGACGTCTGGGTGGTCGACGACGACCGCGGCGTGCGCTTCGTGCTGGCCGAGGCGCTGCGCGACGCCGGCCACGCCGTGCGCGAGTTCGGCGACGTGGCCAGCGTGCGCGACGCGCTCAAGACCGCCCGCCCCGCGCTGCTGCTCACCGACGTGCGCATGCCCGGCGAGGACGGGCTGGCCCTGCTCGGCGAGCTGAAGGCACAGGGCGTGGGTCCGGTGATCGTGATGAGCGCCTACACCGACGTGGCCACCGCCGCCGCCGCCTACCGGCAGGGCGCGGCCGACTACCTGGCCAAGCCGTTCGACCTGGACCAGGCGGTGGCCGCGGTGGAACGCGCGCTGGCCGACGTCGCCCCGCCGCCGGCGCCGGCGAAGCTGGAGACGCCGCGCCACACCCTGCTCGGCGAGAGCAGCGCGATGCGCGAGGTGTTCCGGCTGATCGGCCGCGTCGCCGCCAGCGACCTGAGCGTGCTGATCACCGGCGAGACCGGCACCGGCAAGGAGCTGGTGGCGCGCGCGCTGCACGAGGAGAGCGCGCGGCGCGACAAGCCGTTCGTGGCGCTCAACACGGCGGCGATTCCATCCGAGCTTTTGGAGAGCGAGCTGTTCGGCCACGAGGCCGGCGCGTTCACCGGCGCCACCCGCCGCCACGCCGGCCGCTTCGAGCAGGCCGAGGGCGGCACGTTGTTCCTCGACGAGATCGGCGACATGCCGCTGGCCTTGCAGACGCGCCTGCTGCGCGTGCTGGCCGGCGGCGAGTTCTACCGCGTGGGTGGGCGCGAGCTGATGCGCGGCGACGTGCGCATCGTCGCCGCCACGCATCAGGATCTGGCCGCACGCGTGGCCAGCGGGCAGTTCCGCGCCGACCTGCTGCATCGCCTGGACGTGGTGCGCATCGAGCTGCCGCCGCTGCGCCAGCGCCGCAGCGACATCCCGAAACTGGCCGAGCATTTCCTCGCCGCCGCGGCGGTGGAGCTGAAGCTGCCGCCCAAGCGTTTCGGCAAGGCCGCATTGAAGGCGATTGCCCAGCGCGATTTTCCCGGCAACGTGCGCGAGCTGGAGAACCTGTGCCGACGCCTCGCGGTGATCGCGCCGGGCGCGGAGATCCTGCCCGGTGATCTGGGCACCGCGGCCCCCGGCGCCGGTGGCGACGACTGGACCCATGCGCTGCGCGACTGGGCCGAACAGGCGCTGGCGCGGGGCGAGGCGGACATCCACGCCCGCGCCCGCGAGGCGCTGGACCACACCCTGATGCAGGCCGCGCTGCGCGCCCACGACAACCACCGCCAGCACGCCGCCGCCGCGCTCGGCGTCGGTCGCAATACGCTCACCCGCAAGCTCGGCGCCTCGCGCACGCGGCGGCCGAACAAGACCTGATCCGGAGACACCCGCATGACCGTGACCGTCCGCGACGCCCGACGCGAAGACCTGCCGAACCTCATCGCATGGAACGCCGCGATGGCGTGGGAGACCGAGCACAAGCGGCTCGACCCGGACGTGCTCACGCGCGGCATGGCCGCGGTGTTCGACGAACCGCGCCGCGGCTTCTACCTCGTCGCTGAACTGGGCGGCAAACCGGCCGGCTGCCTGATGGTGACCTACGAGTGGAGCGACTGGCGCTGCGGCGATTTCTGGTGGATCCAGAGCGTGTACGTGGCGGAGTCCGCGCGCCGCAGCGGCGTGTTCCGCGCGCTGTATGCCGACGTGGCGCGTCGCGCCCGCGCGGCCGGGGCGGTGGGCCTGCGGCTGTACGTGGAAACCGAGAACGAGCGGGCCCAGGCCACCTACGCAGGCCTGGGCATGGAGCGCTGCCACTACTTCATGTACGAGCAGGCGCTCGCCGCCGCCGGCTGAGCCTTCACCCGGGGGAAACGGCCAGGCCGGAGAATGGGGCGCTCGATCCCGTCCGCGCGAGGCCTCCGACCATGGCTGTTCCTTCTCTCTTTCCGCCCGCGGTCCCGGCGGTGCGGCGATGAGCACCGCCTATGACGCCATCGTGGTCGGGGCCGGGCAGGCCGGGCCGTCGCTCGCCGGCCGGCTCACCGCCGCCGGCATGCGTGTGGCGCTGGTCGAGCGGCACTGGCTCGGCGGCACCTGCGTCAACACCGGCTGCATGCCGACCAAGGCGCTGGTGGCCAGTGCCGAGGTGGCGCACCTGGCGCGGCGCAGCGCCGACTATGGCGTGGTGCTGGAAGGCCCGGTGGGGATCGATTTCCCCAAGGTGATGGCGCGCGCCCGCAAGGTGACCCTCGACGCACGCGGCAACCTGCAGCGCTGGCTCGACGGCATGGACGGGTTGACCCTGTTGCGCGGGCACGCCCGCTTCGTCGCTGCCGACACGCTGGAGGTGGACGGGCAGGCGATCCGCGCGCCGCGCATCTTCCTCAACGTCGGCGGACGCGCGGCGGTGCCGGAGCTGCCGGGCGTGCAGGACATCGACTTCCTCACCAACACCTCGATCCTGCAGCTGGACACGCTGCCGCGGCATCTGGCCGTGGTCGGCGGCAGCTACATCGGGCTGGAGTTCGCGCAGATGTTCCGCCGCTTCGGCGCGCAGGTAACGGTGATCGAGCGGCAGGACCGGCTGATCGCCCGCGAAGACGAGGATGTCTCCGCGGCGATCCGCGAGATCCTGGAAGCGGAAGGCATCGCCGTGCGCACCGGCTCCGAGTGCATCGCCTTCGCGCCGCATGCCGACGGCGTGGCGGTGAAGGTGGATTGCCGCGAGGGCGCGCCCGAGGTGGTGGCCAGCCACGTGCTGCTGGCGATGGGACGCCGGCCGAACACCGACGACCTCGGCCTGGACCGCGCCGGCGTGGCCACCGACGCGCGCGGCTACATCACCGTCGACGACACCCTCGCCACCAACGTGCCGGGGATCTGGGCGATGGGCGACTGCAACGGCCGCGGCGCGTTCACCCACACCGCCTACAACGACTTCGAGATCCTCGCCGCCAACCTGCTCGACGGCGAGCACCGCACGCTGGCGCAGCGGGTGCCGGGCTATGCGCTGTACATCGACCCGCCGCTGGGCCGGGTCGGAATGACCGAGGCGCAGGCGCGCGCCAGCGGCCGACCGCTGCTGGTGTCGAAGCGGCCGATGACGCGGGTCGGCCGGGCCGTGGAGCGCAGCCAGACCCAGGGCTTCATGAAGCTGGTGGCCGATGCCGAGACAAAGCATGTGCTCGGCGCGGCGATCCTCGGCGTGAGCGGCGACGAGGCGATCCACGGCGTGCTCGACCTGATGAGCGCCGACCAGCCGCTGGACGCGCTGCGCTGGGCGGTGCCGATCCATCCCACCGTGTCGGAACTCTGGCCGACCGTGGTGCTCGGCCTGCAGCCGGCCGGGGACGACTAACGGTCGTCGCTTGGCGCGCCCGGACCGGGGGCCTGCTCGCGCAGCCGCGCCTCCAGCAGGGCGGCATCCATCGGGGCGCCGTAGAGGTAGCCCTGCAGCACCGGGCAGCCCGCGTCGCGCAGGAACTCGCTCTGCGCCAGCGTCTCCACGCCCTCGGCGACCACGTCTTTGTGCAGGCTGCGCGCCATCGCGATGATGCCGGTGGTGATCGCCGCCGTCTCGCTGTCCTGGATGATGTCGTGCACGAAGGCGCGGTCGATCTTCAGCACGTCCACCGGGAAGTGCTTGAGGTAGGACAGGCTGCAGTAACCGGTGCCGAAATCGTCCAGCGAAATGCGTACGCCCAGGCGGCGGATCGCCCGCAGCAGGGCGCCGGTGGCCCGGCTGCCGGAAACCACCACGCGCTCGGTCAGCTCCAGCTCGAGCAGGTGCGGATCGAGACCGGACTCCACCAGCGCGGCATCGAGATGACCGAGGAACCCCGGATCGTCGAGCTGCACCGGCGACACGTTGACCGAGACCGGGATGCCGTGGCCTTCGCGTTGCCAGGCCCTGGCCTGCCGGCACG
The DNA here is from genome assembly GCF_000334915.1 of Dyella ginsengisoli LA-4. GTDB lineage: Bacteria > Pseudomonadota > Gammaproteobacteria > Xanthomonadales > Rhodanobacteraceae > Dyella_A > Dyella_A ginsengisoli_A. The sequence continues at coordinate 33,299 of NZ_AMSF01000025.1, read as the reverse complement.
CCTGGCGCAGCACCCAGGCGCCGATCGGAACGATCAGTCCGCTGTCCTCGGCGATCGGGATGAACTCGTCCGGCAGCCACCAGCCGCCGTCCTCCTTGGACCAGCGCAGCAGCGCCTCGGCGCCGACGATGCGGCCGTCCACGGCGTCGACCTTGGGCTGGTACAGCAGGCGCAGCTGGTCGCGCGCGAGGGCGGTGTGCAGGCCATCCTCGATGCGCCGGCGCGCGCTGTCGCGCTCGCGCATCGACGGCGTGTAGAACCGGTAACCGTGGCGCCCGCCGACCTTGGTTTCGTACATCGCGCTGTCGGCGTTGTGCAGCAGCAGTTCGGCATCGCTGCCATCGTCGGGGAACAGGGTGACGCCGATGCTGGCGCGCAGCTCCAGCGTGGCCAGCCCCTCCGCCCGCAGTTCGCCGCATGCCTCGAGCAGGCGCTCGGCCATGCTCGCCGCATCGGCGGGGGCCTCGATCTGCGGCAGCAGCACCACGAACTCGTCGCCACTGAGCCGGCTCAGCACGTCGTCGTTGCCGAGCAGCGCGCGCAGGCGGCCGGCCAGTGCCTGCAGCACGCGGTCGCCGGCGTCATGCCCCCAGGTCTCGTTGATCCGCTTGAACTGGTCCACGTCCAGGTGCAGCACGGCGCCGCGCTGGCGTCGCCGCTCCGCATTGGCGATCGCCTGCTCGATGCGCGCATGCAGCAGCTGCCGGTTCGGCAGGCCGGTGAGCGGATCGTGCTGGCTCAGGTGCATCATCTTCAGCGCCAGCGAGCGCGTCTCGCTGATGTCGTGGAACACCAGCACGCCGCCGATCACGTTGCCGGCGTGGTCGTGGATCGGTGCGGCCGAATCCTCCACCGGCGTGACGAAGCCGTTGCGGTGGCGCAGCACCGCCTTGCCGGCGAGATCGACGATGGCGTTGCGCGCCAGCGCCTCGCGCAGGGGATTGGCCACGGTCTCGCCTTCGGCATCGCCCTGCAGCTGGAAGACGTCCTCCAGCCGTTGCCCCAGCGCCTGGGTGCGGGGCCAGCCGGTCATCGCCGCGGCGATCGGGTTGAGCGAGGTGATGCGCAGCTGCAGATCGGTGGTGATCACGCCGTCGCCGATCGAGCTCAGCGTGACCTCGGCCAGCTCCCGCTCGCGAAACAGCTCGTCCTCGAAGCGTTTGCGTGCGCTGATGTCCTGCGCCTGCGAGACGAAATACAGCGGCTCGCCGGCGGCGTCGCGCACCACCGACACGCTGAGTTGCAGGTAGACCACCTGGCCGTCCTTGCGGATGTTGCGCTTCTCCATCTGGTACGAGTCGCGCTTGCCGGCGAGCAGCTCGTCGCGCAGCTCGTCGTCGTCGGACATGTCGTCGGGATGGGTGACCGAGGCGATGTCCAGCTGCAGGAACTCTTCCTCGGTGTACTGGAACATCTGGCAGACCGCGGTGTTCACGCGCAGGAATCGCCCGTCCGGATGCACCAGCGCCATGCCGATGGCCGCATGCTGGAACGCGCCGAAGAAGCGCTGCTCGCTCTCGCGCAGGCGCTGTTCCAGCGCATGGCGGTCGGTGGTGTCGGTGAGCAGCGCGATCACGCCGTGCACCGTGCCGTCGGCGTCTCGGTCCGGTCGCAGACTGGCATGCACGTAGCGACGGGCCGGGTCGTCGAACAGATGGCCGTCGAAGTCGACCGCCTCGCCCTGCAATGCCGCTTCCAGGGCCGGGCGGATCGCTTCGCCGCCGGCAGCGCCGAGCCATGCCCCGATCGGCTGCCCGAGCACCGCGGCCGGATCGCTGCCGGTCCAGGCGCGGTACTTGTCGTTGAGGTAACCCACGCACAGATCGCGATCGAGCCAGGCGACCAGCCCCGGCAGCCGCGACAGCAGGCGCTCGGCGTCCCCGCGCGCGGAGACAGCATTCCCCGACCGGTCGTCGTGACCGGCGGCCGATGGATCGTGGCGGTTGGCTGTCACCCCGAAGCTTCCCCGACGCCTGTGGCAGGCCTGCGCATGATGCGCTGCCCGGCGTCCGGATGCACGGTGTCAGTGCAGCGGCGTGTCCGGTGCACCCAGCCGGCCGGCGCCATCCAGGTGGATGCGGCCGAGCGCGTGCAGGTCCGGAGCCAGACCGAAGCGCTCGGCCAGCGTCGTCACCAGCGGCCCCAGTGCCTGCGGCTGCAGCGGGTAGCCATGGGCGAGCACGCGGGCGAGCCCGCCTTCGCCACGCTGTGCCGCGGTGACCGCGACCACGCCGAGACCGGCCGCCTCGTGGGCGACCAGGCGCGGCGCATCGTAGCCCGGGTCGGCCGCTGCCAGGGTCTCCAGCAGATAGCCGTCCCGGGCCTCGGCCTGGACACCGTCGACCGGCGCCAGGCGCATCGGCACGTGGTGTGCCTCGAGCAGGGCGGCGTACTGCCGCAGTTCGAAGATCGCGCCGGCAAATGCGTGGGCACGGTCCTCTTCGCGGTTCGAGGCCAGCCATTGCGCGGGTGACTGCACCAGTACGCCGCCGTCGGCGTAGCGCAGGGGCACGCCGCGCGCGCTGAGCGTGGCCTCTTCGCGGTAGGGCGTGAGCAACGCGGCTTCCAGCAGGGTCCACAGCGGCGCCAGGTTGACGTGCTCGTACTGCACGCAGGTCAGCGCCAGCAGGTCGTTGCGGCTGAGGTAGCGCACGTGCTCCAGCGGCACGCCCAGCGTGCGGATCAGCCAGTCCGCGGTGCGCTGCCCGGCTTCGCCGCGGCCGACCAGCTCCACTTCCAACTGCTCGCCCAGCGTGGCGGCGAGGGTCTCGGGCGCGAGCAGGGTGATCGGCAGCAGCCGCATCGGACCGTCCGCATAGATGGCCTCCGGCTCCAGCGGCTGCGCCGGCATGCGGCCCTCGTGGGTGCCGAAGGCGACCACGTTCTCGAGGTGTCCGCGCGGTACGCGCCGGGCCAGCTCATCCAGCGTGGCCCATACCGGAAAGCCGGGACGCAGCAGCTCCACCGGGTCGAACAACGCACCGGCCAGCGCCAGCCGCGCGTCGGTGGCGGCCGGCACCAGCGACTGCAGGTCGGCAGCGACATGGGCGGCCAGCTCGGCGGCTTCGTCGCGGGTGAGCGTGGCGCGCGGGAGCGGGGCGCCGGTCTCGATCGCGAGGACCACCGGCAGGGCCTCGAGGGGCGTGCTTTCCAAGGGATTCTTCCGGGCGGCAAAGACCCATCATTCTACCAGCGGGGTCCGGCAGCCCGCGCCGGCGCTGAACCGGGCCGCACGGATGGCGTCGCGGCGGGCTTTCCCGGGGAGCCGGTGCGGGTTAGCCTTGGAGTCTCAATACCCGGCCGGATGTTTCTCAGACCATGGACAACTCGCAGCGGCGCGTCGGCGTGATCGGTGGCGTGCGGATTCCCTTCTGCCGCAACAACACGGCGTACGCCGAGGTCGGCAATTTCGGCATGTCGGTGAAGGTGCTGGGAGCCCTGGTCGAGCGCTTCGGACTGCATGGCCTGGAATTGGGCGAAGTGGCGCTGGGTTCGGTGATCCGGCTGTCCTCGGAGTGGAACCTGGCGCGCGAAGCGGTGCTGTCCTCCGGTCTGGCGCCGACCACGCCGGCGATCACCACCGCGCGCGCCTGCGGCACTTCGCTGGACAACGCGATCATCGTCGCCAACAAGATCGCCGCCGGGCAGATCGAGGCGGGCATCGCTGCCGGTTCGGACACCACCAGCGACGTGCCGATCGTCTATGGCGAGCGCCTGCGCAAGCGGCTGCTGGCGGTGAACCGCGCCAGGACCCCGCTGGACAAGCTGAAGACGGCGTTCCGCGGCTTCTCCTTCGGCGAGCTCAAGCCGGCGTTTCCGGGCGTGGCCGAACCGCGCACCGGCATGTCGATGGGTGATCACTGCGAGAGGATGGCACGCGAGTGGCACATCGCGCGCCAGGCACAGGACGAGCTGGCGCTGGAAAGCCACCGCAAGCTCGCCGCCGCCTACGACGCGGGCTTCTTCGACGACCTGATCGTGCCGTTCCGTGGCCTCAAGCGCGACGGCTTCCTGCGTCCGGATTCCACGCTGGAGAAGCTCGCCGCGCTGAAGCCGGCGTTCGACAAGAGCTCCGGCCACGGCACGCTCACCGCCGGCAACTCCACCGGCCTGTCCGACGGCGCCGCGGCGGTGCTGCTGGGTACCGAGGCATGGGCCAGCGAGCATGGGCTGACCGTGCAGGCGTGGCTGCGCGACGCCGAAGTGGCGGCGGTGGATTTCGTCCGTGGCGAGGGCCTGCTGATGGCGCCGACGATCGCCGTGCCGCGGATGCTGGCGCGTCATGGACTCACGCTGCAGGACTTCGACTACTACGAGATCCACGAGGCGTTCGCCGCGCAGGTGCTGTGCACGCTGCGCGCGTGGGAGAGCGCCGATTACTGCAAGCAGCGCCTCGGTCTCGATGCGCCGCTCGGCAGCATCGATCCGGCGAAACTCAACGTGCACGGCTCCAGCCTGGCCACCGGTCACCCGTTCGCCGCCACTGGCGCGCGCATCATCGCCACGCTGGCAAAGTTGCTGGAACAGAAGGGGTCGGGCCGCGGCCTGATTTCGATCTGCACCGCCGGTGGCATGGGCGTGACGGCGATCCTCGAGCGCTGACTTTCCGGGCGGGTTTGCGGTGAGAATCACCCCGCGCCTGCGCGTGACCTCGCTGCTCAGCCTGCTGGCGCTGCTGGTGGGCGTGCTCGGCACGCAATGGTTGTCCGGGCGAACCGCCGGCTGGGTCGGCCCGCACCATCCGGTCATCGCCGAGCACACTGCGCCACCGGCCACCCGTTATCGTGCCGACCGCGAACGCCGCACGCCCCGGCGCGTCGCCAGCATGCGTGCGATCGGTCCCGGCGCCGCGCCGTCGCCGCCGCCGCCGGAACTGGTGCCGGTCAGCATGCCGTCGCTGTCGGCCCGCTATGCCGGCCTGGCCGGACACCTGGCCGGCGATGTGGTGCTGCACCTGCAGGTGGATGGTGCCGGCCGCGTGCTCGATGCCAGGGTGGCCCGATCCAGCGGCGATACGGTGCTGGATGCGCATGCGCGGGCGATGGTGGCGCAATGGCGATTCGCCGTGCCGCCGGATCATCCCGGCGGCCTCAGCGGCGACCTGCCGATGCACTTCGGCACGGCGCCCGCCTCGCCCTGAGCACGCGCCCGATGACCTAGAGGATGCCGCTCGCCCCGGCGCCGAAGGCGGTGATCAGGCGCGTATAGATCAGCTTGAACGACAGCGCGACCCCGGGGAAGTCGCCGACCGGCTCGTAGCAGCTGAAGAACGCCGGATCGCTCGGCGCCATCGGCGTGCAGCCGGGCTTGAGGTCGTAGCTGGTCGCATAGCGGTAAGGCCAGAAATCGAACAGCGGCAGCTTCTCGGAAATGTCGCCGATCGCCTGGTTGACCTGCGAGAGCACCGGCACGTCCACCCGCCGCGGCGCGATCACCCAGGCGTTGTCCGGTCCGGTGAGGCGCAGGATCGAAGCGCGCACCGCGTTGGCGAACTGGCGGTCGTGCACGATCACGCCGGCCTCGGTGTTGTAGTGATCCGAGCGCGGATCGAAGTTGTGCGAGCCCACCATCGCGAAGCTGTCGTCGACCACGATCGACTTGGCGTGCAGGCCGAAGCGCAGGCCGCGCTCGATCAGCGGCGCGGGGCGGTTGCGCTTGCCGCGGCTGCCGAACATCGCGCGCGTTTCCACGCCCGGGTAGCGCTCGCGCCGGCCCGTGGCGGCAGCCAGGCGTGGCGGGAGGTCGGCGTTGGCGATGGCGTAGTCCTCCTCGGCGGCCTCGGCATGCGGCTTCATCTCCTGGATCTGGAAACCGAAATCGCGCAGGTAGCGCTTGCGATGCTTGTACGACAGCGCGTAGACCGCGAACGCATCGGTGGACGCCAGCGAATTGGTCGACACGCGGATGCGCGGCGGGTCGGGGCGCTTGTGCATGGTCCTGAAGATGCGCTGCGCCTGCTTGCTCATCACCAGATAGGGCGTCTGCAGCACCACTTCGTGCTTCGCGCTGGCGACCAGTTGCATCACGTGATGGGTGAAATCCAGCGCGTGCCTGCGGGTGGGCGCGTCGGTCTTGGCCGGCAGGTCGCTGAAGAACTCGACCTGGCTGGTGTGGAAGGCCGGTGCCAGCAGGTGCGCGTGCAGCCAGAGCGGATCCTGTGCGTCCTGCTCGAGCCGCGCCACGCGTTCCGGGTGGCGGAAGGTCGGCGCCGGCCACCCGGGCGCCGCGGGATGACGCCGGATGTACTGGTTGACGTCGCGCAGCCGGGTCAGCGGCACCGAGCGCTTGTGGTGCCAGAACAGCTCGAAACTCGCCGCCATGTCGCGCGCGGCAGGACCGCCGACCATCACGTCGCGGTCGACGTAGTCGAAGTCGCCGTCCCAGTTGAAGTAGCGGTCCTGATAGTTGCGTCCGCCGGTGATGCCGACGGTGTCGTCAACCAGCAGCACCTTGTTGTGCATGCGCTGGTTGAACTTCATGAAGCAGCACACGATGCCCGCGGCGAACTCGGCCGGGTCGGTCTCGGCATCGTGGAAGGTCGGGTTGTAGAGCTTCACCTTCAGGTGGCTGTCCACCCGCGCCAGCCGATTCAGCAGCGCGAGGTTGCCGAACGAGAACAACTGGTCGGCGAGGATGCGCACGCGCACGCCGCGCCGGGCAGCCTGCACCAGCTGGTCGAGCACCAGCTGGCCGACGTCGTCCTGGTCCCAGATGTAGGTCTGCACGTCGATCGAGTGCTTCGCCGCCTGGATCAGGTTGATGCGCGCGGCCAGCGCGTCCTCGCTGTCGGCAAGCAGGGTCACGATGTGCTGCGGATGGTCGGGCGTGGACTGCGCCATCGCCTGTTCGGCGGCCGCGAGCACGGGTGACGGTCGCGCGCAGTGGTCGGCCCCGGAGCAGTCGGAAGACGGCGGCGTGGTCTCGGCGACGATGGCTTGCGCCTGCCGCACATGCAGGCGCGAGACGGTGCAGCCCTGCAGGGCCAGCGCCAGCACGGCGCCCAGGAGCAGGAAGTGTTTCGACATCCGTGGATGATACGTTGCGGTGTCAGTGCGCGGCCGCGTCCAGCGTGATCAGCAGGCCCAGATCGACCGTGTCGCTGACTGCCGTACGGTGTGCGTTCATCCCGTAGTCGCTGCGCCGGATCTGTCCGCGGACCTCGATCCGGCACGTCGTGTCCCGGCGCAGGGTGCAACTGGCCGGCTCCAGCCGGAACTGCACGGGCCGGGTCACCCCGCGCAGCGTCAGCCAGCCCGGCAGCGGCCCGCCCTGGTCGAGCGCGCGTACCGGCAGTGGTGCGGAGAGGAAGCGGATGGTCGGAAACAGGCGCACGTCGAAGAATTCCGGATCGAGCACCCAGCGCCGCAGCCGCGACGAGGTCATCGCGACGCTGTGGACGTCGACCGTGGCCTCGACCACCGCGGTGTCACGCAGTGGATTGAGCGTGACATCGCCCTCGATATGGGTGAAGCGCCCGCTGATCTGCCGGACCCACAGCAGACGCACGCTGAATTCCGCGTGCGAGCGGGCGCTGTCGATGCGGTAGTCTGCGGCGGGTGCGGCGACAGGCAGGAACAGCAGCGCGAACAGCAGCGGCAACCAGGCCGCGGCCCTCATGGTGACCAGAAGGCGTCCAGTCGCGCGTTGCCGGGTTCGAGCGCGCCGTTCAGGTGCAGCACCGCCAGGCCGGCGGGCGGCATGCCGCGGAACTCGTCCGACCGCCCCTCCACCAGCAGGGCGACCAGTCGCTCGATGCCCGGGTTGTGGCCGACCACCATGACCGTGGCCACGCTCTCGTGTTCGTCGAGCAGGGCGAGCAGCTCGCCTGGCGTGGCGTCGTAGATTTCCTCCGCGTAGGCCAGCTCGGGCGCGTGATCGAGTGCCTCCATCGCCAGTTGCGCGGTGGCGCGGGTGCGCTCGGCGGGCGAGCAGAGCACCCGCTGGGGACGCGCGCCGTGCCGTGCCAGCCAGCTGCCGGCGGCGCGCGCTTCCTGTTCGCCGTGCCCGCTGAGTCGCCGCTCGCGATCATCGTCGCCCGGGCTGGCGGGCAGGGCTTCGGCGTGGCGCAACAGGATGAGTTCGAGCATGCATGACTCCGGATCGGCCGGGCGGGTCGCGCCCTGGCCTGGTTTGGTTCAATGGGCGCGCTTGATCCAGCGCAACAGGGCCTTCCAGTCGTCCTGATGACTGCGCACGTTCTCCGACTGGTAATCGAAAATACCCTTGCCCAGGGCCGCGAGCAGCACGTAGGCCTGGCTGTCCCGCAGCTGAGCGGCGATCGGGAAGGGCGTCGCCTCGCCGAGCTGGGCGACTGCATCCTGGCTGGCGTGCGTCCAGGGTTTGAGCCGGTTGGCCACCAGCGCCACCGGCAGCTTGCCGCGCTTGATGCGCGGGATCTGCCCGAGTTCCTCGATGAAGGCGAGGGTGGCGTCCATGTCGAAGCTCGAGGGCAACACCGGTACCAGCAGCACATCCGCCGCTTCCAGGTAAGGCTCCAGCTCGCGTTCGGTGACACCCGCCGGGGTATCGATCAGGGTGCGCTCGGTGTCGCCCGGGAGCTTGCCCAGCGACTTGCGACCGCCTTCCAGTGCGAGCACGCCGGGTACGCCTTCGGGCCGGCGGGCCGCCCAGCGGAACGAGGAATGCTGCCGGTCGGCGTCGATGATGGCCGTGCGTTTGCCCGCCTGGGACCAGTGCGAAGCGAGCTGCGTGACCACCGTGCTCTTGCCGCAACCGCCCTTGCTGCTTGCCACCAGCACCGTAAGCATCGGCCTGACTCCGCGCGGGTAAGTGGGGCCAAGCCTACTGTGAGAGCGATGCGGCGGGAACCCGGGGCGATGGGGAGGGCGGCTCCGCGCTCAGGGCGTGACGGTCGACGCGGCGGCTGCGGCGGGTGAGATCGCGGCGGCCTCGCTGGCGCCCGGGGCGTCGAGCGGGATGCCCTCGTCGCGCAGCGCCGCCAGCATCAGGCTCATCTCGGTGCCGCCGTTGCGCGCGAGCGCCAGCAGGTGCTGCGCCAGTGCCTTGTCGCCGGCGGCACGGGCGGACAAGGCGGCGAAGTTGCGCACCTCCCAGGCGAGGTTGGTCATCTCCGCGCGGGCGGCGGCCTGGGCCTCGGGGTCGTCCGACAGCGTCTCGCGCAGGTGCAGGCCGAGCGAGCGCGCCAGCGGGCTGGAGCCCCACTCCAGCAGATGGGCGAGCTGCAGGCAGCTCTGCCGGATCGCCGGATCATCCTTGCCGTTTTCGCACAGGCGTGCGGTCGCCTGCATACCCGGCTGGGGGGCCGGCAGCAGTCCGCTGACCCCGAACACCATCACCACCTGGACGCCCCAGGCCCCGGCCGCGGAGCCGGGATCGATCGCTGCCGGGGGCGGGGGCAGCGTGCCGACGGTGGTCGCCAGCGCCTGCAGCGCGGTGCCGGTGTAGTCGTCGTAGAGCTTGGCTCCTGCGGCACGACGCAGGTCCTCGCGGGCGTCGTCGCTGCGCTCGTTGGCGCTGTCCTGACCCAGCTTGAGCAGCCAGACCGCGGCATTGTCGCCGGCTTCGGCGGTGAGTGCGGCGAGCGCGTCGGCGTTCGGGCAGGTCCGGGCTGCGGCGTCGCAGTCGGTCAGGCGGGCCCACTGTGCCGCCGGGCTGGCGTCGTCGGCCCGGGCGGCGCGGGTGATCAGGGCGTGGAAGTTCGTCGAAGACGGCTGGTTCGGCAACGGCCGGGCCAGCAGGGCGGCGCCGAGCAGGGGCATCGCGTCGGCGCGCGGCGCCAGCACACTCACCAGGTCGCGCTGGAAACCGACCAGCGCCTGCGCGCGGGTCGCGGCCGGCGGGGGCGCCGCCTTGTCCCGGGCCATCGTGGCCATCGGCAGGCCCGCGAGGCCCAGTATCAGGCTGATGGCCAGTCGTTGGCGTGCTCGCATGGATGCAGGTCCCTTGGCATGCAAAGCGGCAAGCGTACCGCTTGCGGATTAAGCCTGGCTGATCCGCGGGTCGACGAGGTCATCCCGCGCCGTCCCGGGTTGTTACCATCGGAGTCTTTGCCGCGCATGACGCGCGCCATCGTGCGATCACCGGAGACGCGAGTGGATACTTTCAATCATCTCGACGGCGCCATGCCCTGGTTCGCTGGGTGGGGGACCCTTGCCCTGGTCAACGCCGGGCTCGCGCAGGGCAAGAACCGCAGCGGCCTGTTGTGGTTCGCCCTGTCGCTGCTGTTCGGACCGCTGGCGACACTCGCGCTGGTGTTGTTGCCGAAGGTGCGCCAGACGCTGTTCTGAGTCATCGACGGGCATACCGGGGCGGCCATCCGATTTGCGCGGTGGCCGCCGCGCCGGGCAGGCTTACTCGCCCAGTGCCTCGCGCATGAACTCCGGCTGCGCCAGCGCGGCCTTGTGGATCTCGGCGTTGTAGTAGCGGGTGGCGAAATTCTTGGCTGCCGCGCCGCGCTCGCGGAAGCCGGACAGCTCGCCGCCCTTGCGCACCATGGTGCAGCTCCACCAGCCGGTCGGGTAGCACGGCTGCGGGAACGGCAGCGTCTTTACCGCGCTGAAGCCGGCCGTGCGCATCGCCGCGCGCATCGACTTGATCAGCTCGATGTGCGCCAGCGGCGACTCGGACTGCTGCACCAGGATGCCGCCGTGGCGCAGCGCCTTGTAGCAACTGGCATAGAACGCGGCGTTGAACAGACCCTCGGCGGGGCCGACCGGGTCGGTCGAGTCGACGATGATCAGGTCCAGCGATTCCGGCTCCGCCTCGGCCATGTACTTGATGCCGTCGATGAACAGCAGCTCGGCGCGCGGGTCGTTGTTCGACTCGCACAGTTCCGGGAAGTACTGCTCGGCGAGGCGGGTGACGCGCTCGTCGATCTCCACCTGGGTGGCCTTCTCCACTTCCTCGTGCTTGAGCACTTCACGCAGGGTGCCGCAGTCGCCGCCGCCGATGATCACCACGCGCTTGGCGCGGGCGTGGGTGAACAACGCCGGGTGGGTCATCATCTCGTGGTAGAGGAAGTTGTCGCGGCTGGTCAGCATCACGCAGCCGTCGATCACCATCAGGTTGCCCCAGTCGGTGGTCTGGTGGATCTCGATGGTCTGGAACGGGGTCTTCTCGGCGTGCAGCTGCTTCTCCACGCGGAAGCCGATGGAGGAGCCGGAGGCCTGGTGGGCTTCGGTGAACCAGCTGGATTGCTGCGACATGACGGGTGTTCCTGGCGACGCGTAAGGGGATGGGGATGCGTAAAGACCGCGTATTGTAGCCAGTTCCCCCTGGGCCGGGGACACGCACCAGTCATCCGGCCCCGCTACAATGCGCGTCTGGCGCTCCCCGGCCGTGGCCGTGCAGGGCGCCGAAGGTCCTTCCGGCCCCGCGGCGTGCGAGGCTTCCGGCCGGCAGACCTCCTGCTCTCGTCAAGGCTCGCCGCTGCGACTTCCGTTTGCACAAGGAGATTCCGTCCATGGCGAGTTCCTGGGACCGCGCCGCCGCCCGTCACACCTATGCCGTGCCGCACTGGAGCGACGGCTACGTCGATGTCGGCGAGGCCGGCGAGATGGTCATGCGCCCGCGCGGCGCCGCCGGCCCGTCGATGTCGCTGCCGCGCATCGTGGCGCAGGCGCGCGACGAAGGGCTGCGGCTGCCGCTGCTGGTGCGCTTTCCCGACATCCTGGCCGACCGTCTGGCCAGGCTGCAGGGTGCGTTCGCCAAGGCGATCGCCGAGTGGCAATACGCGGGTGGCTACACCGCGATCTACCCGATCAAGGTCAACCAGCAGCACAGCGTGGTGAGCGAGCTGGTGCACGCCGGCCGCGAGGGCTTCGGCCTGGAAGCCGGCTCCAAGCCGGAGCTGATGGCGGTGCTGGCGATGGCGCGGCCCGGTTCCATCGTCATCTGCAATGGCTACAAGGATCGCGAATACATCCGCCTGGCGCTGATCGGCAAGAAGCTCGGCCTGCGCGTGCACATCGTGATCGAAAAGCTGTCCGAGCTCGACCACGTGTTCGCCGAGGCGAAGGCGCTGGACGTGGAGCCGCTGCTCGGCGTGCGCGTGCGGCTCGCCTCGATCGGCGCGGGCAAATGGCAGAACACCGGCGGCGACAAGGGCAAGTTCGGCCTGTCGCCGAGCCAGGTGCTGACCCTGATCGAACGGCTGGACGCGGCCGGGCTCAAGCACACGCTGAAGCTGCAGCACTTCCACATGGGCTCGCAGATCTCCAACGTGCGCGACATCGCCAACGGCATGCGCGAGGCGACCCGCTACTTCGTCGAGCTGCGCAAGCAGGGCGTGCCGCTGGAGATCGTCGACGTCGGTGGTGGTCTGGGCGTGGACTACGAGGGCTCGCGCTCGCGCAGCCACAACTCGATCAACTACTCGATCGAGCAGTACGCCGCGACCATCGTGCAGTCGCTGGCCGAAGCGGTGGCGGCCGAGGGCCTGCCGGCGCCGCACATCCTCACCGAGGCCGGCCGCGCGATGACCGCTCACCACGCGGTGCTGGTGGTGGACGTGAGCGAGGTGGAGAGCGTGCCGGCCGGCGCGATCCCGCCGCCGCGCGCGGACGAGCCACCGGTGCTGCGCCACCTGCGCGAGGTCTACGAGGAGCTGGACGCGCGCCCGCCGCTGGAGCTGTTCCACGAGGCCCAGCACCACCTGGCCGAGGGCCAGGCACTGTACGCACTGGGCCAGTTGCCGCTGGCCGACCGCGCGCGGCTGGACGAGGCCTACTACGCCATCGCCAACGCGGTGCGCGCCCGCCTGCTGCCGGGTGAGCGGGCGCACCGGCAGGCGCTGGACGAGCTGGACGAGAAGCTGGTCGACAAGTACTTCGTCAATTTCTCGGTGTTCGAGTCGGTGCCGGACATCTGGGCGATCGAGCAGATCTTCCCGATCGCGCCGATCGCGCGGCTGGACGAGGCGCCGACGCGCCGTGGCGTGATCGTCGACCTGACCTGCGATTCGGACGGCCGCATCGACCACTACGTCGACGCCGAGGGCGTGGACGTGAGCCTGCCGCTGCATCCGCTCAAGAGCGGCGAGAGCTACTGCCTGGGCCTGTTCATGGTCGGCGCGTACCAGGAGACCCTGGGCGACATCCACAACCTGTTCGGCGACACCGACGCGGTGAACGTGCGCGCGGAGGGCGAGGGCTTCACCTTCGCCCACAAGCGTCGCGGCGACACCACCGACCTGATGCTGGACTACGTCGGCTACGACCTCGCCGCGCTGCGCCGCAGCTATCGCGAGCGCATCGCGGCGGCGGGTATCGACGGCGAGCCGGCGGCGCAGCTTTTTGCGAGCCTGGATGCGGGCCTGACGGCATACACCTATCTGGCGCCGGAAACGGACTGATCCGGCCGCCACGCTTTTCCTGTCACGACAAGGGGCGCAGAATGATGCACTGCAAAACTTCCCCGAGACCCACAGGAGAACGCTCATGGCAAGTCTGGACGGCAAGGTTGCACTGATCACCGGCGCAGCCAGCGGCATCGGCAAGGCGATCGCCGAGCTGTATGCGAAGGAAGGCGCCGCGGTCGCCATCGCCGACATCAACCAGCAGGCCGCGGATGCCGCGGCGGCGGAGATCACCGCCGCCGGCGGCAAGGCGATCGGCGTGGTGATGGACGTCACCGACGAGGCCGCCGTCAACGCCGGTACCGAAAAGGTGGTGGCCGCGTTCGGCCGGCTGGACATCCTGATCTCCAACGCCGGTGTGCAGATCATCAACCCGATCGACCAGTTCGCCTTCAGCGACTGGAAGAAGATGCTGGCGATCCATCTCGATGGCGCCTTCCTCACCACCAAGGCCGCCCTGCAGCACATGTACAAGGGCGACCAGGGCGGCATCGTGATCTACATGGGTTCGGTGCATTCGCACGAGGCCTCCAAGCTCAAGTCGGCCTACGTCACCGCCAAGCACGGCCTGCTTGGCCTGGCCCGCGCGCTGGCCAAGGAAGGCGCGCCGCACAACGTGCGCTCGCACGTGATCTGCCCCGGCTTCGTGCGCACGCCGCTGGTGGAGAAGCAGATCCCGGAGCAGGCCAAGGAGCTCGGCATCAGCGAAGACCAGGTCATCAAGAACGTGATGCTCAAGGACACCGTGGACGGCGTGTTCACCACGGTCGAGGACATCGCGCAGACCGCGCTCTACCTGGCCACCTTCCCGTCCGCCGCGCTGACCGGGCAGTCGTTCGTGGTCAGCCACGGCTGGTACATGCAGTAACACCCCGAGTGGAACCGCCACGACGCGGCAGGGCTGCCGCGTCGTGCCCTTGTGCCGTGTTTTCGATGGAGTGATCACGCATGAAGCAGGCCGATGTCCGGGCGAACGCGTTCGCCATGCCGCTGACCAGTCCGGCGTTTCCGCCGGGGCCCTACCGTTTCGTCAATCGCGAGTTCCTGGTCATCACCTACCGCACCGACCTCGATGCCCTGCGCGCGGTGGTGCCAGAGCCGCTGGAAGTGACCGAGCCGCTGGTGAAGTACGAATTCATCCGCATGCCGGACTCCACCGGTTTCGGCGACTACACCGAGAGCGGGCAGGTGATCCCGGTGCGTTTCCAGGGTGTGCACGGCGGCTACGTGCACTCGATGTACCTCAACGACCACCCGCCGATCGCCGGTGGGCGCGAGTTGTGGGGTTTCCCGAAGAAGCTGGCGTCGCCCGAGCTGGAGGTGGAAACCGACACCCTGGTCGGCACGCTGGACTACGGCAAGGTGCGCGTGGCCAAGGCGACCATGGGCTACAAGCATCGCCAGGCCGACCATGCCGCGGTGATGGCGGCGCTGCAGGCGCCGAATTTCCTGCTCAAGATCATCCCGCACGTCGACGGCACGCCGCGCATCTGCGAGCTGGTGCGCTATTTCACCACCGACATCACGCTGAGGGGGGCCTGGGCCGGGCCGGCCTCGCTGGAGCTGCATCCGCATGCGCTGGCACCGGTGGCCGATCTGCCGGTGCTGAAGATCGAATCGGCCCTGCACTTCGTCTGCGACCTGACCCTGGCGCTCGGCGAGGTGGTGCATGACTACCTTGCCGATCCGGTCGCCTGAGGAACATGCGATGACCAACCCTCCATCCAGGTCCCGCGCCCGCAAGCCCGCCGCACCGCGCAAGGCGGCGACCCCGGCCGCGCGCGAGTACCCCACCGTCGCCCTCGTGCTGCAGGGCGGAGGCGCCCTCGGCGCCTACCAGGCCGGCGTCTACGAAGGCCTGCATGCCAGCGGTCGCCTGCCGAACTGGGTGGCAGGCATCTCCATCGGCGCGTTGAACGCGGCGGTGATCGCCGGCAACGCGCCGGAACACCGGGTGGCGAAGCTGCGCGAGTTCTGGAAGACCATCTGCAAGCCGCCGTTCCTGCCGGCACCGCTGGCGTCGCCGGAGTTCGACGACCTGCCGTGGCCGCTGCCGCTGCAGCACGGCCTCAGCGGCATGGCGGCGATGCGCGCGCTGCTGGAAGGCCAGGCGGGCTTCTTCCTGCCGCGCATGCCGATTCCCCCATTGGCGCCGTGGCGCCGCGGGCCGCACCTGGCCAGCTGGTACGACACCGGGCCGCTGCGCAGCACGCTGGAGCGGCTGGTCGATTTCGACCGGATCAACGACCCGCGCACGATCCGCGTCTCGGTGGGTGCGGTGAACGTGCGCAACGGCAACTTCGAGTACTTCGACAGCACCCGGCAGGCCCTGCGCGCCGAGCACTTCATGGCCTCCGGCGCGCTGCCGCCGGGCTTTCCGGCGGTGGAGATCGACGGCGAGTTCTACTGGGACGGGGGCATGGTCTCCAACACGCCGCTGTACAAGGTGCTGCGCGACCGCCCGGCCCACGATGCGCTGATCTTCCAGGTCGACCTGTGGAGTGCGATGGGCGAGCTGCCGCACGACCTGCCGCAGGTCGCCTCGCGCAGCAAGGACATCCAGTTCTCCAGCCGCACCCGGCTGGTCACCGAATACATGGCGCGCGAGCACGAGCACCAGCGCCTGCTGCACGACCTGATGACGCTGGTACCCGAGTCCCGCCGCGACGATCCGGCATTCGTGCGGGCGCAGGCGCGCTCGTCCGGAGCGCTGACCAACCTGGTGCACCTGATCTACCGCGACAAGCCGTACGAAGGGCACTACAAGGACTACGAGTTCAGCGCCAACAGCATGCGCCGCCACTGGCGCGCCGGACTGGACGACATGCGCCACACCCTGGCCCATCCGCACTGGCTGGACTACCCCGACGCCGAGCATCCGTTCGTGACCCACGACGTGCATCGGGGCTGATCGGTCTGCCGGCAGGCGGCGGGGCGTCAGGCGTCGCGATGCACCTGCAGGCCGGCGGCCGACTGGTTCACCGGCATCACTTCGAGCCGGTTGATGTTGAGGTGCGGCGGCAGGGTGGCGATCCACCAGATCGACCCGGCGATGTCTTCGGCGGTGATCGGATCGACCCCGGCGTAGAGCTGGTCCGAGGCGGACTGGTCGCCGCCGGTGCGCACCAGGGTGAACTCGGTCTGCGCCATGCCCGGCTCGATCGAGCTCACCCGCACGCCGGTGCCGTGCAGGTCGGTGCGCAGGTTCTGGGTGAACTGGCTGACGAAGGCCTTGCTGCCGCCGTATACATTGCCGCCCCGGTACGGGTAGCTGCCGGCGATCGAGCTGATGTTGACGATCGCGCCGCGACGCTCGACCAGCGTGGGCAGCAGCAGGTGGGTGATCGTCACCAGGGCGGTGATGTTGGTGTCGATCATCTGCTTCCACTGGGCCAGGTCCGCCTGCTGTGCCGGCGCGGTGCCCAGCGCCAGCCCGGCGTTGTTCACCAGCAGGTCGATGCCGGCGAACTCGGCCGGCAGCCCGGCGATCGCCGCGCGCATCGCGGCCTCGTCGCGCATGTCGAAGGCCAGCGGATGCACGCGGTCGGCACCATGCTTGTCGACCAGCTTCTGCAGCCGCTCGGCGCGGCGGCCGGTGGCGACCACGCGCCAGCCGCCGGCGACGAAGCGGTCCACGGCGGCGGCGCCGAAGCCGGAGGTGGCGCCGGTGATCAGTGCGGTCTTGGTGTTCATCGTTCGGGACTCGCTAAGTGGCTCAGTGGCCTTCCTTCAGGGCGATCGCGTTGATGCCGGCGTTCGCCAGCCGCTGCTTGGCCGATTCCAGCTCGGTGGCCGAACGGAACGGCCCCAGCCGCACGCGATGGAACACCTGGCCACCCACGGTGACCGACTGCACGTTGGCAACGAAGCCCTGCAGCGCCAGTCGTGCCTTCAGGCTTTCCGCGTCGGCGGCATTCGGGAACGCGCCGACCTGCAACAGGTACCCGCTGCCGGCGGCCGGTGCCTGGACGGCGGCGGCCGGTGCGGCGGTGACGTTTTCGCGCGTCACGCCGGGCGGCGGCGGGGGCACGCTGGCCTGCTGCTGGGCGGCGATCTGGGCGGCCGCGGCCTCGCGCGCCTGCTGCTGCTTCTGCTGCTCGGCGCGCGCCTGGGCGCTGATCACCGAGTCGGGGATGCGCACTTCCTTCTCCGACAGCAGCGAATAGAAGTCGTACTGCGGCTTCTTCGGCGTCGTGGCGGCGCTGCCCGGCGCCACCGCGCCCGGATCGCTGCCGCGCTGGGCGGTGGCCTGCGGGTTGGGCTGCGGCCCGGTCGGCGCCATCGGCAGCAGCGACTTGCGCATCAGCATCACCATCAGCAGGGCACCGCCGAGGATGCCCACGGCGAGGATCGCCCAACCCGGGATGCCGCCCTTCTTGTGGCGGACGGCCTGCCGGCCCTTGCCCTTGCGTGCTGCCATTTACATGCTCTCCGGGGCGCTCAGGCCCAACAGGTCCAGACCGTTCCTCAGCACCTGGCGGGTGGCCACGGACAACGCCAGGCGGGCGTTGCGCAGCTCGGCATCCTCGACCAGGAACTGGTGCGCGTTGTAGTAGGCGTGGAACGCGTTGGCCAGCTCGCGCAGCCAGCCGGCGATCAGGTGCGGTTCGAGGTGCTCGGCCGCGGCCTCAACCATTTCGGGGTACTTCGACAGCTCGGTCAGCAGCACCTGCTCGTGCTCGCTGTCCAGTCGGGCCAGCTGCGCCAGTCCGGCGTCGAGGTCCACGGCCAGGCCTTTCTCCGCCGCCTGGCGCAGCACGCTGCACACGCGGGCGTGGGCGTACTGGATGTAGTAGACCGGGTTGTCGTTGGTCTGCGAACGGGCCAGGTCGATGTCGAACACCAGCTGCGAGTCGCCCTTGCGGGCGATCAGGAAGTAGCGCGTGGCGTCGCGGCCGACCTCGTCGATCAGGTCGCGCAGGGTCACGTAGCTGCCGGCGCGCTTGGAGATCTTCACCTCCTCGCCGCCGCGCATCACCGTCACCATCTGGTACAGCATGTAGTCCGGATAGCCCTTGGGAATGCCGCAGTCCAGCGCCTGCAGGCCGGCCTTCACCCGGGCCAGCGAGCCGTGGTGGTCGGAGCCGAGCACGGTGATCGCCTTCTCGTAGCCGCGCTGCCACTTGCTGAGGTGATAGGCCACGTCCGGCACGAAATAGGTGTAGGTGCCGTCGGACTTGCGCATCACGCGGTCCTTGTCGTCGCCGAAATCGGTGGTGCGCAACCACAGTGCACCGCCTTCCTCGTAGGTATGGCCGTGCGCGGTCAGTTCGCGCACGGTTTCCTCCACCTTGCCGTCGGCGTACAGCGACGACTCCAGGTAGTAGGTGTCGAAGCCCACGCCGAAGGCCTTCAGGTCCAGGTCCTGCTCGCGGCGCAGGTAGGCCACGGCGAACGCGCGGATCGCGTCCAGATTCTCCGGATCCTTCGCGCCGGTGACGGTGTGGTCTTCCACCGTCACGCTGTCGCCGGCCAGATAGGCCCTGGCCACGTCGGCGATGTAGTCGCCGCGGTAGCCGTCTTCCGGCCAGCCCGCGTCCCCGGGCGCCAGCCCGCGCGCGCGGGCCTGGGTCGAGATCGCCAGGTTGGCGATCTGGACGCCGGCGTCGTTGTAGTAGAACTCGCGCTTCACGTTCCAGCCCGTGGCCGCCAGCAGGCGGCTCGCGCAGTCGCCCAGCGCGGCGTTGCGGCCGTGACCGACATGCAGCGGCCCGGTCGGATTGGCCGAGACGAATTCCACGCCCACGGTATGCCCGCCGCCACTGGCGTTGCGACCGTAGGCATCGCCTTCGGCGAAGATCCGCCGCACTTCGGCGTGGTAGGCCTCGACGGCGAGGAAGAAGTTGATGAAGCCGGGGCCGGCAATCTCGACTTTCGCCACCAGCGGGTTGGCCGGCAGCGCCGCAACCAGCTTTTCGGCCAGCTCGCGTGGCTTGGCCCGGGCCGGCTTGGCCAGCAGCATCGCCAGGTTGGTGGCGAAATCGCCGTGCTCGCGGCTGCGCGCTCGCTCGATCACGAAATGCGGGATCACGAGATCGGCGGGGAGGGTGGAATCGGTGCGCAGGCCGTCGAGGGCCTGCAGCAGCAGGGCGCGCAGCTGATCTTTCACGGGTCGGGGTCGGCAAGCAATTGGACCGGCAATGCTAACAGAGCAAGGCTGAGCGTCAGCCCGGAGCGGTCCTGATGCGGTGCGGGAGCAGGCCTGTGGATAACTCTGTGGGAAAGGTGACACGTTTGTCGGCCCAGCCGGGCTCCCGTGCCGTTTTCATCGTGGCGAATGTGCAAAAATGTATTAATTTCAATATTTTGAAGCAAGTATCTTGCTTGCGGGTCATGTTGGTCCCGCAAATGCCCTTCCTGGCGAAATGTGCATAACTTTCCGCGTACCTGCGTTGTCCCGCGCACGACGCGCCAGCGTCACGCACCTGTCATGCGGCGCCGCCACACTGCGCCCCGTGCTCGACGACCTATCCTCCCCGGAGTCGTCGGGCGCCAGGAGATACCGTGTTCTCCACCCTCCCCAAAAAACGGCATGGGCGGTGCGGCGTGAGCCTGCATCGCCCTTTTTTTTGACCCTCGCGATCCGCTGATGCTCAGATCAGCCCGCGCTCGGCCATCGACACGGGCGCGCCGGCCCCGATGACCAGATGGTCGAGCACGCGCACCCCGATCAGCTGCAGCGCGTCACGCAGCTCGCGGGTGATCGCCCGGTCGGCCGCACTGGGCTCGGCCACGCCGCTCGGATGGTTGTGCGCGAAGATCACCGCGCAGGCGTTGTGCCTTATGCAGGCGCGCACGACTTCGCGCGGATGCACGCTGGCGCCGTCGACGGTGCCGCGAAACAGCTCCTCGAACGCCAGCACGCGGTGTCGGTTGTCCAGGTACAGGCAGGCGAACACCTCGTAGGGACGATCGCGCAGCTGCGCACGCAGATAATCCCCGCTGTCCCGCGGGCTGCTCAGCGCCGGGCGTTCGCGTAGCTGTTCGCCCAGCGCGCGGCGGGCCAGTTCCAGCGCAGCGATCAGGCGCGCGCGCTTGGCTGGGCCGATGCCGCGCCGGCTGATGGCCTCCGCTGGAGCGCCAAGCAGGGAGGCGAGTCCTCCGTTGTCCTGCAGCAGGCCCCGGCCCAGCGCGATCGCGTCGGTACCCGGGATGCCGCTGCCCAGCAGCACGGCGATCAGTTCGGCATCGGTCAACGCGGCGCAGCCGCGGGCCAGCAGCTTTTCGCGGGGTCGTTCGGTTTCGGGCCAGTGGCGGATGCTCATCCGCACAGCGTGCCGGTGCCCAAAGCGCGCACCCATCGGGAAAGCGCGACCCGCGACGTGGGCCGACCGCGCGCCAAGCGGTCAGGCGGGCGCGGGCAGATGCCGGGCGAACTCCGCGCTGAGCCAGTCGATGAATACCCGCACCCGCGGCGACAGCTGGCGGTTCTGCGGGTAAAGCACGTAGACCGGGGACGGCTCCGGGGGAAAGTCGGGCAGCACTTCGACCAGAGCGCTGGACCTCGCCGTTCAGGCTTGGCCTGGGTGACCCGCTGGCACCCCGGGCCGTGGTGTGACGCACACCGGGATCGCCCGCCCGACCAAGCTCAGCCGCGACGGGCGATTCCGGTAAGCTACCGGGCCAAACGAACCACGGGCCCATCCATGAGTCTTGCCCACCGCCGCATCCTGCTGGGCGTGTCCGGCGGCATCGCCGCCTACAAGTCCTGCGAACTGGTCCGTCGCCTGCGCGACCTCGGCGCCGAGGTGCGCGTGGTGATGACCGAGGGCGCCACCCACTTCGTCACGCCGACCACCTTCCAGGCGCTCTCCGGCGCGCCGGTGCGGGTGTCGCTGTGGGACGAATCGGCCGAGGCGGCGATGGGCCATATCGAACTGGCGCGCTGGGCCGAACGCATCCTCGTCGCCCCGGCCAGTGCCGACGTGCTGGCCCGGCTGGCGCAAGGGCAGGCCGACGACCTGCTGACCACCCTGTGCCTGGCCAGCGCCGCCCCGGTGTCGGTGGCGCCGGCGATGAACCAGCAGATGTGGGCGCATCCGGCGGTGCAGGCGAACCTGGCGACGCTGCGCTCGCGCGGCGTGACCGTGCTGGGCCCGGCCGCCGGCGAGCAGGCCTGCGGCGACGTCGGCTCCGGCCGCATGCTCGAGCCGATGGATCTGCGCGACGCGCTGGTAGCGTCGTTCGGCAGCGGCCTGCTGGCCGGCCGCCACGTGGTGGTCAGCGCGGGCCCGACCTACGAGGACATCGACCCGGTGCGCTTCATCGGCAACCGCAGTTCCGGAAAGATGGGGTTCGCCGTGGCCGAGGCCTGCGCCCTGGCGGGTGCCCGGGTAACGCTCGTGGCCGGACCGGTGGGCCTGCCGACGCCGGCCGGGGTGGCGCAGCGGATCGACGTGCGCAGCGCGGCGCAGATGCATGCGGCGGTGCTGGAGGCTTCGAACGGTGCCGACATCTACATCGCCGCGGCGGCGGTCGGCGACTACCGTCCGCAGCAGGTGGCGCCGTGCAAGCTGAAGAAGCAGGCCGGTGCCGACCTGGTGCTGACCCTGGCGGAAAACCCCGACATCCTGGCCAGCCTGTCCGCGTTGCCGGAGCATCCGTTCCTGGTCGGCTTCGCCGCCGAGACGCACGACGTGGCGACCTACGCGCAGGACAAGCTGCACCGCAAGAAGCTCGACATGATCGCCGCCAACCAGGTGGGCGAGGGACTGGGGTTCGAGACCGCCGACAACGCGCTCACCCTCTACTGGAACGGCGGTTCGCGCGAACTGCCGCGGGCCGGCAAGGCCGAGCTGGCCCGTGAACTGGTCGCCTGCGTGGCCGAGCGCTTCCAGGGGGCGCGCGCGTGATCGACGTCGAACTGAAGATCCTCGATCCGCGACTGGGCCACAGTATTCCGCTACCGGAACCGGCCACCATGGGCAGCGCAGGTATGGACCTGCGCGCCGCGCTGGAGACCCCGGCCACCCTCGCTCCGGGCGAGACCCTGCTGGTGCCGAGCGGCTTCGCGATCCATATCGGCGATCCCGGCTGGTGTGCGCTGATCGTGCCGCGGTCCGGTCTGGGGCATAAGCAGGGCCTGGTGATGGGCAACCTGGTCGGCGTCATCGACGCCGACTACCAGGGGCCGCTGATGATTTCGTGCTGGAACCGCGGCGCCCAGCCGGTCACCATCGGGGTGGGCGACCGCATCGCACAACTGCTGCTCGTGCCGGTAGCGCAGGCGCGGCTGAAGGTGGTGGAAGAGTTCGCACCGTCGGAACGGGGGCAGGGCGGCTTCGGATCGACCGGAATCAACTGATCTGCGGGGGCGGGGATGGGTTTGAGCTGGGGGAAGGCCAACGCACTGGCCGAGGTCGACTGGAGGCGTCTGTTGCCGCTGGCCGTCGGCACGCTGCTGGTCGTGCTCGGCTTGTTTGCCGGCTGGCAAACATGGCTGATCGCGAACGAGGGACACGCCAACGATCGCGTCCATCAGGCCCAGGCCGCAGCGGTCAGGGCCGTGTCGGCCGCGCTGGACAGCCAGCGTCGCGCGGTCCGTAACGCGCTGGATCAGGTCGATCCCGCCACGCTGGCAGCCGACGCCAATGCCGCCGTGGCGGCGGTGAAGGCGGCCGTGCCCGGGTCACGGGTGGTGGAGTTCTACAGTCCGTCCCTGGGTGAAGTGCTGCACGCCAACTATCGCGAGTTCGGCTACGCCAAGGCCGCCCAGTTGATCACCGCGCAAAGCATCGATGGCCCGGCCCTGGCCGAATCGGTGAATGCCCGTGACGGGCGTCATGTCTCGTTTGCCATGCCGGTCGGTCCGCTGCAGCACCCAGTCGCCTGGGCGTGGGTGGAAATGCCGTTCGAGCCGGTGGCCAGGGCCTTCGATGCGGTGTCCCCGGCCGGCGGTCGCATCGAGCTGCGCCAGGGCGACGACCGCACCGACCTCGGCCTGCTGTCGCACGGAAACGCATCGGCGGTGCCCGAGGAAGATAGCGGCGAGCCGGTGCCGAACAGCGCGTTCAGCGTCACGGCGGCATTGCCGGCGGCCTTTATCGTGCTGCCGCGCCAATGGCCGCTCGCCGCGTTGCTGAGCCTGCTCGGTCTGGGTGCCGGCGTATGGCTGCTGCGTTTGCGGGGAGCGAGCCCGGGCAGCGAGGCGACCGAGCCGGCGGTGGAGGACGTTCCGTTGCCACCGCGTCGCGAGCGGGCGCGTCCGGCCATCCCGCCGCCTTCACCGCCGTCTCAGGGAGCGCCGCCGAAGGCGCCTCCGCCGGTGGTGACCATCGACCCATCGATCTTCCGCGCCTACGACGTGCGCGGCGTGGTCGGCAAGACGCTGGACCGCCCCGTGGCCAAGCGGCTGGGCCAGGCGATCGGCGGCATGATGCGCGAGCAGGGTCTGCGCGAGATCGTGGTCGGCCGCGACGGCCGCAGCTCCGGCCCGGAACTGGCCGGGGCCCTGGCCGAAGGCCTGCAGCTGGCAGGCATTGACGTCATCGACATCGGCGCGGTGCCCACGCCGGTGGTGTACTACGCGGCATTCCGGCTCAACACCGGTTGTGGCGTGGCGGTCACCGGCAGCCACAATCCGCCGGAGTACAACGGGTTCAAGATCGTCGTCGGCGGGCAAACGCTGGCCGAGGCGGCGATCCAGGACCTGTACCGTCGCATCGTGGAAGGCGACCTGCCGGACGACGGGCACGGCAGCTCCCGGAATCTGGATGTCGTGCCCGACTACATCGAGCGGATCGCCTCGGACGTGCAGGCCGAGCGCATGCTCAAGGTGGTGGTGGATTGTGGCAACGGCATCCCGGGCATGGTCGCTCCGCAGGTGCTGGAGGGCATCGGCTGCGAAGTGGTGCCGCTGTACTGCGATGTTGACGGCAGCTTCCCGAACCATCACCCGGACCCCTCCGATCCGGCCAATCTCGAGGACCTGATCCTTGCCGTGAAGCAGACGGGCGCCGACCTTGGCGTGGCGTTCGATGGCGACGGCGACCGGCTCGGCGTGGTGACCCGCGAAGGCGAGATCGTCTACCCGGACCGCATCCTGATGCTGTTCGCGCGCGACGTGCTGGCGCGCCAGCCGGGTGCCACGATCATCTACGACGTCAAGTGCACCGGCCACCTCAAGGGGCAGATTCTCGACGCCGGCGGCAGCCCGCTGATGTGGCGTACCGGCCACTCGCTGATGAAGGCGAAGATGCGCGAGACCGGCGCGGAGCTGGCCGGCGAGATGAGCGGGCACTTCTTCTTCAAGGAGCGCTGGTACGGTTTCGACGACGGCATCTATGCCGCCGCGCGGCTGCTGGAGATTCTCGCCGGCGACCTGGAGGACCGCAGCCCGGAGGACATCTTCGCCACCTGCCCGAAGGGCGTATCCACCCCGGAGCTGAAGATCGACCTGGCGGAGGGCGAGCAGAAGCGCTTCATGGACGCCTTCCGTGAAAAGGCCAGCTTCCCGGACGCCACGCTGGTGACCATCGACGGCGTGCGTGCCGACTGGCCGGATGGCTGGGGTCTCGTGCGGGCGTCGAACACCACGCCGACCCTGGTGCTGCGCTTCGATGCGGACAACCCGACCGCGCTCAAGCGCATCCAGCAGGTCTTCCGCGAGCAGCTGTTCCTGGTGAAGCCCGGCCTGAAGCTGCCGTTCTGACCGGAACGGTCAGTGGCCGGAATCGCCGCCGGCGATCTGCTTCTTCAGTTCGCGATACCGGCTGAGCTGGCTTTCCTGCCGCAGCTGCGTGTTGACGTAGGACTGCTGCAGCCGTTCGAGCAGGGCGCGCTGCGAGCCGACCACCCCGCGCTGGGTGGCGATGCGGTCGTTGAGGTATTTGGGCACGGGCTGCTTGGCGCGCTCCAGTTCGCCGGCTCGCCCGAGCAGGTCGGCCAGCGCCTGTTCCTGCGTGGCCAGGCTCTTGCGGGTGGTCGAGATCTGCTGGTCGATCGAATTGAGCTCGTCCTTCTGCATGCTCACCAGGTCCGGCTCGTTCGGATAGGCCGCGAGCATCTGATCGTCGTTGCGACGCTGTTCGTCTTCGGCCTGCTTCTTGGCGGCGGCGATGGCGGCCAGCTTCTCTGCGGCGGCGCGCTCCTCCACCGTGAGCTGGCGCTCCACGTGGCGCACGACGATGCCGCGGCTGTCGACGATGTCGTAACCGTTGGCCATGGCGTCGGCGGAAAGACTGTCGCTGTAGTGCAACAGGCCATGCGCATCGTGCCAGCGGTACTGCACGGCACTGCCTTTCTGCTGAGCGATGGCAGTGGTGCCGACGACGACCGACAACAGGGCGGAAACGATCAGGAACTTGCGCATGTAACCCCTCCGTATCGAGCGGAGTATAGCGATCGCGACGGTCGGAACGGTGGGCTTCGGGGGAGCTTTTCGCTTACCCGGTCACGCCGTAGCGGGCGCGATAGGCGAGCAGGCGCGCATGCTCGGCCGCGAGCGACGGCCGCTCGCCGGCGTAGGCCAGTACGTCGTCCAGCCGGGTGATCGCGATCACCGGAATGCCGAATTCCGCCGTTACTTCCTGTGCCGCCGACAGCTCGCCCTGGCCCCGCTCCTGCCGGTCCAGCGCGATCAGCACGCCGGCCGGCTCGGCACCGGCGGCGCGGATCAGCGCCAGCGATTCACGCACGGCGGTGCCCGCGGTCATCACGTCGTCAACGATCAGCACGCGACCCTGCAGCGGCGCGCCGACCAGGGTGCCGCCTTCACCGTGGTCCTTGGCTTCCTTGCGGTTGTAGGCCCAGGGAAGGTCACGGCCGTGCTGCTCGGCCAGCGCAATGGCGGTGGCCGCGGCCAGCGCGATGCCCTTGTAGGCGGGGCCGAACAGCATGTCCACGGACAGGCCGGAAGCCTGGATGGTCGCCGCGTAGGCCCGGCCCAGCTGGGCCAGCGCAGCGCCGGAATCGATCCGTCCCATATTGAAAAAGTACGGGCTGATCCGCCCCGACTTGAGGGTGAACTCGCCGAAGCGCAGCACCTCGCGTTGAAGAGTCAGGTCGATGAAGTCGCGCTGGTAATCGTGCACGGGGAATTCCGGTCTGCTGGGTCGGGGATGCGGCGGCAGCGCCACCGCAAAGCGTCATGGTAACGCTCGGAGCCGGTCCCGGAGTGCCGCTGCAACGGTTGCTATGATGCCGGCCTGACCGTAAGCCGGACTGCAGGAGCACGCATGCGCATCATCAGCCTCAACGCCAACGGCATCCGTTCGGCGGCGACCAAGGGGGTATTTCCCTGGCTTCGCGCCCAGGAGGCCGATGTGGTCTGCCTGCAGGAGACCAAGGCGCAGGAGGACCAGCTCACCGACCCGATGTTCCGTCCCGACGGACACCACTGTTTCTACCGCGACGCCACCAGCAAGAAGGGCTACAGCGGCGTGGCGATCTACGCCAAACGTGAACCGGACACGGTGCTCACCGAGCTGGGCTGGGACGAGTTCGACAACGAGGGGCGCTACATCGAGGCGCGTTTCGGCAAGCTCTCGGTGGTGTCGCTGTACTTCCCCTCCGGTTCGTCCGGCGAGGAGCGCCAGCAGTTCAAGTTCCGCGCCATGGAATGGATCGCACCGATCTTCGACGGCTGGCTGAAGAGCGACCGCCAGTACGTCATCTGCGGCGACTGGAACATCGTGCGCAGCGAAAAGGACATCAGGAACTGGAAGTCCAACCAGAAGAACTCCGGCTGTCTGCCGGAGGAGCGCGACTGGCTCAACGGCCTGGTCGAGCGCGGCTGGGTCGACAGCTACCGCACGCTCCGGCCGGAAGGCGAGGACTACACGTGGTGGTCGAACCGCGGGCGCGCGCGGGAGAATGACGTGGGTTGGCGCATCGACTACCAGATCGTCTCGCCCGCGCTGCGCGACCGCCTGCGCGACTGCTCGATCTACCGCGACCAGCGCTTCTCCGACCACGCGCCGTACACGGTCGACTATGCCGACTGAGCCGGTGGCCACCCCGGCCCCGCGCCCGTCGATCTGGCAGGCGTTCACCCAGCCGGCGGCGTGGACCATGGCGGTGTTCGGGTTCTCCTCCGGCCTGCCGTTCCTGCTGGTCGCCGGCACGCTGGCGTACTGGCTGAAGGAGCACGGCGTGGTGCTGTCGGAGATCACCATGATCGCCAGCGCCGGCATGACCTACGCGCTGAAGTTCCTGTGGGCGCCGCTGCTCGACCACTGGCGCCTGCCGGGCTTCGTGCGGCTGGGACAGCGGCGCGGCTGGCTGCTGCTTGCCCAGGCCGGGGTCGTGCTTGGCCTGCTGGCGATGGCCTGGCTGACCCCTGCGCACCTGGCTCCTTTCGTCGCCGCGACGCTGGCGGTGGCATTCTTCGGAGCCACCCAGGACATCGCCATCGATGCCTATCGCATCGAGATCGCCCCGATCGAGGCACAGGGCGCGCTGGTCGCCACCTACTCGCTGGGTTATCGCATCGGCCTGCTCACCGCAGGCGCGCTGGCGCTGATCGCCGCCGACCACGTGCATTGGCCGGTGATCTATGCCGGCATGGCGGCCTGCATGCTGCCGCCGATCGCCATGACCCTCGTCGCCAGGGAACCCGAAGTCCTGCGCCGCTCGCCACCGCGTTGGCTGGATGCGATGCAGCTGGGTGTGGTCGATCCCTTCATCGATTTCTTCCGCCGCTACGGTGCCGTGCTGGCGCTGCTCACGCTGGCGTTCATCCTGCTGTTCAAGATGCCCGAGCAGGCCACCATCGGCGGTGTGATGAGCCCGTTCTACCGCGACATGGGCTTCAGCAAGACGCAGATCGGCGCGATCACCAAGATCTACGGCATCTGGATCGGCATCGTCGGCGTGTTCATCGGTGGTGCGATGGTGGCGCGATGGGGTGCCTGGCGCTCGCTGGCGGTGATGATCGTGCTGTGCGGCACCAGCAATCTTCTTTATCTGCTGCTGATGCAGCACCACGGCAACCTGTGGATGCTCACCCTGGTGATCTCGGGCGAGAACCTCACCCTGGGCATGCTCGGCCCGCCCACGGTGGCATTCCTTTCCTCTCTGGTGAACCGCGAGCACACGGCTACGCAGTACGCGCTGCTCAGCTCCCTCGTTAACCTGCCGGGCAAGGTGCTGGGGTTCTTCGCCGGCGAGATCGCGATGGCGGTCGGTTATGGCGGGTTCTTCGTCATCACGGTACTGGGCATCGTGCCGGCGGTGGTTCTGTTCGCCTTGATCCGCAGACGCTTCCGGGATGCCGGCCACGACGTGCGCTGAGTCGCGCGTCGGAGCCCGGTACGTGGTAGCGGCCGGCGGGTTTGTGCGACCATCCTGCGCACAGGGGGCATGCGTGACTTGGAGTGGCGCCCATGCCGGATCTCGTCGTACGCCATATCGACAACGTGATGGCCGAGCGCATCAAGGCGCTGGCCAAGTCGCGCCATTGGTCGATCAATGACGTGGTGCTGCATGCCCTCCGGCACGGCCTGGGCATGAGCGACGGCGGGGTCGCCTTCTCCGAGAACCTGATCGATGCCGATGCGGTGGTACTCAGCGGCCACTGGGACGCGGCCGAGCGTGCGGCCTTCCACGAAGCGGTCCAGGCGCTGTCGGTGGCGCCCGCGAGCCAGTTGGTGAGTGTCGCCGCGTCGCCTTTTGGCGACGAAGAACACGGCCCCGCTCAGCGGGATGCGGAGTAGATGGCGCCAAGGATGCGCGGTCCGCGGGCGCCGGTGACCGCGGGCAGGTTGCCGGGCCGTCCCAGCAGCCGCTGCCGCGCCAACCAGGCAAACGCCATCGCCTCCAGGAAGTCCGGATCCACGCCGTAGCTTGCGGTGCTTTGCAACGCTGCCGGCGCCAGCCGCACGGCGAGGCGCTCCATCAATGCGCGGTTGTGCACGCCCCCGCCGCAGGCCAGCACCCGCCGGGTGTCGGGCGCGTGCCCGGCGATCGCGTCGGCGACGCTGCGCGCGGACAGTTCCAGCAATGTGGCCTGCACGTCGGCGGGCGAGATCGCACGCCCGGCCAGCTGCTGCTCGAGCCAGGCCAGGTGGAAATGTTCGCGGCCGGTGCTCTTGGGCGGCGCCAGCGCGAAGTAGGGATCCTGGAGCAGGGTGTGCAGCAACGCCTCATCCGTGCGCCCCTCCCCGGCGAATTGGCCATCCCGGTCGAACGGCTCACCGCGATGCCGGGCGCACCATGCATCCATCAGCCCGTTGGCAGGGCCGGTATCGAAGCCGAGCACGCTGCCGTCGACACCGAGACAGGTGATGTTGGCGATGCCGCCGAGATTGAGCACCACCCGGGCCTCCCCCGGCTGGCCAAGCAACATGGCATGCATGGCCGGCAGCAGTGGCGCGCCCTGGCCACCTGCGGCCACATCGGCGCGACGGAAGTCGGCGACGACGTCGATGCCGCACTGTTCGGCGATCACGCTGGCATCGCCGAGCTGCAGGGTGAAGGGATGCCTGCCGGTCGGCCGATGCCGCAGGGTCTGTCCATGCGAGCCGATCGCGCGGACCCGATCGGGTGTCACCCCGGCCGCGTCCAGCACGCGATTCACCGCCTCGGCGAAGCCGTAGCCCATGGCGACATCCAGTCGCCCGAGCAGGTCGAGGTCAACCGGGAGTTCCCCCTGTGCGACGCCGAGGATCTGCTGGCGCAGTTCCTCGGGCCACGGATGGGTCAGTCCAAGCAGCAGACGCGGCGCGCCGCCGTCGAAACTCACCAGCGCCGCATCGATGCCGTCGGCGCTGGTGCCGGAGATCAGGCCGAGATAAAGCGAATCCGCGGGTTCCACGCAGGGGTCATTCGTCGCTGTGCTGGCGGCTGTTGGCCATCGCGAGCTTGACGTTCTGGTCCACCTGCTTGAGACGCGCCAGCTGCGGACGCACGACCTGGGCTTCGAACTTCGCGAGCTGGGCCTGCGGCAGCGGCTCGGGCTTGGGCAGCGTCACAGTCTGCGGGTTGCGCTGCACGCCGTTGACACGGAATTCGTAGTGCAGGTGCGGGCCCGTGGCCAGGCCGGTCATGCCGACATAACCGATCACCTGGCCCTGGCGCACGTGCTGGCCGACGCGCTCGCCCGCCGCAAAGCGGGACATGTGGCCGTAGGCCGTGGAGATCGACTTGTTGTGCTGCAGGATCACGAAGTTGCCGTAGCCGCGCATCCAGCCGCGGAACTTGATCACGCCGTCGCCCGCGGCATGGATCGGGGTGCCCGTGGGAGCGGCGTAGTCCACGCCCTTGTGCGCACGCATGCGGCCAAGGATCGGGTGCATGCGCGCCGCGCTGAAGGTGGATGAGATGCGCGTGAAATCGACCGGGATGCGCAGGAACGATTTCTGGATCGGGCGCCCGTCCTCGCTGAACCAGCCGTAGTTGCCATCGGCCTTCTTGAAACGGTAGGCCGTGTAGCGATGCCCCTGGTTGACGAACTCCGCGGCGACGATGTCGCCTTCGGTGTAGTAGCTGCCGTCGCGATAGATGTCGTCGTAGATGACGGTGAAGCTGTCGCCGACGCGCAGGTCCTGCACGAAATCGATGTCGTACTTGAACAGGTCCGCCAGCTTGCCGACCATGCCCGGGCTCATCCCGGCGTGAGCTCCCGCCGCGTACAGCGAGCTGTCGATCACGCCATGCGCGACGTGTTCGCGCGTATCCATGTCGCGCGGCTCCAGCGTCAGTTTGGCGGTGCCGTCGTCGAAGCGGACCATCGCGCGGGTCGCGGAGTCGCGGTCGAAGCGCAGGCCCTTCAGGCTGCCGTCGCTGCCGAGCAGGAAGTCGAATTCCTGGTGCGGGCGGATGCTGTGCAGCGCCGAACGGGCGTCACCCGCGGCGTCCATCACCCGCTGCAGATCGGACATGCTCAGGCCCTGGTTGGCGAAGATGTCCGAAAGTGTCTGACCCGGCTCGACCTGGACCCGCTGCCAGTCCTCGACGGTCGGCGCCTGCGTCGTGGCCGGCGACGCCTTCGGCAACGCCAGCGGCAGCAGCGTGTGTGCTTCGGCAGCCGGCGGCGTGCGCATGGCCGATGCCCAGGCGGGAAGCAGGAAGCCGGACAGCGCAGTGATCAACAATGCAGTGGCGGCGAGCACCCAGCGCTCGCGATGCCAGCGGATAGGCTCGGCTTCGCCGTTGCGGTTGAACGACCAGTGCGAGCAACGCTCGTAAAAGTGGGAGTGCCTGCGCTGCGCCTTGCGGCGAATGGCCTGCTTGCGCGCCGCGTGCGCCACCTGCGACCCCTCACTCATAATGCATGACCCCACCCGAAAACCTGCGACCGGCCGGTACCGTAACGGCCATGTGTAAAGGGTGTCAACGCCTTTTCCATCAATGGTTTGCGCTAGGTTCTTGGTTAACGCACAATTAACTTCACCCCTGTGAAGTCGGTCACCCGAGTGGCTGTCTAGACAACTAAATCCGAGGATTGCATGAACGAGTTGGAACAGGCGTTGGCCACCATCGCTCGCGGAGCGGACGAGATCATCAAGCGCGAGGAGCTGGAGCAGCGTCTCAAGGCGGGTCGCCCGCTGCGGATCAAGGCGGGTTTCGATCCGACGGCGCCCGATCTCCACCTCGGGCACACCGTACTGCTCAACAAGATGCGTCAGTTCCAGGACCTGGGGCACCAGGTGATTTTCCTGATCGGCGACTTCACCGGCATGATCGGCGACCCCACCGGCAAGAACGTCACCCGCCGGCCGCTGTCGCGTGAAGACGTGCTCGCCAACGCCGAAACGTACGCATCCCAGGTTTTCAAGGTGCTGGACAAGGAGCGCACCGAGGTGCGCTTCAATTCCGAGTGGTTCGGCCAGATGACCGCGGCCGACATGATCAAGCTGGCTGCGCAGCACACCGTGGCCCGCATGCTCGAGCGCGACGACTTCGCCAAGCGCTACGCGGGACAGCAGCCGATCGCCATCCACGAGTTCCTGTATCCGCTGGTACAGGGCTACGACTCGGTGGCCCTGAAGTGCGACGTCGAGCTCGGCGGTACCGACCAGAAGTTCAACCTGCTGATGGGGCGCGCACTGCAGGAACACCACGGGCAGCCGCCCCAGATCGTTCTGACGATGCCGTTGCTGGAGGGGCTGGACGGGGTCAACAAGATGTCCAAGTCCCTGGGCAACTACATCGGCATCAACGAGCCGGCGATCGACATCGTCACCAAGACGATGAAGATTGGCGACGAGCTTATGTGGCGATGGTTCGAGCTGCTCAGCTTCGAGGTGTCGCTGGAGGAAATGGCTCGCATGAAGGTCGACGTGGCCAGCGGCGTCCTGAATCCGCGCGACGCCAAGCTGCGTCTCGCGCGTGAGCTGGTGACCCGGTTCCATGATGCGGCCGCCGCCGACCAGGCCATTGCCGGCTGGCACGCCGTGGTGCGGGGTGAGGGCGACACGTCGTTGCTTCCGTTGTCCGAGATCGCCGTCCCCGCCGATGGACTCAGGTTGCCGGCGCTGCTCACAGCAGCGGGCCTCACGGCGAGCAACTCGGAGGCCAATCGCAAGCTCAAGGAGCGCGCGGTCAAGATCGATGCCCAGGTGGTCGAAGATCCCCAGCAGGTGTTCGTTGCGGGCTTCGAAGGCGTCCTGCAGGTGGGCAAGCGCAACTTCGCCCGCGTGCTCCTCAAGGCTTCCTGAGCCCGCCGCTCGCCCCAGCGACGCCGGCGCTCGAGGCGGGCGCCTTTCCGGACAACGACTTGCGTGGCGGACCAGACAATCTTCGGGAAAACGCTTGCCAACCCATGGGGGTGTGCCTACTATGCGCCCCCCGCCGTGGCGACACTGCTTCGACCGGAAACACATCGCTGAAGAAATTCTTCTGCTCGTGTTGCCAGATCGAAAAAATGTTGTACAGTAGGCGGCTCGCTTCTCTTCCAAAACGACTTCTGGCTGAGCGGCAACAACTTCGAAATCAAGTGTGACGAAGGTGTTGACGGGCAGTGAAATCGATGTAGAATGAGCGGCTCACCTGAGGCGAAACGCTTCGGGGCGATTCGAGAAAC
>NZ_AMSF01000024.1 GCF_000334915.1 Dyella ginsengisoli LA-4 | reverse complement strand
GGGTGGGGGGGGAGCCGGTGCCGTACGCGCTGGCGCGGATTCCGCAGGGCAACGAGTTCCGTGGCAACCTGGCGGCCGGCGGTCGCGGCGAGGGGGTGCCGCTGTCCGACCGTGACCGCTGGATCGCCGCCGAGATCGGCCCGGAGCTGCGCCGCCGTGGCCTGCGTTTCGTCGGCCTGGACGTGATCGGCGACTACCTGACCGAGATCAACGTCACATCGCCGACCTGCGTGCGTGAGCTCGACGCCCAGTTCGGCCTTAACATTGCCGGGACCCTGTTCGACGCGATCGAACAGACAGCCCAGGAAGCCGTGTCTAAGTGAGTCGCCCCGCCCAACGCGCCACCGGCCCCGACATGATCGGGGCCACCCTGCTCTTTTCGCTGGTGCTGCACGGCGTGCTGCTGCTCGGCATCACGTTCGACTTCGTCAAACCCAAGCCGAGCCTGCCCACGCTGGACGTGACCCTGGTGAATGTGGCCAACCGGGAAGCGCCGGACAAGGCCGACTTCCTGGCCCAGGCGAACAATCGCGGCGGCGGCACCAGCGATCGTGCCGAACGCCCCTCCAACGCTTTCAGCGGGCCGCTGCCCAAGCCGACCCCGGGCGTGGCACCGGCGCCAGTGGACGACGCCACCCCGGCGCCGCAGCCGCCACGGCCGGACCGCATGGTCACCACCCGGGGTGACAGCCGCTTCACCGTGGATGCCGGCAGCGAGCGGCGACCGATGGACAGCAACCCCGCCGACCGCGCGGCGGAACTGCAGCGCCGCCAGGAGATCGCCCAGCTCGCCGCCGAACTGCGCAACCGCAACGAGGCCTACGCCAAGCGGCCGCGCAAGAAGTACATCTCGGCCAATACTCGCGAATACGCCTACGCCAGCTACATCCGCGGCTGGTCCGACCGGGTGGAGCGCGTCGGCAACCTGAACTACCCGGAAGAGGCCAGGCGCCGCCAGTTGCACGGCGAACTGATCCTCACCGTCGGCCTGGACCGCGACGGCAGCGTCATCAGCATCAAGGTGATCCAGAGTTCCGGCTCACCGCTGCTGGATGCTGCCGCGCAGCGCATCGTGCGGCTGTCCGCGCCGTTCCCGCCGATCCCGCGCGACAAGGGCGTGGACGAGCTCTACATCACCCGCACCTGGCAGTTCCTGCCCGGCGACGTCCTGCGCAACAAGTGATTTTTCCGCCGGGCAGGCAGCGCGGCGCGCCGGCGACTACAATGGCGGCCATGCAGCTCTCGCCTCCCTCCTCGCTCGCCGGGCATTTCCTCATCGCCATGCCCAGCCTCACCGACGGCCCGTTCGCGCGCGGCGTGGTGCTGCTGTGCCAGCACGACGAGGACGGAGCGCTGGGCCTGCTGATCAACCAGCTGTCCGAATACCGCCTCGGCGACATCCTGGCGCAGATGAAACTGGAGTGCACCGATCTCGACCTGGCCGACGCGCCGGTGCTGATCGGCGGCCCGATGCAGCAGGAGCGCGGCTTCGTGCTGCACCGGGAGCATGGCCACTGGGAATCCAGCTTCCGCGTCAACGAGGCCTGGTCGATCACCACCTCGCGCGACATCCTGGTGGCGATGGCCGCCGGCGAGGGGCCCCGCCAGGCACTGCTCGCGCTGGGCTACTCCGGCTGGGGTGCCGGGCAGCTCGAGCA
Source organism: Dyella ginsengisoli LA-4 (assembly GCF_000334915.1). Taxonomy (GTDB): domain Bacteria; phylum Pseudomonadota; class Gammaproteobacteria; order Xanthomonadales; family Rhodanobacteraceae; genus Dyella_A; species Dyella_A ginsengisoli_A. The sequence goes on along the minus strand of NZ_AMSF01000024.1, from coordinate 98,973 downwards.
GGAGCTGAAGGACAACGCCTGGCTCACCGTCGAGGCGAACGACCGGATCATCTTCGACACCCCGCTGGACGAGCGCTGGAGCGCGGCCGCCGGCCTGATGGGGCTGGACCCGCTGCAGCTGCCCGGCTACGCCGGACACGCGTGAGCGCCACCCGATGAGCTGCGTGCTGGGCTTCGACGTCGGCAGCAAGCTGATCGGCGTGGCCGTCGGCAATCGCATCACCGGCAGCGCGCGTGCGCTCGATACAGTCCCCATGCGCGACGGGCACCCGGACTGGGACGCGCTGGACCGCCTGCAGCAGGGCTGGTCGCCGGATACCCTGGTCGTCGGCCTGCCGCTGGACCTGGAAGGCCGCGAGCAACCGGCCAGTCGACTGGCGCGGCGCTTCGCCGAGGCCGTGCGTGCGCGCTACGGCATGCCGGTCACCCTGGTCGACGAACGCCACAGCTCCCGCGAGGCCTCGCGGCGCTTTGCCGATGCCCGCGCCGCCGGACTCCGCAAGCGGCGCGACGGCGCGCGCATCGACGCCGAGGCCGCCGCCGTCATCCTCGAACGCTGGCTGGCCGAGGCCGGCCCGTCCCACTGACCTCCCACCTCGCCGACCGGACCGCCATGAGCTCACGCCTGCGCCACCTCACCACGCTGGAAAACCTGTCGCGCCCTACCATCGAGCGTCTGCTGGACCGCGCGGTGTCGCTGCGCGACGCCTGTGCGCACGGCACCCGCAAGATCGACGTGCTGTCCGGCCGCACCGTACTCAATCTTTTCTTCGAGCCATCCACCCGCACCCGCACCTCGTTCGAGCTGGCGGCGCGCCGGCTGGGTGCCGACGTGGTGAATTTCGACATCGGCTTTTCCTCCGCCAACAAGGGCGAGGAGCTCTACGACACCCTGCACACGCTCGAGGCGATGCATCTGGACGCGATCGTGGTGCGGCACAAGGAGTCCGGCACCCCGGACGAGCTGGTGCGCCACGCGATGAGCGGCGTGTCGGTGATCAATGCCGGCGACGGCAACCGTGCCCACCCCACCCAGGGCCTGCTGGACCTGCTGACCATCCGCCAGCACCGCCCCGATTTCGAGAACCTCAGCGTCGTCATCTGCGGCGACGTCAAGCACTCGCGCGTGGCGCGCTCGGACGTGCACGCACTGGCCGCCATGGGCGTACCCGACATCCGCCTGTGCGGCCCGTCGGCACTCATGCCGGAGACCGACGAATTCCCGCAGTGCCGCTTCTTCGACGATTTCGACCAGGCGATCGAGGGCGTCGATGCGGTGATCATGCTGCGCCTGCAGAAGGAGCGCATGGCGCAGACCGAGCTGCCCGACGAGACGGCCTACTTCCGTCAGTTCGGGCTGGATACCCGCCGCCTGGCCATGGCCCGCAAGGGTTGCCTGGTGATGCACCCGGGGCCGATCAACCGCGGCATCGAGATCGCCCCGGAAGTGGCCGATGGCGCGCAGTCGCGCATCCTGGAACAGGTCGGCAACGGGGTATTCACGCGGATGGCGGTGCTCAGCGAGCTGCTCGCACGCTGAGACACGAAGGGCAAACCACGAGGCGGCATAATGGATGCCGCAAGACCACACTCAAATGGGGAAGACTATGCGACCGATGAAGCGCGCACTGGCGCTGGGCGTGACCGGCATCCTGCTGGCCGCCTGCAGCCACAAGGACAAGGATGCACCGCTGGCGTTCGTGCCGGCCGACACGCCGTACGTGGCCGCCAACCTCGACGTGCTCGATGACAGCACGCGCGAGGCGCTGTTCGCCCAGGCCAATGCCCAGCTGCCGGCCCAGGTTGCCCAGATGAAGGCGGCGGCCGACGAGCTGAAGGCCAAGGATCCGGATGCGGCCAATCTGTTGCGCGCCTTTGCCAGCGAATTCGACGGCAAGACCATCGAGCAGTTCGCCAAGAACACCGGACTGGACACCAAGGGCTACTCGGCCTTCTACGGCCTCGGGCTGGCCCCGGTGGCACGCTTCCAGTTGAGCGACCCGGCCGCCTTCGACGCGTTCGTCGGTCGCCTGGAGGCCGCCTACGGCAAGAAGCTCGAGGTCGCCAAGGTCGGCAGCACCAGCTACCGCCGCTACGTGTCGAAGGAGTCCGGCACCGAGCTGATCCTCGCCGTGGTCGGCAAGCAGGCTGTCGCCGCGCTGCTGCCGGCCGACGTTTCCGACCACCTGCTGCGAGAGGCGCTGGGGCTGGATCGCCCGGCCAAGAGCCTGCAGGACGACGGCCGCCTGGCCACGCTGGCCAAGGCCAAGGGTTACGGCAAGCAGGCCGTCGGCCTGGTCGACCTGACCCGGCTGCTGCCGCTGATCGCCAGTGGCAAGGACCCGCTGTTCATGGCCATGTTCAAGGCGCACGCCGAGACCGAGTCGGCCAAGACCGGCGAGCCGGTGGCCAACCAGATGCAGATCCCGGCCTCGTGCGAAACGGACGCCGGGCGCATCGCCGCGCGCGTGCCGTCGCTGAGCTTCGGCTACACCCGCCTGGACGCCAAGCACCAGGACATGCGCATGGACCTGTCGCTGGCCAGCGACATCACCCAGGCCTTCTCCGGGCTGAAGGTCGCCCTGCCCGGCCTCGGCGCCGACGGCAGCGCGCCGTTCGACGTCAGCTTCGCGTTGCCGGTGACCGAACTGCGCACGTTCTGGAGCGCGCAGGCCGATGCGGTGGCGGCCAAGCCGTTCACCTGCCCGGCCCTGGCCGACCTCAACGACGGGTTCGCCAAGCTCGGACCGTCGATGCAGAAAGCCGCGATCCCGCCGTTTGGCGACCTGCTTGGCGTGCGCATCGCGCTGGACAGCCTGGATGCCGGCAATGGCCATGGCATGCCCAGCTTCACTGGCCGCATCGTGGTCGGCACCAAGAACCCGACCGGCCTGCTGGCGATGGGACAGATGATGACGCCCGCGCTGGCGCAGCTGAAGGTGAGCCCCGATGGCACGCCGGTCGCCCTGCCGGCGGACATGACCCGCATCCTGTCGCAGCCGGGCTGGATCGCGATGGGCGAGAAGGCGCTTGCGCTGGGCATCGGCACCGGCGAGGACGCCAAGCTGGCCGACACGCTCAAGCAGCCCGGTGGCGATGCCGGGCAGATGATGCGACTGCACCTGGACGGCGCGATGTACCAGTCCTGGGTGAAGCTGATGATGGACAAGGCCGACAGCCTGGCGGCGATGAGCGAGGCCATGGCCAAGGCCGGCGGCAACGATGCGGACGCCGCCGCCGCGGCCTCCGCACGACAGCAGGCCGCCGCGCGCACCCATGCGCAGCTGTCGGCGATGCAGGCGCAGGCGGCACGCGTCCAGTCGATCTCTTCCGAAGCCCATGTGGATGGCGACGGCCTGGTGATCACCAGCCAGACCGAGTGGAAGTAACGACACTCCGGGCTCGCTGGAACGCACTGCAGGGGCGCCTTCGGGCGCCCCTGTTTTTTCGTGCACACGACGTGACCGGCGTCTTCGCATGCTTGATGGTCCGCTGAACGCCGGCGAGGGCGGGCGACGAGGCCTTCACGGCGCCGCTGTTGCCATGGCTCCACGGACGCCAACCGGGCATCCGGTGGCCTCCGGGCCAAGCCATCACGACAGAAGGAGAGTCCCCATGCGCCATTCCCTGATCCGCAAGAACCTGATCGCCCTGTCCCTGATCGCGGCTTTCGGCGCCCTGCCCGTGGCGCAGGTGAGCGCGCAGGACACCTCGGCCAAGACCGAGATGAAGTCCGACATGCACCAGATGGAGCGTGCTACGTCCGACACCTGGATCACGACGAAGGTGAAGTCGGAGTTCGCCACCACCAAGGGCGTCGACGCCACCGACATCTCGGTCACCACCAAGCACGGCCACGTCACGCTGAGCGGCACCGTCTCCGGCGACTCGGAGATCACCGCCGCCAAGGAAGTGGCGATGAAGGTGAAGGGCGTGAAGAGCGTCGACACCAGCGGCCTGAAGATCACCGGCCACGACGACTGACCGAGCGGCATCCGCCCATGAAAAAGGCGCCCTGCGGGCGCCTTTTTCTTTACCAGCCGCGTGAATCGGTCAGCGCTGCAGCAATCCACCGCCGAACTGCTGACGGTCGCGCGACTCCTCCAGCTCCACACCCTCCAGCCCCTGCGACAGCGTGTGCGCATCGCCGCCCTGGGCCAGCTTGATGCGAAGACGCACCTCGTTGGAACTGTCGGCGTGGCGCAGCGCGTCCTCGTAGGAGATCTCGCCGGCGTGGTACAGCTCGACCAGGCTCTGGTCGAAGGTGCGCATGCCGAGGTTGGTGGACTCCTTCATCACTTCCTTGAGCTTGTGCACCTCGCCCTGGCGGATGTAGTCCTGCACCAGCGGCGTGCCCAGCAGCACTTCCACCGCCACCCGGCGCGCCTTGCCGTCCGGCGTCGGGATCAGCTGCTGCGCGACGATGCCCTTGAGGTTCAGCGACAGGTCCATGAACAGCTGCTGGCGGCGGTCTTCCGGGAAGAAGTGCAGGATGCGGTCCATCGCCTGGTTGGCATTGTTCGCATGCAACGTGCACAGGCACAGGTGGCCGGTCTCGGAGAAGTTGATCGCGTGCTCCATCGTCTCGCGGGTACGCACCTCGCCGATCATGATCACGTCCGGCGCCTGGCGCAGGGTGTTCTTCAGCGCGTTGTCCCAGCTGTCGGTATCGATGCCGATCTCGCGCTGGGTGATGATGCAGCCCTCGTGCTTGTGCACGTACTCGATCGGGTCCTCGATGGTGATGATGTGCCCGGTCGAGTTCTGGTTGCGGTAGCCGATCATCGATGCGAGCGACGTCGACTTGCCGGTACCGGTACCGCCGACGAAGATGATGATGCCGCGCTTGGTCATCGCCAGCTGCTTGATCACCGGCGGCAGCGTCAGCTCCTCGATGGTCGGGATCTTCGACTCGATCCGGCGCAGCACCATGCCCACGCAGTTGCGCTGGTAGAAACACGACACGCGGAAACGGCCCACGCCCTGCGCCGAGATGGCGAACTGGCACTCGTGGGACTTCTCGAACTCCTCGCGCTGCGAGGGCGTCATGATGTTCAGCACCATGTCGCGCGACTGCTGCGGGCTGAGCGGACTCTGGGTGATCGGCACGATACGCCCCTGCACCTTCATCGAGGGCGCCACGCCGGCCGTGATGAACAGGTCCGAGGCCTTCTTGTGGACCATCAGCTTGAGGAACGAGGTGAAATCGAAGTCGCTCATGGCAGGTCTCCTCCGGGAGACGATAGGGCTCGGTGCGGACGCGGGTACGGGCGGCAGCGGCGGCGCGGCGGGCGCCGACCGGCCGTCGCCGGCTTACTTGAAGATGTCCTTGTTCTTGGCGTAGGTCATCGCCTCCTGGCGCGCCACCAGGCCGCGCTTGACCAGATCCTGCAGATTCTGGTCGAGCGTCTGCATGCCGTACTGCTGGCCGGTCTGGATCGACGAGTACATCTGCGCGACCTTGTCTTCGCGGATCAGGTTGCGGATGGCCGGGATGCCCACCATGATCTCGTGCGCCGCGATGCGGCCGCCGCCCACTTTCTTCATCAGCGACTGCGAAATCACCGCGCGCAGCGACTCGGAGAGCATCGAGCGCACCATCGGCTTTTCGCCGGCCGGGAACACGTCGATGATGCGGTCCACCGTCTTGGCCGCCGAACTGGTGTGCAACGTGCCGAACACCAGGTGTCCGGTCTCCGCGGCGGTCAGCGCCAGGCGGATGGTCTCCAGATCGCGCAGCTCGCCCACCAGGATGTAGTCCGGGTCTTCGCGCAGCGCCGAGCGCAGCGCCTCGTTGAAGCCATGGGTGTCGCGATGCACCTCGCGCTGGTTGACCAGGCACTTCTGCGAGGTATGCACGAACTCGATCGGATCCTCGATCGTGAGCATGTGCCCGTACTCGGACTTGTTGATGTGGTCGACCATCGCCGCCAGCGTGGTGGACTTGCCCGAGCCGGTCGGTCCGGTCACCAGGATCAGGCCCTGCGGCTGCTCGATCAGTTCGCGGAAGATCTTCGGCGCACCGAGGTCTTCCAGCGTGAGCACCTCGGAGGGAATGGTGCGGAACACCGCGCCGGCACCGCGGTTCTGGTTGAACGCGTTGACGCGAAAGCGCGCCAGACCGGGAATCTCGAACGAGAAATCGGTCTCGTAGAACTCTTCGTAGTCGCGGCGCTGCTTGTCCGACATGATGTCGTAGATCAGCGAGTGCACCTGCTTGTGCTCGAGCGCCGGTATGTTGATGCGGCGCACGTCGCCGTCGACCCGGATCATCGGCGGCAGTCCCGCCGACAGGTGCAGGTCAGATGCCTTGTTCTTCACCGAGAAGGCGAGCAGTTCGGCGATATCCATCGGGTACTTCCCCCTCAAAACCGATCGTCTGGAATGACAGCAGCACGGGGTGGCCGATGCGGTCGGACCCGGTCCCCGACCGCTCCCGCGGCCAGTGACCGCGCAGCGCCGACGACCCGAAGCGACCCGGACTCCCCCCCTCCGCAACGGCTCGATACTACTCGCCGCCGTGCCGCCGCGACCAGCCCTGGACGGCGGTTTTGCAACGCATGCACGGGCAGGTGCGCTAAGGTAACCGGCTGACGATCTGCAAAGGAGCGAACATGACACGCATCGCCTTCATCGGTGGCGGCAACATGGCCCGCAGCCTCATCGGCGGCCTGATCCGGACCGGCATGGCCGCCTCCTCGATCGCCGTTTCCGACCCGCAGGCCGAGGGGCGCCAGGCGCTGTCGCGCGAGTTCGGGGTGGCGGCCTACGCCGAGAACCGGCAGGCCGCCGCCGACGCCGAAGTGGTGCTGCTGGCGGTCAAGCCGCAGATCATGCCGGCGATCCGCGAGGAGCTGCGCGAAGTCTTCCAGCGCCAGCGCCCGCTGCTGATCTCGATCGCCGCCGGGGTGCGGATCGACCAGCTCGAGCGCTGGTTCGGCGCCCTGCCGATCGTGCGCTGCATGCCCAACACCCCCGCCCTGATCGGCGCCGGCGCCACCGGCCTGTGCGCCAACGCCCGCGTCAGCCCGCCGCAGCGCGCGCAGGCGCAGCACATCCTGGACGCCGCCGGCCTGACCCGCTGGGTCGACGACGAGGCGCTGATGGATACGGTGACCGGCATCGCCGGCTCGGCCCCGGCCTATTTCTTCGCCATGGTCGAGGCGCTGGAGGATGCCGCCGTGGCCCAGGGCATGGACCGCGACACCGCCCGCGCCCTGGCCGCGCAGACCTGCCTGGGCGCCGGACGCATGCTGACCGAGAGCGGCGAGGCCCCGGCCGAGCTGCGACGGCGGGTCACCTCGCCCAATGGCACCACCCAGGCGGCACTGGAGAGCTTCGCGCGGGACAATCTCGCCGGTATCGTGGCGCATGCCGTGGCCGCCGCCACCCGTCGCGGCGGAGAACTGGCGGCGGAACTGGACAAGACCTGAGCCCGGAACGACCGACGTGACCTACCTGCTCAATGCCCTCTCGGTGATCCTCCAGCTGGTTTTCAGCCTGGTGGCCACGCTGTTCGTGCTGCGCCTGCTGGCCGAGGCGTCCCGTGCCGACTTCCACAACCCGCTCAGCCAGTTCCTGTACAAGGCGACCAACCCGGTGCTGGCGCCGGTGCGGCGAGTCATTCCGAACTGGCGACGGATCAATCTCGCTGCCTTGCTGCTGGCGTGGCTGGTGATGGTGCTGGAACGCGCGACCCTGTTCGCCCTGATGGGTGTGGCGCCGCACATCGCCGGCCTGCTTTTGCTGGGGGCCGCCGACCTGATCGACTTCGTGCTGCTGTTCTACCTGGTGCTGATCTTCGGCTGGTCGCTGCTGAGCATGCTGCAGGTCGATCCGTACCAGCCGCTGATGCGCATGGCCGCGGCCATCGTCGAGCCGCTGCTGCGGCCGCTGCGCGGCAAGCTCACCGCCGGCACGCTCGATTTCTCGCCCATGGTGGTGATGCTGGTGCTGATCGTGGCCCGCATCCTGATCGCCGCCCCGCTGATCGACGCGGGCACGGCGCTGACCCTGGGCGGCTGAACCCGCGACCGGCGGCCGCTCAGGCTATCGCCGCCTCGATCCGCCGCCGGGTTTCCTCGTCGAGGCTCGGCAGCAGGTCCAGCGTGTCCAGGTTGTGCGCCAGCTGCGCGGTCTTGCTGGCGCCCAGCAGCACGGTGGACACGTGCGGGTTGGCCAGGCACCAGGCCAGTGCCAGCTGGGCCATCGACACACCCAGCTCCTGGGCGATCGGCTCGATCCGCTGCGCCCGCGCCACGCGACCGCGCCCCTTGTCCAGCAGCTCGTCACGCAGCCACTCGTAGCCGGGCTGGTTCAGTCGGGCGTCGTCGGGCACGCCGTCGCGGTACTTGCCGGTGAGCAGGCCAGAGGCCAGCGGCGACCAGATCGTGGTGCCCATGCCGTACTTCTCGTACAGCGAGGCGTATTCCTGCTCGACCCGGTCGCGATGCAGCAGGTTGTACTGCGGCTGCTCGACCACCGGCTCGGCCATGTGCTGCGCCCGTGCGATGCGATGGGCCTGTTCGATCGCCTCGGCCGGCCACTCGCTGGTGCCCCAGTACAGCACCTTGCCCTGGCGCACCAGCAGGTCCATCGCCGCCACGGTCTCGTCGATCGGCGTCTCCGGGTCCGGGCGGTGGCAGAAGTACAGGTCCAGGTAGTCGACCTTCAGCCGCGCCAGCGCCTGGTGGCAGGCCTCGATCACATGCTTGCGCGACAGCCCGCGCTGGGTCGGCTTCGGGTCCGTTGTCGCGCCGAAGTACACCTTGCTCGACACGCAGTAGCTGTCGCGCGGGAAACGCAGGTCGGCCAGCACGTCGCCCATCAGCTCCTCGGCGTCGCCGGCGTTGTAGGTTTCGGCGTTGTCGAAGAAGTTGACCCCGCGGTCGTAAGCCAGCGCCAGCAGCTCGCGCGCCTGCGCGCGGCCGACCTGGCGACCGAAAGTGACCCAGGCGCCAAACGAGAAGGCGGAAAGTTTCAGGCCGGTGCGGCCCATGCGGCGGTAATGCATGGCAAGTCTCCCGTGAAGCGGTCAGGCGGCGAAGGATGCCACCGGCAACGTCAACGCCAGGGCAGCGGCATGCCGATCGTCCGCGCCAGCAAACCCAGCGCGACGGCGGCGAAGAGCCCGGCAACCACATCGTCCACCATCACCCCGAGCCCCCCCTTGAGCCGGCGATCCAGCCAGCCGATCGGCCACGGCTTGCCCACGTCGAACAGGCGGAACAGCACGAAGCCGACCAGCACCATCCACCATGGCGCGAGGATCGCCGGTACCAGCGCGATCCACTGGCCGACGAACTCGTCGATCACCAGTGCGCGGTGGTCGTCCACGCCCAGCTTGCGGCCGGCCACGTTGCAGGCCCAGATGCCCACCACGAACACGACGACGACCACCCAGGCGTAGACGGAAAGCGGCCACTGCCGCATCCACAGCCACGGCAGGATCGCCAGCAACGATCCGGCCGTGCCCTGCGCCTTCGGTACCAGGCCGGAGCCGAAGCCGCAGGCGATCCAGCCGGCGGGTGAGGCGATGAGCTCGCGGCGCTGCGCCGGCGTGAGGGTCTTGCGATCCATGGCGATCATGGGTGGGCGGTCTCGTCCGGAAAATGGTCCCAGCCGGTACGGGCGGGCACCAGCCACTGGCCATCGATGCCGCGCACGCGCACACCGGCGCCTTCGACGATGCGGCCGATGCGGGTGGCACCGCAGCCGAGCCGGGCCAGGTCGGCCTGCACCTCGCCGGCCCGCGCAGGCGGCACGGCAAAACACAGTTCGTAGTCGTCCCCGCCGGACAAGGCGAAATCGCAGGCTTCCGCCGCATCACAGCAGCCCAGCAAGGCGGAGGACAGCGGCAGCAGGGCCGCGTCGACCTCGGCACCCACGCCGCTGGCCGCACAGACATGAGCCAGGTCGGCGAGCAGGCCATCGGACACATCGATGCAGGCACTGGCCCGACCACGCAGGGCGAGGCCGGCGGCGACCCGCGGCTCGGGGCGATTCAGCCGGGTCCGCAGCCCGACGCGGCGCTTTTCCTCGTCGGAATCCGTGACCGGTGCCAGCCGCTGCAGGCCAGCGGCTGCATCACCCAGCGTACCGGTGACGAACACCAAGTCGCCTGCGCGCGCGCCGTCGCGTCGCAACGCCTGCCCCGGCGGCACAAAGCCGTGCACCGCCACCGACAATGCGAACGGCCCGCGCGTGGTATCCCCGCCGACCAGCGCCACGCGATGCATGCGCGCGAGCTGCGCGAATCCCTCGGCAAGCCCGTCGACAAGGTCCTGCTGCGCGTCGGCGGGCTGGGCCGGCAAGGTCAGGGCGAGCAGCGCCCAGGCCGGCGTGGCGCCCATCGCGGCCAGATCGGACAGGTTCACCGCCAGCGCCTTCCAGCCGATGTCGGCCGGCGCCGTGCCGGGCGGGAAATGCACGCCTTCGACCAGCGTGTCGATCGCCACCGCCAGCTCCTGGCCGGCCGGCACGGCCAGCAGGGCCGCGTCATCGCCAATGCCCAGCCGCACGTCGTCGCGCGCCTGCGCGGTCAGCGCCTGCAGGCGGTCGATCAGTCGGAATTCCATCAGCGCGCGCCCGGGGCCGGCACGTCGCGCGCGTACACGCCGATCGGCGCGTCGTTGAACATCGTGTCGTACCGGTGCCGGAAGCCGCCCTTTTCCGCCACACGGATCGAGGCGGGGTTGTCCGGCGAGATGATGCAGACATCGCGGTGCGGACCGAAGTGCGCATCGCCCCAGGCGGTGACTGCCGCCAGCGCCTCGCTGGCGTAACCGCGACCATGGAAGGCCGGTGCCACCGCCCAGCCGAGTTCGGGCATGCCGTCGAGCGGCGGTTCGATCTCGCGCTGGAAGTCGGCATAGCCGAGATCCCCGACGAACAGGCCGGTCGCCTTGTCCTCGATCGCCCAATAGCCGTAGCCGAGCATCGGCCACATGCCGCCGTAACGCAGCAGGCGGAACCAGACGTCCTGCCGGGTCGCCGGCTTGCCACCGATGCAGCGGTAGACGATCGGATCGGACCAGATCGCGTGGAGCGCCTCCAGGTCGTCGATCCGGTGCTGGCGCAGGCGCAGGCGCGCCGTCTCGAGCACCGGCGCCGACGGAGCCGAGCCGAGCACCAGCACGCCGCGCATCAGCCGCGCTTCTCCACCGTGCGCAGCTGCGCGGCCAGCTTGTCCAGCACGCCGTTGACGTAGCTGTGGCCGTGGTCGGCACCGAAGCGTTTGGTGACCTCGATCGCCTCGTTGATCACCACGCGGTACGGCACGTCCGGACGATGCGCCAGCTCGTAGGCCGCCAGGCGCAATGCGGCGCGCTCGATCGGATCGACCTGGGCCACCTCGCGATCCAGGTGCGGGCGCAGGCTGGCGTCGATCTGCTCGACGTTCGCTTCCACTCCGTGCAGCAGGTCCTCGAAGTACTCGAGATCGGCCACTTCCATGTCCTGCTCGTGGCGGAACTGCTCGATCACCGCGTTCATGTGGCTGCCCGACAACTGCCAGGCGTACAGCGCCTGCAGCGCGCGGCGGCGCGCACGCGAGCGCGCGTTGGCGTCGATGCCCGAACCCTGGGGCGCCATCACAGCTGCCCGTACAGGTTGACCATCTCCAGTGCGGCCAGCGCCGCATCGGCGCCCTTGTTGCCGGCCTTGGTGCCGGAGCGCTCGATGGCCTGCTCGATAGAGTCGGTGGTCAGCACGCCGAAGGCGACCGGTACGCCGGTATCCATGCCGGCCTTGGCCAGGCCCTTGGCGCATTCGCCGGCGACGTAGTCGAAGTGCGGGGTGGCCCCACGGATCACCGCGCCCAGCGCGATCACCGCAGCGTACTTGCCGGAGGCGGCCGCCTTCTGCGCGGCCAGCGGGATTTCCCAGGCGCCCGGCACGCGGATCAGCTCGATGTCGTCGTCCTTCACGCCATGGCGCACCAGCGCGTCACGCGCGCCGGCGACCAGCGGCTCCACCACGAAGCCGTTGAAGCGGCCCGCGACGATGGCGAAGCGGCCCTTGGGCGTGGCGAAGTTGCCTTCGATGGTTTTCATGCAGTCGTCCTCGGTGGGCGCGCGGCCCGGGGCAGACCGCGCATTTTACGGGTTTGCGGCGCCCCCCGCTCGCGGCGGGGTGGCTCAGCCGTGATGGGGATAGCCGGAGAAGGCCAGCCGGGCGGTCGGGCCCTCGACCCGCAGATGGGCCGGCGCACCGAACGGCAGGGTCAGCTGGCCCGGGCCGTGGCCGTGCGGCAGGCCGTCGATCACCGGAATGCCGGCCACCGCGCGCAGTTGCTCGAACGCCGCCTCCAGCGTGTAGCCGTTGTCGCGCGGACCGGGCCGGCAATCGCTGAAACGGCCCAGCAACAGCGCCCGCTGGCGGCCGAGCACGCCGGACAGGTGCAGCTGGTAAAGCAGCCGTTCGATACGGAACGGCGGCTCGCCGACGTCCTCGACGAACAGGATGCCGTCGTCGATCCGCGGGAAATACGGCGTGCCGAGCAGGCTGCACAGCACGGCGAGGTTGCCGCCCCACAGCGTGCCCTCGACATCCAGCCGGGCATCGCCGTTGCAAGCCCAGGTGACCTCGGCGGACGGCGCGGACAGCACCTGGCGGAACTGCGACAGGGTCTCGCCGTCTTCCGGCTCCGCACCCAGGTCGGCCAGCAACGGGCCAGCGAGCGTGGCCAAACCGCTGCGCACATGCAGGGCCATCTGCACCGCGGTGAAGTCGCTGTGACCGACCATCGCCAGCGCGCTGCCGGCCAGCCGCTCGCGAAGTGCGTCGTAGTGCAGGTGTTCCAGCAGCCGCGCTGCGCCGTAGCCGCCGCGGGTGACCAGGGCGATATCCGGCAGCGTTTCCGCGTCGGCCAGCGCGTTGAGGTCGGCCGCGCGCTCGGCGTCGCTGCCGGCAAAGCGCTGCATCGACCGCCCCAGCACCGCCTCGTTCTCCACCGCGTAGCCGGCCGCGCGCAGGCGCGCCACGCCGCGCGTCATCGCGGCGGGGTCGGCGGGGTAACCGGAGGGGGCGATCAGGCGGATGCGGGGCATGGGTTGAAAGCTTAGGAGTGAGTGGAGAGGAGTGAGAAGTGAGAGTGGAGCATGTGGATGCGGAGTGTCACGGAGAGGGCCGGCAGCGGTCTACCGGGCGATGGGTTGCCGGTCGGCACTGAATGCCTTCTCTCACTCCTCACTCCTCTCCACTCACTTCTCGCTCACACGTACTCGACCACCTCCAGCCCGAACCCGCCCAGGCCGACCAGCTTGCGCGGCGTGCCGATCACCCGCAGCCGGTGTACGCCCAGGTCCGCCATGATCTGCGCGCCCAAACCGAGCTGACGCCATTGGTTGTGCTGCGCATCCTCCGCACTGATCGTCGCCGGCTGCCCCTTGAGCCGCGCCAGCAGGGCCTCCGCGGTGTCCTCGCCGGACAGCACCAGCAGCACGCCGCGATCCTCGTCGGCGATCCGGCGCAGCGCCGCGGTGACGGTCAGGCCGAGGTCGTCGCGGGTCAGGTGCAGCACGTCGGACAGGGTGTTGCGCACGTGCACGCGGCTGAGCACCGGGGCGCCGTCGTCCACCGTACCGCGCACCAGCGCGAAGTGCAGGCCGCGGCGGATCGCGTCGCGGTAGGCGACGAGGCGGAACGGACCGAACTCGGTCTGCACCTCCTCTTCGTGCACGCGCTCGACGGTCTTCTCGGTCTCCAGCCGGTAGCGGATCAGGTCGGCGATGGTGCCGATCTTCAGGCCGTGCTTCTTCGCGAACACTTCCAGCTCGGGGCGGCGCGCCATCGAGCCGTCCTCGTGCAGGATCTCGATCAGCACCGAGGCCGGCTCCAGCCCGGCCAGCGCGGCGAGGTCGCAGCCGGCTTCGGTATGCCCGGCGCGGGTCAGCACGCCACCCGGCTGCGCGGTGAGCGGGAACACGTGGCCCGGCTGGGACAGGTCCTGCGGCTTCGCGTCGGACTTCACCGCCACCTGGATGGTGCGGGCGCGATCGTGCGCCGAGATGCCGGTGGTGACGCCCTCGGCCGCCTCGATCGAGACGGTGAAGTTGGTGTGGTACGGCGAGGTGTTGTCGCTGACCATCGGCTTGAGGCCGAGCTGGCGCGTGCGCTGCTCGGTCAGCGTCAGGCAAAGCAGGCCGCGCGCCTCGCGCACCATGAAGTTCACGTCCTCCGGCCGCACCATCTGCGCGGCCATGACGATGTCGCCCTCGTTCTCGCGGTCCTCGTCGTCGAGGATCACGACCATGCGGCCGGCGCGGATGTCGTCGAGGATTTCGGGGATGGTGTTGAAGCTCATGGGGGTGAACCTTGGGAAGGGGAAATGAGCGAGGAGCGGCGAGCGAGAAGTGAGTGAAGAGGAGTGAGAAGTGAGAGAAAGCATGGGTGCGCTCCGGCTTTGCCCTCTCTCATTTCTCACTGCTCGTTCCTCACTCCTCGCCCTCAGGCGAAACCGTGTTGCTTGAGGAAATCGACGTCGATGCCGGACGCCTGTCCGCCACCGATCAGCCGCTCGACGTAGCGCGCGATCACGTCCACCTCGATGTTCACTGCGTCGCCGACGCGGCGCGCGTGGAAGGCGGTGTGCTCGACCGTGTGCGGGATCAGGTTCACGCCGAAGCGGGTGCCGTCGACCTCGTTCACGGTGAGGCTGGTGCCGTCGATGCACACCGAGCCCTTGGCAGCGATGTAGCGCGCCAGCGCCGGCGGCACCTCGAAGCTCCAGCGCTGCGAGCGGCCGTCCGGCGTGATCGCCACGACCTTGCCGACGCCGTCGACATGGCCGGAGACCAGGTGGCCACCGAGCCGGTCGGCCAGCCGCAGCGCCTTCTCCAGGTTCACCGGGTCGCCGGCCTTGTGCCGGCCGAGCGTGGTCCGCGACAGCGTCTCGTTGGACACGTCCGCGCTGAAGCCGCGCGCGTCCAGCGTCACCGCGGTGAGGCACACGCCGGAGACGGCGATCGAGTCGCCCAGCTGCACGTCGGCGAGGTCGAGGTCGGCAGTATCCACGTGCAGCCGCACGTCACCGCCACGGGGCTCCAGCCGCACGATGCGGCCCACGCTCTGGATGATTCCGGTAAACATGAAACGTTCTCCTCAAGGCACAAGCGAGAACGCCCCAAGGCATGAGGCAGGCGCAGCGCCCACGGGAGGCGCCGCACTGGCCGTCTTCTTTCATCCGGACTGTGACCGTCGGCTCCGGACTTGGACCGGATCTGCTGACCTCGCGACGGGCGTCGCGAGCGCTCGCGGGCTCGTGCCCGAAGGCACCTACCGCCGGTGGGGAGTTTCGCCCCGCCCTGAAGACGTCGCTGAATTGTCTTGCCGGCGAACCGGCCGGCGGATTCTAGCACCAAGCCCCGCACAGCCCCGCCCGGCAGCGTCCATCCGGGTGAACAGCGCGTCGCCACCGCCGCACGCGCCAGCGTCCTCGGATCAACCCGCCGGCGCCCCTATATGCCGATCGCCTGCCCGGTCGCCGTGCGCCAGTCGGCCAGCACCTGGTCCATCGCCCACGCGGTGCGCAGGGCCGCCTCCGGAGTGGACGGGCAGGCACCCGCCTCGCCGCGCAGTTCGGCCACGATGGTCTCGATCAGCGGTTGCTGGATGTGCGGCGGGTTGGCCTCGTGGAAGCTTTCGCTGCCCTGCGCGGTCTCGTGCACGATCGGGCCGTCGCCGAAGGTGGCGAAGGCGAGCCGCCCCCGGTCGCCGGTGATCTCGATGCGGTCCTCGTAGCGGAAGCTGCCGAACTGCCACAGGCCGGTGCCGACCAGGCCGCTGGCGAAGGCGTAGCCCATCGCCACGCTGTCCTCGGCGGCATAGGCGCCGAGCTGGTTGGTGGCCAGCCCCTTCGCGGTAGCGATGGGGCCGAACAGCCAGTCCAGCAGGTTGAGCGTGTGGCAGCCCAGGTCCATGAACAGGCCGCCGCCGGAGATCATCGGCTGCACGTGCCAGTGCGAACCGGCCGGATCGGTGTAGCGCGGATGCAGCGGCTGGTGCAGCGACACGTGCACCGAGCGCGGCGTGCCGATCGCCCCGGCATCCAGCAGCTCGCGCACCCGCCGGAAGCGCGGCAACGCGCGGCGGTAATACGCCACGAATACCGGCACCCCCGCCGCCCGGCCGGCATCGATGATCGCCTGGCATTCGGCCGCATCCAGCGCCATCGGTTTTTCCACGTAGACCGGCTTGCCGGCGGCGATCGCCATCAGCGCATGGGCCTTGTGGGTGGACGGCGGCGTGGCGACGTAGACCGCGTTGACAGCCGGGTCGTCGACCAGCGCCTGCGCGTCGTCGTACCACCTCGGCACGCCATGGCGCTGCGCGTAGTCGCGCGCCTTGGCGCCGTCGCGGCGCATCACCGCCACGAGAGAGGAATGGGCAGCGCGCTGCAGGGCCGGACCGCTCTTCACCTCGGTGACGCTGCCGCAGCCGATGACGCCCCAGCGCACGGCGTCCAGCGGCGGAGAGCTCATGCCGCGCTCCGCAGGCGCAGGCGCCAGTCCGGGCCGATGCTGCGCTGGTCGATGACATGCAGTTGCCAGCGCTCGCTCATCTCGGTCAGCGGCGGCAACTCCATCAGCGGGCGCCCCTGGTCGCCGAGGAAGGTCGGCGCGACGTAGAGCAGCAGTTCGTCGGCCAGACCGGCGGCGAACAGCGCGCCCCCGAGGCGCGGACCGGCCTCGACGTGCAGTTCGTTGACACCGCGCCCTGCGAGCAGGGCGAGGATCTCGTCCAGCGCCAGCCGCCCGTTGCCGTCGACCGCCACCCCGGCATGCTCGATGCCTTCGGGTACCGGCACCGGCGACGGGATCACCCGGTCATGCAGCAGCAGCGTCGGCGCGCTGCCGTCCATCACGTGGAAGCGCGCGGGGATGCGCAGGTCGCGATCCAGCAGCACGCGCAGCGGCGGGGTGAAGTCCTCGCCTGCGGGCAGGCGCACGGTCAGGCGTGGATTGTCGGCCAGCACGGTACCGCTGCCGGCCAGGATCGCCGAGCTGCGCGCGCGCCAGCGCTGGCCGTCGGCGCGCGCCGCCTCGCCGGTGATCCACTGCGAGGCGCCGTTGGCCAGCCCGGTGCGTCCGTCCAGGCTCATCGCCAGCTTCACCCGCACATACGGCCGGCCGCGCTCGATACGGCTGAAGAACCCGGGGTTAAGCGCGCGCGCCGGTTCGCGCATCAGGCCGGACTCCACCGCGATGCCCGCCGCGCGCAGCCGGGCCAGACCCGCGCCTTCGGCCTGCGAAGTGTCCTCGGCGGCGACCACCACGCGATTGACGCCGGCGGCGATCAGCGCATCCGCGCACGGCGGTGTGCGGCCGTGCAGGCCACATGGCTCCAGCGTGACGTAGGCGGTGGCGCCGCGCGCCCGTTCGCCGGCGTCGCGCAGGGCGAACACCTCGGCGTGCGGGCCGCCGGCCCGCTGGTGCCAGCCCTCGCCCACCACGGCGTCGCCGCGGGCGATCACGCAGCCGACGCGCGGATTCGGCTGGGTGGTGAACAGCCCGCGCTCGGCGAGCGCGAGCGCATGCGCCATGTGTCGGTGGTCGGTCGCGGTGAATGCCATCAGCAGTCTTCCGCGGCGCGACTCGCCGGCAACGGCGCCCAGCAGTCCAGGACGCCATCGAGCTCCTGGTCCGGAAAGCGCTGCAGCACCGCCGCCCGTGCCCGCTCGTTCTGCGCGGCGTCGGCCGCGTCGCTGGCCAGTGATTGAAGGAAGCGATCGCGCGCCTGGCGCGACTCCCACCGAGCAATCGCGACCCAGCAACCCTCGGCGTCCCTGAACAGGCTCGACCCACCAGAGCCCGCGACAAGAGCGCGCCGGGTGATGCGATGCCAGTTGGCGACGAAGTCGTGCTCGCCGGCCGGGTCGATACGCCAACGGTAGATCGCGACGAACATCTCTCTCCTCGCCCGGCGGCCGCCGATCAGCTCTTCTTGCCGCGCTTGATCGCCCCGTCGCCGAGCAGCGACAGCTGCAGCTTTTCCAGCTCCGGCAGGTCGCGCTCGAGCTTCTCGATCTCCTCGCGGAACGCCTGCACATCCTCGAAACGGCGGTAGACCGAGGCGAAGCGGACGTAGGCGACCTGGTCGAGCTTGCCCAGCTCGCGCATCACCAGCTCGCCGATGTGGCGCGAGGGCACTTCACGTTCACCGCTGCGGCGCAGGTCGTTGATGATCTCGCGCACCGAGTTGTCCACGTCGTGGCTGGCCACCGGCCGCTTCTGCAGCGCGCGCTCGAAGCTGGTGCGCAGCTTGCGCTCGTCGAATGCCTCGCGCCGCTCGCCGCTCTTCACGATCGCCGGCAGTTTCAGCTCGGCGGTCTCGAAGGTGTTGAAGCGCTCGCCGCACTGCGGGCACTCGCGACGGCGCCGCACGGTGGCACCGTCGTCAGTGAGCCGCGAGTCGATCACGCGGGTGTCTTCGTGCTGGCAGAAAGGACAATGCATAGGGGATCAGGAGTGAGAGTTGAGAAGTGAGGAGTGAGAGGAAATCCTCAAGCCGGTCTTTCTCTCACTTCTCACTCCTCTTCACTCGCTTCTTGCTCAACCGTAGACTGGGAACTTCTTGCACTGCGCCTCGACCTTGGCGCGCACGGCGGCGATCACCGCCTCGTCGTTCGGCGCATCGAGCACGTCGCAGATCCAGTTCGCCAGGTCCACGCAATCCGCCTCTAGGTAGCCGCGGGTGGTGACAGCGGGCGTACCCACGCGCAGGCCGGAGGTGACGAAGGGCTTCTGCGGGTCGTTCGGCACGGCGTTCTTGTTGACCGTGATGTGCGCCTTGCCCAGCGCCGCTTCCGCGTCCTTGCCGGTGACGCCCTTGCCGATCATGTCGATCAGCATCAGGTGGTTCTCGGTGCCGCCGGAGACGATCTTGTAGCCGCGCGCGATGATGGTCTTGGCCATCGCCTGCGCGTTCTTCACCACCTGCTGCTGGTACGCCTTGAACTCCGGCTCCAGCGCTTCCTTGAAGGCCACCGCCTTGGCCGCGATCACGTGCATCAGCGGGCCACCCTGGATGCCGGGGAAGACGATCGACTGCAGCTTCTTGGTGATCTCCTCGGCCGCCTCGCCCATGCCCTGGTTGCTGGCCACGATGATGCCGCCGCGCGGACCGCGCAGGGTCTTGTGGGTGGTGGAGGTGACCACATGGGCGTACGGCAACGGGCTGGGGTACACGCCCGCGGCGACCAGGCCGGCGATGTGCGCCATGTCCACGAACAGGTACGCACCCACCTTGTCGGCGATGGCGCGGAAGCGCGCCCAGTCGAGCACCTGCGAGTAGGCGCTGAAGCCGGCCACGATCATCTTCGGCTGGTGCTCGACGGCGAGGCGCTCGACCTCGTCCATGTCGACGATGCCGTTGGCGTCCACGCCGTACTGCACGGCGTCGAGGATCTTGCCGGACAGGTTGACCTTGGCGCCGTGGGTCAGGTGGCCGCCGTGCGCCAGGCTCATGCCGAGGATCTTGTCGCCCGGCTGCAGCAGGGCGAAGTACACCGCCTGGTTGGCCTGCGAGCCGGAGTGCGGCTGCACGTTGGCATAGTCGGCGCCGAACAGCTGCTTCACCCGGTCGATCGCCAGGCGCTCGGCCACGTCCACGTATTCGCAGCCGCCGTAGTAGCGCTTGCCCGGGTAGCCCTCGGCGTACTTGTTGGTGAGCTTGGAGCCCTGGGCCTCCATCACGCGCGGGCTGGCGTAGTTCTCCGAGGCGATCAGCTCGACGTGATCCTCCTGGCGGCGGCCTTCGTCGGCAATGGCCTGGGCCAGTTCGGGGTCGTAACCGGCGATCGTGCAATCCTTCGGGAACATGCGGGGGCCTCGGCGGGTTGGAGGGGTGGACAAGACCCGAAAGTGTAGCGCCGGCACCGGTTTGCAGCTACCGGCCCGCCCCGCGGCGGTGGACCGCGGAGACCATCACGTAGCTGATCACCATCAGCAGCAGCCAGGACCCCAGCTTGGCCAGCGGCACCGGATGCCAGCCGGCCCGCTGCGCCGGATACAGCCAGGCGTGGGTGTAGGTACCCACGTTCTCGGCCAGCCAGATGAACAGCGCCACCAGCACGAAGCCCAGCAGCAGCGGCATCCGCCGGTGCCGGCGGCGGATGCGGAAATGCACCCAGGTCGGCCCGAACAGCCCCGCCAGCGCGGCAAACAGCAGCCAGCGGAGGTCGGGCAGGAAGTGGTGACTGAAAAAGTTCACGTAGATCGCCACCGCCAGCGCCACGGTGGCGCCGAACGGCGGGTGCCGGGTAAAGCGGAAGTCGAACAGCCGCCAGGCCCGGGCGATGTAGCTGCCTACCGAGGCGTACATGAAGCCGGTGAAAAGCGGCACGCCGCCGATATGCAGCAGCGACGGCCCCGGGTAGCTCCACGAGCCCACCGCGGTCTTGAACAGCTCCATCGCCGTGCCGACCGCGTGGAACAGCACGATCACCCGGGCCTCCTCCCGGCTCTCCAGCCCGCTGGCCAGCAGGCCGAGCTGGATCGCCACGGCCGACAGGGTCAGGAAGTCGTAGCGCGACAGCGCCGCATGATCCGGATACCAGCGCCAGCTGGCCACCAGCAGGCCCACCATCAGCCCGCCGAACAGGCAGGCCGAGGCCTGTTTCAGCCCGAAGCACAGGAATTCGTGGGCGAACACGGCCACCCGGCCCGAACGGGCCGCCCGCCGCGCCAGCTGTACGTCGAGCCACCGCCAGCCGCGCAGCGACCTTGCCCGGCGCGCGGGCGCCTCCATCTTCGGGACCATCGTCGTCCACCCTGCGGAAAACCCGCAGCGTGACGGGCCGCGGGGCGGCTTCGTGGGCCTTGCCATGGCAGTGCAAAGGCCGATCGGCGATAATCGGAGGCCTTTTCCCCTTTGTTCCTCACTTGCCGGGCCGCGCGCGAACGCGGCTTGCGGACCGCCTTTCGGGAGCCAGCATGCAGTACATCTACACCATGAACGGGGTGAGCAAGATCGTTCCCCCGAAGCGCCAGATCATCAAGGACATCTCGCTCAGCTTCTTCCCCGGCGCCAAGATCGGCCTGCTGGGCCTGAACGGCGCGGGCAAGTCGACGGTGCTCCGGATCATGGCCGGCGTGGACAAGGACTTCCAGGGCGAAGCCCGTCCGCAGCCGGGCATCAAGGTCGGCTACCTGGCACAGGAGCCGGAGCTCGATCCGGACAAGACCGTCCGCGAGGCGGTCGAGGAAGGCGTGTCCGAGGTGCTCGACGCGCAGAAGCGGCTGGAAGAAGTGTACGCCGCCTACGCCGAGGAAGGCGCCGACTTCGACGCGCTGGCCAAGGAACAGGAAAAGCTGGAGAACCTCCTGGCCGCCAACGACGCCCACGCGCTCGAGCGCCAGCTCGAAGTGGCCGCCGATGCGCTGCGCCTGCCGCCGTGGGAAGCCAAGATCGGTCCGCTGTCCGGCGGCGAGAAGCGCCGCGTGGCGCTGTGCCGCCTGCTGCTGTCCAAGCCGGACATGCTGCTGCTGGACGAGCCGACCAACCACCTGGACGCCGAGTCGGTGGACTGGCTGGAAACCTTCCTGCACGACTACCCCGGCACCGTGGTGGCGGTGACCCATGACCGCTACTTCCTCGACAACGCCGCCGAGTGGATCCTCGAGCTGGACCGCGGCCGCGGCATCCCGTGGAAGGGCAACTACACCGAGTGGCTGGAGCAGAAGGACGCGCGCCTGAAGCAGGAAGCCCAGCAGGAGAAGTCGCGCCAGAAGGCGATCGCCAAGGAGCTGGAGTGGGTGCGTTCGGCCGCCAAGGGCCGCCAGTCCAAGGGCAAGGCGCGCCTGAACCGCTTCGAGGAGCTGAACTCGGTCGAGTACCAGCGCCGCAACGAGACCAACGAGATCTTCATTCCGCCGGGCGAGCGCCTGGGCAACGAGGTGATCGAGTTCAAGAACGTCACCAAGTCGTTCGGCGACCGCGTGCTGATCGAGGATCTCTCCTTCCGCATCCCGGCCGGCGCCATCGTCGGCGTGATCGGTCCGAACGGCGCGGGCAAGTCCACGCTGATGAAGATGATCATGGGCAAGGAGCAGCCGGACTCCGGCGAGGTGAAGCTCGGCCACACGGTGAAGCTGGCCTACGTCGACCAGTCGCGCGATGCGCTCGACCCGAAGAACAACGTGTGGCAGGAAGTCTCCGGCGGTTCGGACATCCTCACCATCGGCAACTTCGAGATCCAGTCGCGCGCCTACATCGGCCGCTTCAACTTCAAGGGCACCGACCAGCAGAAGATCGTCGGCAACCTGTCCGGTGGTGAGCGCGGCCGCCTGCACATGGCCAAGACCCTGCTGCAGGGCGGCAACGTGCTGCTGCTCGACGAGCCGTCCAACGACCTCGACGTGGAAACCCTGCGTGCGCTGGAAGACGCACTGCTGGAGTTCCCCGGCTGCGCAGTGGTCATCTCGCATGACCGCTGGTTCCTGGATCGCATCGCCACCCACATCATCGCCTTCGAGGGCGACTCGCACGTGGAGTTCTTCCCCGGCAACTACAACGAGTACGAGGCCGACAAGAAGCGCCGCCTGGGCGACGATGCCGGCCCCAAGCGCGTGAAGTACAAGAAGCTGGCCTGACCGCGATGAGCGACGCCAAGACCCCCGTCGCGATCGATGCCGGTGACGCGCCCGAGCGCACCGGCTCCGGCTATCCGGCGCCGTTCGGCGCGCAGATGGGTGACCGCTCGCGCCGCCGGCTGGGCGACGTGTTCGGCCTGACCGGTTTCGGCGTCAATCTGGCCCGTCTCGGTCCCGGTGCGCGCTCGGCGCTGCGCCACGCGCACCGGCTCGAGGACGAGTTCGTCTACATCCTCGAGGGCACGCCGACCCTGCTCACCGATGCCGGCGAGACACCGCTGCGCCCGGGCATGTGCGCCGGCTTCAAGGCCGGCACCGGCGACGGCCACGCGCTGGTGAACCGCAGCGACGCCGAAGTGCTCTACCTGGAGATCGGCGCGCGCTGCGCCGGTGAGACCGTCGATTACCCAGACGTCGATCTCAAGGGCACCACCCTCGACGGGCGCTGGACCTACCTGCACAAGGACGGCACGCCGTACTGACGGCGCGCCCCCTGCCCGAGGAACCATCATGAGCTTCATGCAGACCCTCGCCGACGCCTGGCAGCGCCACGACTCGCTGGTCTGCGTCGGCCTCGATCCCGAGCTCGGCAAGCTGCCGGCGCACCTGCAGGACCGGCCCGACGCGGTGTTCGAGTTCTGCACCGCGATCGTCGACGCCACCGCCGACCTCGCCTGCGCCTTCAAGCCGCAGATCGCCCACTTCGCTGCGCTGCGCGCCGAGGACACGCTGGAGCGGCTGATCGCGCACATCCATGCGAAGCACCCCGGCGTGCCGGTGATCCTCGACGCCAAGCGCGGCGACATCGGCTCCACCGCGCAGCATTACGTCACCGAGGCGTTCGAGCGCTTCGGCGCCGACGCAGTGACGCTCAATCCGTACATGGGGCGCGACTCGATCGCGCCGTTCCTGGAGCGCGCCGACAAGGGCGTGATCCTGCTTTGCCGCACCTCCAACCCGGGCGGCGCGGATTTCCAGGCACTGGACTGCGGCGGCCAGCCGCTCTACCTGCGCGTGGCCGAGACCGTCGCCCGCGACTGGAACGGCCACGGCAACTGCGCCCTGGTCTGCGGCGCCACCTGGCCGGAGGAACTGGGCCAGGTTCGCGCCCGCGTCGGCGACATGCCGCTGCTGGTGCCGGGCATCGGAGCCCAGGGCGGCGACGTGGCTGCCGTGCTGAAACACGGCCTTACCGCCGATCGCACCGGCCTGATGATCAACTCCTCGCGCGGCATCCTGTATGCCGGCAGCGGTGAGGATTTTGCCTCGGCGGCGCGCGCGGCGGCGCAGGAGCTTCGCGAGACCATCAACGCGCTGCGCCACTGATCGCCCGGACACGGCGTCGACCGCTTCCGCCATCGCGGCGATCCCGCCAGGCAGCCAAAAGGGAAAGGGCCGCGGCTTGCGCCGCGGCCCTTTTGTTTGCAGCTGTACCGGAGGTCTTACTGCACGACCGGATGCGCGATGTCGCACTCGTTGGTGTCGTTCGACCAGGTGCTCTGCATGGCATAGGTGCCATTGGCCATCACCACATCGGCCGACTTGCCCTGGCCGGACGAGATCCAGGCGCACTCGTCACCGTTCTCCTGTCCGTAGCTGCTGCTGCGGCGGTTCCGATTGGTCCAGCCACCGGCCGGGTTCTGGTCGGTCACCGTCTCGGCGTACTCGTGGCCTTCCACGATCGAGAAGCCGTCCAGCTTGCCGCTGGCGCCGCTGTTGACGAAGTTCTGGCCACAGCTGGTGCCCATGTCGTACACGTACGGCATGTTGGTGAACGCCACGTCGCCCACCGGCGAGCTCACGCTCCAGTCGCCATTCCAGTCGTGCCACGCACAGAACTGGCCGTTGGAGGTGTTGAAGCCATCCGGATGGGTACCGGTCGGCGACAGGATGACGTACTGCACGTAACGGTTCGACGCCGCCGTGGTGTTGCCGAAATGCTGCGCTGCCTTGATCGCCTCCTGCGCCAACTGGGCACCGGTGGCGCTCGACGGCGAAGCCACCGAGTTGTCGTACCAGATGCCGGCAAAGGCGCCGCCGGTCGGATAGCCGATGTGCGGAGCGCCCGACGGACAGGAGGTCGCCCCCGTGGAGACCAGCGAACCGTCGCAGTACTGCGTCATCGTGCCCGACCACGATTCGCCGCCGGTGCCCAGTCCCTTGAACAGGCTCTCGAGGTACGGCACCGCGCCGACGGAGTCGCCCGACAGGGTCATGTTGCCGTTGGCATCGGTCCCGGCGGTGCCCCACTGGCTGCCGTAAACGACCAGGTAGACCTTCGGAGTGCCGCTGGTGACGCCAATGCCGTCGACGCCTCCGCCGTAGCTCAGCGCCTTGCCCGATGACTTGGTACGCGCGGTTCGGGCTGCATGCAGCGCCGCCCAGGCGCGCATCTGGCTGTGTGCTTCCCGGGTGGCCACCACGCCATGGCGGTACGAGTGACCGTAGGCTGGCGAATAGGGGTTCATCCCGTCGTCCTGGGATGGGCCGGCGATCGCGCCGGCCGAGAGGCCAAGAAGCGCCGAGGCGGCCGCGACAGCGAACCACCGACTGTTGAGTCTGGACATAAATTCTCCCCGCATTGATTGAGTTGAAAGCGAACTGAGACGTGTTGGCGCACGCAGCGCATCACGGGTACGCAAACAAACTCCGGCGCGACAAAAAAACCTCGCGACGCAGGCCTGGTTTTCCTCCCCAGGAAAACCAGGCCTGCGGAAACTAATCGAATGACACCCCCCGCACAACGGGAACTTTTTCCCTTATATCAGTGATCTACATGACCACCCACAGCCTCGGCGGGATAAAAAGCGTTCCGCCGCAGAGGCTTGCAAAATCGTGCGACCGCAATATTTTGCGACCCTGATAAAAGAGCGCGTTTATTTCGCATCAAACGCAATTTATTACGTAGCGAAAGTGCGATGCAGATCAAATTCCCGTTGCCGGCCTGATCGAAAAGGCCGTGCCATCGGCGCACGCATGGGGCCAGTGTGAAGCGCCTATCGAGCCATGCCCGTTCCTGACCCGGCCACAGGCCACAGGCAGCAGGGACACGCTGCCGCGGCGGTCACGGTCAGGGGCGTGCTTCAGCGGGTGTGCACCCAGTAGACCTGGAGCCCCCGGGAACGATCCTCTTCGCGACGGCCCTCGCGGCTGTCGACCACCGCGCCCCAGGTCGACCGCAGCCCCCCGTGCTGGAACCGGTCCACCCGCACCTGCTCGCCTTTGGGAATGATCGCCTGACTCACCACGACAAGTACGCCCGGCTGCTCATGAACCAGACTGCCCGGCCGCCCGGTACCCGCCCCCCAGCCCACGTGGAGCTCGCAGGGAATCGGGTCGGACACGCCGCGGTTGTCCAGGCTCCATCCTTCGGTCTTGCTCAGCAACGACTGGAGCTTGGGATCGCTCCAGTCGACCGTGTTGGCCGAAGGACCCGATGGTGGCTTGCCGAAATGATTCATGGTCGCAACGTTCTCTCCGCGGGCGTCAAGATCGCGTCGCGACCGTTGGCGTTGCACCCGGTATGCAGGGAACGGGCCATACCACCGGAGCGGGTATCCGGCACCGGGAAATGACGGATAGCCCCGTACGAAAGCGCATCCGGACGGGTCCTGCACGTCTTCATGCCGGGCATATCGACCGCCCACGGGGAAACTTGAGCGTTTTCCTGGCGTCGCTAAAGCTGGCGCCTGCGCCACCAGCGTTCGCACGGCTGGGTAAAGAACCTGGCCACACCCCAGCCGAGCGCCAGACTGCCCGCCAAAGCCGGCAGATACCAGATCACCCCGCTGCGCGGATCCGCTCCGGCGAACCGCCACAGGCGCACCGTCGCGAACACCACGAACATGTGCGAAAGATAGATCTCGTAGCTCAGCCGGCCCCAGCGCTCCAGCCAGCGCCAGCCCCTGACCGGGTGCGACGGATGCGGCGAGGCACGCATTCCCACCAGCAGCGCCCCCGTCGCGGCAACCAGCAAGAGCATCACGCCGTCGTGCAGCCATCGCCACAGCCACGGCATCGCCAGCATGATGAGGGCGAGCACCCCCGCTCCCGACCAGCGCATGAGCCGCGCCACCCAGGCCCGCGGCGGCCGACCGTGAACCCACAACGCCCCGAGCACGCCCATCGCGATCGCGGCCATGCCGGGCAGGTAGGCCTTCTCCTTCCAGATCTCATTGCCATCGATCGCCGCCAGCGACCATGGCAGCGATGCCGCGAGCAGCAGCAACAACGGAACCAGCGCGCGCGGCCGGCGCGTCAGCAGGCAGACCAGTGGGAAGCCGAGGTAGAACACCTCCTCGATCGACAACGACCACAGCACATCCCAGTTGCCCGGGAGGTAGCCGGTGTGCCCCTCGTACCAATTCAGGTACAGCCCCAGTGCCGAAGCCACCGCGCCGGCCAGGGACTGTCCCGGACGATGGATCACGTAGTCCGGAACACCCAATCCGTGCAGCAGGGCCAGCACCGCGACCAGCAGGAACAGCAGCGGGAGGATCCGCGAGGCGCGGCGCGCATAGAACGCGCGCAGATCGATCCGCGCCAGGTCGCCCCAGCGGTCCAGCGCGTTGCCGGCGATCAGGAAGCCGCTGACCACGAAGAACACGAATACCGCTTCGTAGCCGTTGTAGTTGAGCGCATCGAGCACACGCCGGGGCAGCCAGTCGGCCAGCACGGTCTCGCGCAACGGGATGCGCAGCCCGATGTGATGCAGCACCACCAGCACGATCGCCAGGCCACGAAGGCGATCGATGCCGTGATGACGCGTCGCGGCCGCACTCATCCGTAACGCCGCAGCTCGCCCTCGTCCTTCAGGCTGAAGGGGTTGAAGTGCGTGTCTTCATCGAAAGTGTCCACGCCTTCATGGCGCTTGAGGAACCCCACCACGGCGTAGGTCAGCGGGGTGAACACCACTTCGACCGTGACCTTCATCAGCCAGTTGAAGACGATCACCTTGGCGATGGTCTGGCCTTCCCAGATGCCGATGAAGGCGATCGGATAGAACGTGAGGCTGTCCACCCCCTGCCCGACCAGGGTCGAGCCGATGGTGCGCGTCCACAGCCAGCGTCCGCGCGTGACCAGCTTCATCTTGGCCATCACGAAGGAGTTGGCGAAATCGCCGATCCAGTAGGCCAGCAACGAGGCGGCCGCGATCCGCCAGGTCCCGCCGAACACCACCTCCAGCGCCGGCTGCAGCTGCGCGTTGAACGGCTCGGCCGGGCTGGCCGGCATGCGCAGGATCACCTGGGTCATGAAGGTGGCGAACAGCATCGCGCCGAAGCCGGCCCAGATCGCCCGCCGCGCGCGCGCGTAGCCGTACACCTCGGTCAGCACGTCGCCGAAGATGTAGCCGATCGGGAAAAACAGGTTGCCTGCACCGAAGGTCAGCGCGCCGACCACCGGCAAAGTGAGCGTACAGACCTTGGCCGGGCCGATCAGGTTGGAACACAGCAGTACGGCGACCATGCCGCCGACCAGCAGGTCGTAGTAGCGGAAGCCGCGCAGGGGCGCGGTTCGGTCAGGAGAGTGCATGGAGATCCCCGGCGGACGAAGCGGGCAGCATACCCGTGCCTCGATACGACGGCGCACCGTGCCCGGATGCGACGGCTCAGTCGACGACCTGCACGCCCTTCCAGAAGGCGACGCGCCCGGCGACGGCGCGGGCGGCGTCCTTCGGCTCCGGGTAGTACCAGGCCGCCGCCGGATTCAGGTGGTCGCCCACTGCCACGTCGTAATAGCTGGCGGTGCCCTTCCACGGGCACACCGAGTGCCGGTCGCTGTCGCGGAAATACTCGCGCCGCAACGCCGTTGCCGGGAAATAGTGGTTGCCCTCGACCACGATGGTGTCGTCGCTCTCGGCGAGCACCGTGTCCTGCCAGATCGCGCGCATCTCAGTCGTCTCCCATGTCCTGCCCGGGGAACAGCACGTCGGTGAAGCCGAAGCGGCTGAAGTCGGTAATACGCGAGGGATACAGGCGACCGATCAGGTGGTCGCACTCGTGCTGCACGACGCGTGCGTGGAAACCCTCGGCACGTCGGTCGATCGGCGCCCCCTGCGGGTCGAGGCCCTGGTACCGGATCAGGCTGTAGCGGCTGACCACGCCGCGCATGCCGGGCACCGAGAGACACCCCTCCCAGCCCTCTTCCATGTCCTGCGAGAGCGGCGTGATCATCGGGTTGAGCAGGATCGTGCGTGGCACCGCGGGCGCGTCGGGATACCGTTCCGCGCGATCGAAGCCGAAGATCACCAGTTGCAGGTCGACGCCGATCTGTGGCGCGGCCAGCCCGACGCCACCGGCCTCGTGCATGGTCTCGAACATGTCGGCGATCAGCGCACCCAACTCGTCGCTGCCGATCATCGCGTCGGGGACGGGCGGCGCCACGCGCAGCAACCGCTCGTCGCCCATCCTGAGGATCTCGCGGATCATCCGTTTCTCCTTCGTCAGGGGGATCCGGTTGGGATGAGGCCGCACGGCGCCGGTTCAAGGGCGCTGCGCCGGCGGCTCAGCTGCCGCCGAATACCTTGCGCAACAGGTCGGTCGTGCGCGCCGCCGGGTTCTGCCGGATCGACTGTTCCTCGTCGCCGATCTCCGTGAACAGGCCATCCATGGTCTTGCGGGTGACGTAGTCATCGAGATCGAGCGAGCTGCCCGCCTTGCCGTCGTGGCTGCCGCCACCCAGCGCACCGAGCGAGCCGAGGGCGTTGCCCAGGGCTCCGCCGCTGCTGCCGGACATGAACGCCTTGTACTTCCTGGTCACGCCGACCTTGTCGGTCGCCTCGGCCACGATCGGCCGGATCCGCGCGGCCAGATCGTCACCGGCCACGCGACGGAAAAAATCCGTAGCCGCATGGTCGCCGCCGCTGAGGATGCCGCGGGCGTCCTGCAGGGTCATCTTGCGGATCGCGTTGCCGAAGATGTCCGCCACCTGCGGCACGGCCTTCTCCGCCGCACGATTGAGGCTGAGTTCGAAAGCGTCCACCTTGGCCCCCTGGCCAAGCTCGCGGGCGAGCTTGCCCGCCTGTTCCAGCTTGCCCGGCAAGGGGATGCGCACCTTGGCGTTGTCCGAGAACCCGCCTTCGCGACCCAGCGAATTGATCGCCTTGGTGGTGCCCCTGGCCAGGGCCTCCTTGAGTCCCGCCGCGATATCGCTGCCGGGCAGATGGCTGCCCTGCGCGTTGCCATTCACCTGCTCCCTGGCCGCCTGCTTCGCCTTGTCGAGCAGATCCTTGAACTGGTTGTGGCCTGCGGCCGCGGCGAGACCGGGCGCCAGGACGCATGCAGCGAGGGCCACGCAGCGCGCGTGGCGACGGAAAACTTCACGCATGGGTTGCTCCCGCTTGACGTCGATGCGCGCAGTGTAATCCGGTGTCCCGGCACACATGCCAGCCATGACAACCATTCGACCAATGGCTAATGGAGCGGGACGCTCCGGGGCATTGACCACCCCTGCCCGGCGGCGGACCCTTGGGTATCTCCAGCGGAGGACCCCCGAATGAATGCCACTGCGTCATCTCCATCCAGTCCCGCAGGAAAAATCCTCTGGGCAGCGATCGCCATCGTGGGCGCCTTCTGCCTGGGCGTCGTCGCGCTTCGCCGGGGCGAGCCGATCAACGCGATCTGGCTGGTCGCCGCTGCCATCGCGGTATTCGTGATCGGCTACCGCTTCTACGGCACTTTCATCAACAACAGGGTGCTGCAGCTCGATCCCAGCCGCGCAACACCCGCGGTGCTGCGCAACGATGGACTGGACTACGTCCCCACCGACAAGTGGGTGGTTTTCGGCCATCACTTCGCCGCGATCGCCGGTGCCGGCCCGCTGGTGGGCCCGGTATTGGCCGCGCAGATGGGTTACCTGCCCGGCACGCTGTGGATCCTGTTCGGCGTGGTATTCGCCGGTGCCGTGCAGGACTTCATGATCCTCGGCCTGTCGATCCGACGCGACGGCCGCTCGCTCGGCAACATGCTGCGCGACGAACTGGGGCCATTGCCCGGCATCGTGGCGATGTTCGGCGTGCTGGTACTGATGATGATCGTGCTGGCGGTGCTGGCACTGGTGGTGGTCAAGGCGCTCACGCACAGCCCGTGGGGCACCTTCACCGTCGCCTGCACGATTCCGATCGCGCTGCTGATGGGCGGCTACCTGCGCTGGTTCCGCCCGGGCCGCATCCTGGAGGTGTCGCTGATCGGCGTGGTGCTGCTGCTGGGTTCGATCTGGCTGGGCAAGGCGGTGTACGACTCGCCGGTGTGGGGGCCGATGTTCGACTTCGACGCCAGGCATCTGGCGTGGATGCTGATCTGCTACGGCTTCTTCGCCTCGGTGCTGCCGGTGTGGCTGCTGCTGGCGCCGCGTGACTACCTGTCGACCTTCCTGAAGATCGGCACCATCGCCCTGCTGGCGCTGGCGATCTTCCTCGCCGCGCCGATGCTGCAGCTGCCGGCGGTGACCAAGTACATCGACGGCACCGGTCCGGTGTTCGCCGGCAACCTGTTCCCGTTCCTGTTCATCACCATCGCCTGCGGCGCGGTCTCCGGCTGGCATTCGATCATCTCCTCCGGCACCACGCCGAAGCTGCTGGCCAACGAGGGCCAGGCGCAGCTGGTCGGCTACGGCGGCATGCTGATGGAGGCCTTCGTGGCGATCATGGCGCTGGTGGCCGCCGCCTCGCTGCACCCCGGCGTGTACTTCGCGATGAACTCGCCCAGCGCGCTGATCGGCACCACCGTGGAGCACGCGGCCACCACGATCAGCCAGTGGGGCTTCGTGGTCACACCCGACCAGCTCGCCCAGACCGCGAAGGACATCGGCGAGAACTCGATCCTCAGCCGCGCCGGCGGCGCACCGACGCTTGCGGTGGGCATGGCCCAGCTGCTGCACGGCATCATCCCCGGCGAGGGCATGATGGGCTTCTGGTACCACTACGCGATCCTGTTCGAGGCCCTGTTCATCCTCACCACGGTGGATGCCGGTACGCGCGTCGGCCGCTTCATGATCCAGGAGATCGCCGGCCTGATCCACAAGCCGCTGCAGCAGACCGAGTCGTGGACCGGCAACCTGCTGGCCACCGCGATCTGCGTGGCGCTGTGGGGCTACTTCCTGTACCAGGGCGCGGTCGATCCGCTGGGAGGCATCAACACGTTGTGGCCCCTGTTCGGCATCGCCAACCAGATGCTGGCGGCGATCGCCCTGATGCTGTGCACGGTGGTGGTGGTGAAGCTCAAGCGCCAGCGCTACATGTGGGCGCCGGGCATCCCGGCGATCTGGCTGATCGTGTGCACGCTGACCGCCGGCTACGAGAAGCTGGTGGGACCGATCAGCTTCACCGCCGCGGCCAACAAGTACGCCCAGGGCATCGCCGACGGCAGGCTGATCGCCCCGGCCAAGGACATGGAGGCGATGCATCGCATCGTCAGCAACAACCATGTCGACATGGTGTTGACCGGCCTGTTCATGGCGCTGGTGGTGGCCATGGCGCTGTTCGCGCTGCGCGCCATCGCCCGGGCGATGCAGATGGATCGGCCGACGGCGCACGAGGAGCCCTATGTCGCCCTGAGCAGCGTGGCGCAGTCATGATCGCCACGCATGCCATTCCGCGCCATGCGTTCCGCACCGCCGGCCGGGCGGTGTGGAAATGGGCCGTGCAGACCGCACGGCTGTGCTGTGGGGTCCCGGACTACGACGTCTACGTACAGCACCTCAAGCGCCATCACCCGGAACGGAAGATCCCCAGCTACGAGGAGTTCTTCCGCGAGCGGCAAGCCGCCCGCTACAAGGGCACCGGCGGACGCTGCTGCTGATCGCCTGCTGACAGGTTGCTCCCATGGGCTGCGTCGGGAACGGCGCGGCCTTTTTTTCTTCCCGCGCCCCCGACTTTCGACGGGTAGCACGCAACGAGCCGGCCCGCGACAATGGACGGCCGCATCCCGGCCTCCCCATGTCCCGGCTTACCGACCCCCACCGCACCGACGACGACACGCCCGAGTCGAAGCATCGCTTCGGCCTGCGGCTGATCGCGACCTACAAGATCGTGCAGGCGCTGGCGCTGGTGCTGGCCGGTGCCGGCGCCTTCCAGCTGCATCGGCAGCGCGCCATCGACGAACTGCTGGACTGGCTGGAACACCTGTCGATGGGCGACACGGCAGGCCTGCGCCAGCACCTGATCGATGCCATCACGCAACTGGGCCCCGGTCGATTCGTGGCGATCGGCGTGATCGCCCTGGCCTACGCCGCACTGTTCATGACCGAGGGCATCGGCCTGTGGCTGCGCAAGCACTGGGCCGAGTGGTTCACCGTGATCGCTACCGGCTCGCTGATTCCGGTGGAGCTGTACGAGCTCTTCCGGGAGGCCAGCTGGATCAAGCTGGGCGTGCTCGTCGGCAATGTGGTGATCGTGGTCTACCTGGCGCGCATCGCGATGCAGCCGCACCGGCGGCGAGCTTGAGCTCAGCGCTGCGTCCGCGCCTGCCATTCCCGCGCCAGCAGGCCATAGAAGGCGGTGTCGGCCACCTCGCCACCAACGATCCAGCGCTCGCGCAGCAAACCCTCCTGACGGAATCCCAGCCGCTCCAGGCTCCGCCTCGATGCCACGTTTTCCGGATCGACGTCGGCCTCCAGCCGATGCAGGCCGAGCGGGCCGAAAGCCCAGTCCAGCCATTGCACGAGTGCCTCGTGCATCAGTCCCTGGCCCCACGCGGACCGCGCCAATGCGTAGCCGATTTCCGCGCGCCGGTTCGACTCGCTGCGGTTGAACAGGGAAACCGTGCCGATCACCCGGTCCTCGTCGCGCAGGGACACGCCGACACGGATCGCACCGCCGGCATCGAATGCCGCGCGATCGGCGGCGAGCATCCGGTGCGCATCCTCGGGTCCCGACCAGGGCGACCCGCTCCAGTAACGCACCACCTCCGGGTCGCCGAAGATGGACAACAGGGCGTCGACATCCGCATCGGTCAGCGGACGAAGCACGACCCGGCCTGGCTGCGGAGTAAATGGGGGAAACGGCGTCACGTCGACTCCTCAGCCGGCTGGAACGATTGCAACGGGGGTGGCCCGGCGCAGCGCATCGAGCAACGCCGGAAGATGGGCCATGTCATCGAACACGTAGTGCGCGCCGGCTTCCAGGAGTCGCTCCGATGGCAAGCCACCCGCGTAGCCGAGCACGGTCATCCCGGCCGCGCGTCCGGCGGCGATACCGGTGGGCGAGTCCTCCACCACGACGCAGCGGGCGGGCCTCGCGCGGAGGGTTCCCGCAGCCAGCAGATAGAGGTCCGGGAACGGCTTGCCACGTTCGACATCATCGATGCCGAACCAGCGGCCCTCGAAGCGTTCAAGCAGGCCGGTCACCCGCAGGGTGATCGCCATCTTCATCCTCAGCCCATTGGAGGCGATGGCGCACGGAAGATCGAGCGCATCGAGCATCGCAGCCACGCCGGGCATCAACGTGACCTCCTTCGCCAGGGCCGCCCGACTGCGCTCGCCGTACCGCTCCGCGAAGTCCGACGGCAGCGGGCGTCCAAGAAGGCGGGCAGCCATGCCAAGGGAATCCGCGGTGCTGCGGCCGATGCAGAGCCTGGCCAGTTCGTGTTCGTCGACGTCGGCGCCAAGCTCACGCAGCATGCCTGCAAATACCCGGCCGGTGATGCCCTCGCTGTCGACCAGCACGCCGTCGCAGTCGAAGACCACCAGATCGAGGGGGCGCGGCGATGGGCTCATGGGAGGAATGGTGTGATGGCCGGGGCGGCCATTGTTCCATGACGACCGCACAAAAAAACGCCCGGCCGTGCTGGCCGGGCGTTTCATCGATGGTGGGCCGTCCGAGACTCGAACTCGGGACCAATAGATTAAAAGTCTACTGCTCTACCAACTGAGCTAACGGCCCGTGAAGCGGACTCGCGTGCAGGCACGCAAGCCCTTCATTTTAAGCAGTGCTGACCAGGCACACAAGCAAATCGGCTCAGACGTAACGTGTCGGATCCGGCAGGCCGGCATCGCGGAATCCCTGGGCACGCAGGCGGCAGGCGTCGCAGTGGCCGCACGCACGCCCCTGGGCATCGGCCTGGTAGCAGCTCACCGTTTCGGCGAAGTCCACACCAAGCCGCTCTCCCTCCCGTGCGATGTCGGCCTTGCTCATGCTCATCAGTGGCGCATGGACGCGCAGCCCCTGCCCCTCGACGCCAGCCTTGGTCGCCACGTTGGCAAGCTTTTCGAAGGCCTCGATGAAGGCCGGGCGGCAGTCGGGATAACCGGAATAGTCCACGGCATTCACGCCACACCAGATGTCCCGGCTGCCGAGCACTTCGGCCCAGCCCAGTGCGATCGACAGCATGATGGTGTTGCGCGCCGGCACGTAGGTCACCGGGATGCCGGTGCTCTCCTGGTCCAGTGGCACGTCGATATCGGCGGTCAGCGCCGAACCGCCGATGCTGCGCAGGTCGACGTGCACGGTCTTGTGTTCGACCGCGCCGAGCATCCGCGCGACCCGCGCAGACGCCTCGAGTTCGGAACCGTGCCGCTGGCCGTAGGCCACGCTGAGCGCGTGCACCTGGTAACCCTGCTCGCGCGCAATGGCGATGGTGACAGCCGAATCCATGCCGCCAGAGACGAGCACGACGGCCCGGGGAAGCGTGTTGTCAGACATGTGTTGCCTTCCTGCAGACGACCGGTCACCGGTCGGGACGCGCCACCGGCAGCACAGGCCGGCGCACGGATGCTTCGATGCCGTCCGGACTCAGTGGCCCGGCGCGTCGTTCCACAGCAGCTTGTGCAACTGCAACTGGAAACGCACGGGCAAGCGGTCGGCGATGATCCACTCGGCCAGCTCGCGCGGCTGCACGGAACCATGCACAGGCGAGAACAGCACCATGCAGCGCCGGTCGATGCCGTGCTCGGCGACCACGCCGCGCGCCCACTCGTAGTCGGCGCGGCTGGCGATGACGATCTTCACCTGGTCGTGCGGCAGCAGGTGCGCCAGGTTCGCCCATAGATTGCGGGCGCTCTCGCCGGAGTCGGGTGCCTTCAGGTCCATTACCTTGCGCACGCGCGGATCGACCGCCGACACATCCAGTGCCCCGGAGGTTTCAAGGGACACCTCGAAGCCGGCATCGCATAGGCGTGCCAACAGGGGGATGCAGCGCTTCTGCGCCAGCGGCTCTCCACCGGTCACGCAGACATGGCGCGCGCCGTGGCTGGCCACCTCGGCCAGTATGTCGTCGACCGTGTGCCAGTCGCCGCCGTGGAACGAATACTCGGTGTCGCACCATACGCAGCGCAGCGGACATCCGGTCAGGCGAACGAACACCGTGCGCCAGCCGATCGCATCGGCCTCGCCCTGGATCGAATGGAAGATCTCGGTGATGCGCAGCCGGTCGCTCGACTGCCCTGCCGGGCGGACCGCAGCCACGCCCGTATCGCTCTCGCTCACCGGGCCGGCCTCAGTTCGCCGACTGCGCGGACTGCAACTGGATCCGGTTCAGGCGCTCCTGCGCCAGGCTGGCCGCCTTGCTGCCGGGATACTTCTTCAGAACGTCCTGCAGGGTCGCCTTGGCGGCGTCGACCTGCTTGAGCTCGTACTGCGTGTACCCGACCTTGAGCAGCGCATCCGGCGCCTTTTCACTCTGCGGAAACTGCGTCAGCAGACGCTTGAACGCTTCCAGCGCCACCGAATAGTTGGTGGTCACGTAATAGGACTCGCCCAGCCAGTACCAGGCATTCGGCGCCAGGGCGCTGTCCGGGTGCTGCTGGATGAAATCGCGGAACCCTCGCGAAGCCGCGGCATAGTCGCCACCGCGCAGCGCGTTGAAAGCCGTGTCGTAGGCCGACTGCTCGTCTGCCGTGGCCGGTGCCGGTGCCGGCGTGGTGGTACCTGCTGCCGTACCGGACGCGCCCGCCGCACCGCCTGCGGCCTGAGCCGGCCCACCCGCGGCTGCGCCCGCTGCAGAACCAGCAGCGGCCGGAGCGGCCCTGGACCCCGCGGCGGCTCCGCCCTCGAGGCGCCCGAGGCGGGAATCCAGATCGACGTACTGTGCCTTGCTCTTGTCGTCGAGCATCTGCAACTGATGCTGCAGCTCCTCGATCTGACCCTGCTGCTGTTGCAACTGCGATTGCAGCGCCTGGACCTGGTTGACCAGCCCGATGCCACCCTTGTCCTGATTCTGTGCCTGCTGCTCGAGCCGCGCGACACGCTCGGCGAGGCTGAGGCGGGAATCCTGTGCGGACGCGGGACCAGCCAACAGCATGGCGGACGCAAACGCGCCCGCCATGCCCACGCTGGCTACGAGACGATGAGCCAGACGCGTCTTCATCACTTCGCCGTGTAGACGATCTCGACGCGACGATTCTTGCTCCAGCAGTCCTCGTTGTGCTCACGGCACACCGGCTTTTCCTTGCCGTACGAGATCACCTCGATCTGGCTGGCCGAACCACCGGCCGCCTGCAGCGCGTCGGACACGGCATTGCCGCGGCGCTCGCCCAGGCCCAGGTTGTACTCGCGGGTGCCGCGCTCGTCGGTGTTGCCCTCGAGACGCACGTGCGCTTCCGGACGATCCTGCAGGTACTTGGCGTGGCACGCCATGATCTGCTGGAACTCCGGCTTGATCTCGCTCTTGTCGAAATCGAAGTACACGACGCGCTGACGCAGGCAGGCGTCGGTGTCGAGATCGGCCGGCGTGTACTTGCCGTCGCTCGGCGCCGGCTGGGTCACGGGGGCCGGCTCCGGCTGCGGAGCGGGCTGCTTCACTTCCTGCTTCTTGGAGCAGGCGGCCGCACCCACGCACAGCAGGGCGACCAGGGCAACGCGAACGGTCTTATTCATGGTGACGTTCCTTAGAAACGGGTTGTTTTCCGACAGACAATGACGATTACGGTTTCGGGACAGCATGCGCCGGTGGTCCGGCTGTTCTTTTGACTAAAAGCAGAAGTCGAAATGGCGGGTTGCCTCGCCTCCTCGACCACGGGTTGCCGTCAGACACCCGGCGACCCAAAAACCGAGAGGACGCCCGCAGACGTCCTCGCGGGCCCACTCCTTGGGCGGCCGGCGCGGCGATGAGCTGCCGCGCCTGGAGAATCTCAGCGCTGCCGGAACGGGCCCCAGGCGGGTTCACGGACATCGCCGTCGGCCAGCACCAGTCGCTGCCGAACCATGCCGTCAGCCGACACGGCGTAGAGCACGCCACGGGGACCTTCGGTCGCGGCATAAAGCAGCATGCTTGCATTGGGGGCAAAGCTGGGCGATTCGTCGATGGGACCCGGCGACAGGAAGCGCACTTGCCCGCCCAGACTATTGTCCATGACAGCAATACGATACACGTTCCCGTTGCCCTGCACCATGGCGATCTGCTTGCCGTCGTAGCTGATGTTCGCCTCGGCGTTGTACTGCCCCTGGAACGTCACGCGCTCGGGTGCACCGCCGGTCGCCGCCATCTTGTAGATCTGGGGGCGGCCGGAGCGGTCGGAGGTGAAATAGATGGACTGACCGTCCGGCGACCACTTCGGCTCGGTATCGATCGCCAGGTTGTTGGTCAGCCGGGTTTCCTTGTGGGTGGCCAGATCCAGCACGAAGATCTCGGGGTTGCCGACATAGGAGAGCGACACCGCCAGCTTGGTGCCGTCCGGCGACCAGGCCGGCGCACCGTTGATGCCCTTGCGGTGCGCCTCGACCAGCTGCCGGGCGCCGGTGGTGATGTCCTGAACATAGATGTTGGAGTTGCCGCTCTCGAACGAGACGTAGGCGATCTTCTTGCCGTCCGGCGACCAGGTGGGGGACAGCAGGGATTCGCGCGAACGGGCGACCACCTGCGGGTTGTAGCCGTCCGAATCGGCCACGATCAGCGAGTAGGTGGTGTGGTTGCCGAGGCCGACCGCGGTGATGTAGGCGATGCGGGTCCAGAATGCACCGCGCACCCCGGTGATCTTCTCGTAGATCTGGTCGGCGATCTGGTGGGCGACGCCACGCAGGTCGCCGACCGGTGCCGTCATCGACTGCGAGAGCAGGCTCTGCTGCTTGTTCACGTCCCACAGCTCGTAGTCGACCCGGACCAGGCCGCTGCCGGCGTCGCTGATATGGCCGACGGTGATGTAGTCCTGCTTGAGCAGCCGCCAGGTGGCGAAATGGATGTCCGAACCCTTGGACGGGAATTCGACGATCTCGCTCTTGGCCAGCGCCCGGAACTTGCCCGAACGGTTGAAATCGTTGCGCATCACGTCGGCGATGTCGGTCGGCAGCGGCGTGCCACCGTCCTGGGCGAACGGCACCACGGCGATCGGGGTAGCGGTCTTGACGCCACCGACGATGTCGACGTTGAGGGACTGGGCGGAAGCCCGGGGACCGACCAGGGTCGCAAGAACCAGCGCAGCGAGGGCGAACAGCAGATTGTGTTTACGCATGAGCCTCATCATTGCGGCCTGAAGGTGAAGGTGAGATCACGCTGGAACACGCTCTCGAAACCCTTGTAGGGCAGGGGTTGCGCGCGAAGTACCGCGTTTTCCACCGATCGGCGTCCGGCGTCGTCGTACGGGCAGCTGCTGTCGACCTTGGCGCTCATGACGTCGCCGCCGGGCAGCTGGGTGATATGAACGACACACGGAGCGCTCGGCATGTTATCCGGGCGCAGCCAGTTCTGCGTGACCGCGTTCTGAATCGCTGCTTGATACTTGGCCAGCAGGCTGTCGTCCTTGCCGTTGGTGCCGGTCTGCCGCTGGGCGGCCGCCGGCACGTCCGGCAGGCCGTCGTCCCTGGTGTTCTGCAGATCCTTGAGCTGCTGTTCCGCCTGGCGTTTGCGGTTGTCGGCCTGGCGCGTGGCGGCCGAGGCCTTGTCCAGCTTGGCGAACAGCTCATCGATCTTCTTCTTTTCCTCTTGCTTCTTCCTGGCCGCCTGGGCGTCCAGTTCGGCCTGGCGCTGGCGCTGGCGCTCTTCCTGCTCCTTCTTGGCGTCCTCTGCCTTCTGCAGCGCCTCGGCCACGACCTTTTCCTGGTCGACCACGTCCGGATGCTCCGGCGGCGGCGGCAGCGTCTTGACCTGCGGCGCCTGCACCGTCGGGGTCGGTGGCGGCACGGCCGGGGGCGGCGGGACCGAATCGGGGACCGGGCGTGCCTTGGTCGGTTTCGGCGGCGGCGCCCCGGTGGGGCCGATCAACACCGCCTCGATCGGCTGGCCCGGCAGCTCCAGCGGCTTGGCGCAGGCGATCGGGTTCCACCCGGCGGGCAGGTGCAGCAACTCGAACCACCTCTCGTAGGTCGAGCACGGCAGGATCGCCAGGTAGAGGAACGCCAGGATGCCGAGGTGCAGCAGGGCCGCCAGCACCACGGCCAGGGGCGTGCGCTTACTTTCGTCCATCGGACGCGCTCGTCCCTTGCTGCGGCTGGCTCATCAGGCCGACCTTGGCCACGCCGGCCTGCTGCAGATCGGCCAGCACCTGGTAAACGCCGTCGTACTTGCCGTCGCGGTCGCCGGCCACCAGCACGCTGACCTCCGGGTTCGCCTTGACGAAGGCCCCGACCTTGGTCTTCAAGCCCTGCTCGTCGATCGGCTCCTTCTTCGCATCGCCAAGGGTGAGGAACAGCTTGCCGTCGGCCCCGACGGAGATGATGACCGGGTCCTTCTTGTCCTTCAGCGAGCGGGCGTTGGCCTGCGGCAGGTTCACGTCGACGTTCGCATTGAGCATCGGCGTGGTGACCATGAAGATGATCAGCAGCACCAGCATCACGTCGATGTAAGGCACGACGTTGATCTCGGACTTGAGCTTGTGCCGCTTGCGGTGGGTCGGGCGCATGGCGGGCGTCCCTCAGCGGACGTCGTCGGACTGGATCTGGCGCTGCAGGACCGAGGAGAACTCCTCCTGGAACACCTCGTAGCGCGAGGCGATGCGCTCGACCCGGTTGGCGTAGCGGTTGTACGCCCACACCGCCGGGATCGCCGCAAACAGGCCCATCGCGGTGGCGATCAGCGCCTCGGAAATGTGCGGCGCCACCGCGGCGATGGTGACGTCCTTCATCTCGCCCAGGCCCTGGAACGCGCCCATGATGCCCCACACCGTGCCGAACAGGCCGACGTAGGGAGCGATCGAGCCGACGTTGGCGAGGAACTCCAGGTTGCGCTCGAGCAGGCCGATCTCGCGGGTGCCGGCCACGCGCATCGCGCGCTCGGTGCCTTCCATCACCACGCGCATGTCGTGGGTCTTGCGCTGGCGCTGGCGGGCGAACTCGCGGAAGCCGGACTCGAAGATGGTCTCCATGCCGCCGTTGTCGGCACCGCGCCCGCTGACCTCGCGGAACAGGCCGGCCAGGTCGCCGCCGGACCAGAAACGCTCCTCGAACTCCTCGGCGTTCTCGGTGGCCGCCTTCATCTGCGTGTACTTGCGGATGATGATCACCCAGGACATGAAGGAGAACGCCAGCAGCACCAGCATGACGAACTTGACCGGCCAGCTCGCGTCCGCGACCAGCGTGAAAATGTTCAGTCCACCGTTCATGGCTTGGGGAGTTCTCCGCAGGGAATGGGAATCTAGGGGGTCAGGCCGGGAATGGCGTCGTCCGGTATCCGTACCGGCACCATGCGCTCGACATCGACGCAGGCGACGCGCACTTCGGCCTCGATGAGGCGGGTCCCGTCGCGACGCCGGACGACCTGACCGAACAGGATACTGGCTGCGCGCCGCTCTTTGACTTCGACCGTCACGAGCAATTCATCATCCAGCAGGGCAGCCTTGAGGAAATCCAGTTTCATCGAACGCACCAGAAAGGCCAGCCCGGTCCGCGCCTTGAACTCGGACTGGGCCACGCCGAGGCTGCGCAACCACTCGCTGCGGGCGCGCTCCATGAAACGCAGGTAGCTCGCGTGGTAGACCACGCCACCGGCGTCGGTATCTTCCCAATACACGCGTACCGGCCATTCGAAAGGGGGCATCGTCGGACTCTCTTGCAGACCAGGAGGCCGGACGCCGCGCCGGGTCAGCGCTCGTCCGGTTCGGGGGAAAACAGGTCAGGCGCCAGCGCCTGCCTCGGCGGCGGGGCCAGACCGAGATGGCGCCAGCCCTTGGCGCTGACCATGCGCCCACGAGCGGTGCGCACCAGATAGCCCTGCTGGATCAGGTACGGCTCGACCACGTCCTCGAGGGTGCCGCGATCCTCGCTCAGCGCCGCCGCCAGCGACTCCACGCCCACCGGGCCGCCGTCGAAGTTCTCGATGATCAGCGACAGCAGGCGGCGGTCCAGCTCGTCGAAACCCTGCGGGTCGACCTTGAGCATGCCCAGCGCGGCCTGCGCCGCCTCCCGGGTGATCGCCCCGCCCGCGCGCACCTCGGCGTAATCGCGCACCCGGCGCAGCAGGCGGTTGGCGATGCGCGGCGTGCCGCGCGAGCGGCGGGCGATCTCCTGCGCGCCTTCCAGTTCGCAGGCGATGCCCAGGATGCGGGCGGCACGGCGGACGATGTCGGTCAACTCCTCGGCCGTATAGAACTCCAGACGCTGCACGATGCCGAAGCGGTCGCGCAGCGGCGCGGTGAGCATGCCCGCCCGGGTGGTGGCGCCGATCAGGGTGAACGGCGGCAGGTCGAGCTTGATCGACCGGGCGGCCGGCCCCTCGCCGATCATGATGTCGATCTGGAAGTCCTCCATCGCCGGATAGAGCACCTCCTCGACCACCGGGGACAGGCGATGGATCTCGTCCACGAACAGCACGTCGTGCGGCTCGAGGTTGGTCAGCAGCGCGGCCAGGTCGCCGGCGCGCTCGAGCACCGGACCGGAGGTGGTGCGGACGTTGACGCCCAGCTCGTTGGCGATCACGTGGCTGAGCGTGGTCTTGCCCAGCCCGGGTGGCCCGAAGATCAGCACGTGGTCGAGCGCTCCGCCGCGCTTTCTGGCCGCCTCGATGTAGATCGACAGCTGCTCGCGCACTGCCTGCTGGCCGAGGTATTCGGCCAGCCGCCTGGGCCGGATGGTGGCCTCCAGGGCGTCGTCGTCGAGCTGGGCGGCGGCGGTAATGATGCGATCGGTCATGGCGGCATTATGGGGCTTGAGGCGAGGGGTGAGTGAAGAGGAGCGGGAGGCGGGAGACCCCGTACGCCGCCCCGGGCACCGGTCTTCCTCTCACCCCCGGGGCCCCGCTCCCGCTTTTCAGATCTCCACCTGCGCACCCAGCTCGATCAGGCGGTTGCCCGGGATCTGGAAGAAGGCCGTGGCGGGCAACGCGTTGCGCGCCATGAAAGCGAACAGCTTGTCGCGCCACAGTGCCATGCCCGGTCGGCGCGCGCCCGCCACGATGCTCTCGCGCGACAGGAAGAAAGTGGTGTCCATCAGGTCGAACGGCAGGCCGCTGCGCGAGCACTGCCCCAGCGCCAGTGGAATGTTCGGATCCTCGGCGAAGCCGAAGCGCAGGGTCAGCAGATAGAAGCCGCCACCGAGCTCCTCGAGCTGGATCCGCTCGTCGGATTCGGCCACCGGCGTTTCCAGCGTCTCCACCGTCAGCAGCACGTTGCGCTCGTGCAGCACCTTGTTGTGCTTGAGGTTGTGCAACAGCGCGTGCGGCACGGCCTCCTGGTTGGCGGTGAGGAACACCGCCGTTCCCGGGACGCGCAGCGGCGGATGCTCGGCGATGTTGGCGATGAACGGCTTCAGCGCCAGTCCGCTCTGCTTGATCTCGCGGACCACAAGGTCCCGACCGCGACGCCAGGTGGTCATCACCACGAACATCACCAGGCCGAGCACCAGCGGGAACCAGCCGCCCTGCAGGATCTTCAGCGTGTTGGCACCGAAATAGCTCAGGTCCACCGACAGCAGAGCGATCGCGGCCACGATCACCAGCGCCCGGTTCCAGTGCCACATGCGGCGGGCGACGATCATCACCAGCACGGTGTCGATCGCCATCGTGCCGGTCACGGCGATGCCGTAGGCACCGGCCAGCGCGTTGGACG
This sequence comes from Dyella ginsengisoli LA-4, assembly GCF_000334915.1. Classification (GTDB taxonomy): domain Bacteria; phylum Pseudomonadota; class Gammaproteobacteria; order Xanthomonadales; family Rhodanobacteraceae; genus Dyella_A; species Dyella_A ginsengisoli_A. The sequence continues at coordinate 55,477 of NZ_AMSF01000024.1, read as the reverse complement.
ACCCGAAGCTCACCACCGTGGCGATCACCGCGATCATCAGCGAACGGTTCACCCAGGGCAGAAAGATCTGCCCGATCGCCTCGCGCGAGGTGTGCACCACCTGCATGCGCGGCACGAAGCCGAGCTGGATCGCCTGCCGGGTCACCGTGAAGGCGCCGGAGATCACTGCCTGCGAAGCGATCACCGTGGAGGCGGTCGCCAGTCCGATCATCGGGTAGAGCGCCCAGTCCGGCACCGAGTGGTAGAACGGGTTGCTGATCGCCGCCGGCTCGATCAGCAGCAGGCCACCCTGGCCGTAGTAGTTGAGCAGCAGGGCCGGCATCACGAAGAAGAACCAGGCCGCGCGGATCGGGAAGCGCCCGAAGTGACCCATGTCGGTGTAGAGCGCCTCGGCACCGGTCACGCACAGCACGACCGAACCCAGGGCCAGTGCCGAAGCCATGCCGTGGGTCATGAAGAACTGCACCGCGTACCAGGGATTGAGCGCGTACAGCACCCCCGGCGACTTCAGGATGTTCCACGCGCCGATCACGCCGAGGCTGAGGAACCACAGCACCATGATCGGCCCGAACACCGCGCCGACCTTGGCCGTTCCATGGCGCTGCATCCAGAACAGCCCGAGCAGCACGCCTACGGTGACCGGCACGACCCAGTGCGACAGCCCGGGCGCGGCAACCTCCAGGCCCTCGACCGCCGACAACACAGAGATCGACGGCGTGATCACGCCATCGCCGAAGAACAGTGCCGCCCCCAGCAATGCCATCAGCACCACCAGCTTGCGCATGCGGGGGGACTGGCCCACGGCCCGCTGGGCCAGGGTCATCAGCGCCATGATCCCGCCCTCGCCCTTGTTGTCGGCGCGCATCACCAGGCTGACGTATTTCAATGCCACCACGATGATCAGCGACCAGGTGATCAGCGAGAGGATCCCGAGCACCGTGGCCGGCCGCGGATGCAGCCCGTGCTCCGGCAGGAAGGTCTCGTGCATCGTGTACAGGGGGCTGGTGCCGATGTCTCCGAACACCACACCGATGGCACCGAGTATCAGCGCCGAAACGCTGCCGTGCTGGCCGCCTTCGGTGGATCCTGCGTGTTGCGAAACTTGCGATGACTGGCTCATGCGATTCCCGGCTGCCTAGCCGCCCAGGGCGGCGCGCAGCGCCTTGCGGATGATGGCCTCGGCGCTGTCGCCGTCGGCGGCGACCTTCTGCACCAGGCGCGTGACCTCGGCCGGCTTGTAGCCGAGTTGCTGCAGCGCGACCGTCGCCTCGCCGGCCGCGTCCATCGGGGCGCCGGCAGGGGCCTGACCGGGCAGCCGGACATGGTCCAGCCCGTCGACCCGATCGCGCAGCTCGACCACGATACGTTCGGCGGTCTTCTTGCCGATGCCGGGGATCTTGGTCAACGCGACCACGTCACCGGCCTGCACCAACCGCGCAAAGTCGCCGGTGGACACACCGGACAGCACCGCCAGCGCGATCTTCGCGCCGATCCCGCTGACCTTCAGCAGGCTGCGGAACAGCGCGCGCTCGGATTCCTGCAGGAAACCGTAAAGGGCGACACTGTCCTCCTTCACCGCGTGATGGGTGAGCAGGATCACTTCCTTGCCGGTCGCCGGCAGGTCGAAGATCGTCGACATCGGCGCCTCGAGCTCGTAGCCCACGCCGCCGACGTCGACGAGCAGCCACGGCGGCTGCTTGGACACCAGGGTGCCACGCAGGCGACCGATCATCGGCCACGCCTCCAGGCCGTGCGCGGAATACCGACGCGGGCCAGGCTGGCACGGGTGTGTGCATGGGTCACGGCGATCGCCAGCGCGTCCGCGGCGTCGGCCTGCAACGGCCCTTTCAAGCCGAGCAGTACGCCAATCATGTGCTGTACCTGGGTCTTGTCGCCGCGGCCACTGCCGACCACCGACTGCTTCACTTCGGTTGCTGCGTATTCGTGCACCGCGATCCCCTGGCTGACCACCGCGCAGATCGCGGCGCCCCTCGCCTGCCCCAGCTTCAATGCCGAGTCGGGATTGCGCGCCATGAACACACGCTCGATCCCGCACTCGGATGGACGATGGGCGGCGATGATGTCACACAGCTCGTCAAAGATGCGTTTCAGACGCAGCGGGAACGACGCCTCGTTGCCCACCACCAGCGCACCATGGAAGACGTGGGACAGCTTGCCCTGCGTGTCGACATCGATGATCCCGACACCGGTACGCTGGCTACCGGGATCGATGCCGAGAATGCGGGTCATGCGCTGCACGCGCCGACGCGGCCCGAGGGCCGACGCCGGATCAATCCGCCGCCTCGGCCGGCAGGATCGCGTTGTGGTAGACCTCGCTGACGTCGTCGAGCGCGTTCAGGCGCTCGAGCAGGTCCTGCATGGTTTCCTGCGCGTCCGCGGGCACTGCCACGCGATTGTTCGGGCGCATGCCGACGCCGGCATGGTCGGACTCCAGCCCGGCCGCGGCCAGTGCCTGCTGCACCGCCTCGAAGTTTTCCGGCGCGCAGATCACCGTGCTCTCGCCGTGCTCGTTCACCACGTCGTCGGCCCCCGCCTCCAGCGCCGCCTCGAGCACCTTTTCCTCGGCCGCCTCGTCGCCACCGGTAGCGAACACGATCTCGCCGCAGCGGGTGAACTGGAACGCCACCGAGCCGCTGGTACCGAGGTTGCCGCCGTGACGCGTCAACGCGTGGCGCACATCGGCCACCGTGCGGGTGGGGTTGTCGGTGAAGCACTCGATGATCAGCGCCACGCCGGCCGGGCCATAGCCTTCGTAGCGCAGCTCCTCCATCGCGGCGCCGCCGTCGGCGCCCGAGCCGCGCTTGATCGCGCGCTCGATGGTGTCCTTGGGCATGTTGGCCGACAACGCCTTGTCCACGGCCGCGCGCAGCCGCGGGTTGCCGGACGGGTCGGCTACGCCGGCACGAGTGGCGACGGTGATTTCGCGGATCAGCTTGGTGAACACTTTCGCGCGCTTGGCGTCTTCGGCGTTCTTGCGACCTTCGATGGACGGGCCTCTACCCATGGCGTTGCGCAACCTGACAGTGGACAAGCGCCGAATTTTACTCCATCCCCCCGTGGGCCGTGGAAGGGTGGCCCGGGGGTTTCAGCCGGCCGGCCCTGCCGGGGCCGTCACTGCGGCAAAACGCCCCTCCCGCAGAAAGCAGGCAGTCAGGCGCGCCACATCGGCCGAAAAGAGCAGGCCGGTGTGGTTGGTGTCCACCACGCAGTGGTCGGCCAGACCGGGCAGCCGGGTCTCGGCCACCGCCACCGTGCCGTCGTGGTCGCCCTCGATATGGGTCAGCACCGCACCCAGCCCGATCGGCGAGCGGCCGGCGATCACGCCCACCTCGCGCCGGCCGTCCCAACGCTCGAAGCCCTTCTCGAGCAGGTCACGGTTGTGCCCCAGCAGCACTTCGCCACCGCGCCCGAAGCGCGAGAATTCCCGAGCCGCGGCACTGCCACGCAGGGGCGAGCCCAGGCATACCACCCGCCCCGGAGGCAGGATGCTCTCTTCGCGGCAGGCCTTGAGCGCGAGCAGCCCGCCCAGGCTGTGCCCGACCAGGTGGACCGGGCCACCGATATCGCCAAGGTCGCGCATCCGGCCCTGCAGACGTTCCAGGATGCGCTCCTGGGTCGCCGCCACGCTGAGGTAGTCGAAGCGGTGAACGCGGAAACCCGCCTCCATCATCCGACGATGCAGCATGGCCAGTGCGAAGCCCCTCATCCACAGGCCGTGCAGCAGGATGACGTGTTCAAGCATGGGGACCGGCCAACGTGGAAGAAGGAGAAGACCGCCCGGCGGGCGGGGCGCTGCATTCTGCCCGCGCCGCCCGCCGCGGTTCGCCGACGCGATCCCGCTTCAGGCGGACGGATCGACGGCGGTGCGCACGTGCAGCTCCTTCAGCTGCGCATCGCCCACCGGCGACGGCGCATCGGTCATCAGGTCCTGCGCGCTGGTGGTCTTGGGGAAGGCGATCACGTCGCGGATCGACTCGGTACCGGCCATCAGCGCGGCGATCCGGTCGATGCCGAACGCGAGGCCGCCGTGCGGCGGCGCGCCGAACTTCAGCGCCTTGAGCAGGAAGCCGAACTTCATCTCGGCCTCCTCCGCGCCGATGCCGAGCAGTTCGAACACCGCGCTCTGCATCTCCGGCCGGTGGATACGGATCGAGCCACCGCCGATCTCGTTGCCGTTGAGCACCATGTCGTAGCCGCGACTGACCGCGTTGGCTGCGTTGGCCTTGAGATCGGCGATGTCGTCGACCTTCGGCGCGGTGAACGGGTGATGCAGCGCCACGAAGCGCCGCTCCTCCTCGTCGTACTCGAACATCGGGAAGTCGGTGACCCACAGCGGCTTCCAGGTGTTTTCCACCAGGCCGCGATCCTTGCCGACCTTCAGGCGCAGCGCGCCCATGAAGTCGGTGACCGTCTTCCACTTGCCGGCGCCGAAGAACACGATATCGCCGGTCCGTGCGCCGGTCGCCTTCAGTACGCCATCGAGCGCGGCATCGTCGAGGAACTTCGCCACCGGCGAGTTGATGCCCTCGCGACCCTTGGCCAGATCCTCGACCTTGAGCCAGGCCAGACCCTTGGCGCCGTAGCGGCCGACGAACTCGGTCAGCGTGTCGATCTCCTTGCGCGACAGCGAGGCCGCATCCGGCACGCGCAGCGCGGCGACGCGGCCTGCCGGATCGTTGGCCGGCTCGGCGAACACCTTGAACTCGACGTGCTTCAGCGCCTCGGCTACATCGACAAGCTCCAGCGCGATACGCAGGTCCGGCTTGTCCGAGCCGAAGCGGCGCATGGCCTCTTCCCAGGTCATGCGCGGGAAGGCGGCGTCCAGCTCGACGCCCTGCACTTCGCGGAACACGTGACGGATCAGCTCCTCGACGAAGTCCTGCACGTCCTGCTCTTCGACGAAGGCGAACTCGAGATCGAGCTGGGTGAACTCCGGCTGGCGGTCGGCGCGCAGGTCCTCGTCGCGGAAGCAGCGGGCGATCTGGTAGTAGCGGTCGAAGCCCGCCATCATCAGGATCTGCTTGAACAGCTGCGGCGACTGCGGCAGCGCGTAGAACTGGCCCGGATGCACGCGGCTGGGCACCAGGTAGTCGCGCGCGCCTTCCGGTGTGGCCTTGGTCAGGATCGGCGTCTCGATGTCCTGGAAGCCGCGCTCGTCGAGGTAGCGGCGCAGTGCCTGCACCAGCTTGATGCGCTTGCGCATCATCGCCTGCATCTCCGGGCGGCGCAGGTCGAGGTAGCGGTAGGTCATCCGCATGTCCTCGTTCGGGTTCTCGTGCAGCGCGAACGGCAGGTCCTTCGCGGCATTGAGGATCTCGACCTTCTCGGCCAGCAGTTCCACCGTGCCGGTCTTCAGCTTGTCGTTGACCGAGAGCCGCGCGCGGATCGTGCCGGTCACGCGCAGGCAGTACTCGTAGCCCACCTCGCCGGCCACGGCGAAGGCGTCGGCGTTCTCGCGCTCCACCACCACCTGGGCGAGACCTTCGTGGTCACGCAGGTCGATGAAGGCAACGTGGCTTTGCAGGCGGGTCTTGTTGACCCAGCCGCACAGGGTGACGGTCTGGCCGACCAGGGACTCGTCGATGAGTCCACAGTAGTGGGTGCGCATGCGCTTGGAACTCCGGGCCGCGATCGCGGAATGGGCAGGGAAAAGACCGCCAATGGTAGCACTGCAGCGGACGCAAGCCGCCGGGAGCGGAGCAGGCCAGGACCCGCTCCGCGGCCTCCCTACCAGCGCCGCTGCACCACGAACTGGCCGCGGCAACCGTGGTCAACCCACACTCCCGCCCGGTTGTAGCCCCAGCTGTAGCCCTCGGTACAGCGGGAGCTGGAAAGCTGCCGCACCAGTCGGGCCCGACCATGTCGCCCCGTGTCGACCCGGCACATCTGGTAACGGCGGCCATTGCTGTCGCACTGCAGGCGGATGTCGCGATCCCAATCGTGGCCCGGACGCCAGCCGCCGCGATCATCATCGCGTTCACGGGGGCGATCGTCGTCATGATGTTGCCAGCGACCGTGGTCGTCGCCGTCGCGCCAGCCACCATCGTCGCGGCCGCCGTACCAGCGGTCGGCGGCCACGAAAAGGCCGCGACAGCCGCGGTCGACCCACAACACACCGCGATCGACACCCCAGCTCTGCCCGCGGATACAGTCCGCCTTGGACTCCTGACGAAGCAGGCGGGCGTTCCGCCAGGGCATGACACAGCGGGCGTAATGCCCATCCTGGCTGTTGCAGCGAACCGGATCGTTCCAGCCCTGGCGCGCCTCCACTAGGCCGGGAAAAGAGAGAGACAGGATCGCGATGGCCAGGGCCAGACCGCCGAAAGCGGCGAGGGAAATCCGCATGAAGACCCCTTTCGAAGACAGGTGGCCGAACCCTACAGTCGCCCGCCCCAACGGGGTTTGAACCGTGGTCAGTCGCTACCGGACGAAGGCGCCGGAGCGGGCGCCGGAGCCGGAGCCGGAGCCGGGGCCGGGGCCGGGGCCGGAGCGGCGGCATCCCCGGCGAGGTTGCGCTTCTTGTCCCCGGCCTTCTTGAAGTCGGTCTCGTACCAGCCGCTGCCGGCCAGGCGGAACGACGGCGCGGTGACCTGCCGCTGCACCTGCTCGGCACCGCATGCCGGGCAGACGGTCGGATCGGCATCGGAAAGCTTCTGCAGGCGGTCGAAGGCATGACCGCATGCCTTGCAGGCAAACGCGTAGATGGGCATGGATCGGAATCTCCAGGAAACCTCGATGGCGCCGGTCTATGGCGGCGCCCCGGTCAATTTCAAGCATGGCGCCCGACGGACCGCGGGACGCCTTTGTTACATATTACTAACGTCAGGTTGACAGAACGACGTCCGCTGCCTAGCTTCCGAAGACAGGGAATCATGCCGCATCGCAACATCTCGCGCGATCCGGCCCACTGCTGCAGGGATATCCGTCGCGCCCCACACGCGACCCGTCGACCCCGGGGAGAAACATCATGCTTGCACGACCCACGCTGACCCGCACCGCTCTCGCCGCAGCCACCCTGCTTGCCTTGTCGCAGGTGGCCGTGGCGCAGGACGCGTCCGCCAACCAGGACGCCGCCAAGAAGAAGACCACGGAACTTCAGACCGTGGTGGTCACCGGCACCCGCTCGTTCGACCGCACCGAGTCCACCTCGCTGGCGCCGATCGACGTGCTGACGCCGAAGGACCTGCAGAACACCGGCGCACCCAATCTCGCCTCCGCGCTGCGCACGCTGCTGCCGTCGTTCAACTTCCCGCAGCCCTCGGTCACCGACGCCACCGACGCGACCCAGCCGGCGCAGCTGCGCGGCCTGTCGCCCGACCAGACGCTGGTGCTCATCAACGGCAAGCGCCAGCACCCGACCGCCATCGTCAACGTCAACGGATCGCTCGGGCGCGGCTCGTCGCCGGTGGACATCAATGCGATCCCGATCAACGCCATCGACCACGTCGAAGTGCTGCGCGACGGCGCGGCCGCCCAGTACGGCTCCGACGCCATCGCCGGCGTGATCAACATCATCCTCAAGGGCGGGGCCAGCCACGGCTCGGCCAGCCTGACCGGCGGCCGCTACGACACCGGCGACGGCAAGACCTGGCAGGGCGGCGCCGACGGCGGCTTCAAGCTCGGTGACAAGGGCTGGATCCACCTGAGCGCCAACGCCACGCACCAGGATCCGACCAACCGTGCCGGCCCGGACATGCGCTATCCGGCCGATCCGACCTACAACACGGTCACCTTCCACTACGGCCTGCCGCAGACCCGCTCCAAGCAGGCGGCGATCAACGCCCAGTACGACCTGAGTCCGGCTGCGCAGCTGTACGCCTTCACGCTGTTCAACAAGCGCAACGTCAGCTCCGGCGGCTTCTTCCGCTCGCTGTCGACGTACTCGGGCAGCCAACCCGGCGCGCTGGCCCAGTACCCCAATGGCTACCTGCCGATCGAAAACAGCGCCATCCGCGACGACTCCGAAGTGCTCGGCGTGCGCGGAAAGGTCGCCGGCTGGAACTACGACCTGAGCGCAAACACCGGCGGCAACCACTGGAAGCTGCACACCGCCGACACCTACAACTACTCGCTCGACCCGAACTCGCCGACCGGCTTCTACATCGGCACGCTGAGCAACCGCCAGGACAGCTTCAACGGGGACTTCAGCCGCGACTTCAACGTCAGCGGCCTGGAAAGCCCGCTGACCGTGGCCTGGGGCCTCGAGCATCGCCACGAGTCGTTCACCATCAAGCAAGGCGATGCCGCGTCCTATGCCGGCGCCGGCGCCCAGGTGTTCCCGGGTTACCAGCCCGGCGACGCGGGCAGCCACAGCCGCAACAGTGATGCGGCCTATATCGACCTCGAGACCGACCTGACCTACAAGCTGTCCGGTGGTTTCGCGGCGCGCTACGAGCACTACAGCGACTTCGGCAGCACCACCTCGGCCAAGTTGTCTGGCCGCTATGCGTTCACTGACACCGTGGCGCTGCGCGGCACCGTGTCCAATGGCTTCCGTGCACCGTCGCTGCAGCAGGAGTACTACTCCTCGACCGCGATCAACTTCGTCAACCAGGGCAATGGCGTACTGGTGCCGTACACCATCCGCACGTTCCCGGTCAGCGATCCGGCGGCGCGGGCGCTGGGCGCCCAGAATCTCAAGCCGGAAAAGTCGCGCAACTACAGCGTAGGCCTGGTGCTGACGCCAGACAGCGGCCTGTACACCACGCTGGACCTGTACCAGATCGACATCGACAACCGCATCATCCTCAGCGGCAATCTGGTGGGCTCCGCCGTACAGGACTACCTCACCTCGGTGGGCATCCCGTTCGTGAGCGGCGGCCGCTTCTTCACCAACGCGGTGAACACCCGCACCCGCGGCGCGGACCTGGTCTCCACCTACCCGATCGAACTTCAGAGCTCCTCGCTGAAGCTCACCGGCGGCATCAACTGGAACAAGACCACGATCCGCTCGATCGCCGCGAACCCGCCGCAGCTGGGACTGGCCGGCCTCACCCTGCCGATCATCGATCGCTCCGAACAGGGCCGCATCACCAAGGGCACCCCCAAGACCAAGGCCTTCGTCGCCGGCGACTGGACGATCGGCAACTGGAGCCTGCACGGCCAGTTGACCCGCTACGGCGAGTGGACCACCTTCGCCACCAACCCGAGCGGAGACCAGACCTACGGCGCCGCCGTGCTGCTCGACCTGTCGGCAAGCTACAACTGGAACGACTGGACTTTCAGTGTCGGCGGCAACAACGTCACCAACCAGTACCCCGACAAGAACCAGCCGCGCACCAGCGCCTTCAACATCATCCTGCCGTACCCGAACTCCTCGCCGTTCGGCTTCAGCGGCTCGTACTACTACGCGACCGTGGCCTACCACTGGTAGGCCGCGCCGCGCAGGCAAAGAAAAAGCCCGCCTCACGGCGGGCTTTTTCTTTTCTTGGGGCGGCACGCGGTCGATCAGGCCTTGCGGAACACCAGCTGGCCGCCTTCGGCATCCACCGCCACGGTGGCGCCGGACGGGAAGTGCCCCTCCAGGATCTGCCGCGACAGCGGGTTCTCCACCTGCTGCTGGATCGCCCGCTTCAGCGGCCGCGCGCCGTAGACCGGGTCGAAGCCGACGTTGCCCAGCAGGTCCAGCGCCTTTTCGCTGATGGTGAGCGCGAGCTGCCGCTCGGCCAGCCGCTTCTCCAGGCTGCGCAGCTGGATGCGTGCGATCTGGCGGATCTGCGGCTTGGTCAGCGGGTGGAACACCACGATGTCGTCCAGCCGGTTGATGAACTCCGGGCGGAAGTGCGCCTGCACCACGCCCATCACCGCGGCCTTCATCTGCGTGTAGGCCTCCGGGCTGTCGTCACCGGCCAGCTCCTGGATCTGGTGCGAACCGAGGTTCGAGGTCATCACGATGACCGTGTTGCGGAAGTCCACCGTGCGGCCCTGGCCATCGGTGAGGCGGCCGTCGTCGAGCACCTGCAACAGGATGTTGAACACGTCCGGATGCGCCTTCTCCACCTCGTCCAGCAGGATCACGCTGTACGGACGGCGACGCACCGCCTCGGTGAGATAACCGCCCTCTTCGTAGCCGACGTAGCCCGGGGGCGCACCGACCAGCCGCGACACCGCGTGCTTCTCCATGAACTCGCTCATGTCGATGCGCACCATCGCATCGGCCGAGTCGAACAGGAATTCGGCCAGCGCCTTGCACAGCTCGGTCTTGCCCACGCCGGTGGGACCGAGGAACAGGAACGAGCCGCTGGGCCGGTTCGGGTCGGACAGGCCGGCGCGCGAACGGCGCACCGCGTCGGACACCACCTTGATCGCCTCGTCCTGGCCGACCACGCGCGCGTGCAGTGCGTCCTCCATCTTCAAGAGCTTCTCGCGCTCGCCTTCGAGCATCTTGGAGACCGGGATGCCGGTCCAGCGCGAGACCACCTCGGCGATCTCCTCGGCGGTGACGCGGTCCTGCACCAGCTTGAAGTCGCCCTGCTGCTCGGCGGCCTGCGCCGCGGCAAGCTGCTTCTCCAGTTCCGGCAGGCGGCCGTACTGGATCTCGCTCATCTTGGCGTAGTCCTGCCGGCGCTGGGCCGCCTCCAGCTCGACGCGTGCGGCCTCGATCTGCTCCTTCACCTTGGTCGCGCCCTGCAGCGCGGCCTTCTCGGACTTCCAGACCTCGTTGAGGTCGGAGAACTCGCGCTCCAGCTTCTCGATGTCGGCCTCCAGGTCGGCGAGGCGCTTCTTCGACTCGTCGTCCTTCTCCTTCTTCAGCATCTCGCGCTGGATCTTCAGCTGGATCAGCCGGCGCTCGAGGCGATCGAGCTCCTCCGGCTTGGAGTCGATCTCCATGCGGATGCGGCTGGCCGCCTCGTCCATCAGGTCGATCGCCTTGTCCGGCAGCTGGCGGTCCGGGATGTAGCGGTTGGACAGCGTGGCCGCGGCGACGATCGCCGGGTCGGTGATCTCCACGCCGTGGTGCACCGCGTAGCGCTCCTTCAGGCCGCGCAGGATCGCGATGGTGTCCTCCACGCTCGGCTCGCCCACGAACACCTTCTGGAAGCGGCGCTCCAGCGCGGCATCCTTCTCGATGTACTTGCGGTACTCGTCCAGCGTGGTGGCGCCGATGCAGTGCAGCTCGCCACGCGCCAGCGCCGGCTTGAGCATGTTGCCGGCATCCATCGCGCCGTCCGCCTTGCCGGCACCGACCATGGTGTGCAGCTCGTCGATGAACAGGATGATCTGGCCCTCGTTCTTGGCCAGGTCGTTGAGCACGGCCTTGAGGCGCTCCTCGAACTCGCCGCGGAACTTGGCGCCGGCGATCAGCGCGCCCATGTCCAGCGCGAGTACGCGGCGGTCGCGCAGACCCTCGGGCACCTCGCCCTTGACGATGCGCTGGGCCAGACCCTCGACGATCGCCGTCTTGCCCACGCCGGGCTCGCCGATCAGCACCGGATTGTTCTTGGTGCGCCGCTGCAGCACCTGGATGGTGCGGCGGATCTCCTCGTCGCGGCCGATCACCGGATCGAGCTTGCCGCTCTCGGCGCGCGAGGTGAGGTCGATGCAGTACTTCTCCAGCGCCTGACGCTGGTCCTCGGCGTTCTCGCTCTGCACCTTCTCGCCGCCGCGGACCTTGTCGATCGCCGCTTCGAGGTTGGCCTTGGTCGCGCCGGCCGCCTTCAGCGCCGCGCCCAGCTCGCCCCTGTCCTCCAGCGCCGCCAGCACGAACAGCTCGCTGGCGATGAACTGGTCGCCGCGCTGCTGCGCCAGCTTGTCGGTGAGGTTGAGCAGGCGCGAGAGGTCGTTGCCGACGTTGATGTTGCCCTCCTGCCCGCTGACCTGCGGCAGGCGCGCGAGGATCTCGCCGACACGCTGGCGCAGTGCCGGCACGTTGACCTGCGCCTGGGCCAGCAGCGGCGCGGTCGAGCCGCCCTGCTGGTCGAGCAGCGCCGCCATCACGTGCGCCGGCTCGAGCATGTTGTTGTCGCGGCCGACCGCCAGCGACTGCGCGTCGGCCAGTGCCTGCTGGAAACGCGAGGTGAGTTTGTCCATCCGCATGAGGTGAATCCCCTCTCGAAAAGAATTTGGCAGCCCCGCTGCCACTGAGCCGGAAGATGCGGACGGGGCCGGGCGATTCAAGCGATGCGCCCGGCCTTCACATGCTCCCGGCTAACGTGCCCACTTCATGAATCGCACCGTCCCACCCGTCTCCGACCTGCCCATGCCGCCCCTGCCCGGGGGCGGCGAACGCTGGGCGCTGTTCCTCGACGTCGACGGCACCCTGCTGGATTTCCAGGACGATCCGGCTGCCGTTTCCGTCGATCCATCGCTGCGACGACGGTTGCTCGCCCTGCACGATGCGCTCGAGGGTGCAGTGGCGCTGGTGAGCGGCCGCGCGCTGGCCGATCTGGAGCGGCTGTTCGACCTGCCCTGGGCGATGGCCGGCCTGCATGGCCTGGAGCTTCGCCATGCCGACGGCACACGCCGCGTCCTGCCGGTGAATTCCGCCTCCCTCGACCTCCTGCGACAACGTGCCCGACAGCTGACCCGGACGCTGGAAGGGGTGCAGCTGGAAGACAAGGGGAGCGCAGTCGCCCTGCATTGCCGCCGCCACCCGGATCGTTACGACACCCTCCTCGCCGCCGCGGCCGAACTGGCCGATTCGCTGGAAGGGTACGAGCTGCAGGCCGGCAACCTGGTGACCGAGATCAAGCCGGAGGGCATGGACAAGGGGCGCGCGGTGACTGCCCTGCTCGAACGGCCGCCGTTCCGTGACCGCCGGCCGGTCTACCTCGGCGACGACCTGACCGACGAACACGCCTTCGCGGCCATCGAGCGCCGCGACGGATGGGCGATCCGCGTCGGCGACCGTACGCCCACCGCCGCCCGTTTCACGCTCCCTAGCCCTGCTGCCGTGCAGCATTGGCTGGCTTGCGTTCTCGACGCGATCCAGCAAGGAGCCCCGTCCCATGCCCTCCGACCCGAAGGAGAACCCTCCGGCCCAGCTTGAGCTCGGCGTGATCGGCAACGGCACCGTCGCCGCCCTGGTCGATCCGCGCGGGAGCATCGTCTGGTCCTGCCTGCCCACGTTCGATGCCGACCCGGCCTTCTGTGCCCTGCTCTCTCCCCGCGAGGGCGGCGGCGACTGGAGCATCGAGCTGCTCGACCTGGCCTGCAGCGGGCAGCAATACGACCCGAATACCGCCGTGCTGATCACCCGCCTGCACGACCACCACGGCGGCGCCATCGAAATCACCGACTTCGCGCCCCGCTACCGTACCCACGGGAGGATGTTCCATCCGGTCATGCTGGTGCGCCGCGTGCGGCCACTGCACGGCTCGCCGCGCGTACGCGTGCGGATGCGTCCGAGGAATCGCTACGGCGCCGAAGCGGCGCCGGCCACCAGTGGCAGCAACCATCTGCGCTACCGGCTGGCCGACACCACCCTGCGGCTGACCAGCGACGTGCCGGTGCCGATGATCGAACGCGCCCTGCCGTTCGGGCTCGACCGGGCGGCACACTTCGTGTTCGGTCCCGACGAGACACTGAACGACAGTCCGGCCGATTTCGTGTCGCTGGCCCTCAAGCGCACGCGCGAGTACTGGCTCGACTGGGTGCGCTACCTGTCCATTCCCTACGAATGGCAGGACGCGGTGATCCGCGCCGCGATCACGCTCAAGCTGTGCCAGTACGAAGCCACCGGCGCCATCGTCGCGGCCCTCACGACGTCCATCCCCGAAGCGCCGGGCACCGAACGCAACTGGGACTACCGCTACTGCTGGCTGCGCGATGCGGCCTTCACCGTGCGCGCGCTCAACCGTCTCGGTGCCACCCGCACGATGGAGAACTACATCCGCTACGTATTCAACCTGATCGCCGCCGACCGCGACGACGAGGTGGGCCCGGTGTTCGGCATCACCTTCGAGCGCGAGCTGCATGAGCGAGTCGAGCCGCACCTGGCCGGCTATCGCGGCATGGGGCCGGTGCGGGTCGGCAACGATGCCTGGCGTCAGCGCCAGAACGACGTCTACGGCTCGGTGGTGCTGGCCTCGGCACAACTGTTCTTCGACCGTCGCATCGAGCAGAGGGGCGACACCCGCGCGTTCGAGCGGCTCGAGCGCATGGGCCGGCTGGCCGTGCGCATGGCCGAGGAGCCGGATGCCGGACTGTGGGAATTCCGTGGCCGCGCCGCCGTGCACACCTATTCCGCCGCGATGTGCTGGGCGGCCTGCGACCGCCTGGCCCACATCGCCACCGAACTGGGCCTGGACGAGCGCGCCCGCCACTGGCACGACCACGCCGTGGCGTTGCGCGAACGCATCCTGGAACGCAGCTGGAACGGGCGCCTGGGGCATTTCGTCGACGCGTTCGATGGTGAGCACCTCGACGCCAGCCTGCTGCTGCTCGCCGACATCGGCTTCGTCGACCCGATGGACCCGCGCTTCGTGGCGACGGTCGACGCCATCGGTGCGGCGCTCGGCCGGGGCGACTACCTGTTCCGCTACATCGCACCGGACGACTTCGGTACGCCGGAGACCAGCTTCACCATCTGCACGTTCTGGTACATCGAGGCGCTCGCCGCGACGGGTCGCCAGCAGCGCGCACGGGAGATGTTCGAACTGCTGCTGGCGCGCCGCAATCCGCTCGGCCTGCTCTCCGAGGACCTGGCGCCGGCATCGGGCGAACACTGGGGCAATTTTCCGCAGACCTACTCGATGGTCGGCCTGATCCAGGCGGCCAGGCGCCTGTCGCGCCGCTGGGAGGATGCGCTGTGAGCGGCGCGAAGACCCCGGGACGACTGGTAGTGGTCTCCAACCGCGTCGCACTGCCGAAGCAGACCGCCACCGGCGGACTCGCCTCGGCGATGCGCGCGGCGATGCGCGAGCGCGGCGGCCTGTGGTTCGGCTGGAGCGGCAAGGTCGGCAGCGACACCGGCCGCGTGCGCCGCGTGCGCGACGACACGGTGGAGTACGTCACCCTCGACCTGTCCCGCCTCGACCACGACCAGTTCTATGCCGGCTTCGCCAACCGCGCGCTGTGGCCGCTGCTGCATTACCGCCCCGACCTGGTCGACTACCGGCGCGAGCAGCTGGAGGGATACCTGCGGGTGAATGCACTGTTCGCCGACCATCTCGTGCAGATGCTCGAGCCGAACGACGTGATATGGGTCCACGACTACCACCTGATTCCGCTGGCCGCCCGGCTGCGCGCCCGCGGGGTGAAGAACCGCATCGGCTTCTTCCTGCACACCCCACTGCCCGCGGCGGCGCTGCTGATCGGACTGCCGCGCCACCAGGCCCTGTTCGAGACGCTGTCCGCCTATGACCTGGTCGGCCTGCACACCGCGCGCGACCTGCGCGCGCTGGAGGACTACTTCCTGCACGAGATCGGCGGCGCCATGCGCCCCGGCGGGCGTCTGCGCGGGCCGGACGGGCGCAGCTTCCGCGCGTCGGTGTTCCCGATCAGCATCGATACCGCCCAGGTCGCGCAGAGTGCACGCGAGGCCGCCCGTCTGGACGAGATCGCCCAGCTCGAGACCAGCCTGCAGGACCGCGCGCTGATCATCGGGGTGGACCGGCTGGACTATTCCAAGGGCCTGCCCGAGCGCTTCCGCGCCTATGACCACCTGCTCGAACACCGTCCCGACCTGCATCGAAGGATCAGCTTCCTGCAGATCGCTCCGCCGTCGCGCGGCAGCGTGCCGGAGTACCGCCAGATCCGTCGCGAGCTCGAGCGACTGGCCGGGCACATCAACGGCAAATATGCCGCGCCGGACTGGGTGCCGATCCGCTACGTCAACCAGTCGTTTCCGCATTCCCTGCTCACCGGCTACTACCGCACCGCCCGGGTGGCGCTGATCACCCCGTTGCGCGACGGCATGAACCTGGTGGCCAAGGAATACGTCGCCTGCCAGGACCCGAAGAATCCGGGCGTGCTGGTGCTTTCGCGTTTCGCCGGTGCGGCGGCCGAGCTGCGCGACGCGCTGCTGGTGAACCCGGCCGATCCGGCCGAGCTGGCCGATGCGCTGGGACGCGCACTGACCATGCCCTTGCGCGAGCGGCGCCAACGCTGGCGGGCGATGATGGACGTGCTGGAGAAGCAGGATATCGACGCCTGGTCGAAAGCCTTCCTCGAGCGCCTGACTGGCTGAGGCTCAGGCCTCGTCCAGCCAGATCAGCGAGGCGAAACGACCGCTGCGGGCGCCGTCCCGGCGGTACGAGTAGAAGCGCGCATCGGTGAACGTGTCGAAGCCGCCGCCATCGATGCGACCGACTCCGGTGGCCTGCAGGGTGCGCCGCGCCAGGCCGGCCAGATCGCACAGCCAATGGCCCGGGCGCGTCGGCGCAAAGCAGCCGGAGCAGTCCGCGTCGCGGGCCAGGAAGGCCTCGCGAACATCCTCGCCGACCTCGTAGCTCGGGGCGCCGATGCAGGGCCCGAGCCACGCAACGACCCGTGCGGGGGGAGCGCCCATCGCCGCCACCGTCTGCTCCAGCACCCCGGCAGCCAGCCCGCGCCAGCCGGCGTGGGCGGCAGCGACCGCTTCGCCGGCGAGATCGCAGAACAGCACCGGAAGGCAGTCGGCGGTGAGGATCGCCAGCGACCGCCCCGGCTCCCGGGTCACCGCCGCATCGGCGACCGGCTCCCCGGATACCGGGGCCGTGCCGATCACAGCCACCTCGCAGCCGTGTACCTGCTGCAACCAGCACGGTGCGGACGGCAGCGCCAGCGCGGCCGCGACCGACGCACGGTTGGCCGTGACGACCTCGGGATCATCGCCGCTGCGCAAACCGAGGTTGCAGCGGTCGAACGGAGGCAAGGAGCTCCCCGGCCCCTGCCGGGTGGTCACCACCGCGCGTACCCGCGTGGGCGCAGACCAACCGGGCACTACCCAGGCGGAGCCCGGCGCTCGCGTACGGTCAGAATTCGTCATCGGCCGGTCCGCGCTCGGCGAAATCCAGCCGCAGGGCGCCGATCAGCGCCTCGAAATCGGCCGGGCGCGGCGCCGCGAACGCCAACGCCTCGCCGGTGGCCGGGTGCTCGAAGGCCAGTCGCTCGGCGTGCAAGGCCTGGCGGCGAAAGCCGCGCAGCGCGGCGACGAGCTGCTCGGTGGCGCCCTTCGGCAGGCGCAGGCCGCCACCGTAGAGCGGATCGCCGACCAGCGGATGATGGATGTGCGCCATGTGCACGCGGATCTGATGGGTGCGACCGGTCTCCAGATTGCACTGGATCAGGGTGTGCGCGCGGAAGCGCTCGCGCAGACGGTAATGGGTGACGGCGCGCTTGCCGTCTTCCTCGTCGCGCACGGCCTGGCGCAGGCGGTCGCCGAGATGACGGCCGATCGGTGCGTCGACCGTGCCGCCGGCAACCAGGGTCCCCAGCACCACGGCCTCGTACTGCCGCTCGACGTCGTGCCGGGACAGCATGTCCACCAGCGCGGTATGGGTGGCCAGGGTCTTGGCCACCACCATCAGCCCCGAGGTGTCCTTGTCCAGGCGATGAACGATGCCGCCCCGCGGCAGCTCGGCCAGCGCCGGGTCGTGGTGCAGCAGCGCGTTCAGCACCGTGCCGGTCGGATTGCCCGCACCGGGATGCACCACCAGCCCGGCCGGCTTGTTCAGCACCAGCAGATGCTCGTCCTCGTGGACGATGTCCAGCGCGATCGCTTCCGGCGCGGAGCTGACCTCGACCTCGAGCTCGGCCTCGAGACGGACCTTCTCGCCTCCCTTGAGCAACTGCCGCGGCGGAGCCTTGGCACCGTCCAGGGTGGCTGCGCCGGCCTTGATCCAACCCGCCAGGCGGGAGCGGGAGTAATCGGGGAACATCTCGGCCAGCGTCTGGTCGAACCTCCGACCTGCAGCAGCCAGCGGGACCACGGCCTCGTGGCGGATCAGGGTCATGCCCGCCCCCGCGAGGTCCGGCCGGTTTCGGCTATCATGCCTTTTCGATCAAACATCTGAATTCCTTGCCCATGCGCCTTTCCAAACTGCTCGTCGTGCTCGGTGTCACCCTCACGATGAGCGCCTGCTCGCTGTTCCACAGCAAGCGCGCCACCATCGACACGATGCCGCTGCCGCAGCTTTATGCAAAAGCGCACGGCGACCTGGAGAACAGCGACTACTCCGCGGCGACGAAAGCTTATCAGCGTCTGATCGCCCGCTTCCCCTCCGGCGAGTACAACGAGCAGGCGCAGCTGGAGCTGGCCTACGCGCAGTACAAGGACAACCAGCCCGACGACGCGTACTCGACGATCAATCGCTTCATCAAGACGTATCCGACCAACAAGCACGTCGACTACGCCTATTACCTCCGCGGCTTGGTCAACTTCGGCCGCACCTCGGGCATCATCGAGCGCTATATCTCGCGCTCCGGCGCCGAGAGCCGCCGCGACCAGGGCTACAACCTCAAGTCCTTCGACGATTTCACCGAGCTGACCCGCCGCTTCCCGGACAGCGCTTACGCCGCGGACGCCCGCCAGCGCATGATCTACCTGCGCAACGTGCTGGCCCAGTACGAGATCAACGTCGCCGAGTTCTACCTGCGCAACAAGGCCTACGTCGCCTCGGCCGACCGCGCCCAGTACGTGGTGGAGCACTACCAGCAGGCGCCGCAGGTCGGCGACGCGCTGGCGATCCTTTCGCGCAGCTACCTGTCGCTGGACCAGAAGAAGCAGGCCGAGGAGGTGCGCAAGGTGCTGGCGCTGAACTATCCGGACCACCCGTACCTGACCGACCCGAAGTGGCCGCACGCGCCTTCCACGCTGCGCAAGATGGTGCCGTTCTCCGGTCATCACTGACCGACGGGGCATCGTGGACCAGAAAAGCCGGCGAGCCATCGCCGGCTTTTTTGTGGCCGCGAGCGCGGGCGGTGCAGATCGCCCCGGCTCGCGGCAGGCTCCCCCGCGGCAAAGGCTCATCGCCTGGAAACGGGCCAAACAAAAAGGCCGCGCGATGCGCGGCCTTTTCGCGTCGGTGCCCGTGGGCGACCGGCTTACTTCATCAGCTTGGCCAGGGTCTTGCCCAGGTCGGCCGGGGACTTCACCGTGGTGACGCCCGCCTTCTCCAGCGCGGCGAACTTGGCTTCCGCCGTGCCCTTGCCGCCGGAGATGATCGCACCGGCGTGGCCCATGCGCTTGCCGGCCGGGGCCGAGGCACCGGCGATGAACGACACCACCGGCTTGGTCACGTACTCGGCGATGAACTCGGCCGCGTCTTCCTCGGCGCTGCCGCCGATCTCGCCGACCATGATGATGCCCTCGGTCTGCGGGTCGTCCTGGAACAGCTTCAGGCAGTCGATGAAGTTCAGGCCGTTGATCGGGTCGCCGCCGATGCCGATGCAGGTCGACTGGCCCAGGCCCTCGTTGGTGGTCTGGAACACCGCTTCATAGGTCAGCGTGCCCGAACGCGACACGATGCCGACCTTGCCCGGCTTGTGGATGTGACCCGGCATGATGCCGATCTTGCACTCGCCCGGGGTGATGATGCCGGGGCAGTTCGGCCCGATCAGCACGGTTTCCGGATGCTGCGCCAGCACGTTCTTCACGCGCAGCATGTCCAGCACCGGGATGCCCTCGGTGATCGCCACGATCACGCGGATACCCGCGTCGATCGCCTCGAGGATCGAGTCGGCCGCGAACGGCGGCGGCACGAAGATGACCGACGCGTCGGCACCGGTCTCGGCGACGGCCTCATCGACCGAGTTGAAGACCGGCAGGCCGATGTGCTCGGAACCGCCCTTGCCCGGGGTGACGCCGCCGACGACCTGGGTGCCGTAGTCCAGCGCCTGCTGCGCGTGGAAGGTGCCCTGCTGGCCGGTGAAGCCCTGCACCAGGACCTTGGTGTTCTTGTTGACGAGAACGCTCATGGATTCGCTACTCCTCAGGCCTTGGCCGCAGCCACGGCTTTCTGCGCCGCATCGTTGAGATCGTCGGCCGGCGTGATCGCCAGGCCGGAGTTGGCCAGCAGTTCGCGGCCCAGCTCGACGTTGGTGCCCTGCAGGCGCACCACCACGGGGATGGTCAGGCCCACTTCCTTCACCGCGGCGATGATGCCCTCGGCGATCAGGTCGCAGCGCACGATGCCGCCGAAGATGTTGACCAGGATGGCGTTCACCTTGTCGGAGGAGAGGATCAGCTTGAACGCCTCGGTGACGCGCTCCTTGGTGGCGCCGCCGCCGACGTCGAGGAAGTTGGCCGGCTCGCCGCCCGCCAGCTTGATCACGTCCATGGTGGCCATGGCGAGGCCGGCGCCGTTGACCATGCAGCCGATGGTGCCGTCCATGGTCACGTAGTTCAGGTTGTGCTGCACGGCAGCCGCCTCGGCCGCGTCTTCCTGGGTCAGGTCGCGCATGGCGGCCAGGTCCGGGTGGCGGAACTCGGCGTTGTCGTCGGAGTTGACCTTGCCGTCCAGCGCGGCGAGCGTGCCGTCGGCGAGGATCGCCAGCGGGTTCAGCTCGACCAGCGACAGGTCCTTCTCGTTGAACAGCTTGTACAGGCCCAGCATGATCTTGGTCAGCTGGCCGACCTGCTTGGCGTTGAGATCCATGGCGAAGCCGAGCTGGCGGCACTGGTACGGCTGCAGGCCCTCGACGAAGTCCACCACGATGGTGTGGATGTCTTCCGGGGTGTCCTTGGCCACCTGCTCGATGTCCACGCCGCCGTGCTTGGAGGCGATGAACGAGACCGACTTGGAATCGCGGTCGACCAGCACCGACAGGTACAGCTCCTTGGCGATGTCGGTGGCGTCGGTGACCAGCACCAGGTTCACCGGCAGCGCGCGGCCGGCGGACTGGTAGGTCTCCATCCTGGTGCCCAGCATGCCCTTGGCGGCATCGCGGACGTCGTCGAGGCTACGGCAGAACTTGACGCCGCCGGCCTTGCCGCGGCCACCGGCGTGGATCTGCGCCTTGACCATCCACTGCGTGCCGCCCAGCGCCTTGGCGGCGTCGACGGCAGCATCGGGGGAATTGGCAACCTTGCCCGGCGGTACGGTGATGCCGTACTGCGCGAACAGCTCTTTGGCCTGGTACTCGTGGAAATTCATTCGATACCTCGAGTGAATGGGGGACGTGTCGGACCCCCGCCATGGCGGGGGCGGGAGTCCGGGAGAGTCGACACGGCAGTGGAGGAGCCCTGCCGGCACTTGCACAGCGCAGCCGTGGCATCCGGCCGGCGCGCCCGAGGCGCGGGGACCGGTCACCGCAAAACGGCGCGATACGGCCGCGCATTTTCGCAGCAGCGGGGCCGGATGGAAAGGGCAGGTCATCTCTCGGCCACGCTGCGCGCGGCCCGGCAGGGCGTCTATACTCGCGCGCAGATGCCCTTGAACCCGCCCGCGGAGTGCACCTGCCCGTGTCCAGCCCCGCCCTGATGCCCTCGCCGGTCCCCCGCCGGGCCACCACGGCCACGCGACACGAGCTGTTCTTCCTCAACTACTTCCGCCTGGCGCAGGCGGTGGTGTATGTGGCGCTGGCATTCGCTCCGGTCGACATGCGCTGGATCCGGCTGACCCACCCGGACCTGGCGCAGAGCGTGGTGATCGCCTACCTGCTCGCCGCCGTGGCCATCCTGCTGCTGACCCGCCGGCTCGCCGTGATCGCCCCGGTGACGGTGTCGCTGACCCTGGTGGTGGATATCGGCGTAGCGGTGATGGCGGTGATCGCCATGCACGACGCACGCATCGGCATCGCGATGATGCTGGCGGTGAACCTGAGCGCTGGCGCGCTGGTGCTGCCGCTGCGGCTGTCGCTGTTCTTCGCCTCCCTGGCCACGCTCGGCATGCTCGGCCACACCACGCTGGAGACCTCGCCCAATACCCCCATCGACAGCCATGAGCTGCTCGAGGCCGCGTTGTTCGGGCTGGCCTATTTCGCCACCACCACGCTCTGCCACGTGCTGGGTCGCCAGTTGCGTGCCACCGAAGCACTGGCCGAACAGCGCAGCATCGACCTGGCCAACCTGGCCCAGGTGAACGAGCTGATCATCCGTCGCATGAAGACCGGCGTGCTGCTGGTCGACGACGCCAACCACATCCACCAGATGAACGAATCCGGCTGGATGCTGTTGGGCAGTCCGCCGGCGGACCAGCGCGACCTTGGCAAGCTGGCGCCGGAGCTTTCGCGCCGGCTCTACCACTGGATGACCTCCGGCAAGCTGGACGAGACCGCCACCCAGCTCGCCGACGGCACGCCCGAGGTGGTGCCGCGCTTCACCCGGCTGGCGCCAAACGACGACTCGCACGTGCTGATCTTCCTCGACGACACCTCGCTGGTGTCCCGTCGCGCCGAGGAGCTCACGCTCAGTTCGCTGGGGCGGCTGTCGGCCTCGATCGCCCACGAGATCCGCAACCCGCTGGCGGCGATCCGCTACTCCGCACAGCTGCTGGCCGAATCGCGCAACATGCCGCCGACCGACCAGCGCATGGTGGAAATCATCAACAACCACTGCGTGCGGCTGAACGAGATCATCGAGAACATCCTGCAGCTGTCCCGCCGCGAGCGCTCGCGGCCGGAGACCCTGGACCTGGGCCACTGGGCCAACGCTTTCGTCGAGGAGTACCGCCAGGGGAACGACCTGGGCGAGGACTCGCTGCGGGTGATCAACTCCAGCGCACCAGTGGCCGCCGTGGCCGACCCGCAACAGCTGCAGCAGGTGGTGTGGAACCTGGTGCAGAACGCCCTGCGCTACGGGCGCATGCCCGGCGAGCCGGCCCGGGTGATGGTGGTGACCCGCCCGGGCGAACACGGCGTGCCGATCCTGGAAGTGATCGATCGCGGCCCGGGCATCGCGCCCAAGGTCGCCGCACAGATCTTCGAGCCGTTCTACACCACGCACGAATACGGGACCGGCCTGGGGCTTTACCTGGCACGGCAGATGACCGAGGCCAACCAGGCATCGCTGGAATACGTTCGCGTTGCCGGCGGCGGCAGTTGCTTCCGCATCACGCTGACGCCCGCGCACGCGCGGCAGACGGGCGATCCGGCGATCGCCGACGAGAGCGTCAGGTAGCGCGCGCCACCAGGCTCACCGGCAACACCTGCGACTCCACCGGCTCGCCGGCGATCAGCGCAAGCATCTTCTGCGCCAGCAGGCTGCCACCAGCCTGCCAGTCCTGCCGCACCGAACTCAGCGCCGGCTGGAATGCGGCGGCCATCGGCATGTCGTCGTAGCCGACTACCGAACAGTCATCGGGGACCTTGCGGCCCAGCTCCTGCACGGCGCGTATGGCGCCCATCGCCAGCAGGTCGCTGCAGGCGAACAGCGCATCGAACGGCACCTTGCGGGTCGCCAGCGAGTGCACCGCATCGATGCCCGACGCGAGAGTGAACTCGTCCCGCCGCAGCAGCAGCGGCTTGATGCCGTGGGCGGTAAGCGTGTCCACGAAGCCGCTCAGGCGCTCGAAGATCTCCGGGTGGCTGGGATTGCCGACGAACACCGGATGGCGTCGCCCCTGGCGCAGGAAGTGCTCGGCCACCAGCCGGCCGCCCATGCGGTTGTCGCTGCCGACCACGGCGTGCGCGTCCTCCTCGCCATGCGCACCCCACACCACCATCGGCAGCCCCAGCTTGTCGAAGCGGCGCACCGCATCCTGGCGCACGCCCTGGCCGAGCAGGATCAGCCCGTCGGCGGCCTGCACCGCGGCCGCGGCCGCCCCCTGCCGGGTGGTCAGCAGCACGCTGTACCCGGCCGCCGTGAGCTCCTGCGCGATGCCACCGAGCAGGGTCAGCGGGTAGGGGTCGAGCATGGTGCGGTCGCTGGACGGCTTCATCTCCACGATGACCGCCACCGTATGGCTGCGACGCAACCGCAGGTTGCGCGCACTCACGTTGAGCTTGTAGCCGTGGTCGCGCGCCAGCGCCTGGATCCGCTCGCGGGTCTCGGGCGTCACCAGCGGACTGTCGGCCAGCGCGCGCGACACCGTGATCTTGGACACGCCGGCCAGTTCGGCCAGGTCCGCCATGGTGAGGCTGCCGGTGCGGCCCGGCCGGTCTTTGCGGGTTCGACTCAAGTACGGGGCCTCCGGGCCAGATTCCGGATCGGGCCAGGCGAACTGGCCGCGTCCTGGCCAAGTGTGGCGATTTGCGGGCCCGACGTCTAATCCGCCGCGCCGCCGCAACCAGGCCGCCACGAAGTGACGGCTCACCCCCGCAAAACGGCATCCCGAAGCCCTTTGAAGACCCTGGCAGGCGACTGCCCGGCATGCTGTGCCGCAACAATGATATCGATGTCTTGATATCGATATCATTAGCTGTCATCGTCGCGCCCCGCCAGCCGGAACCAAACCTTCACGGCAGCCCGACAGAATGGTCATAGAGGGGTATCGCTTGGAAAAGCTCGACGCCGCGCCGGTGCCGCCACCGGCGCATACGCCACGTGGCAACCAGGCCTGGCCATCGGCAACGGCAACGCCGGACCCATGGCGCGTCGTACGCCACGGCACCGACCCGGCCGGCTTTGCCCAGGACGAGAGCCTGTTCGCGCTGGCCAATGGCGCGCTCGGTGTCCGCGGCGGACTGGAGGAGGCCCCCGGCGCCACCCAGGGCAGCTTCCTCGCGGGCGCCTGGGAGCGCAGCCCGATCGGCTACCACGAGCGTTTCCCCGGCTTCGCCGCCCATACCGACACCCGCATTCCGGTGGCCGACGCGATCGGGATCCAGCTGCGCCTGGGCGAGGTCCCGGTACGGCTGTCCGAGGGTGAATGGCTGGTCTTCGAGCGCGAGCTGGACCTGCGCACGGGATGCTATCGCCGACACCTGCGCTGGCGCGCCCCGACCGGCGCGACACTGGACATCCGCGCCGAGCGCCTGGTGCTGCTGGACGAGCCGGGCTTGCTGGCGATCCGCTACAGCGTGCAGTCGGACGACTACGCCGGCCCGATCAGCCTAGAGTCCACCATCGACACCGGCCGCGACGCGGTCGAGCAGGGCTTCGACCCCCGCATCGGCACGCACGTGGACGGCGGCTTCCGCACCCTGGCCGCGGCCGCCGACGAGCAACTCGCCTGGCTGGTGCAGGAGACCACCCACAGCGGGGTGCGGGTGGCCTGCGTGCAGCAGCATCGCCTGGGCGACACCCTGCACTGCCGCTACGGCGGCCACGCACCGCACGGCGTGGCGCAGATCATCGAGGGCGAACTGGCTCCCGGCCGCCACGTGACGCTGGAGAAGTACGCCAGTTACGCCTGGACCGGGCCGCACGAGGATCTCCCCGCCGAAGCCCTGCGCCAACGGGCGGGCGAGGCCCTGCAGCGCGCCGGTGCTGCCGGCTTCGATGCCCTGCTCGCCGCCCAGACCGCCGCGCTCGCCCCCCTCTGGAGCCAGGCCGACCTGGCGATCGACGGCGACCCCTCGGTGGAGCAGGCGCTGCGCTTCAACCTGTTCCACGTCTACCAGTCGAGCAGCCGCGACGGCCGCGCCAGCGCCGCCGCCAAGGGCCTGACCGGCGAAGGCTACGAAGGCCACTATTTCTGGGACGCCGAGGCCTTCATGCTGCCGGCGCTGGTCAACGTGGCGCCCGAACTGGCGCGCAGCATGCTGACCTACCGCCACGCCACGCTGGAGCGCGCGCGACTGCATGCGCGCGAGATGAACCACGCACGCGGCGCGCTCTACGCCTGGCGCACCATCAGTGGCGACGAGTGCTCGTCCTATTTCCCCAGCGGCTCGGCGCAATACCACATCAACGCCGCCGTCGCCTGGGCGATCCGGCTCTACGTGGATGCGACCGACGATCAGGCCTTCCTGGTCGAAAAGGGAGCGGAAATGCTGTTCGAGACCGCCCGTGTCTGGCTGGACGTGGGCCATTTCAATCCGCGCCGCGACGGTGCGTTCTGCATCCATGCGGTGACCGGACCGGACGAGTACTCCGCCGTGGTGGACAACAACCACTACACCAATCGCATGGCGCAGAAGCATCTGCGCGACGCGGCGGCGGTCGCCCGCTGGATGGCGGAGGAACAGGCGGCCGAATTCGATGCGCTGGCCGCCCGCATCGGCCTGGGCGCCGACGAGATCACCGCCTGGACGCGCGCCGCCGATGCCATGTACCTGCCGGTCGATCCCGGCCTGGGCATCTTCCCGCAGGACGACGCGTTCCTCGACCGTCCGCGCCTGCCGCCGCGCCCGCGGGTCGAGGGCAAGCGTCCGCTCCTGCTGGAACTGCACCCGCTCACCATCTACCGCCACCAGGTCTGCAAGCAGGCCGACACCCTGCTCGCGCTGATGCTGGCCGGCGACGACGTGGACCGCGCCGCCAAGCGGCGCAACTTCGACTACTACGAATCGGTCACGCTGCACGATTCCACGCTGTCGGCATCCACCTTCAGCGTGATGGCGGGGGAGGTCGGTTACGCGGACGAAGCCTATCGCTACTTCCTGGACACCCTGCGGGTGGACCTGGACGACCTGCACGGCAATGCCGCGCACGGCGTGCACATGGCGGCCATGGCCGGCAGCTGGCTCGCCCTGACCTGGGGATTCGGCGGGCTGCGCGTGGTCGACGGCCTGCCCAGCCTCGCCCCGTCGCTGCCGGACGCCTGGACCGGCTACCGTTTCGGACTGCGCTGGCGCGACGCGCAGCTGCGCGTGGAGGTGTCCCGCCAGGGCGTGCGCTACACCTTGTCCGGCGCACGACCGTTGCGCTTCCGCCACGGCGGCGCGCTGCAGGAGCTGGCTCCGGGCGGATCGATCGATCTTCCGCTGGCGACGCCCGCTCGCCTGCCGCGCCCGCTCAAGGCGGTGATCTTCGACCTGGACGGCGTCATCGCCGACACCGCCGTGGTGCACGACTCGGCCTGGCGCCAGCTGGCGCGCGAGCTGGGCCTGCCGTTCGACGACGCCACCGGCGAGCGCATGAAGGGGGTCGACCGGCTCGGCTCGCTCGACATCCTGCTCGAACGCGCCGACCGCAGCTACGCCGAGCACGAGCGCCTCGCCCTGGCCGAACGAAAGAACGGCTACTACCGGGAACAGATCGAACGTTTCGGTCCCGAACAACTGCTGCCCGGGGCGCGCGAAGCGATCGCCGCCGCGCGCGCAGCGGGTCTGAAGGTGGGCCTGGCCTCGGCCAGCCGGAATGCGCCGTTGCTGCTAGAGCGGATGGGCATCGCCGAGCTGTTCGACCACGTGGTGGATGCCGGTCGCATCACGCGTTCCAAGCCCGATCCGGAAATCTTCCTCGCCGCCGCCCGCGGGCTTGGCGTGGAACCCCACGAATGCCTCGGCGTGGAAGACGCCGCGGCCGGCGTGGACAGCATCCTCGCGGCCGGGATGGCCGCGGTGGCCGTGGGCGACTCGCCTGCGCTGGCGCATGCGGATGCGCGCATTCCGAACGTCGCCGCGTTCGATATCAAGCAATACACAACATGAAGGCGAACCGGCGGCCCCGGGGAGGGCGTCCGCCATCACAAACGATCCATCGTGGGGAGTACAAGCCGATGAACAACAAGCACCTGACCCGACTGGCCCTGTCCGCGGCCATCGCCGCCTGCCTGCTGCCCGCACTGGCTGCGGCCCAGGACACCAGCGCAACCACCAAGCCGGCCAAGAACGCCAAGCCGGACACCAGTGCCGCCAAGACCCTCGACCAGGTCGTGGTGACCGGCAACACCGCCACCGGTGGCCTGAAGAAGATCGACACCAGCTACTCGGTGGTGAGCGCCAGCGCCGAGCAGATCAAGATGGCCAACCCCAAGAGCACGGCCGACCTGCTGAAGATCTCGCCCGGCCTGTGGCCGGAATCCACCGGCGGCCAGACCGGCGCCAACATCGAGATCGCCGGCTTCCCGGGCGGCGGCGACGCGCCGTTCTTCTCCACCCAGCTGATGGGCTCGCCGCTGTACGGCATGCCCACGCTGTCGTTCTTCGAGACCACCTCGATCTTCCGCCTCGACGACACCGTGGACCGGGTGGAAATCCTGCAGGGCGGCCCGTCGGTGGTGTTCGGTGACGGCCAGATCGGCGCCACCGCCAACTTCATGCTCAAGACCGGCACCGACGTACCCAGCGGCAGCATCGGCGTGACCTACGGCAGTGAGAACCTGCGCCGCGTGGACGGCTTCTACGGCTTCCCGCTGGGCCATGACTGGTACGGCAGCGTCGGCGGCTTCTACCGCGACTCGGACGGTGTGCGCGATCCGAAATTCCCGGCCGACAAGGGCGGCCAGTTCACCGCCACCCTCAGCCACGACAGCGACAACGGCACCATGACGCTGTACGCGAGGGCGCTGAACGACAAGAACCAGTTCATCACGCCGATCCCGCTGATCCAGCGCGGCACCGACCAGTTCAGCGCCTACCCCGGCTTCGATCCGCTGACCGACACCTACAACGGCCCGGAGATCCAGCACGTCTACCTGCCGGGCTATCCGGGCGGCGGCACCCACGCCAACCTGGCCAACGGCCGCGGTGCCAAGTTCAACTTCTTCGGCGGCAACTTCGACTACGACCTGGGCAGCAGCTGGACGCTGTCGGACAAGTTCCTCATCGACGGTGGCGACGTCGACACCAACGCGCTGTTCTCCGGCACCAACCCCGGCTCGCTCAGCGACATGCTCTACACCGACGGCTCGAGTATCGGCGCGTTCAACCTGCCGGCCGGCTCGGCCACCGCCACCTACGTCAACGGCGGCGGCATGGTCGACCCGAACCAGAGCGTGATCCATCAGGGCTGGTGGTACATCCACAAGCACCTGAAGAACATGAGCAACGATTTCCGCCTGAGCAAGGAGCTGTTCGAGGGCAACACGCTCACCGGCGGCCTGTACCTGGCCCACTACACGATGAACGACAAGTGGGCACTGGGTAACCAGATGCTGATGACCAACACGCCGAACGCGCGGCCGATCCAGGTCAGCTACGTCGACGGCGGCGTCACCAAGCAGCTCACCGACGCGCAGGGCTTCCTCGACTACGGCGGCTACAACATCGCCCAGCACGGCACCGCCACCAACAAGGCGTTCTACCTGTCCGACGTCTGGCGCGTGGGCAAGTGGCTGTTCGACCTGTCCGGCCGCATCGAGAACGAAGACGCGGTCAACAACGTCTGCAACCTCGTCAACCGGAATCTCGACGGCAACGCCAACACGCTGTACGACAACAGCGTGCCGGTGTGCGACGGCACCTACGCCCGCACCAGCTACAACAAGACCCACCCGTCGTGGACGTTCGGCGTGAACTACGAGCTCGCCGACAACATGAGCGTGTACTTCCGGGCCAACAAGGGCGCGCACTTCGGCGACTTCGACAACGCCCTGCGCGGCAACACCACCGGCAACACCCCGCCGCTGCAGAAAATCACCAACTTCGAGGGCGGCTTCAAGTACCAGTCCGACCTGGTCTACGCCGACATCAGCGTGTACCACCGCCTGTTCGACGGCCTGGTCTACCAGCCCACGGATGGTGCCGGTGCCCCGGTGGGTGCGCAGGCGCTGTACGGCTCGGACTCCAAGGGCGTGAACCTGACCGGCGCGGTCACCCCGTTCAAGAACTTCAAGCTGCAGGTGGTCGCCAACTACCTCGACGGCCACTACTCGCACAACCAGTCCTGCTTCCTCTACACCGACCTGGCCACCGGCACCACGCAGTGCATCACGGTCAACGGCAAGCAGCTGCAGCGCCAGCCGAAGGTGCGCTTCATGCTGACGCCGAGCTATCGCATCCCGTTCGACTGGGGCGACGTGACCGCCTTCGTGACCTATACCCACGTCGGCCCGCACACCCAGGACCAGTCCGGGCTGCAGCAGCTGGGCAGCTACGACACCTGGGATTTCGGTGTGGTGGCGAACGTGCAGCAGAACTGGGAACTGCGCCTGCAGGGCACCAACATGACCAACGAGCTGGGCCTGACCGAGAGCAACTCGCGTATCTTCGGCGCGGCGACCGGTTCCGGCGGCGTGATCCTGGCGCGCCCGCTGGAGGGCCGCGAGGTCAACGTGCAGGTGAAGTACAAGTTCTGACCGCCTGAGTGTTACCCCGGAACGGTCCGGGCCGCGGCGGCATCGCGGTCCGGACCGTCGTTTTGTCGACTGCCCGCGAGTACCGCATGAACCGACTCCGCATGATCGTCGCGCTGGCGCTGATCTACATGGTCTTCGCCATCCTGCTCAACAGCGTCGGCACGGTGATCCTGCAGTCGATGGCCAGCTTCGGCGTCGACAAGCCGCAGGCCAGCCTGCTGGAGCTGTTCAAGGACCTGCCGATCGCGGTCACCTCGTTCATGGTGGCCTCGTTCCTGCCACTGCTCGGTTACCGCCGGGCGATGATGGGCGCGCTCACCATCGTCGGCGGCGCCTGCCTGCTGATGCCGATGTTTCCCGGCTTCCGCACCACCGAATTCCTGTTCGCCTGCGTGGGCGTGTCGTTCGCCCTGGCCAAGGTGGCGGTGTACTCCTCGATCGGCCTGCTCACCACCGATCGCGCCGAGCACTCCCGGCTGACCAACACCATCGAAGGCCTGTTCATGGTCGGCGTGCTGGCCGGCGGCTGGCTGTTCAGCGCCTTCGTCGACCCGGCTGCCCCAGGCGACACCCGGTGGCTGCGCGTGTACTGGCTGCTCGCGCTGATCTGCGCCGCGGTGATCGCCCTGCTCGCCGCCTCTCCGCTGGACGAATCGGCGGCCCGCGACGAGACCCCGCGCTCGGCGGCATCCACTGTCGGACAGATGCTGCAGCTGATGGCCCGGCCGCTGGTCTACGTATTCCTGCTGTCGGCCTTTCTCTACGTGCTGATCGAGCAGAGTTTCAGCACCTGGCTGCCGACCTTCAACAACGAGATCCTCAAGCTGCCCAACGCGATGAGCATCCAGATGGCGTCGATCCTCGCCGGCGCCACCGCGCTGGGCCGCATCGGCGCCGGCCAGGCGCTGCGCCGGGTCAGCTGGCACCGCCTGCTCAACGGCTGCGTGGTGGCGATGGCCGCGCTGGTGCTGCTGGTGCTGCCGATGGCGCGCGGCGTCAGCGTGACGCCGGACGTGGGCTGGCTCAGCGCCCCGGCGGCGGCCTACCTGATCCCGTTGATCGGCCTGCTGATGGCGCCGATCTATCCGGTGATCAACTCGGTGGCGCTGAGCTCGCTGCCCAAGCCGCTGCATGCCTCGATGACCGGCCTGATCGTGATCTTCTCCGCCCTGGGCGGCACCCTCGGCTCGCGCATCACCGCGATGGTGTTTGCACGCTTCGGCGGCATCCACGCGTTCTACTTCTCGCTGGTGCCGATGACCCTGGTGCTGGTGACGCTGTTCTTCTTCCGCCGCGAGACCGAACGTGCCGGCGTGCTTGCGCCGGTCACCGTGGGTATCGGCGGCAAGTGATCCGATGACTGGCGCCGGCAGAGGCCGGCGCGACCTGCCCGGGGAGTCCGCATGCGCAGCTTCGCTTTCGCCCCTCTGCTATTCGCGGCCAGCTCATTGGCCAGCGCAGCCTCCGGCGCGGCACAGATCGCGAGTGCGCCTCCCGGCGTGCAACCGGACGGAACCGTGACCTCTCCGGCGATCGCGGTCCCGTATTCGGAGCTCGCCTCGCCCGAGGCCCGCGCGTTCTTCCCGAAGATGCTTGCCGAGGGCGCCAAGGCCCCGCCGATCACCGCCCCCATCGCCGAAAGCCGCGCGTTCTACGACCGCATGAACAGCGACCGGGTGGCGCGCATGCGCAAGCGCTACCCGGTCGCCATCCGTCCCGAAACGATCGCCGGCGTGCCGACCGAAGTGGTGCTGCCGGCCGGTGGCGTCGCAACGGCCAACCGTCACCGCGTGCTGGTCAACCTGCACGGCGGCGCCTTCCTGTGGGGTGCCGGCAGCGGTGGCCTGGTCGAGTCGATCCCGATCGCCAGCCTTGGCCGCATCAAGGTGATCACGGTGGACTACCGGCAGGGGCCGGAACACACCTTCCCCGCCGCCAGCGACGACGTCGAGGCGGTCTACCGTGCCCTGCTGAAGCAGCACCGCCCACAGGACATCGGCATCTACGGCTGCTCGGCCGGCGGCATCCTCACCGCCGAATCGGTAGCGCGGCTGATCCATGACAACGTGCCGGTACCCGGTGCGATCGGCACCTTCTGCGGCTCGCTGCTGGACCTGACCGGCGATTCTTCCCGGGTCGCACCCCTGCTGAACGGCCAGGGTGTGCCGGCACACCGCCTCGGTTTCGGCGATCTGCCGTACTTCCGCGGCGTCGATCCGCACGACCCGCTGGTGCAGCCGGGGCTGTCGCCCACCCTGCTGGCCAGGTTTCCGCCGACCCTGCTGATCACCGGCACCCGCGACATGGCGATGAGCTCGGAGGTGCGCAGCCAGGCGCTGCTCCAGCAGGCCGGCGTCGAGGCGGAGCTGCACGTGTGGGAGGGCATGTGGCACTCGTTCTTTTCCGACCCCGAACTGCCGGAGTCGCGCCAGGCCTACCGGACCATCGTCGACTTCTTCGCCCGGCACCTTGGCCGGCGCGGCCCGGACCGGGGGCACGCCGCCCCTGACCGGACGCGCTGAACGCCCGGGCCTGCTTTGCCGACGGTGGACGCGGCGAGTATCCTGCCCGCCAGCCCACGATCCCCAGAGCCCATGAGCCTACAGACTGTCCTGGTCGTCGACGACGAACGCGACATCCGCGAACTGCTCACCATCACCCTCGGCCGCATGGACCTGCAGGTGGACGCGGTCGGCACCGTCGGCGAGGCCAGGCGTGCGCTGGCCGAACGCAGCTACGACCTGTGCTTCACCGACATGCGCCTGCCCGACGGCACCGGCCACGAGGTGATCGAACTGATCGCCGAACAGCACCCGGACACGCCGGTGGCGATGATCACGGCCTACGGCAACGTCGATGCGGCGGTGAGCGCACTGAAAGCCGGAGCCTTCGACTTCGTCTCCAAGCCGGTGGACATCCAGATGCTGCGGCGGCTGGTGCGCACGGCGCTGAAGCTGGCCGAGGAAAAGCGCGGCGAGGGCGGCGCCAGCACCGGGGGCAGCTCCAGCGACCGGCTGATCGGCGACTCGGCGGTGATGCAGCAGGTGCGCGCCACCATCGGCAAGCTGGCGCGCAACCAGGCTCCGGTCTATATCGCCGGCGAGTCCGGCGTCGGCAAGGAGCTGGTCGCCCGGCTGATCCACGAGCAGGGTCCGCGTGCCTCCGGGCCGTTCGTGCCGGTGAACTGCGGCGCGATTCCCACCGAGCTGATGGAAAGCGAGTTCTTCGGCCACAAGCGCGGCAGCTTCACCGGTGCGGCCAGCGACAAGGAAGGCCTGTTCCAGGCCGCCAACGGCGGCACGCTGTTCCTCGACGAAGTTGCCGAGCTGCCGCTGCACATGCAGGTGAAGCTGCTGCGTGCGATCCAGGAAAAGGCGGTGCGCCCGATCGGTGCCCGCGAGGAGGTGCCGGTGGACGTGCGCATCCTCTCGGCCACCCACAAGAACCTGGCGGCGCTGGTCGACCAGGGCCAGTTCCGCCAGGACCTGTTCTACCGCATCAACGTGATCGAGCTGCGCGTGCCGCCGCTGCGCGAGCGCCGTGGCGACGTGCCGCTGCTGGCCGCGCACATCCTGCGCCAGCTCGCCGCCAAGAGCGGCATGGCGCCGGGCCGGCTGCTGCCGGCGGCGCAACAGGCGCTGGACGAGTACGACTTCCCCGGCAACGTGCGCGAGCTGGAGAACGTGCTGGAGCGCGCGATGGCGATGAGCGACGGCGAAAGCATCGACGCCGCCGACCTGATGCTGCCGCAGCGCGCGCCGCGGCCGGCCTTCGATGCGGGCGTCGTCGCTCCGGCGGCAGCCGTCGGCGGCGCTGCCGAAGTCGCGCCCCCGGCCACTCCGGGCAGCGGCGTGGCGCTGGAGGACTACATCAGCAACCTCGAGCGCACGGCGATCATGAAGGCGCTGGAAGAATCGCGGTACAACAAGACCGCCGCCGCCAAGAAGCTCGGCATCACCTTCCGCGCGCTGCGCTACAAGCTCAAGAAGCTGGGTATCGACTGAGCCGCCCGGCCCCCACGCGGCACCCGCGAGGCCACCGCTTCAGGTGGCCTCGCTGTCTCTGAGGGCCAGGCGCAGGGTCTGCAGCAGATCGCGCGCCGTCACCGGCTTGTCCACCACGTGCAGGTGCTCCAGCGACGGCAGTTCCTCGAGCCGCGGCGGCGCCTCGGGGCGGGCCAGCAACAGCACCGGGCCGGCATAGCCGCGGTCGACCAGGGCGGCCAGCGTGCGTACCCCGGTGAACAGGTTCATCTCCGCGTCCATCACCACCACGTCGGGCAGGCCCTGGGCCTCGATCCACTGCAGCGCCACGGTGCCGCTCTGGCTGCCGTGGGCCTGGTAGCCGTAGGCGTCGAGCATGTCCGCCAGCAGCGAAAGCTGCGCGGCTTCCTCGATCACCACCAGCACCCGCTCGGCCTCGCCCTGCAGCCAGTCGTCGCTGCTCTCGACTCCGTCCGCCTCGTCCTGCACCGCCAGCGGCAGGTAGAGGTGGAACGCGGTGCCCTCGCCCGGTTCGCTCTCCACCCGCATCACGCCGCCGTGGCTGGCGACGATCCGCTTGCACGACAGCAGCCCCAGGCCGGTGCCGGTCTGCTTGGTGGTGAAGAACGGTTCGAACAGGCGCTCCAGCGTGTCCCCGTCCATGCCGTGGCCGGTATCGGCAACGGTCAGTCGCAGGTATTCGCCCTCCTGCGGCTCTTCGTCTTCCAGGAAGAAGTCGCCCGGCAGCGCACAGCGGCTGGATGTGATCTGCAGACGACCGCCGTCCGGCATCGCCTGGATGGCATTCAGGCAAAGGTTCAACAGGCACTGCTGCAACTCGGTGTGATTGCCTTCGAACGTCAGTTCCGGGTCGTCCAGCGTCATATCCATGGCCACTGCCCGGGGCACCGAACCCTGCAGCAGCAGTTCCAGCGCATTGGTCAGTGCGCCCAGCCGCACCTGCTCGGCACGGCGGGCGCCGCGCGCGAACGAGAGCATCGACTGCACCATTTCCAGCCCGCGCTTGCCGCAGTCGCGCACCAGGGCCCCCAGCCGCGCCAGACGGGGATCGTCCTGGTAGTCGAGCAGGCTGTCGCCGGCGAGCAACAGCGGCTGCAGCAGATTGCGCAGGTCGTGGCTGAGACCGCCGGCCAGCATCGCCAGCGCCTCGAAGCGCTGGGCGCGGATCAGTTCGGCCTCGGCACGATGCGCCGCCCGCTCCGCCTCGGCCTCGCTGAGCGCGCGGCGCACCGCGCTGGCCATGCGCGCAGGGTTCTGCTTGAGGATGTAGTCGGTGGCGCCATTGCGCAGCGCCTCGATCGCCGCCTCTTCGCCCAGCGTGGCGGAGACGAAGATGAAGGGCGTACCGTCGTCGCGGGCACGCAGCAGTTCCAGCGCACGCTGGCCGGAGAAGCCGGGCAGGCTCAGGTCGGACAGCACGATGTCCGGCCGGAACGATTCGAGCGCCTCGAGGTAGCTGGCCTCGTCGTCGACCAGCCGTGCCGAATGGGCAAGACCGTCCGCCTCGAGCTCGCCGAGCACCAGCTCGGCGTCGAGCGCGTTGTCCTCTACCTGGAGGACGCGGATGGGGGGAATGGTCCTGTTCAACCTGTGAGGCATGGAAGCTGTATCCGATCTGCGTCCTCGTCCGCCGCGCAGCGTAGCGCGGCCACCTCGCCCCGTCGCGGTCAGTCCAGCGCCGGCGACTGGTTCAGCACTGCCCAGAACTGGCCCAGCGTGCGCACCGCCTCGAAAAACTGGTCCGCATCCACCGGCTTGATCACGTAAGCGTTCACACCCAGGTCCCAGCTGCGCGCCAGATCGCTCTCCTCGCGCGAGGAGGACAGGATAACCACGGGGACCCGGCGCAGGCGCTCGTCGGTGCGCATCTGGGTGAGAACGTCCAGACCGTTCATCCGCGGCATCTTGATGTCCAGCAGCACCACCGCCGGCTCGGCCCGCTCACGGGTCGCCCAGGCACCGCGGGCATAGAAATAGTCCAGGCACTCCACCCCGTCCTCGAGGTGGATGACCGGGTTGGCCAGATTGGCCTCGCGCAGCGCATCCATCGCCATTTCGGCGTCGGCGAGGCTGTCCTCGACCAGCAGGATGGGGCGGATAAGGCGATTGCTCATGAACGGTCCTGTCGATGGGTGTCGCCGGCGTCGGAGGCCGGCAGGGAAAAGTGGAAGCGTGCGCCCTTGCCCGGCTCGCCCTCGGCCCAGACCCGTCCGCCATGGCGCGCCACGATGCGACGGACATTGGCCAGCCCGATGCCGTTGCCGGGGAAATCGGAGGCGCGGTGCAGCCGCTGGAACACGCCGAACAGCTTGCCGGCGTATTCCATGTCGAATCCGGCACCATTGTCAGCCACCGTGAACTGGTAGTCGCCGTTGGCGGCGCGTGTGGTTTCGATGCTGATCCGCGCCACGTCGCACTTGCCGGTGTACTTCACCGCGTTGCTGACCAGGTTCTGCCAGACCATCCGCAGCATGTTCTCGTCGCCGACCACGACCGGCAGCGGCGCCACCTTCCACTCGACGCGGCGATCGGCGGTGTCCGGCTCGGCCAGGGCGCGGGCCTCGTCCACCAGCGATTGCATGTCCACCGGCTGCAGGCGCAGCGCACCACGTCCCAGGCGGGAGAACACCAGCAGATCGTCGATCAGCTGGGCCATGCGCTGGGCCGAGCCGGAGATCACCCCGAGGTAATGGTGCCCCTTTTCGTCCAGCTGCTCGCCGAGGTGGCGCTCCAGCTTGCCGGCGAAACCGGCAATGTGTCGCAGCGGCGCGCGCAGGTCGTGCGATACCGAGTAGCTGAAGGCTTCCAGCTCGCGGTTCACGTCGGAGATCTGCTCGACCTTGCCCTCCAGCTGCCGGTTGAGCTCCTTGACCTGCTTTTCCACCAGCGCACGCACGGTGATGTCGCTCACCGTCACCAGCAGCGCCGGCTCGTCGTTTTCCTGCTGCACGCGGCGCGCGTTGACCACCACCCGGCGATCGGCACCGTCCGCGGTGCGCTGGTTGAGCTCGTAGTCCCACAGCTCGCGGTCGCGCAGCATGACGTCGCCCAGCCGCTGCAGCAGCGGCCCGTCGTTCCAGGCCCCTCCCCCCAGTTCGGCCAACGGCAGGGACTGCTTCTCGTCCGGATCCATGCCGTACAACTCGGCGAACGCGGCGTTGACCAGCAGCGTATCGAGCCCCTTGTCCAGCAGCACGATCGGCTCGCGCACCGCCTGCACGATCTGCCGTGAACGACGCACAGCCTGGCTCTCGCGCTCCTCCGCGCGCAGGCGTTCGCCGATCTGCCGCTCCGACACCACCACGACGATGCCCAGCAGCAGCATCTGCGCGAATGCGCCGATGCCGAGCACGAGGCGATAGTTGCTCGACTGGGCCTCTGCCGCCTTTCGCCGGTCCACCAGCAGCCGGTCTTCGGTGCTGACGATCTTGTCGAGGATGTCGCCGAGCACGAACAGTCTGCCGGCGTCGCGCAACGCCTTCTCCGCGCCGGGCCGATCGTTGTGGCGGGCACGCCAGAGCGCCTGCCACATCAGGGTGGAGCGGCCGCTGATGGTGGTCTGCAGCGAACCGATCAGCGCCTGCTGGTCCGGGTTGTCGCGAGTGAGGTCGCGCAGTTGCCAGAGCAGCTTGGAAATCGCATGCGAGGCATCGTCGATCCGCGACTGCGCCGCTTCGTCATCGCCGCTCAGCACGATCCGGTAGGCGGCCGCCTCGGCATCGCGGCTGAGATAGGCGATGCGATAGGTGATCGACTTCACTTCCGAGGAATGCGTCACCCACTGGGACGCATCCAGCGCATCGTTCGACGTGTTGCGGGTGATCGCGTAGGGCAGCGCAACGATCACCACCACCGACAGCAGCAGGCCGACGACCCGCCAGCGCAGGAAGCTCAGGTTCCTCATCTGCATCTACCGACCGCCCCCCGACAGGCTGGACGGGGCATTCTGGCACGCCCGCGCGTCATGCGGCCCGGTCGCGGACGCGGCGCGCTCAACGCGCATCGCCCGCCGTCGCGCCGGCAGGCGGGTGGGCCACCATGGTGAAGTGCAGGGTGCCGCCGGCGACCAGGTCGCCGTGGTGCAGAAAGGGCTGCCTGAGCGGGTGGCCATCGAGGGTGATCTCGCCGACATACGGATGCAAACCGTCGAAGGGTGCCGCAGTGATCGTGAAGGTCTTGTCGCCGGCCAGGTGCAGCACCGCTTCCGGCACGAACGGCCGGCCAACGGCATACGTGTCGCTGCCCGGCGCCACCGGATAGAAGCCCAGC
The DNA here is from genome assembly GCF_000334915.1 of Dyella ginsengisoli LA-4. Taxonomy (GTDB): domain Bacteria; phylum Pseudomonadota; class Gammaproteobacteria; order Xanthomonadales; family Rhodanobacteraceae; genus Dyella_A; species Dyella_A ginsengisoli_A. The sequence goes on along the minus strand of NZ_AMSF01000024.1, from coordinate 17,256 downwards.
GCGGTGAACACGTACCAGGCGGACATCTGGCCCAGGTCGTCGTTGCCGGCCAGGCCGTCGGGCGTGGCCGCGTACTGGGTGTCCATGATCTGCTTCAGGCGCTGCTGGGTCTTCCACGGCGCGCCGGCGTAGTCGTAGAGGTAGGCCATGTGGTGGCTCGGCTCGTTGCCGTGCGCGTACCAGCCGATCAGGCCGGTGATGTCCTCCACGTTCCTGAAGTGCGCCGGGTCGACCCTGGCGTCGAAGGTGGCGTCGAGCCTGGCGATGAACTTGTCGTTGCCTCCCATCGCCTGGATCAGGCCCGGCACGTCCTGCGGCACGTACCAGGAGTACTGCCAGGCGTTGCCCTCGGTGTAGTCGCTGCCGTAGCCGGCGAAGGTCGGGTCGAACGGCTCGCGGAACTGGCCGTTGCTGAGCTTGGCGCGCATGAAGCCGGTCACCGGGTCCCAGGCGTTGCGCCAGTTGGTGGAGCGCTTCATGAAGGTCGCCGCGGTGGCCGACTCGCCCATCGCCCTGGCCATCTGCGCCAGCGACCAGTCGTCGTAGGCGTATTCCAGGGTCTTGGAGGCGGCTTCGGGCTCGTGGTCGATCGGCACGTAGCCGAGCTTCATGTAGTCGGCCAGGTCGCCGTAGGGCTTGTAGGTGGCGCTGGCCACCATGACCTTCAGCGCCTCACGCGCATCGAAGCCGCGCACGCCCTTGACGTAGGCGTCGGCGATCACCGGCACCGCGTGGTAGCCGATCATGCACCAGGTCTCCAGGCCCTGGTACGCCCACACCGGCAGGATGCCGAACGGGCTGTCCTTGGCAGCGGCAACCAGCGAGCGCACGAAGTCGGTGCTCATGTCCGGGCGCAGCAGCACCATCAGCGGCTGCTGGGCGCGGTACACGTCCCACAGCGACCAGGTGGAGTAGAAGTCGAACCGCCCGTTGGCGTCCTTCGCCTCGTGCACCTGATGGTCCGGGCCGCGGTACTGGCCGTTGACGTCCATGCTCAGCGTGGGCGACAGGAACGCGTGGTAGAGCGCGGTGTAGAACTGCGTCTTCTGCGCCGCCGTGCCCTTGATGTCGATCGCCGCCAATGCCTTGTTCCAGGCGGCGGCGGCTTCGCGGCGGCGGGCGTCGAAATCCCAGCCCTTGCCGTCGGTGTCGAGGTTGGCGATGGCGTTGTCCGCGCTCACCGTGGAGATCGCCACTTTCACTTCCAGCGGCTTGCCCAGCGCGCCGAAATCGAACACCGCCTCGAGCGCGCGACCGTTCTGGTCGTCCGCGTCCTGCGGCTGGTTGCCCGGGCCCTTGAAACCCTTGTACGGCATGTTCTGCTCGCGGTTGTAGAGCGTGCGGCCGGTCATCGGCTGGTTGAAGCGCATGGCGAAGCACAGCTCGCGGCCGCGCGCCCAGCCGTTGGTGAGACGGCAACCGGTGACCGTGCCGTCCTCACGCACGCGCAGGCGCGACCACAGCACCTTGCCGTCGTAGTCGTAGATCGAGGGGCGCAGGTCCAGCAGCAGGTGCGCCGGCTTGCCCTTGGGGAAGGTATAGCGGTGCCAGCCGATCCGCCGGCCGGCGGTGAGCTCGGCGCGGATGCCGTAGTCGCTCAGGGTGACCGCGTAGTAGCCGGCCTGCTCCACCTCGGTGGCATGGCTGAAGCGCGAACGGTAGCCGCTGCCGGGCTGGCCGGCGTCGCCCGGATCGAGCTTCACCGCGCCGGCGATCGGCATCACCAGCACATCGCCCAGGTCCGAATGGCCGGAGCCGGAGAAGTGGGTGTGCGAGAAGCCCCTGATGGTCGGATCGCCGTACTGGTAGCCGGCGGCCCATTTGTAGGCGTGGTGGAAATCCGGCATCGCCGTGTCCGGCGACAGCTGGATCATGCCGAACGGCACCGTGGCCCCCGGGAAGGTGTGCCCGTCACCGCCGGTGCCGATGCGCGGATCGACCGAGGCGGCGTGTCCGGCCGGAGCGGGGCTGGCAGCGACGGCCGACGTCGATGTCAGGGCCAGGAAGACCGCCGTTGCGAGTACCCATTTGTGGTCCATGACATGCCCCATTTAGATCGTTCTAAAAATAACGCTATCATCCCCCGGCCGGTCGCCGCATGCTGCAGCGCCGGAGGGCGCACCCGCGCCGTTGCAGGTACATTCGAACCGTTTTGCAGCTGATTGCGCCCATGCCCAGCACCCACGCCCCGATTCGCCGCAAGGTCACGCTCATCGACATCGCCGCTGCCTGCGATGTCTCGCGGGCCACCGTCTCGCTGGTGCTGCGCAACAGTCCACTGGTCAACCGTCACACGCGTGAACGGGTGCAGGCCGAACTGCAGCGGCAAGGCTATATCTACAACCGGGCAGCAGCCAATCTGCGCAAGCGCACCTCGTCAAGCATCGCACTGGTGCTCAACGACCTGGCCAATCCGTTCTTCGCCGAGTTCGCGGCAGGCGTCGACGAGGAGGTCGGCGCAGCCGGCTTCGTGACCCTGCTCGGCAGTACCGGCGAGTCGCCGGAGCGCCAGCAGGCGGTACTCAGCTCGCTGATCGAGCATGGCCCCGGCGGCATCATCCTGTCGCCGGCCGAGGGCAGCGATGCCTCCCGCGTGATGGAGTCATTGGGGCCGCAGATGCCGGTGCTGCTGTTCAACCGCGAACTGGGTGGCGACCTGCCGGAGTCCGCCCACTGGGACCGGCTGATGCTGGACAACGCGCACGGTGCCGAGCTCGCCACCATGCACCTGATCGAGCAGGGGCACCGCCGCATCGCCTTCTTCGGCGGCCACGCGCAATCAAGCTCCTGCCAGCAGCGCCGCGCCGGTTTCATGAAGGCGATGAAGCGCGCCAGGCTCAAGGTGCCCAAGGACTATCTGGTCGAGAGTGCGCCGACCCGACTGGATGCCGCACGCGCCTGCGATGCTCTGTTCGCCAGCGACCCGGCGCCCACCGCCGCGGTCTGCTACAACGACGCGGTCGCGCTCGGCCTGATGCTCGGCCTTGGCCAGCGAGGCCTGCAGCCCGGCCGCAATTTCGCGCTGACCGGCTTCGACAACATCGGCGAAGCCGCCATGGTCTCGCCCTCGCTCACCACCATCTCCACCGCCCCACGCGAGCGCGGCCGCCAGGCCGCCCGCCTGCTGCTGGCCCGCCTGGAGCACCCGCAGGAGCGCGGCGAACGCACGATCGTCCCGGTCGAGCTGATCGTCCGCACCAGCAGCTGCCCACCACTGGCGGCCTGAGCCGCTCTCTTTCCTCCCAACGGAATCCGTCATGGCACTCGCCTCACCCATGTCTTCTCCGCGCTCGCCTTCCTCTCCGTCCGGCAGCGGCCGCTACACCGACTACCCCATGGCGATGGTGGTGCTCACCGTCATCTTCTTCATGTGGGGCTTCCTGACCTGCCTCAACGACATCCTGATCCCGCACCTGAAGTCGATCTTCCAGTTGAGCTATGCCCAGGTGATGCTGGTGCAGTTCACCTTCTTCGGCGCCTACTTCCTGATGGCACTGCCGGCCGGCAAACTGGTCGCCGGTCTTGGTTACAAGAAGGGCATCGTGGCCGGCCTGGCGATCGCCGGCGTCGGTGCACTGGGCTTCTGGCCCGCCGCCGGACAGCACTCGTACCCGGCGTTCCTCGGCGCACTGTTCGTGCTGGCCACCGGCATCACCGTGCTGCAGGTGGCGGCCAACCCATACGTCGCACTGCTCGGTCCGGAGAAAACCAGTTCCAGCCGGCTCACCCTGGCCCAGGCACTGAATTCCTTCGGCACCTTCCTCGCCCCCTGGTTCGGCGGCATGCTGATCCTTTCCGGCGTGGTGAAGACGCCGACGGAACTCGCCGCCATGGCGCCGGCCGACCAGCTCGCCTACCAGGCGCAGCAGGCACACGCGGTGCAGGGACCGTACGTCGGGCTCGCCGTGGTGCTGTTCCTGCTGGCGCTGTTCGTGTGGGCATTCCGCCTGCCTGCGCTGACCGAGGCCACCGACAAGGGCGACCACGACCGCCACAGCTTCGCCGAGGTACTGCGCCATCCGCATGTGCTGTTCGGCGTCATCGCGATCTTCTGCTACGTCGGCGCCGAGGTGTCGCTGGGCAGCTTCATGGTCAACTACCTGTCGATGCCGGACATCGGCCACATGAGCGAGCAGGAAGCAGCCAAGTACGTCTCCTACTACTGGGGCGGCGCCATGATCGGCCGTTTCATCGGCTCCGGACTGATGGCGACGATGTCTCCGCGCAAGCTGCTGGCCGCGTTCGCCTCGGTGAACATGCTGCTGGTGCTGACCACGATGATGAGCCATGGCAACGTGGCGATGTACAGCGTGATCGCTGTCGGCCTGTTCAACTCGATCATGTTCCCGACCATCTTCGCGCTCGGCATCGAGCGGCTCGGACCGATGACCAGCAAGGCCTCGAGCCTGCTGATCATGGCCATCGTCGGCGGCGCGATCGTACCGTGGGTGCAGGGCGTGCTGGCCGACCGCTTCGGACTGCAGCACGCCTTCGTGCTACCGCTGCTCTGCTACGCGTACATCGTGTTCTACGGCGCGTCCGGTTCGCGCGTGCGGGACAACGCACCCATGGCCCCTCACGCATGAGGCGGATGCCATGAGTCGCCCCGTCCTGTGCTTCGGCGAAGCGCTGATCGATTTTCACGGCGAAGGCCGTGACGACCACGGCTTCGCCCGCCATTTCGTGCCGTTCGCCGGCGGCGCACCGGCCAACGTGGCGGTCGCCGCCGCCCGACTGGGCGCGGGCGCACGCTTCGCCGGCATGCTCGGCGAAGACCGCTTCGGCGACTTCCTCCTCGCGCACCTGCGCGAGGCCGGCGTGGGCACCGACGACGTGGTGCGCACCGGCGAGGCGAACACCGCGCTGGCGTTCGTCACGCTGGATGCCGCGGGCGAGCGCAGCTTCAGTTTCTACCGGCCACCGGCGGCGGACCTGTTGTTCCGCGCTCAGCACTTCCGCGATCGCACCTTCGACGGACTCGGCGTGTTCCACGTGTGCTCCAACAGCCTCACCGAGGCGGGAATCGCCGCGGCCACGCTGGAGGGCATGCAGCGCGCCCACCGCGCGGGTGCACTGGTGAGCTTCGATCTCAACCTGCGTCCGGCGCTGTGGTCGTCCGGACGCGATCCACTGGATCATGTCTGGCCGGTGCTGCACCTGGCGGATGTGGTGAAGCTCAGCGCCGAGGAACTGGCCTGGCTGGCGGTCGACGGCGAGGAGGCGACGCTCGACCGCCTGTGGCGCGGCCGCACCCGGCTGCTGGTGGTCACCGATGGGCCGCGCGCGATGCGCTGGTTCCACCCCGATGCCGAGGGCGAACTACCCGCCTATGCGGTCGACACCGTCGACAGCACCGGCGCTGGCGACGCCTTCGTCGGCGGCCTGCTGTGCCGGCTGGCCGAACTCGACAACCACGCCGGGATGCTCGACCGCCTGGTCGGCAAGCTGCCCTACCTGCATGAAGTGCTGCGCTACGCGGCGGCCTGCGGGGCACTGTGTGCATCCCGCCAGGGCTCGTTCACCGCCATGCCCAGCGACGCCGAAGCCCGCGCTTTCATGGATGCCCACGCATGAGCGACACCACGCCCCCCTTCCCCGACTTCCGCTCGCCCGACTTCCTGCGCAGCCACATCGAGCAGACGATGGCGTTCTACCACCCCCGTGCGATCGACCCCGCCGGCGGCTTCTTCCAGTATTTCAGGGACGACGGCACGATCTACGACCGCAGCCATCGCCACCTGGTGAGCAGCACCCGCTTCGTCTTCAACTACGCGATGGCGTGGCTGGCCTTCGGTGATCCGGACTATCTCGACGCCACCCGGCACGGCCTGCGCTACCTGCGCGAGGTCCATCGCAACAACGCCAACGGCGGTTATCACTGGACGATCCGCGACGGTCGGCCGGAAGACAGCTCCAACCAGGCCTACGGCGTGGCCTTCGTGCTGCTGGCCTACGCCACGGCGGTGAAGGCCGGCATCGACGAAGCCCGGGCCTGGATGGACGAGACCTGGGACCTGCTCGAAGCCCGCTACTGGGACGCCGACGCGGGCCTGTACCGCGACGAGGCGGATGCCGACTGGCACTTTTCGCCCTACCGCGGCCAGAACGCCAACATGCACATGTGCGAGGCGATGATCGCCGCCTACCAGGCCACCCGCGAGCCGCGCTATCTCGACCGCGCGCTGACCCTGGCCGACCACATGACCCGCCGCCAGGCGGCCAAGGCCGGCGGCCTGGTGTGGGAGCACTACGACACGGCGTGGAACATCGACTGGGAGTTCAACAAGGACGACCCGAAGAACCTGTTCAAGCCGTGGGGCTTCCAGCCCGGCCACCAGACCGAGTGGGCCAAGCTGCTGCTGATCATGGATCCGCTGCTGCGCGAGCGCGGCACCGGGCAGGACTGGCTGGTGCCGAAAGCGAAGGAGCTGTTCGACCGCGCGCTGGCCGCTGCCTGGGACGAAGTGAACGGCGGCATCTGCTACGGCTTCGCGCCGGACGGCAGCGTCTGCGACGGCGAGAAGTACTTCTGGGTGCAGGCCGAGTCGCTGGCCGCTGCCGCGCTGCTCGAGGACCGCACCGGCGACGCCGGCTACCGCGAGGTCTACGAGAAGATCTGGCGCTACAGCTGGCAGCACATGATCGACCACACCTACGGCGCCTGGTACCGGATCCTCACCCAGGACAACCGCAAGATCGACGACGAGAAGAGCCCGGCCGGCAAGACCGACTACCACACCATGGGCGCGTGCCACGAAGTGCTGGCGCTGCTGACCGGCTGATCCACGGAACCCCGGCGGCCGGCTCGTACCGGCCGCCACTCCCCCGCGCGGGCCGGGCAGGAACCGGTCCGCATCCGCAGTCTGTCCCGCGTGGCATCGCAGGAGCGGTCCGCGTCGGACTCTCACGACCGGAGTCTGCATGTCGCGCGTCCCTGCTCCCCGCCTGTCCGTCCTCGTCCCCCTGCTGCTGGCGGCCTCGTCCGCACTGGCCGGCACGGCCCTGCCTTCGCCCGCCGGGGCGGTCAATCCGCTGATCGGCAGCAGCCACGGCGGCAACACCTTCCCCGGCGCCATGCGGCCGTTCGGCATGCTGCAGTGGAGTCCGGAAACCACCCGCGGCAAGCACAACCGCACCACCGCGCCGGGCGGCTATGCCTACGACCATCCCCGTATCCGCGGCTTCGCGCTGACCCATCTGTCCGGCACCGGCTGCGCCGGCGCCAGCGGCGACATCCCGTTCATGCCGATCACCACGGCGGTGACCCGCTCGCCGTCCGCCGACGCCACCGACAGCCTCTACGCCAGCGACTTCAGCCACGCCGACGAGGCCGCCCGGACCGGCTACTACCGGGTGAAACTGGCCAACGGCAGTACCGTGGCGCTGACCGCCGCGATGCGCAGCGGCATGGCCGACATCGACTTCCCGGCCGGCAAGCCCGCCCATCTGCTGATCCGCACCTCCGACTCCGAGGTCGGCTCCAGCGACGCACGCGTCTCGGTCGACCCGGCCACCCGCACCGTCACCGGCTCGGTCACCAGCGGCAACTTCTGCGGCTACCTCGCCAAGGCCGACCGCAAGAGCTACTACACGCTGTACTTCGTCGCCGAATTCGACCAGCCGTTCAGCGCCGGCGGCACCTGGGCGGACGGCACCGTGCACAAGGGCGCGCGTGCGGCCCGCGGCGGCACCACCTACGGCAGGAAGGGCTTCTTCCCCGACGGCAAGGGCTCGGGCGCGTGGATCGACTTCGGCGACAAGGGCGCCAGGGTTGGCGTGCGCGTGGGCATTTCCTACGTCAGCCTGGCCAACGCCCGCGCCAACCTGCACGCGGAGATCCCCAGGGGCACCACCTTTGCCACCGTCCGCGAAGAGGCCACCCGGGCCTGGAACCAGGACCTCGGCCGGATCGCCATCGACGGCGGCACGCCGGACCAGCGCACCACCTTCTATACCGCGCTGTACCACGTGATGATGCATCCCAACGTCTACAGCGACGTCAACGGCCAGTACCGCGGTTTCGACCAGAAGACGCACACGGTCGAAGGCACGCAGGAGATGCAGTACGCCAACTTCTCCGGCTGGGACATCTACCGCTCGCATCTGCAGCTGGTCACCTGGCTCGATCCCGAGCGCGGCAGCGACATCGCGCAGTCGCTGTACAACCAGGCCAAGCAGAACCACGGCGAGTGGGACCGCTGGACCCACAACTCCGGCGGCACCCACGTGATGAGCGGCGACCCCGCCGTGCCGGCGCTGGCCGATATCCATGCCTTCGGTGGCCACGACTTCGACCTCGCCGGCGCCTATGCGTCGCTGAAGAAGGCGGCCACCGTGGTCACCGCCCACGATCTCTCCGACGCCGGCTGCAACGTCGAATGCGCGGGCGAGCGCCCCTCGCTCGACCAGTGGCTGAAGCTGCACTACATCGCCAGCCAGTCGCACGCCTGGGGCGGCGCGGGCGAGACGCTGGAGGAGACCACCGCCGACTTCGCGCTGTCCGAACTGGCCCGTCTTGCCGGCGATGCCAGGGGCCAGGCGCAGTTCCTGACCCGTGCCGGCTACTGGCGCAACCTGTTCAACCCCAAGGCGACGCCGGAAGGCGGCTACATCCAGAACCGCAACGCCGACGGCAGCTGGCCGAAGTTCACCCCGGACACCGACGACGGCTTCGTCGAAGGCAGTGCTTCGGTGTATCTGTGGATGGTGCCGTACGACGTGCACGGCCTGCTCGACACGCTCGGTGGCAAGGCCGTCGCGACGAAGCGGCTGGATACGTTCTTCCACACCCCTGACGGCCAGTGGGCGCTGACCCATGCCGGTCCGCTGCACGCCGAGCTCGACAACGAGCCCTCGGTCGCCACGCCCTGGCTGTACGACTACACCGGCCAGCCGTGGAAGACCCAGGAAGCGGTGCGCATCGTCACCAACACGATCTGGAAGAACGCGCCCGACGGCATTCCCGGCAACGACGACCTGGGCGAGATGTCGTCCTGGTACGTGTGGGCCGCGCTCGGCATGTACCCGGAGATTCCCGGCCGCGCCGAGCTGGTGCTGGGCAGCCCGCTGTTCCCGCATGCGGTGATCCACGGCAGCGGCGGCGACGTCACCATCGACGCGCCCGGCGCCTCGGCCTCCACGCCGTTCGTGCAGTCGCTCACCGTCGATGGACAGGCGCACGACAAACCTTGGCTGACCACTTCGCTGGTCGGGCATGGCGGCACGCTGCATTACGTGCTCGGCAGCAAGGCGAATACGCGCTGGGGCGCGGGTGATGCGGGCGAGCCACCGTCGTTCCCGCCGCCGCATGGCTGATGCGTAGCGTGACGCGCGCGTGATCACGTAAGGTGGTGGAACGGTCGCACCCACGTGCCGTTCCACCGCTATTTCTTTCGAGACCGGGAAATCCATCCACATGACGACACCCACCACCACCCGCCTCGCTGCTGGCCTGGCGATGCTGCTCGGGGCGGCCTTGCCGCTGCACGCGACCGATACCGCCAAGGATGGCTTCAACCCGCTGGAAACCTTCGCCCCGTTCGCCTATCCGCATGCGTCCAACGCGATGCGCGATGCCAGCGGCAAGCCCGGCCCGCTGTTCTGGCAGAACCGCGCCGACTACACCATCCAGGCCTCGCTCGATCCGGTCGCGCGCAAGCTCACCGGCAGCGAGACGATCACCTACACCAACCACAGCCCCGACGCGCTCGACGTGATCTGGCTGCAGGTGGAGCAGAACCGCTACCGCAAGGACGCCCGTGGCGCGTTCGGCGGCGGCAAGTTCCCGACCGAATTCACCGACGGCGAGCACATCCGTTCGGTCGAGGTGGAAGACGCGTCCGGCCACAAGCAGCAGGCCAAATGGGTGATCAGCGACACCCGCATGCAGGTGATCCTGCCCGCGCCGCTGAAAGCACATGACGGCAAGCTCAAGCTGCACATCGCCTGGGACTACACCGTCCCCGGCGAATTCGGCGGCCGCACCGACTGGAACGCCAACCAGCAGGGCGACATCTTCGAGATGGCGCAGTGGTACCCGCGGGTGTGCGTCTACGACGACCTGCGCGGCTGGGATACCCAGCCCTTCCTCAACAGCGAGTTCTATCTCGAGTACGGCAACTTCGATTACCGCATCACCGTGCCGTCGGACATGATCGTGGTCGGCTCGGGCGAGCTGCTCAACCCGCAGGACGTGCTGACCAGGACCGAGATCAAGCGCCTGGACGAAGCCCGCCACAGCGACGCCACGGTGATGATCCGCACCGCGGCGGAAGTCACCGACCCGGCCTCGCGGCCGAAGCAGAGCGGCACGCTGACCTGGCACTTCGCGATCAGGAACGCGCGCGACGCCGTGTTCGGCGCCTCCAAGGCGTACATCTGGGATGCCGCGCGGATCAACCTGCCCGGCGGCAAGACCGCGCTGGCGATGTCCGCCTATCCGGTGGAAAGCGCCGGCGACCAGGCCTGGGGCGTGGCCACCCAGGACCTGAAGAAGTCGGTGGAGTTCTTCTCCAGGACCTACTTTCCGTATCCCTATCCGGTGGCCATCAACGAAGCCGGCACCGCCGGCGGCATGGAGTACCCGGGCATCACCTTCGACCACAAGAAGGCCGCCGGCCCGGTCCTGCGCATGCTGATCGCGCACGAGATCGGACACACCTGGTTCCCGATGATCGTGGGCAGCAACGAGCGCCGCGACGCGTGGATGGACGAGGGCTTCAACACCTTCGTCGACGTCTACGAGGCCGAGGCCTTCGACGGTGGCAAGTTCGCGCCCAAGCGCGACAGCGAGTACGCACCGGGCAAGGGCACGCCGGCCGAGCAGATCGCCGCGCTGCTCAAGGACCCGGACGCCCCGCCACCGATGACCTACGCCGACGCGGTGAAGGAGAAGTACCGCCACCCGATCACCTACTTCAAGACCGCCTTCGGCCTGGTGCTGCTGCGTGAGCAGATCATCGGTCCCGAGCGCTTCGACCCGGCCTTCCGTCGCTACATCGCCACCTGGGCCTACAAGCACCCGAGCCCGTCGGACTTCTTCCGCTTCATGGACAGCGAGACCGGCGAGGATCTCAACTGGTTCTGGCGCGGCTGGTTCGAGCACAACTGGCCCTTCGACATGAGCGTGGACAAGGTCGCGCCGGCCGACGGCGGCTGGAAGAACGGTGCGGACGTCACCGTGTCCAACCACGACAAGCTGGTGCTGCCGAACACGCTGGAGCTGACCTACGCCGACGGCAGCACGCGCGACGTGCGCGTGCCGGTGGAGACCTGGATGCAGCACACCAGCTACGTGGTGCACGTGGATGGCACCCAACCGGTGACCATGGTCGAGCTCGACCCGAAGCACGATCTGCCGGATGCAGATCGAGGCAATGACCGCTTTGCGGTGAAGTAAGGGCCACCCACCGTGATGCCTTGGCAAAGGCCCGCCGCGTCGGCGGGCCTTTGCTTTTTGTAGCGAATCGCTCACGGATGGGACGGCAGGCGGGTGGGGCAGCGCAAGACGCTGGATCCCGGCCTTCGCCGGGATGATGACTTTTGAGGCTGCCCACTAGCATCTGCTGCCGAGGCTCAGTTAGAAGAAAGCCCAGCGAAACAGCACTGCCGTGTCGCTCAAAAATCTGTAAGCCGTCATCCCGGCGAAAGCCGGGATCCAGCGACTTGAATCTTCAAACCACTTCGCACTCGGCACCGCCATGACTATGCCCGCCCCCATCCGCGTCGGCCTGATCGGCTACGGCTACGCCGGCAAGACCTTCCACGCGCCGCTGATATCCGCCACGCCCGGCATGGAACTGGTCGCCGTCGCCTCGCGCGACGCCGCCAAGGTTCACGCCGACCTGCCCGACGTGCGCGTGCTGCCGACGCCCGGCGCGCTGATCGCCGACGACGACATCGATCTGCTGGTGATCGCCACGCCCAACGACACCCATGCTCCACTGGCCAGCACGGCGCTGCGCGCCGGCAGGCAGGTGGTGATCGACAAGCCGATGGCACTGGACCTGGCCGAGGCGCGTGCCCTCGTCGCGCTGGCCGACGCCTCGCCCGGCCAGCTCTCGGTCTTCCACAACCGCCGCTGGGACAGCGACTACCTCGCGGTGAAGCAGGCCATCGGCGAGGGCAGCATCGGCGAGGTGATGCACTTCGAATCGCACATCGACCGCTACCGCCCCGCCGTGCGCGACCGCTGGCGCGAATCGGCCGGTCCGGGCGCGGGCATCTGGTACGACCTTGGCCCGCACATGGTCGACCAGGCGCTGCAACTGTTCGGGCTGCCCGAGCGCGTGCACGCGGGGCTGGCGATCCAGCGTGCCGGTGGCCTCAGCGACGACTGGGCGCACGTGCGGCTGGACTACGGCGCACGGCAGGTGATCGTGCACGCCGGCATGCTGGTCGCCGGCGGCGCGCGACGCTTCGTCGTCCACGGCACCCGCGGCAGCCTGGTAAAGGTCGGCACCGACCGCCAGGAGGCGCAGATGCTGGCGGGACAGGCCCCCGGCACTCCGGGCTGGGGCGACGATCCCGACCCGCTGGTCGTGATCGATGGCGAGGGTCGCGAGACCCGGCGAGCGACGGCGCCGGGCGACCAGCGTGCCTACTACGCCGGCCTGCGCGACGCACTGCGGGATGAGGCGCCGATGCCGGTGCGTGCGATCGAGGCGCTGGCGACCATGGCGGTGATCGAGGCCGGCTTCGCCTCCCATCGCGAGGGCCGCGCCGTGTCCGTGCCGCTCACACCGGTCGAGCGGCAGGCGCTCGACCGTCCCGGATACTGACCCTCGTCAAGCTTCGCCCCGGGCGTCGGGAGGATGCTCTGGCCCCACGTAAGCGGGACGAAAGCCGGCACGCGCAGGCTCGAGGCGTCCGGGGTCCGTCCCCGCGATGATCGGGGAGATTCGTCATGCGCCGTCTTTGCCTTGCCTTGTGCCTGTTCGCCACGGTCCTGGTCACGTCGCCGGTTCGCGCCGCCGGCGGCCCGTTCGGTATCGACCACCGCCTGCACTACGACAACCGCGGCATCTGGAAGCGCAACAACCAGCTGGCACTGATGTACGGCAGCATCCTCACCGTCGGCGTCGGCGCGCTGGCGCTCGGCGACAACGACAAGCTCGGCGACACCTTCTGGCGCTCGGTCGATTCGATGGTGATCACCGGCGTCGCCGCCACCGGCATGAAGTACACCTTCCGCCGCGAGCGGCCCTCGCACACGGCCAGCCCCAACCAGTGGTTCAAGGGTTCCAGCGCGCAAAGCTTCCCCAGCGGCGAGGTTGCGGCGATCTCCGCGGCGGTGACGCCGTTCATCGTCAACTACGGCGACGAACATCCCGCGGTCTACGCACTGGCGCTGCTGCCGGCCTATGACGCCGTCGCGCGCATGAAAGTCCGCGGCCACTGGCAGAGCGACGTGCTGGTCGGTGCTGCCCTGGGTACCGGCATCGGCATCTGGTCGGCCAAGCGGAAGTCCCCCCTGATCCTGAGCTGGCTGCCCGGCGGCTTCCAGGTCGGCTTCATCCACCATTTCCGTTGAGCGCCTGACAGACCGCCAGAGCAGAGCCCGCCGCGCGGCGATGCGCGGCGAGCGGATCCGGAGCGGAAGTTGGCGGGATGGTCTGCGCATGCTTGCGCCGACACGGTCGGCCGACCCGTTCCACGCTCTCGTCCTGGCGCGCTCCTAGCCGCGATGAAGACAGGTGACAAACGACACTTCGGGACGCCATTTGCACCGTGCTAGCTTGATCTGCGGAAGGTCGGGGAGACCGGCGAACAGGGAGCAGTGCGCGTGTCCAGCATCAGCGTTGAATCGGTAACCAAGCGGTTCGCCGGCCATACGGCCGTGAGCAATCTGTCGTTGCAGGTACCGTCCGGTGGCATCTATGGCCTGCTCGGCCCCAACGGCGCCGGCAAGTCCACCACCATCCGTCTCATCATGGGCATCCTGCAACCCGACGAGGGACGCATCGCCCTGTTCGGTGCCAGCGGCAGCGGCCGCAACCTCTCCTCACGCATCGGTTACCTCCCCGAAGAGCGCGGTCTCTACAAGAAGATGAAGGTGCTGGATCACCTGGTGTTCCTGGGTGAAGTGAAGGGGATTTCGCGCACCGAGGCGCGGCGTCGCGCACTGGTCTGGCTGGAACGCCTGGAAATCGCCAACTGGGCGCAGAAGAAGGTGGAGGACCTCTCCAAGGGCATGCAGCAGAAGGTTCAGTTTGCCGGCGCGCTGCTGCACGAACCGGAACTGGTGATTCTCGATGAGCCGTTCTCCGGCCTCGACCCGATCAACGCCCAGGTCATGAAGGACATCGTGGTGGAGATCGCTGCGGCCGGCCGCACCGTGCTGCTTTCCACCCACGTCATGGAACAGGCCGAACGCATGTGCGATCGCGTGGCGATCATCGCCCGCGGCAAGCTGGTGGCGAACGGGACCGTGGCGCAGGTGAAGGCCGACTTCGGCGGACGTCACGTCGCACTGGGGTTTTCCGGCAATCGACCGCTCGCCGACGCGGTACTCGCCGATCCCCGGCTGATCGCACGGATGGACGACTACGGCGCCAGTGCCGAACTGAAGATGGCTGAAGGCGCACAGCCCGAGCAGCTGCTCGCCGCACTGGTCAACGCCGGCGTGGGCCTGCGCCGCTTTGAAGTGGTGGAGCCCTCGCTGCACGCCATCTTCGTGGCCAAGGTCAACTCCGATCCCGACGCCGCCCCCCTGCCGGTTGCCACCGGAGCCGCCGCATGAACAAGACCTTTGCCGTGATCCGCCGCGAGTACGTGGAGCGCGTGCGTACGCGGGCCTTCCTGATCTCCACGTTGCTGTTGCCGGTGTTCATGGTGGCGATGGCGGTACTGCCGGCACTGTTGATGCGCGGCGGCGACCACACCAGCCGCGTGGCGGTGGTGGATGCCTCCGGCGCCGGGCTGGGCCAACCGGTCATGACCGCGCTCGGGACCGCCACCTTCGGCGACAGCGCACAGGTCAGGCCACGCTACGAACTGACCCTGTTCACCACCGATACCGAACACCTCGACCAGGTGCGAAGCGGCCTGATCGCCAAGGCCGGCTTCGCACGGGACACGCAGCCGGATGGCTGGAACGGCGTACTGGTTCTCGACGCCGACACGCTGGCCAGCGGCAAGCTGCACTACTACGGCGACGACGTCAGTTCGCCCAACGGCATGGGCCGGCTGCAACGCGAAATCTCCAAGGCGCTCGCCGGCGTGCGACTGGCGCATGCCGGCGTCGACCAGGCGCTGGTCGCCAAGGCGATGGCGCCCGCGGACGTGGACACCGCCAAGGTCACCGACGGCAAGCTCACCGGACAGAGCGGCAAGGCATCGTTCGTGCTCGCCTACGCGATGGGCTTCATCCTCTATATCGCCATACTGTCCTACGGCAGCCGCACCCTGACCTCCGTCATCGAGGAAAAGAATTCCCGAATCATGGAGGTGCTCACCTCTTCGCTCACGCCGTTCCAGATGCTGATGGGCAAGGTGCTGGGCGTGGGACTGGCCGGCCTGACCCAAATGGCGATATGGGTGGGCACGGCCCTCGTGCTCGGCAGCCAGGGCCCGCATCTGGCCGGTGCATTCGGCATCGGCGCTGCCGCAGGAAATTTCGCCATTCCCAGCATGCCGCCATCGTTGCTGGCGGTGTTCCTGCTCTACTTCACGCTGGGCTTCCTGATCTACGGTTCGCTGTACGCAGCGATCGGCGCGATGTGCAACACCATCCAGGAGGCACAGCAGTACGCCGTCTTCGTCACCATGAGCATCGTGGTCGGCTTCATGTCGATGTTCGGGCTGATCAACAACCCCTCGGGCATGCTGGGTACCACCATGTCCTTCATCCCGTTCTTCGCTCCGTTCACCATGCCCGTCCGCTGGTCGATGACCGCCGTGCCACCCACGCAACTGGCGCTGTCACTGGGCCTGATGGTGCTGGGTCTGCTGGCCTGCGTGTGGCTGGCCGGGCGCATCTACCGCACCGGCATTCTGATGTACGGCAAGAAGCCAAGCTGGGGCGAGCTGTGGCGGTGGATCCGGGCGTAGCGCGCCGGACACGAAAACGGCAGCCCCGAGGCTGCCGTTTCTGCATCGACAGGCTGAAGCAGCGACTGCTTCAAAAGGTTGTGCACACATAGCGACTACGCACTAAATATCGAATGAATCCTACTTCATTGTCTCAAAAAAAAACTTATCGCGATGTCGGCCGGACCTTTCTGCGCCACACCAGGGAAATCAGTCGACCTAGCGCCAATGGGAGCTCGAGCAAGACCACGTATGGCCATACTGGCTCGTGCTCTCACGCTGATGGACCGGCAAAAAACTCGTCAAGTATCCAGTAGTAAATAAGGAACTCCTTGCCGAGAAAAAATTTCGCAGCCGCACATCAAGGCAGCGGCGTTCGCATTAGGCCGAGAGCGAAATCCATGAAAATTATTCTAGTTTTCCTTATGACCGTTTGCGTCACTTCGCTGCCGGCATTCGGGGTCGAAACGAAAACTCGTGATCTCACTCAAGCTCAGTACAATGAGCTGATCCTCGCTCTAAAAAGGGGGGACGTGGGTGAGCTGCCGCGCTGCCCAGTTAATGAGTGCCCATCAAATATTTCTCACCTTTTACGGGCGACAGCATTTCGAATTGAATGGAATTTGGCTTCTTCGAGTCAGGAAGCAGCTCGTTGCATATCTGAATCCAAAGACAACGAAAGCTTTGCAGCGTACACCTGCGCCAGGATTATTAGCGCCAACGCAATTAACTTATATGGCTACTATGGTTACTGGTCCACCCTCCGGTCACTCGCCAAGGCCACAAAGCGTGGCTATGCAGATGGGACGTGGCAGAAGCTTTGGGGCAAAAACGCGGGCACAGAAGCTAATAGCCCCGTAATCCAAGATAGCATAGCCCTGCAGAGACTCGCTATGCGAAAGCCTCATTTTGAATATAAACAAACCATAAAATCTGTACAACTCTTTGGGGACGGATCGGCAAAATCATATACCAATGACTTCAAGCCCAGCCACGCAATTTTAAACTATCCCTCTGCTTACATTTATGTCAACGGAAAAAGGTTGATGATGCTTATTGATACCGGATCCGCGGTAAGTTCGTTAAACGCTTCTGCTGCGAAGATCGCTGGTGTCTCACGTTTAGAAGTGAGCGGACTTAGCTCTACTAGCGACGTCCCCCCGCTTTGAGTAGCGGGACGGTTTGGAGTCCGGGGTCACTTTAACTGCTTGGCATAGGCGGCGGGTG
>NZ_AMSF01000023.1 GCF_000334915.1 Dyella ginsengisoli LA-4 | reverse complement strand
CCCGGCCCTTGCACTGGCAGCCGAGCCCTGGAGCGTGCGGGAGCCGCCGCCAGGCGCTGGCCAGCGGCCGGCGTCTGGTGGTGGGGCGCAGGGGAGCGGGAAGCGACCGAAGCCCGGTAGATGTGCACACACACCGCGTTAGGGCAGGGGTGCCGAATAGGCGCGCCTGGTCTGTATCGCGGCAGGAGGTAGCGGCAAGCCTGCAGGGCGCGGCCGGTGCCCCTGTCTACCGCAGGACG
>NZ_AMSF01000022.1 GCF_000334915.1 Dyella ginsengisoli LA-4 | reverse complement strand
GTGAAGTGATTGAGCGAGAAGTGAGCGGAGAGAAGTGAGGAGTGAGAGGTACCCGCGCTGCGCGGGTGCCTCTTTCCCCAACCCCTGCGCTTCGACCGTCGCTACGACCGTCCAATGATTCGTTCGACGCAGCCAACCGCCCCCCCGGCGCAGACAAGAAGCGCACACCGTGGGAGCGTGGCTCCTCCTCTCACTCCTCTTCCCTGTGAAGTGATTGAGCGAGAAGTGAGCGGAGAGAAGTGAGGAGTGAGAGGTACCCGCGCTGCGCGGGTGCCTCTTTCCC
>NZ_AMSF01000021.1 GCF_000334915.1 Dyella ginsengisoli LA-4 | reverse complement strand
ACTCAATGACACCCATCGTGCGCTCGGCGCCCGCATGGTCGATTTCGGCGGCTGGGACATGCCGATCAACTACGGCTCGCAGATCGAGGAGCATCACGCCGTACGCGGCGACGCCGGCATGTTCGACGTCTCGCACATGACGGTGATCGACCTGCACGGCCCGCGCACGCGTGAGTTCCTCCGGCGCCTGCTGGCCAACAGCGTGGACAAGCTGAAGGTCGCCGGCAAGGCGCTGTACTCGTGCATGCTCAACGAGCGCGGCGGGGTGATCGACGACCTCATCGTCTACTTCTTCGACGATGCGCACTACCGGCTGGTGGTCAACGCGGCCACCCGTGCCAAGGATCTGGCCTGGATCGAGGCGCAGGCTCAGGCGTTCGACGTGGCCGTGAAGGAACGCCCCGAATTCGCGATGATCGCGGTGCAGGGGCCGAACGCCCGCGGCAAGGTCATCGGCCTGCTCGCCGAGGGCGACCGTCCGCGTATCGAGAAGCTGGGCAAGTTCGCGGCCGCCGCGGCGCCGGGTCCGCACGGCATGCCGCTGTTCGTCGCGCGTACCGGGTACACCGGCGAAGACGGCTTCGAGATCATCGTGCCGGAAGAGCACGCCGTGGCGCTGTGGCAGGCGCTGGTCGACGCCGGCGTGAAGCCTTGCGGCCTGGGTGCGCGCGACACCCTGCGGCTGGAGGCGGGCATGAATCTGTATGGCCAGGACATGGACGAGGACGTCTCGCCGTGGGAAGCCAACCTCGGCTGGACCATCGCCCTCGACGAGGGTCGCGACTTCATCGGCCGCACCGCGCTCGAGGCGCAGAAGGCCGAAGGCGTGAAGCACGTGATGGTCGGTCTGGTGCTGGACGACAAGGGCGTGCTGCGCCACGGCCAGAAGGTGCTCACCGCGCAGGGCGAGGGCGAGATCCTCTCGGGCAGCTTTTCGCCGACGCTGGAAAAGGCGATCGCCTTTGCGCGCATCCCGGCCGGTGAGCCGGGCGACATCCGCGTGGACATCCGTGGCCGCGAGCTGCCGGTGCGTCTGGTGAAGTATCCGTTCGTGCGCGACGGCAAGCCCTGCGAGGGCATCTGACTCCCTGCCGTCGGGGCGACTCGGCGGCATCGGGCGCGCGCGCTAGAATCGCCGCGTCCACCTTCCTCCCACTCCAACGACTGGACCCGATCATGAGCGAGATTCCCGGCGATCTGAAATTCCTCAAGTCCCACGAATGGGCCCGCGTCGAGGACGACGGCCTGGTTCGCGTGGGCATTTCCGACCATGCGCAGGCAGCGCTGGGCGACCTGGTTTACGTCGAGCTGCCCGAGGTCGGTGCCAGCGTGCAGGCGGGCAATGGCGTGGCGGTGGTCGAATCGGTGAAGGCCGCTTCGGACATCTATTCGCCGGTGTCCGGCGAGATCGTCGAGGTCAACGAGGCGCTTGCCGACAAGCCCGAAGTGATCAACGAAGATGCGTTCGGCGATGGCTGGCTGTTCGTCGTGCGTCCGAGTGATCGTGCCGAACTCGACGAGCTGCTCTCTGCGGACGCCTATGCCGAGCAGCTCGAGAACGAAGACCACTGACGAACGTTTCCATCTTCGTTTCCACGACGGCCGCGCGAGCGGCCGTCGTCGTGTCTGGACGCTGGTGGCGTCGTGCCCGGAAAAATTTTTTTCCGGCGAACGAGATGTCGGTCGTCTCCCATTCATCCATTTCCCTCGGGCACCCGGGGAGGCTGTCGGGAGAAAATATGCAGTGCGTGCGAAGCCGGGTTCCGTCTTGAATCCACTTACGGATATGAGCGCAAACCTTTATACGGCGCGGCTTTCGGCGTATTTCGCCGAATTTCATCGAATTTTATATGGACGTCTATACGTCTTTATTGGAGCGTCGCATTTTTCCGCAAGGCCTTGTGTGGCGGGGCTTTTGGGCGACCGGGAAGGGGGGCTGGGGGGCATTTCCGACCGTTCAAAATCAATTGACAGTTGAAATCTTCGGGAATAGCTTTCGCACCAGATTCTGGGGAACAGGTGCTATGTCGGCAGTGAAGTACGTACAACCCTATGTCGAGCACGGCGAGAAGGCCGGTGCGGTACGCAAGATCACCGTCTCGATTCCACTTCACGTGCTGCGTCTTCTGTCCGACCTTCGCACCCACCGCCAGGTGAACAATCTTCGGCACGCCACCAACAGCGATTTGCTGGTCGAGGCGTTCCTTCACGCTTTTACTGGGCAACCACTGCCAACTGATGAGGAGCTGAGACGAACCATGGCCACTGCCAAGAAAACCGCTGCAAAGAAACCGGCCGCCAAGAAGGCCGCCAAGAAGTCCACCGTGAAGAAAGTCGCCGCCAAGAAGCCGGTGGCGAAGAAGCCGGCCGCCAAGAAGGCTGCCGTGAAGAAGGTCGCCGCCAAGAAGGCGGCTCCGAAGAAGGCTGCCGCCAAGAAGCCGGCCGCCGCCAAGAAGACCGCCGCCAAGAAGACCGCGGTGAAGAAGGTTGCCGCGAAGAAGGCTGCGCCGAAGAAGGTCGCTGCCAAGAAGGCCGCTCCGGCCAAGGTGGCCAAGGCCACCAAGACGGCCAAGGCCAAGAAGTAAGTCGCTACATAACTAGAAAGTCCGTTCGAATTTGTTTCCCCGCGGTGCCCAGCGCGGGGAAGCCCTTCGAAAGCGATTCGTCCCGGCCATGCGCCGGGATGCTTCGTTCTGGGGTCGGGAAAAGCCGTTCCGGGCCTTTTGCCGCGGCGGGTGCTGCGCCCGTTTGCCGTGACTCCGCAATGCGGTTACCTTTCGCTCATCCGCGCCGCGCCGCACCTGGGGGCAGGTCGTCGCTCCTGGATTTACGGGGGGAAAAAGCGCGGGTATCTGATGCCACTCAGCGAGAGATCATGGATACCCGAATCAAACTCGAGGCGCGTCGTCGTGCGCGCGGGGCCGTACGGCCCGTCACACTGGCCGCCCTGGCCATCATCGTCGTCCTGGCCGTTGCCTCCTGGTTCCTGGTGATCCAGCCGCACGAGGAGATGCTGTTGTCCGATGCCGGCGGCCATCCGTCCAGCCCGGTTACCACCAATACGGTGCAGGCACCGCCGCCGGCCAACGTGGAGGCGATGGGCACCGACCAGCTGCTGTCCGAGGCCCGCAAGGCGATGAACGACCAGCGCTATCTTGCGCCGGCCGGCAACAACGCCTTCGAGTTCTACCTCAAGGCACTGGAGCGCGAGCCGGGCAATCCGGTGGCGACCGACGCGCTGCGCGAGACCTTCCCGTTCGCGGCGAGCGCCGCCGAGCAGCAGATCAATGCCGGCAACTTCAGCGAGGCTCAGCGCGAGATCGACCTGCTCGCGAAGGCCGATCCGGCCAACTACACGCTGACGATCCTGCGCTCGAAGCTGGATGCCCAGCGCAAGGTGGTCGACAAGGCCCAGCAGGATGCTGCCGACCAGGCGCGCCAGCAGCAGCTTGCCGCGCAGAAGGCGGCCGAAGAAAAGGCGGCCGCCGACAAGGCGGCGGAAGAGCAGGCGGCGCAGGTGGCGACGGCGACGGCGACCGCCAGGCCGGCAGGGCCGGCGACCGCGCAGAAGCCCGCCAGCACGCCGGACCAGACCGCGCAGGTTGCACCGGTACAGCCGACCTTGACGCCGGCGGTACTCATCCGCAGCGTGCAGCCGCGCTATCCGACCCAGGCGCAGCGTTCGCGTACCGAAGGTTTCGTAGTGCTCTCCTTCACGGTCAAGCCCGACGGGCACACTGCGGACATCAAGGTCGTCGAGGCGCAGCCGCGGCATGTCTTCGAGCGCGCGGCAATCGATGCGGTGGACCGCTGGGAGTTCAAGCCGGCGACCCGTAATGGCGAGCCGGTCGACAGCACGGTCACCAACCGCATCAACTTCAAGCTCTGACGCGTCACGAGGGTTGAACGGAAACGGCCAGCAGGCGACTGCTGGCCGTTTCTTCATCCGGGGGTGGGGACATCGACCTTGGTGGCCGACCCAGCGATCGCCATCAGCGACGATGGTGCCGTCGGGGGCCGTGTTTCCGTTCCGGCTTCTGCGGTGGCGGTGGACTCTCCAGTCCCGCCCAGTCCACGTGCGGCAGGCCAAGCAGGCGATCGAACATCATCGGCATCAGTCCGGAGGGCGCTGCCCCGGCCGAGTTCCACATGGTCACGATGCCCACGTGATACTTGGGAAAGAAGCCGATCATGGTGCGATAGCCCTGCACCGCGCCGGCGTGGAAGATCAGCGTCTCGCCGCCATAGGTGAACACGCGCCAGCCCAGCGCGTAGTGCGCCTGGGTGATGCGTGCGCGGCGCCATGGCGTGGAGTGCATTTCCACGGGCGTCGCTACGCCGGGGGCATGCAGCACCTCCAGCAGGTCCGCGGGCAGCACATCGGGCCGGCCCCCCATCTGGGCGATCAGCCATTTCTCCATGTCGCGCAGGCTGGCGTTCACGCCGGCAGCAGGCGCGACGCGGTAGTAGGCCTCCTTCGGCTCGAACGGGCGCCACTCGCCGTGACCGGCGGGTCGATGGGGGCGCGCCCAGCTCGGGCTGGCCTCCAGCGCGGCGCGCCCGTAGCTCGCTGTCTTCATGCCGAGCGGGTAGAAGATCCGCTTGTCCACGAGGCGATAGAAGAAGTCCCCTGTCTCGGTGTAGATCACGTCGCCGATCAGGCTGAAGGCGACGTTCTGGTAGCCGTAGCACTGGCCCGGGCCACAGGCCATGTCCACTTCGTCGAGCTTGCGCACCAGCTCTTCGTAGGGGACATCGTCCTCGAGCATGTTGTCGTAGGTGTTGCGCGGCAGGCCGGCACGCTGGCCAAGGATGTCGCCGACCGTGACCTGCTCGGCCGCCTGCATGTCCTTGAGCTTGAAGAACGGTAGTACGTCAATCAGCCTGGTGTCCCAGCTCAGCTTGCCGTCGCGTACCAGCAGCGCGGTGAGCCCGGTGGCGAAGGCCTTGGACAGCGAGGCGAGGCGGAACACCGTGTTCGGCTGCACCGGCGCCTTGGTGGAGGCATCGGCGTAGCCCATGGTGTATTCGAAGGCCACCTTGTCATTGACCACCACCGCGGTCGCCAGGCCCGCCACCGAATGGCGCCGGCCCAGTTCGTCCAGCCAGTGCCGGTAGTCGCCGAGGGCGGCCTTGACCCGCGCTGGCGGTATCTGGGCGGACGGCACGTTGCTGACCACCCGGGTGGCCGGATCCTGTCGAGGTGGGGCAGCGACGGCGGGCGTAGCGACGGAGAGGGCCAGCGCGCTGGCGAGGGCGAGGGTCAGGGGACGGAACGGCATGCGGCTCGAGGATGTGCCCGGCAGTGCTGCCGGAGGTGGGAAGAACGGGGGGCTTCCGGCAGGCGCCGGTCATGCTTCTGATCGCCGGATTGTCGGCGAGTTCGCGCCCGGCCACAACGAAACCCGGGGTGCACGAACAGGCGGGAGTCAGCCTCCAGGCGGGAGTGTCACCGCCGGCTTCAGTGCTCCATGCCGAGCAGCAGCGCGCTGGCTCGCTCGGCGATCATGATCGTCGGTGCGTTGGTGTTGCCCGTGGGCAGTTCCGGCATCACCGAGGCGTCGACCACGCGCAGTCCGTCGATGCCGCGCAGGCGCAATTCGCTGTCGACCACGGCGCCGGCATCCCGGCCCATCCGGCAGCTGCCGACCGGGTGGTAGACCGATTCGGCCTTGCGGCGGATGAAAGCCTCGAACTCGGCGTCGCTTTCCAGCGCCGTCTCCGGGAACACCGGTTCGCCCCGGTAGGGATCGAAGGCGGCCTGGGCGAGGATGTCGCGTGACAGCTTCGCCGCCTCGATCATCCGTGCCAGGTCGTGGCCCTCGCCGTCGCCCAGGTAGTTGGCGTGGATCGCCACCGGGCGCGCGGGATCGGCCGAGCGCAGGCGCAGCCGGCCGCGGCTGCGCGGATGCAGGTAGCAGGCGTGCAGGGTGTAGCCGTCGCCGGGCAGGCGGTGCCGGCCGTGGTCGTCGAGCAGGGCAGGTACGAAGTGGAACTGCAGGTCGCAGCGCTCGTCGGCGGCCAGCCGGCTGCGCAGGAAGCCGCCGGCCTCGGCGATGTTCGACGTGCCCGGGCCCTGCCGGGCGATCAGGTAGCGCAGTCCGGCGGCGACTTCGTTCAGATGGTCGTAGGTGACCGGGCGGGTACTGCCCACCAGGGTGCAGATGTCCAGGTGATCCTGCAGGTTGCCGCCAACCTCCGGCCGGTCGAGCACGACGGGAATACCGTGCCCGCGCAGGTGGTCGGCCGGGCCGATGCCCGACAGCATCAGCAGATGTGGCGAATTGATCGCACCGGCCGCGAGCAGTACCTGGCCGGCATCGATGCGCTGCGAGCCGCTGCCGTTGCGCAGCTGCACGCCGACCGCGCGGTCGCCCTCGATGAGCACGCGCTCGACCAGCACTCCCGTGCGTACCTCCAGATTGGTGCGGTCGCGCACCGGGCGCAGGAACCCGGCCGCGGTGGAGCAGCGTGCGCCGTTGCGCTGGGTGACCTGGTACAGGCCGAAGCCGTCCTGGCGCTCGCCGTTGAAGTCGTCGTTGCGCGGATGGCCGGCCTGTCCCGCGGCCTCCAGCAGGGCGTCCGAGAGCACGTTGTGGTGGCGCAGGTCCGACACGCCGAGCGGCCCGCCGGTGCCGTGGCGGGCGTCTGCGCCGCGCGTGTTGTCCTCGCTCAGCCTGAACCAGGGCAGCACCTGGTCCCAGCTCCAGCGCGGATCGTCCGTCGCCTCGGCCCAGCGGTCGTAGTCGCCGGGCACGCCGCGGATGTAGCACATCGCGTTGATCGAGCTGGAGCCGCCCAGGGTCTTGCCGCGCGGCCACCACAGGCGCCGGCCGAGCAGCTGCGGCTCGGGCTCGGTGTGGTAGTCCCAGTTCACGCTGCG
Source organism: Dyella ginsengisoli LA-4 (assembly GCF_000334915.1). Lineage (GTDB taxonomy): Bacteria > Pseudomonadota > Gammaproteobacteria > Xanthomonadales > Rhodanobacteraceae > Dyella_A > Dyella_A ginsengisoli_A. Next base: position 20,630 of record NZ_AMSF01000021.1, on the reverse strand, counting down.
CACCTTGACCAGCCGCGCCAGGCCCGCCGGCATGTGGATCAGCGGGTTCCAGTCGCGCGGTCCGGCCTCCAGCAGCAGTACCCGTGTGTTCGGATCCGCACTCAGGCGGTGGGCCAGCACGCAGCCGGCCGAGCCGGCTCCCACGATGACGTAGTCGTAAGCCATTCCCGTTCCCCCGTGCCCCCGCAGGGAGCTGATGACCCCATGCTAGTCTTTGCCGGACCCACGCTGGAACACCCCTTGAGCGCATCTCCCAATCACGCTGCCAGGCTGGGTACCGCCTCGGCCCTGTCTGCACTGGCCTTCTTTTTCCTGATGACGTCGTACTACATCATCCGGCCGGTGATGAACCAGCTCGGCGGTGCCGTGGGTTCGCAGTCGCTGCCGCTTTTCTACGGTGCGGTGTTCGTGGTCATGCTGGCGCTGACGCCGGTATTCGGCCTTCTGGTGGCGCACTTCCCGAGGCGCCCCTTGCTGTCCTGGAGCTACAGTTTCTTCATCCTGTGCCTGCTGGCCTTCGTGCCGGCCTTCCTGGCGCAGGATCGCCTCGGCGCGCGCAACCTGGGCGTGGTGTTTTTTGTGTGGGTCAGCGTGTTCAACCTCTTCGTGGTGTCGCTGTTCTGGAGTTTCATGGCCGACATCTTCTCCAGCGTCGAGGCGCGCAAGGCGTTTTCGCTGATCGCACTGGGTGGCATGGCCGGTGCCGTCTTCGGTCCGCTGCTGACCAAGCTGCTGCTGCAGCTCATCGGTGTGCCGCCGCTGCTGCTGGTGTCGGCGCTGGCGTTGGGTGCGTCGCTCGGACTGCTTCTGCTGTTGTCGGCCAGGGACGGGAGGGAGCGGCAAAGTCGCGGTGACCAGGTGATCGGCGGCTCGCTGTGGGCGGGCCTGCGCGCAGTGTGGGCCCAGCCGTTCATGCGCTACATGGCGCTGTTGATGCTGTTCGGCGATGGCATCGGCACCCTGGCTTATGCACTGGTGGCCGACTACGCCAAGGCGCATTTCACCGGCGTGGTGGCGCGCACGGCGTTCTACAACAACCTGGACCTTGCCACCAACACGCTGGGGGCAGTGCTGCAACTGAGCGCCACGCGATGGCTGCTGATCCGCCTCGGTCCCGGCTGGGGGCTGGTGGTGCCATCGGTGGTGAACGTGCTGCTGCTGGTCGTTCTGGCGCTGGCCGGTTCCGACGGCAGTGTCATCGTGTTCGGCTCGAGTGTGTCGCTGTTGGCGTTGACGATGGTGATCACGCGCGGCTTTGCCTACGGCATGACCAAGCCGGCCACCGATGCGCTCTACACGCGGGTATCCCGCGAAACCCGTTACAAGGGCAAGAACTTCGTCGAGACGGCCGTCTGGCGATTCGGCGATGTGGTGGTCACCAGTGCGGTCAGTGGCCTGCGCATGCTCGGCCTCGGCGTCGGTGGCCTGGCGCTGCTCGGCGCGGGTGTGGCCTCGATGGCCACCTGGGTAGCCACCCGGGCCGGCTGGTCGGCCGATCTGGCGCCCGATGAGCCGGCCGGGCCGAGTGCCGAGGGGACCGCGGCGGGGTAGGCCGCGCGCTCCCATTGCGGGCTCACCCGGTGATGTAGCGCTGCAGTTGTTCGATCTGCTCGGCCTGCTCGTCGATCACCGCCTTGACCAGGTCACCGATCGAGATCACGCCGGCCACGCGGCCGTCTTCGATTACTGGCAGGTGCCGGATCCGGCTGTGCGTGCACAGGCGCATGCATTCGAGCACCTCGGTCTCCGGGGTCACCGTGATCGGTTGTGCGCTCATGATCTCGGACACCGGGGTGGACGCCGAGGCGCGCCCCTGCAGGATCACCTTGCGTGCGTAGTCACGTTCGGAAACGATCCCTTCCAGCCGCTCGCCGTGCATCACCAGCAGGGCGCCGACGCGGCGCTCGGCCATCATCCGGATCGCCTCCAGCACCGGTGTCTCCGGCGCCACGGCGTGCACCGCGTGACCCTTGATCTCCAGCAGATGCTTGACCTGGTTCATGGTCGCCTCCCGGGCTTGGATCTGTGCCGAGTCTAGCGCCGCCGAAGCCCTGCGGTGTGGTGGCGTCGTGAATCGCCTCAGCGGTCGCCGTCGACGCGCTCCTGCACGAAGTACAGCGGGCGCTGCTTGGTCTCGGTGTAGTTGCGGCCCAGGTACTCGCCGATCACGCCCAGCGCCAGCAGCTGCACGCCGCCGAGGAACAGGATCACTACCATCAGCGTGGGGTAGCCGCGCACCGGGTCGCCCCAGATCAGCGCCTTGGTGAATACCCACGTGCCGTAGACGAAGGAGACCGCTGCCGCGGCCACGCCGATCCAGGTGGCCAGGCGCAACGGAGCGCTGGAAAACGAGGTGATGCCCTCGATCGCCAGCTGGGTCAGTCGCCAGTAGTTCCATTTGGTGTCGCCGGCGAAGCGCGGGTCGCGCTGGTAGCGGATGGCGGTCTGGCGGAAGCCGATCCAGGCGAACAGGCCTTTCATGAAGCGCTGCCGCTCGCGCAACGTGCCCAGTGCGTCCAGCGCGCGGCGCGAGAGCAGGCGGAAATCGCCCGTGTCGCGGGGCAGCGGCGTGTTGGAAAGGCGCTCCATGGTCCGGTAGAAGGCCGCCGCGGTGAAGCGCTTGAGGCGGCTCTCGCCGGCGCGGGCGCTGCGCGTGGCGTAGACCACGTCGTAGCCGGCCTGCCATTGCTCGATCAACGCGGGGATCAGTTCGGGCGGATCCTGCAGGTCGGCGTCGATGACCACGGCGGCGCCTTCGGTGACCGCGTCGAGTCCGGCGGTGAGCGCCGCCTCCTTGCCGAAGTTGCGCGACAGGCACAATCCGGTCACGCGCGGGTCCGCGCAGTAGCCTCGGATCAATTCCCAAGTGTTGTCGCGGCTGCCGTCATCGACGTAAAGAAGCCGCCCCTCGAGCTCGAGGCCATCCAGCACGGCCAGCGCGCGGGCATGAAACGCGTCGAGCACGCTCGATTCGTTGTAGGCGGGGACGACGATGGTCAGTTCGGTCATGGGAAAGGCAGCTCGGGTCGACACGGCATGCTATGCACTGGCCCGCCGCTGGCCAATAGAGGAGGTCAGTGCCGGCCGGTATTGGCGGGCGGGCGTTCGCTGTCCAGGTATCCTGGCCCGCCCAGTCTTTCCATTTGCTTTTCGATCCAGTCCACCCGGCGCTGCACATAGGCACTCGGACGGTCGACGTGGAACCGGCGCGGGCTGGGCAGTACCGCGGCGAGGCGTGCGGCCTGTTCCGGACCGAGGTGCGCGGGCGGCACGTGGAAGTAGGTGTCGCTGGCCGCTCCCACGCCGTAGATGCCGTCCCCGAGCTCGGCGATGTTCATGTACACCTCGAGGATGCGGCGCTTCGGCCAGGTGGCCTCGAGCAGCACGGTGAAGTAGGCCTCCAGGCCCTTGCGCACGAAGCTCCTTCCATTCCACAGGAACAGGTTCTTGGCCGTCTGCTGGCTGATCGTGCTGGCGCCGCGCAGGCGCCGGCCGTCATCGGCGGCGTCGATCGCGTCCTGGATCTGGTCGAAGTCGAAGCCGTGGTGGAACGGGAACTTCTGATCCTCGCCGGCGACCATCGCCAGCGGCACCCACGAAGAGACCTGGCTCCAGGGCACCCAGCGGTGACGTAGGTGGAAATCCTTCTCGCCGTGCACCCAGGTGCTGACCTGCCTTTCCATCATCACCGCCGAGGTCCACGGCGGAACGAAGCGCAGCACCAGCACGAACAGCCAGCTGAGGGCCACCCAGGCCAGGGCGAGCAGGCCAAGCCAGCGCAGCAGGCGGCGTAGTGCGGTTCGTGTAGGCATGGACAGCAGCTTGGCGCGAAAGCGTCGAGTATAAGGGGCGCCTGTGGAGCGGCCGTTGAGGCGGCGCTCGCCAGCCCCATATTGCCGGGTTCAACGAATGACGAGGCTTCCCGTGGAAACGATTCTGGTCGAAGACGTGCTGCACCGCTTCCTGCTCGAGCGCGCCGGCGTGCGTGGCGTGCTTGTGCGACTGGGGCCGGCCTGGCGCGAAGTCGCCGGACGGGCCGACTATCCCGCCTCCCTGCGGGCACTGCTGGGTCAGTCGCTGGCCGCCAGCGCGCTGCTGACGGGCAACATCAAGCTCGACGGCGCGCTGTCGATCGAGCTCAAGAGTTCCGGTGCCCTGCGCCTGCTGTTCAGCGAGTGCACCGACCAGGGCCGCCTGCGCGGCCTGGCGCGGTGGAGCGATCCGGTGCCGGAGCCGCTTGCGCTGGCAGACCTGCCCGGCGCGGTGATGGCGATCACCATCGGCTCGGCCGAGCGCGGCCAACGCTACCAGGGTCTGGTGGACCTGCATCAGCCCGATCTGGCCCGCTCCCTGGAAGCCTATTTCGTGCAGTCCGAGCAGTTGCCGGCACGCATCGTACTGGCCGCCGATGGCGAGCATGCCGTTGGCCTGATGCTCCAGCGCCTGCCGGGCGAGGGCGGGCACGATGCGGTGCAGGACGAGGACGCGTGGTCGCGCATCGAGCACCTCACCGCCACGCTGGGTGCGGACGAAATGCTGGCCACGGCACCCGAACAACTGCTGTACCGGCTCTACCACGAGGAAAACGTGCGCCTGTTCGAGCCGCGTCCGCTGGCCTTCGGCTGCAGCTGCACCCGCGAGCGGGTGTCGGCCATGCTGCGCGCACTGGGGCGCGAGGAAGTGGAGGCGGCGCTTGCCGCGCGCGACGGCGAGATCGAGGTGATCTGCGAGTTCTGTGCCCAGCGCTATACCTTCGATCGCATCGACGCCGAACATCTGCTGAGCAGCCCGGGCGGCAGCCAGCCGTCGACCACGGCGCAGTAAGACGGCGAGCGCGGACGCTCAGTCCGCCGGCGGCAGGAGCCTGGCCGGCGCGTCGGGCCCCAGCCAGTGCGAGGCGGGCTGCGCGCGCGCAAACAGGAAGCCTTGCGCATAGCGGGTGCCGATGCGTAGCAATGCTTCGCGCTGGTGTTCTTCCTCGATGCCCTCGGCGATCACTTCCATCTTCAGCGAGTCGGCCAGCACCTGGATGCCGCGCACCACGGCAAGCCCCTGGTTTTCCTCCAGTTCGGCCAGGTCGCGGGGCAGCTCGGTAATGAAGGAGCGATCGATCTTCAGGGTCTGGATCGGATACTGGTGCAGGTAGCTCAGCGACGAATAGCCGGTGCCGAAGTCATCCAGGGAGATCCGCACGCCCTGTTGGCGCAGGCTCTCCAGGATGCGTTTGACCTGCGGTGGGTTCTCCAGCAGCGCGCGTTCGGTGACCTCGATGCGGATGCAGTGGGTCGGCACGCCGTGACGTTCCATCGCCGCCAGCAGTCGTTCGTCCAGATCGGCCAGGCGGAAGTGCCGGCCGGAGACGTTGATGCTGATGAAGCCCTCGCCGCGGGTCAGCGCGAGCGTCTGTGCGAACACCTGCTCGAAGATCTGCCAGTCGATGTTCTCGGCGCAGCCGCTCTCCTCGGCGACGATCAGGAAGTCGCCGGGCGACAGCAGTCCGCGATCCGGATGGTTCCAGCGCAACAGTGCCTCGAAGCCCACGATGCTGCCATCGGCGATCGCCACCACCGGCTGGTAGTAGGGCTCGAACTCGTTGCGGGAGAGGCCGCGGCGCAGGTCACCCTCCATCTCGAGCAGGGATAGCGCTTCGTAACGCAGGCGGTCGTCGAACAGCGCGGCGCGGTGGCGGCCATCGTCCTTGGCGCTGTACATCGCTGCATCGGCGTCGCGCAGGAGCTCTTCGGGCTGCTGGTAATGAGGCGCGGGCAGGGAGATGCCGATCGAGGCCGAGGTGAAGATCTCCTTGATGCCCAGCCGGAACGGGGCCTGCAGCTGGGTGATGATGCGCTCGGCGATCTGCTGCGCCATGGCCGGTTCGGTAATGCCGTCGAGCAGCACCGCGAACTCGTCGCCGCCGAGGCGGGCCACCAGGTCGCGCGTCTTCAGGCAGCCGCGGATGCGGCCACCGACCTGGAACAGCAGGTCGTCGCCGACCAGATGGCCCACCGAGTCGTTGATCACCTTGAAGCGGTCCAGGTCGATGAACAGCACCGCGAACAGCCGCTGCGGATCGGCCTTGTACTGGCTGAGCGCGTGGTCGAGCCGTTGCAGCAGCAGGGTGCGGTTGGGCAGGCCGGTCAGCGAGTCGTGCAGCGTCTCGTACTTGAGGCGGCGCTCGACCCGCTCGCGTTCGGCGATCTGTTCGCGCAGGTCGCGGTTGGCCAGCGCCAGCGCGCGGGTGCGCTCGTCGACGCGGCGCTCGAGGCTGGCATAGGCCTGCTTCAGCGACTCGTTGGTGTGCTTGCGCTGCAGCGCGTTGGCGATGTGGTAGCTGACGAAGGTGAGCAGCTCCTGGTCGCGCGCCGTGTAGGTGTGCTCCGGGGTGTAGCTCTGCACCGCCAGCACGCCCATGACGCGGTCGTTCCACACCAGCGGCACGCCCAGCCAGCACACCGAACGGGCGCCGAACTGGCTGATCTCGCCGATCGACACCAGCCGGTCGATCTCGGCCGGATCGGCCAGCAGCGGCTTGCCGTGGCGCAGCACGTATTCGGTGGCGCCTCGTCCGTGCGAGCGCGGCGGGCGCACCGCGTCCACCTCGTCGACCGAGTAGGGGAAGCTGATCTGCTTGCCGTCCTCGTCCAGCAGCGCGATGTAGAAATTGCGCGCGTAGAGCAGGCCGCTGATGATCCGGTGCACGGCGGCATAGAAGCCTTCGAGACTTTCCGGCGCGCTCGCCATTTCGGCAATGCGGAACAGCGCCGCCTGCAGCCGCTCGCCGCGCTGGCGCTGCAGCACCTGCTGGCGGAGCACACGGTTGGCCTCGCGCAGGGCGGCGGTGCGGTCGGCTACCCGTCGCTCGAGTTCGGCGTGCGCGGCGCGGCGCTCCAGCGCGGTCTGCACGTGCTGCGCCACGTAGCTGAGCAGCTCGCGGTCGTTCTGGGTGTAGCGGGTGTCGCCGCGGTAGCTCTGCATCACGATGCCGCCGACCACGCGACCGTCCCGCAGCAGGGGGACGCCCAGCCAGTGCTCGCAGTTGGGGCCGATCGGCACCAGCCGCCCGGACAGCTGTTTGGACACCTCGTCGATCGATCCCATGATCGGCTGGCCGCCCTTGAGCAGGTTCCAGGTGAGGCTGTACTCCATCTCCTTGAGCGGCACGCTCTCGCCCGGCGAGGGCGGGTCCTTGTCCATCGTGTCGACGTAGTACGGGAAGCGCACGCTTTCGGAGGCTTCGTCGTACAACACGATGTAGAAATTCTCCGCGTACATCAGGCTGCCGACGATGCCGTGCAGGGCGCGCATCATGTCCGGCATCGCATGGTCCGAACCGGCCTGCTCGGCGATTGCGTAGAGCGCACGCTGCAGGCGCTCGGCCATGGCCAGGCGGGAGATGGCCTCGTAGAGCCTGGCGGTCTCGGCCAGCTGCCGCAGCCGCGAAGTCACCACCCGGCCCAACCAGGCCAGTTCGGCCTCCAGGGTTACCGGCAGTGGTGCGGCAGGACACTCGAGGATCAGCGTGCGCAGCCCCTGCGGATCGTCGGCCAGGTCGATCTGTCGCACCCCCGGATCCGGCGTCCAGCTGTCGCCATGGAGCCGCCAGCGCAGGCGTCCGGCAAATCCGAGAGTGGCGAGCAGCCGCTCGCAGACATCGACGACGCCAGCCGCGTCGGTCACGCTGAACAGCCGCTCGACCGCTCCATGCAGCGCAAGCTGCCCGGAACTGGTCCGGCCAGATCCGCTCGCGCTCTGGGTGGGCACGAAGCTCATCAGGGAGGGTGAACTCGACGTGAAAAATTACAGGCAGCCTTTATAGCTCGGCAGCCTTGCTTTGTCGCCGGGCGTGGCGCGTTTCGTCACCGGAAACCATTCGCTCGGGTAGGGGTCCGATGCTGGCGTCAGCCCGGCCGTTCTGTGCGCCACAGCGGCTTTTCGGTGCTGTTAGCAAAACGTAAAAAGGGATATACTGATCGCCATCTTCAACTTGGTGTGCTTTTTGCCGTCATGCGCCGCCCGCTTGCCCTCGCTGTGCTTCTGCTTCTGCTGCTGCCGCTTTCGGCGGCCGCGCAGGCGTTGCCCGGGAACGACCAGTTTGCCGGTCAGTTGCTGTCCGGGCAGGCGGATCAGGTGGCCGAGGTGTCTCCCGGTGTAGCGGTGCCGCTGTGGCGGGGTGCCGACGGCCGGGTGCTCATGCTGGGGGGCGGGCGGCAGCCGGCCGGTGTCACCGCTGCGGATGCCCCGTTGGCTTTCAGCGTGGTGGATGCCGGCGCGGTCGCTACCAACGGGGTGCTCTACCGGCTGAGCCCGTCCTTGCAGGCCCACGCCGGAGTCACCGAGCATTCCTGGGTCAATGCCCCCTATCGGGTGCTCGGTAGCGAAGTCGGCGCGACCTACAGTGCCGGCCGTTACAGCCTCGGTCTGAGCATGGGTGCCGACGCCGTGAACAGTGCCGCGCGCCTGCCGCGCGTGCTGCCGGGCGCGCTTCCGGGCGTGAACGGGTTGTCCTCGTTCGGCAGCAGCACCCAGCTGAATGCCCGTGGCCGCGTGGCGCTCGATGCCAGCAGCGGTATCGACCTCGGTGCCAGCGTGGGGCGCATCCATCTGCTCCCGGGCAACCTGATGGGCATCGATACGCTCGACCAGAAGGCGTTGAGCTTCGGTATCGACCGCGGCCCGCTCAGCGGCAGCCTGGTGGGGCGCGTGATGCAGCCTTCGGCTGGCATCCCCGGTGCCTACAGCCCGGATCGGCGCTGGAGCAGCATCGACTTCGGCGTGACCTGGAAGCTTCCCTGGCAGGGGCAGCTGAGCGTAGGTGCGCAGAATCTCTGGTCGTCCGGCTCTTCGACCAGCACGCCGGTCGGTCCCGAACCCGATCAGTCCAGGACGCCGTACGTCCAGTACCACCAGGATCTCTGAGTTCCGGCATCCGGTTCTGCGGACCCCATGAAAATGCCGTCGCGTCGCGACGGCATTTTTTTTGCGCCCGGCTGGGCCCGTCTCAGTGCTCGTCCGCGCGGATCCGCACGTCGCCGCTGAAACTCTCGATCACGATGCGGCCATCGCCACTGCCGGCCGTGGCGTCGAGTTCGCTGCCCGGTCCGTGATCGTTGCGCTTGGCCGTGCCGAAAGCGCTGCGAAGGTTGCCACTGAAGCTGCTGGCGTGGATCGAGGTGGACACACCGGGCGGCAACGACACCTGGACGTCGCCGCTCATGCTGTCGATGTCCATCTTGCCGTCCGCGGCCATGTCGCCGGCAACGTCCACGTCGCCGGAAACGGTGCTGAGCGTGACTTTCTTCCACGGGCCGCCGTGCGCCTGGACCTTGCCGGATACCGTTTCAAGCCGGGCCTCGGCGCCAAGGACCGGGGCGAGGATGTCGCCGCTGACGGTCTGCAGATCGGCGGTCGCCGCGTGACCGGCCTGCTCGATGCTGCCGCTGACGCTGTCCACGCTGAGCTTGGGGGTTCGCGCATTGATGCGGACGCGGCCGCTCACCGAGTTCACCTCGATCGTGCCGCCGTCGATCCCGTCGATGCTCAGGGGGGCGCTCACCACGCTCACGTCGAGCGACGCGCCGCGTGGAACCTGCACATCAAGCGTGCTCGCCCCCATGGCGTTGTCGCTGCCCCAGTTGAGCAGCCCGGAGTGCCCCTGCGCGCGGACCTTGATCTCGAGGTCGTCGTCCGACCCGGTGATCTCCAGCGGTCGCGCGCCGTCGCCCAGCGTGCCGCCGACGTGGACGGTGTTCCGGTCCCACGCGGTAACGTTGACCTCGCCCTTGATGTTGCTGATCGATACGCGGACCTTCGGTGTGGCTGCGTGGGTCAGATCCAGCGGTGTGTCGGCCCATGCAGCTCCGGCATGGAGTGCGGCAAGCAGGGTCAGATAGCGGAATGTCTTCATCGGGATGCTCCGGGGCTTCAGCCCGCGTCGTGGCCCAGCTGGCGCAGGCGTGACTGTTGCTGTTCGGTACGTTCGAGCAGGCGCTGCAGCGCGGATGAATCTGGGGCCTGCGCGATGGCCTGACGCAGTTCGATCTGGGCAGCTCCCAGCTCGATCGCGGCACCGGCCAGGCGCGGATCCTCGGGCTTCCAGCGGCTGCTGGCGGCGATGTCCGGCGTCGTCGGGGGCAGCGCCGGCTGCAGCCGTGCCAGGCCGATCGCGAGCACGGTCACAGCTGCCAGCCCGGCAGCGAAGAACCATGTCGCCCGCAATGGAGTCCGGCCTTTCGGTGTGGCCGGACGACCGGCGTCGATCGCCTGCTCGATGCCGGCCCAGAGGTCACGGCCCGGCGCTTGCGGTTGGCCCAGGTCGCGCATTCGCCGGCGCCATTCGAAATCGTTCATGCGGGTTCTCCCAGAAGCTTGCGCAGCAGGGCGCGGGCACGGTGCAACTGCGCCTTGGAGGTTCCGACGGCCATGTCCAGGTCCCGGCTGATGTCCTCGTGTTTCCAGCCTTCGATGTCATGCAGCACCAGCACTGCCCGTGCACGCGGCGGCAACTTGCCGATCGCGCGCTCAAGTTCATCCCGCTCGGCGGCACAGAACGGTGTGTCGCCCTGCTCCGGCAGGGAATCCTCGTCGACGAAACCCACCGGGTTGGCTCCGCGCGAGCGGATGTCCATCAGCGCCACGTTCACCGCCAGCCGATACAGCCAGGTGCCGAAGGCGCTCTCGTGGCGGAACTCGGCGAGTTTCTGCCAGGCCCGGACGAATGCATCCTGCGTAAGGTCTTCGGCGCGGGCATGGTCGTAGCCGGCCAGGCGAAGCAACGCACCGTACACGCGATCGACGTGCCGGCGGTACAGGCGTTGGAAAGCCACGCGATCACCGCTGGCGGCGGCGCGCACATCCTCCGTGTCGGGGGCCGGTGCGGTCATCGCGGGCGTCATCGGGTATCCGGTGGCGAGGCAGGCGGTGCTCATCTTGCCAGCTTCGATGCGCCACCCGGGCAAAGGGTTTGAATCGTCCGTCCGGCCGCGGTGGCGACCGGACGGACCAAGGCCTACGCCGAAGCGACGCTGCGCCGGGGTGCCTCGGAGGCCTGCGCCAGTGCCGCGGCGATCCGGGCCTGCTCGCGCAGCAGCGCCTCGGGCAGCCGAGGAGCGAATTCCCGCAGGTAGCCGCCGATCGCTTCCATCTCCTGTCGCCAGCCTTCCTCGTCGATTGCCAGCAATGCCTCCAGGCTCTGCCGCGACAGGTCGAGCCCTTCGAAGCGCAATTCGCCAGGCGAAGGCACTACCCCCACCGGGGTCTCCCGCCCGTCAGCCCGCCCCGCGACCCGCTCGATCATCCACTCGAGCACGCGCAGGTTGTCGCCGAAACCCGGCCAGAGGAAACGACCATCTTCGCCCTTCCTGAACCAGTTGACGTGGAAGATCGCCGGCAGCTTCGCGGTGGGCTGGTCGAGCGACAGCCAGTGTGCGAAGTAGTCCCCATAGTGATAGCCGCAGAACGGCTTCATTGCCATCGGGTCGCGGCGCAGCACGCCGACCGCACCGGTGGCCGCGGCGGTGGTTTCCGAGCCCATCGCGGCGCCCATCAGCACGCCGTGGGTCCAGTCGCGCGCCTGCATCACCAGTGGCAGCAGCGACGGCCGCCGACCGCCGAAGACGATCGCACTGATCGGCACGCCCTGCGCGTCCTCGGCCTTCTCCGACCAGGTGGGGCATTGCCGCGCGCTCACCGTGAAGCGGGCATTGGGGTGAGCGGCCGGGCCGTTGGCCGGATCGTAGGGGCGGCCCTGCCAGTCGGTGACCGGTTCGCCGGGCAAGCCTTCCCACCACGGCTGGTTGTCCGCGGTGACGGCCACGTTGGTGAAGATGGTGTCCCGCGCAATGCTGGCCAGTGCGTTGGGATTGCTGTTCGCGCTGGTGCCGGGAGCTACGCCGAAGAAGCCCGCCTCGGGGTTGATCGCATAGAGACGGCCATCCTCGCCAGGACGCATCCAGCAGATGTCGTCACCCACCGTCCACACCTTCCATTCCTCCTGGCGATAGCCCTCGGGCGGAATCAGCATGGCCAGGTTGGTCTTGCCGCAGGCCGACGGGAAGGCGGCGGCGATGTAGTGGGTCTCGCCGGCCGGGGTCTCGATGCCGACGATCAGCATGTGCTCGGCCAGCCAGCCCTCGCGGCGCGCCTGGTGGCTGGCGATGCGCAGGGCGTGGCACTTCTTGCCGAGCAGGGCGTTGCCGCCGTAACCCGAGCCGTAGGACTGGATCGCCAGCTCCTCGGGGAAGTGCATGATGAAGCGGCGCTCCGGGTCCAGCTCGCCAGTGGAGTGCAGTCCCTTCACGAAGTGGCCCTCGCGCTCGATGCGCGCCTGCGCGGCCGCACCCATGCGGGTCATCGTGCGCATGTTGGCCACCACATACGGGCTATCGGTGATCTCCACCCCGCAGCGCGACAGCGGCGAATCGATCGGGCCCATGCAATAGGGGATCACGTACATGGTGCGGCCTTCCATGCAGCCGTCGAACAGCGCATCCATCTTCGCGTGCGCCTCGGCCGGGTCCATCCAGTGGTTGTTCGGGCCGGCGTCCTCGCGGTTCGGCGGGCAGACGTAGGTGAGGTGCTCCACCCGGGCCACGTCGGAAGGGTTCGACCGGTGCAGGTAGCAGCCGGGATGGGTTTCCTGGTTCAGCTCGATCAGGTCGCCGCTGGCCAGCATCTGCTGCACCAGGGCGGCGTACTCGGCATCGGAACCGTCGCACCAGTGGATCCGCGCCGGGCGCGTGCGCGCAGCCGTCTCGTTGACCCAGCTTTCCAATGCCTGCAGCGTGCTTGCCATGTGCTCCTCACCGTGGTCTTGCCAGAAAAAGAAGCGCGCACGCTAGTTTACGTGCACTGGCATTGCAAGGAAGGGTGCAGCAAAAACGGCGCCCGTGGGCGCCGTTTTGCGGGGGTGGAACAGGTCTCAGGCCGGGATCAGGGTCGCGATCATGTGCTCGACGTAGGCGTCGAACTCCTCATGGGTGATCCGCGGAAGGCCCAGGGTGAAATTGAGCTGCAGGAAACCGACGTAGGCGGCATAGGTCAGGCGGGCCCGATTGAGCGCCTCGGCGGGCGGCATACCGGCCTCCCGGTAGGCGGTGTTGAGAAACTCCATGCGTCGCTGGGAGACACGGGCCATCACCGGGGTCACCTGTGGGTGATCCAGCGCCTTGAGCAGCGCGGCATACACGCGGTGCGGCTGCAGCTCATGGGCGACGCGGCGGAACAGCTCGGGGAGCCGCACGCGGGGGTCCGGGATGGCCTCGATCTGGCTGATGATCTCGCGTTCACCATACAGCTCCCAGCGTTCGAGCGAGGCCTGCACGAGCGCCTCGCGGGTGCGGAAGTGCCAGTAGAAACTGCCCTTGGTCACCCCCAGCTGCCGGGCGAGGGCCTCGACAGCTACGGCGCCGACGCCCTGCTCGGCGATCAGCCGGAGCGCGGCTTCTTCCCAGTCCTCGGCGCTGAGGCGGGTCCGTTCGGATTTGGCGTTTGCATTCATCGGCGTATGGTAGCCCGCGCCCCCCTCTTTGCAATGTGCGACGCGCCAAGTCCGCCGCTGGCAGGGTGCTCGCCCCGGCGCGACGGCCCGATGCTGCATCGCGGGTTGACGCCAGGCCCAGGCAAAATCCATACTCGAGCGTATGTTTGAGGCCGATTCCCGCATTGCCCGCCTAACGACTCCCGACGGCCTCGAGCTGGCGGTGGAGACTTGCGGCCCTGGTGGCGGGCCGGTGCTGCTGTTCGCCCACGGGTTCGGCCAGACCCGGGGCGCCTGGGCAGGAAGCGCCGCGGCATTGGCGGCAGAGGGGTGCCGTTGCGTGAGCTTCGACAGCCGTGGCCACGGCGAGAGCGACCGCGTGCCCGGTGGTGGGTACCACATCGAGCAATTCGCCTCCGATCTGGCAATCGTGGCCGCTGCGCAGCCGGAAGCGCCGATCCTGATCGGCGCCTCGATGGGCGGTCTGCTCGGCCTGGTGGTCGCTGGCGAGCGGCGGCCTGCGCCGTTCCGCGCGATGGTGCTGGTGGATATCACGCCGCGCTGGGAAGCGGCCGGCGTGGAGCGGATCCTCGCCTTCATGCAAGCGCACCCGGATGGATTCGCGGACTACGCACATGCGGCCGAAGCGATCGCCGAGTACATGCCGCAGCGGCGCGAGCGCAAGACCGAGGACCAGCTTCGACCGCTGCTGCGCGCAGGCCACGACGGCCGCCTGCGATGGCACTGGGATCCGGCGCTGCTGGCCGGCGTGGTCAGCGACAGCGAGCGCTACCAGCCACGCCTGCTGGCCGCCGCCGCGAAGGTCGACGTCCCGCTGCTGCTGCTGTCCGGTGGCCGCAGCGACGTGGTGTCGCGCGCCACGGTCGAGGAATTCCTGCAACTGGTGCCGCACGCTCGCCATGCCGAGCTTCCGGCAGCCACGCACATGCTGGCGGGCGATGCGAACGACGCGTTCACGCGCGAGATCGCAACGTTCGTCCGCAATCTGGATCGCCGCGATGCCCGTAAGGGCATGGCGGCTGGTTGAACCGCAACAGCAACCTGCAACGAGGGTGTCGAGATGTCCGTGTTACTGACCCTGCTGGCCGCGCTGGTCGCCACCGGCGCCTGTGCCTACCACCGAACCAGTCTGCGCACCTGGGCGATCGCCACCGGTATCGCCACCCTGGCGGTCGGCGTCCTTGCCCATGCGCCGTTGACCACGGTGATCCTGCTGATCATCGAGGCGGTGATTGCCGTGCCGCTGCTGATGCCCGCCTTCCGTCGCCGCCAGATCAGCGCGCCGCTGCTGAAGATCTTCGCCAAGGTCACGCCGAAACTCTCCGATACCGAGCAGACCGCGCTGGAGGCCGGCACCGTCGGCTTCGAGGGCGAGCTGTTTTCCGGCAAGCCGGACTGGCATGAGCTGCTCAAGCAGCCCAAGCCGGAGCTCAGCGTGGAAGAGCAGGCCTTCCTTGACGGTCCGGTCGAGCAGCTGTGTTCGATGATCGACGACTGGCAGATCACCCACGAGCTGGGCGACCTTCCGCCGGAGGTCTGGGACTTCATCAAGAAGAACAGGTTCTTCGGCATGATCATTCCCAAGCAGTACGGTGGCCTGCAGTTCTCCGCGCTGGCGCATTCGGCGGTGCTGCAGAAGCTGGCGACGATGTCCGCGACGGTTGCCTCGACCGTTGCCGTGCCGAACTCGCTGGGTCCGGCCGAGCTGCTGCTGCACTACGGCAGCGACGAGCAGAAGAACTTCTACCTGCCGCGCCTGGCGGTGGGCGAGGAGATCCCCTGTTTCGCCCTTACCGGACCGTATGCCGGTTCCGATGCGACCTCGCTGACCGACTACGGCATCGTCTGCAAGCAGATGGTCGATGGCGTCGAGACGCTGGGCATCCGGCTGACCTTCGACAAGCGCTACATCACGCTGGCGCCGGTCGCGACCGTGGTCGGCCTGGCCTTCCGCATGTACGACCCGGACCACCTGCTCGGCGACAAGGAAGATCTCGGCATCACCCTGGCCCTGCTGCCGCGCACGACGCCGGGGCTGGAGATCGGCCGTCGCCACTTCCCGCTGAATATCCCGTTCCAGAACGGCCCGGTGCACGGCAAGGACGTGTTCGCGCCGCTCACCACGCTGATCGGCGGTCCGCACATGGCCGGTCACGGCTGGCGCATGCTGGTGGAGTGCCTCTCGGTCGGGCGCGCCATCTCGCTGCCGTCGAACGCCACGGGTGGCGTGCGCATGGCGGTGGCGGCCACGGGTGCCTACGCGCGCATGCGCAAGCAGTTCGGTCTGGCGGTGGCCCGGTTCGAGGGCGTCGAGGAGGCGCTGGCGCGCATCGGCGGTCTGACCTATGCCACCGCGGCGCTGTCGCGCGCCACGGCTGCGGCGGTCGACCGTGGCGAGAAGCCGGCGGTGCCGTCGGCGATCGCCAAATACCACGCCACCGAGTGGGGCCGCGTCGTGGCCGGCGACTCGATGGACGTGCACGGCGGCAAGGGCGTGCAGCTCGGTCCGAAGAACTACGCCGGCCGCGCCTGGCAGGGCGTACCGATCGCGATCACGGTGGAAGGCGCGAACATCATGACGCGCAGCCTGATGATCTTCGGCCAGGGCGCGATCCGCTGCCATCCATACGTGCTGAAGGAGATGCAGTCGCTGTCGATCGCCGACTACGGCGACCGCCTGAAGGCGTTCGACCGGGCGCTGTTCGGCCACATCGGTTTCGGCATCTCCAACGCGGTGCGTGCCTTCACGCTGGGCATTACCGGCTCGGCGATCGGCGATGCGGCCGGCGACGCCTACACCCGTCGCTACTACCGCAAGCTCAACCGCTACTCGGCTGCGCTCGCGCTGTGTGCCGACGTGTTCATGGGCGTGCTCGGCGGCAAGCTGAAGTTCAAGGAGAAGCTGTCCGCCCGCCTCGGTGACGTGCTCAGCTACCTCTATATCGCCAGCGCCATGCTCAAGCGTTACGAGGACACCGGCCGCCCCGAGGCGGATCGGCCGCTGCTGGCCTGGGCGTTCCACGAGTGCGTGTGGCGCATGCAGATGGCGCTGGATGGCGCGATCCGCAACTTCCCGGTCAAGCCGGTGGGCTGGCTGCTGCGGGTGCTGGTGTTCCCGTTCGGTCGCCGCGAGGTGCCGCCGTCCGACCGCCTCGGCCGCCGTGTCGCGGCGATCATCACCGCGCCGGGCGAGGCCCGCGACCGCCTCACCGAGTGGGCCTACCTCACGCCCAGCGCCAACAACACGGTGGGCCGCATGAATGCATTGCTGCCCGATGTGATCGCCGCCGAGCCGGTCGAGCGCAAGTTCCTCAAGGCGCAGAAGTCCGGCCAGTTCGTCTCGCACGAATACAACCAGCAGCTGCTCGAGGCGGTGAAGGCCGGAGTCATCACCGATGGCGAGGCGGCCCTGCTCAGGCGCGTGCGCGAGGGCACCTTCGAGTTCATCTCGGTGGACGACTTCGACCCGAAGGAGCTGCGCGCCGCGGTGGTGCACAGCGAATCGGCGCCGAAGGGGCTGGCCGACGCGGCATAACATCCGCGCTCGGTTCGATCCATGGACAGCGGCCTGCGGGCCGCTGTCCTGCTATGGGGAGAGGGTCATGTCATCCAGCGTGCTTGCGCTGTATCGCCGGATCACCCGCTGGCCGTGCGGCCACTGGCTGTTTTCGCGCGCGGTGTGCCTGAAAGCGCCGTATTTCGCCACCATCGCGCCCCGCTTCGTGGAACTGGCTCCCGGTCGCTGCGTGGTGCGCATCCGCGACCGTCGCCGCGTGCACAACCATATCGGCACCGTGCATGCGATCGCCCTGTGCAACATGGCCGAACTCAGTGCCGGGGTGATGACCGACGCCACCATCCCGGCAGACATGCGCTGGATCCCCAAGGGCATGGAAGTGCGCTATCTGAAGAAGGCCGTGGGCATGCTGCACGCGACCGCGGTAACCACGGCCCCGGCGCCTTCGATCGCGACCGGCTACGAGTGGCCGGTCGCGGTGAGGGTGACCGATGGCGCCGGCGAGGCGGTGTTCGAAGCCGAGGTACGGATGTGGGTTTCGCCCCGATCCCGCGGCTAGGGAGCCAGTCGGTCCTCTGGTGCAGCGGCTGCTCATCCCACAATCAGTCGCGCCGCAGCGCTATGTCCAGGCTGGCGCTGATGTTTGCCATGAGATGCCCATCGCGGGCAGCGAGTGGGGCTGGATAGGCAGCCGGCGCTCCGCATTGGCCGTCCAGTCGGTACGGACGATCGGCAAGCTGACGCGGGTCCCGCGTCGCGCCAGGTCATCGATCCCGGGCTTCAGCCCCCGCCGATGCACGGCTTGCCATGGCGCACCCCGCGACCAAGACAGCGAACACGGCACTCGGCTGTTCCTCACGGCTCTGCAAGGGATCCAGTCTGGCCGGCAGCGGCGATCGTTGGCGACGAGCTGGCGCAGGAGAAGGGTGGCTGGCTCGCGTCACGGCCGCCGTGCAAATGCTCGTGTAGTGCTCTTGCCGAGCCGTTGAGCAGATGTCGCTCGCGCAGGTCCCGCACCGCCTGGTCGAGCTGGATCGGCGCTGCGTGGGTGCGTGGCGAGCCATCGCGTGCGGCGTTGTACGCATTGGCTCATGTGTGGAGCGGATGTCGCTCCCAAGCCAGGCAAGACGGATACGACGCGGTGGACGCACTCCGGTGCGAATGAACTCGTCGTCACCCATGCCCCTCCCCGGTTTGGCGCGGTAATCGTCCGGGATGGCTCGCGCCATTGCAGTGCGCCGCAGCATTACACCCGAGGAAATTTCGGATACGGTTCGTGCACGTGGAATTTAGATCGATCTAAATTCCACGTCTCAAATCAGGGGCTGTGAATGCTTCGGAGGGGCGGGCCAAGGGGCGGCTGCTCTGGAGTCGTGCTGATCCAGATCCAAGGGGATAGATATGAAACGTCAATCCGTGCCGGCCAGGATGCTGACCGTGGCCGTGCTGTCGGCGTTGTACTGCGTGGGAGCCCAGGCGCAGGCTGATGCCGGGAACAAGGCCCAGCAGAGCCAGGCGCAACAGGGCAAGGCAACGCACAAGAAGGCAAAGCAGGACAAGGTGGTCTCGCTGGACAAGATCACGGTCTCCGGCTACCGCTACTCGATCGAGAAGAGCCTGGACCAGAAGCGCGAAGCCAACGCCGTCGTCGAGGTCATCACGGCAGAAGACATCGGCAAGTTTCCCGACAAGAACGTGGCCGACGCGCTGCAGCGCGTGCCCGGCGTAATCATCAGCCGCGACGGTGGCGAGGGCAAGAACGTCAGCGTCCGCGGTCTGTCCTCGGAGCTGACCCTGACCGAATTGAACGGCAACTACATCGCCACGGCCGAATCCAACGGCGACCCGACGCGCTCGTTCAACTACACGCTGCTGCCGTCGAACATGCTCTCCAGCGCCGAGTTGTTCAAAACGCCGGAAGCGCGCATCGACGAGGGCGGGATCGGTGGCACCGTGATCCTGCACACCCGCCGTCCGCTGGACATGAAGGCGAACTCCGGCTTCGTCTCCGCCGAGGGTACCTGGGCCGACACGACCAAGAAGACCGACGGGCAGTTCTCCGGCTTGTATTCCTGGCACGACAAGGATGACCGCCTCGGTATCCTCGTCGGCTACACCACCCAGCGACGCACGACGCGCACGATGGGCGCCAGTACCGAGAACTGGCAGTGGTACGGCGACAACTACGACGCGCACCCGGCCACCGACGTCAACGGCAGGCCGTCGGGCATGACCGGCTACTGGTGGGGCCAGTCAGGCTTCAACGACCAGAACCACCCGTACACCGGCCCCTTCGTCAACGGTTCGCCCACCGGCTGCGGCTACTACTGCAATTTCGCGATGCCGACCTCGGTCAATCTCAACATCAAGGACGAGCAGCGCGAGCGCAAGGGCGGGCAGCTGACCGTGCAGTTCCGGCCGGTGGACCAGCTCACCCTGACGGCCAACTACTTCCGCTTCGACCTGTCGCAGGACTCGCAGACCAACACGCTGAAGATCCCGGAATGGAACCTGGCCCGATACAACGGCGACGGCAACTGGCCCGGTGGCCGCATGCTCGACGGGCTGACCTTCGATCCCAGCGGCACCATCGTCACCGGCGCCAACTATTCGGTGCATCCGGGCAAGACCTACTACTGCAGCAGTGCCGAGGCGGCAGCAGGTGGATTGACCAATACCGGCGGCTTTGGCCCGGATGACTGCACCATCCCAACACCGCAGATCACCGGCAGCTACAACCGCGAACACGCGTTGTCGCAGACCGTCGACCTCGGTGGCGAATGGGAGGGCGAGTCGTTCAACGCCAGCTTCAAGGCCGGCCGGACCTGGGCCCAGGGCGGACCGCAGCTGCAGCTCTCGGTGCCGATCAAGCCGCGCCGCCAGAACGCGACGGGCGACTACGACCTCGGCAACTACATGAGTGCGTGGAGCCTGGTCGGCACGCCGACGATGACGTTCTCGCCGGAACTGCTGCAGAACCTCAAGAACGGCATCGGCGAGATCGACCTCGGCTCGACCGGTTCCTCCTGGACACGCAATGCGACCCGGCAGAAGTACGCCCAGGCCGATTTCACCTGGCTCGCCTACGGCAACTGGCTGGACTCGCTGCAGTTCGGCGTGAAGTACCGCGACGGCGGCACCCATCGCAGCACCGGCAACAACTACTGGGTCTGCCAGGGCACCGATCCCTCCAACTACGACAACCGCTTCCAGAACGGCTGCGACCCGAATGCCTCGGTGTTCCAGCCGCAGTTCCTGTATGGGCAGTCGCTTGGCGACATCGCCGGCGGCATCCGCGCCAGCGCCTTCCCGGCGATCAACTACCCGGCCTACATCGCCTATCTGAACCAGACCTACGGCGACATGCAGACCCGCAACGAGAACAACTTCGTCTACAACGTCGACGAGAAGATCTATTCGGGCTACCTGCAGGCCAACTTCAAGACCGAGCGCTTCCGCGGCAATTTCGGCGTGCACATCGCGCGTACCCGGCAGCACGCCGATTCGACCGACCAGGTCGACTACTACAACGACTACTTCTTCAACGGACCCAACGGCAGCCCGGCACCCTGCCAGACCGGCGGCTTGCCGGCAGTGGGGGCGCCCGCCGGCTCCCGC
>NZ_AMSF01000020.1 GCF_000334915.1 Dyella ginsengisoli LA-4 | reverse complement strand
GCGTGAACGGCACCTACGCCGCCCAGGGCCAGAGCAATCAGAAAATACAAGCCCTTACGTTTCATCAGGTGTCTCCTTCGATTATTGGTTTTCGCGTCCGTTCCACGTCAGACGGGAGATCGCGCGTCAGAACAGTACTCATGCCGACAGGGTCGAGACCCCGGCTTGTCGTTTCTGCCGCAAGCACGGGAAAGTGTATCAAAACCGTTAAATAGTGCTATCTGCATCACATTGTCGCGCCAAAGGCCGGTGAGGCCTTGTTCAGGAACGCGGCGTCTCCCGCACTCGTCTTATAACGGAATGGAAAAAGAAAAAGCCCGGCCAAAGCCGGGCTTCTTCATGACACGTAGTGCCGATCCTTACTGCTGGACCTGCAGCTCCG
>NZ_AMSF01000019.1 GCF_000334915.1 Dyella ginsengisoli LA-4 | reverse complement strand
CGCGCCTGGTCTGTATCGCGGCAGGAGGTAGCGGCAAGCCTGCAGGGCGCGGCCGGTGCCCCTGTCTACCGCAGGACGACCGGCAACAGCCGGGCGTGGCGGAAGCTCGCACGCGATCGCGAGCTATCCACAGAAGCTGTTGGTATCGCTGTGGATAACTGGCCCGGTCGGCTGGGCAACCCGCCGACCGACGGGGAGCCTGGACGGAGTGGTTAGTCGGTGACCAGGGCGATCGATTACCAGCGGCCATTAGACAGAAGTTGATCCCAGGCCGCCGGGAACCGATCGGGGAAATCCTGCAAAGCACGGAGAGCGAACCAGGCTTCGTCTTGCTCGCCGGCTAGATAGTCAGCCTTGCTGCAACCGATGAGCGAGGCTTCATCGCCATTCGGGTGGTACAGCTGCATGCCGAAATCGCCCTCGCCGAACGTGGCGTGTTCCTGCTTTGCGGTGAACAGGACGAGGATTAAGTCGCCGATCCGTGCCGCGTTCGCTCCGGTGGGATTGAAGCCAGCGACCTGGCAGTTCGGGATCTCGTAGTAGCCCCACCAATACTCGCCATCATCGCGGACTCGCACCAGCGGCATGGCAGATCCGGCGCGCATGGGCTCGCCCGCCGGCTGGACGCTATCCCACCAGTCGCACAGCATCTTCATGGCTGGGTGCTGTTCCATGCCGGCCGCGACGTCGGCCACCGATCGCCTGAACTTCGAGCGTGGTCCTGCGGGAATTCTTCGTGCGAGGGCCACTGCTTCAATAAAGATCTTCGCCGGCATCACCTGCGCGCCGTTTGCAAGGTGGCTGTCAGCATCGCCGATGATCTTCGTGCTCTGGCGCACCTCATGCAGCTGCTCGGCCTGGTGCGCGTCGATCGACCATGCTTTCGCAAGCGGAACGCCCGGGATCGCAACGCTCTCGTCGATGATGAACTCGGCCCGGCCGGAGGCCTCCGGGTTGCCCTGGGCACCGTGCCTCGTGATGTGCCGGCCCCGCGTAAAGTCGTCCTCGGTGTGATCGCCGTCGATGTGCAAAACCGAGATGGGGGATCGTGCAAACGTCGGACCGTCGACGTGCGGCCAGTTGTTCGCGTCCATCGAATAGGTGCGGCCCGATCCCTCCAACAGCTGGATGATGATGCGGTGGATCATCTCCATCCGTGTGGCGCCGTAGTGCGGCCGCAGACACTCGCTTTCTATGCACCAGCGCAACTGGACCTCGAAGCGATCGACGCCCTGTGGAAGCGGCATGATCCAGCCGTTGCGGATCATCGTCGAGCCAGCGACGAAATAGCGGTTGTTCGGGTACGGCTGCCGAATCACGATACCACCCTCCGGCAGCAATCCGCCGGGCAAGGTGGTTTCGATCTGCAGCGTGATGTCCTTGGGACGCAGGCCTTCGCCTCTGTGGGGGCGAATTAGCTGAGGGAGCACGAACAGCTTAGGCAGGATGTGAAAGATTGGCCGGTCGGCATCGGAGTTGCCCAGCGGCTTGCCGTGAGCGTCCACGACGCAGGAGTCACCGTTGGGAAGCGTTGCGCGTGCGAAGTGCATCGTGTGTCCTTGTGATCGAGCGCCGCCGTCTGGTCAGCGGAGCATCTGGTAACCGACCAGGCGCCTGCGAATCCGACGCGCTTCTCGCCAGGCGCCCAGGCTTATTGTCTTGCGCGCTTCCTTCACGCCGTATGCTCGCAGCACGTCGACCGTAGGGCCGGGGAAGGGGAGCACATGGTGCTCGCCGCCGTACTCCACGGCGTATTGGCCGAACGGCACAAGGGGCAGCAGCGTCATCCGCTCTGCCGGCGGAAAGGAAAGCATCCGAACGAAGGCGTGCATCGTTCGCCGGTACCGCTTGAAGAGCAGCACGCGGTTCTTACCTTCCAGGGCGTAGAACAACGGCAGGTCGCCGACTCTGGCTATACGTGGCGCGTGGTAGTGCGTTGACCAATCGCCCTTGGGGTCGGTGACCATCAAGTCCGACCAGTCCATGACGGCCTCCGGCTGGACCGATTCGGTCGCGGTCGGCTCGTAGGTTTCATAGGTACCGGACAGGACCAGCCGCGGATCCAATGGCATCGGCACCTGCGACGTCGGTCGGCTCTCGCGATCGACGAATGGGAACGCGTGTTTCATGAAGGCGTGCGGCCCTATGGCCGTCACGCCCCATGGATCAGTGGTGAACAGGCCTGCAAGCGACGCGCATATCGCGTGACTTCGGAAGCCCAACTTGTGGGCGTTGAACAGGTAGGCGTCCAGGTGATCCTTGAACGCCACCAGCCGCCGGCAGGCCTGAGTGAGTGCATCGTCGCGCATCAGGCCCCCGGCGGATCCTTCCAGACGCCGTCGATGAAGATGCGATCCGCATCCTTGGCTTTCCACCCGGGCACCAGGCCACGGATCGCGTCCAGGTCCCGCAGCTCCTTGGCGTCATCAAGCAGGCGCTCGAACTCGTCCATGGATAGCCAGGTGCTCAGCAGATCCTCGTTCTGGTCGTTAACTGCGATGCACTGCAGGTCGCGTTCCAAGCGGGCGCTCCAGCCGTGCACCTTGAGCCAGTCGATGAAGCCGGCCGTGAATTCGGCCGGCAGGTCGACCGTGGGGGCGACGCGCTTCAACATGACGCCGCCCCCCAGATAGCCCGGGTCGACGGTGATTGAACGTGTCGGGTCGATATCCGCGAGATTGCTCATAGCACGCTCCTACGCGTGGGCTCAGTGCGCCGGGGCTGGTGCGGCAGCGGTCGGGGAGGGCGCGTCCGCGGTGGCCGGCGCGGCGGTGCTGCGCGGAGCGATGCCGAGCAACTGGGCGTTCTTGCTGGTGAAGTCCGCCAGGTCCTGCGTCGCGTCTCTCAGATCCTTGTGGTCCGCTTCGCTGAGCGGCAAACCTGAGCCGCCGGCCAGTTGCAGGGAGTCCGTCAGCTGCTTGACGTTGTCCTTGAGGCGTTCGAGGCGCTGCGCCACGGCATCGTGCGGAACAACCATCAGCTGGTCGTGGGTGTAACCCTTGAGCACGTCCGGGTCGGTGACCCGAATCGGCTCGTCGTCCATGTCGTGAAAGGCGAACACGTAATCGCCTTCAGACAGGCAGTGAAGGGCGTCGGCGTCGCTCAGGATCGGCTCGCCCAAGTCGCGCACGAGATCGGTGTAGTCGGTCATGGTGCGCTACCTCAGCCGTTGTCGGGTGCGGCTTCGGTCACCTTCACGGTGAGCGAGCATCCCGGAATAGGAGTCTTGTCGCCGCCGGGGAGATTGGTGTCACCCCCACTGAGGATCTTGCTGGCGGTTCCGAGGGGCCAGCGATTGATCGCGGCCGTGTCGCAGGTGTTTTGGCCCTGCAGGGGCAGCGGCGCGGCGCCCTTGACCTTGATGACGTCGGGCGCGGTGGGCGCTACGACGACAAGGCTGGAGCGAATCATCACCTGGCCGGGCATGTCGGGCAAAAGCGCCGGGGTCAGCTCGACTTCGTATTGCTGCCCGCCATCCGCGACACCTGAGAACCGCATGGGTTCTCGATCGCCCGTGGTTTGCACGAAAGTGGCGATGACCTTGTCGCCGCTGGTAACGGACAGCTGGACTTTGAGCTGGGGTTTGGTTGCGGGGCTCGCCGCCGCGGCGGCGGAGATAAGACCGAACACGATCGAGAACACACTGCGCTTCATGCTGAGCTTCCTTGTTAGGTGAACGGGAAAAAGCCAATCGCCAGCCAGTCGGCTGCGGTTGGGGTGAAACCTTCTTGCCAGGGCCATGCCGGTAACGCGGATGGCGGCACGGCCTTGTCTTGCGATGCGAAGCCCGGCTTCTCCCAGGCGACAAAATCCGGGCGCCAGCGGTATGGCTCTTCTTCCACGGCGGTGACTTCGTCATAGCCGGCCGGAACAGGTGGCATCTGCCACTCGGCGCGGATCTTCTCGTGCAGTTTCCAGGTAGAGCTGTCGGGCATTTCGGTCACTCCAGCGGA
The DNA here is from genome assembly GCF_000334915.1 of Dyella ginsengisoli LA-4. Classification (GTDB taxonomy): domain Bacteria; phylum Pseudomonadota; class Gammaproteobacteria; order Xanthomonadales; family Rhodanobacteraceae; genus Dyella_A; species Dyella_A ginsengisoli_A. The sequence continues at coordinate 79,793 of NZ_AMSF01000019.1, read as the reverse complement.
TTCCGAGAGTCCGCAAAGTTGCGCTCAAAATAAAAGCGGCGTATAATGTAAGTCTTTGAATTGATTACATAATCTATATTATGCGCAATCGGATTCATGTTATTTATTTCATGTGTTCCGGTATCAAGATCGTTCCGCGCTAAGAGCTTTCAGTCGATCCCGCAGCGCGTCGTCCAGCTGCTTCCAGACGGACTCTTTTGTTTCTTGCCGCAGCATCCGCCATCTCTCGATCAGTCGGTCGTCATCGGTTGTGGCTGCGAGCACGGCAGCAATGCGCGGGGCGGCTTCGAGGCGCCACGCACAGTGGTTGCTGACATACAGCTGCAGCTCGTCGATCCCCGAGTCGGTCACGACTGCATCCTCATGGCTGGCGCGATCGGGAGTCAGATGCGGCCCCAGGCGTTGGCCACCGCACCGTCTGCGATCTGACGCGCAATTAGGAGTGCGGACGTCATGTCGTACACGGTCGCCCGGAGGAGGTCCGTATCAGCGGTGGGCGCTTCTGGCTCGGCAAGTACCTCGAAGGTCAGGCGCATGTCGGTGGCGTGCATGTCGCGCCACGCCATGTCGAGGTACTCGCGGCCGTGTTCGCGGTAAGGCGTGAGCCAGAACGCAGCCGTAGTCAGGTCGAGCGTTTCTCTCATGCGAGACACGACGGATTCGACGAACCGGCGGGCCGGCGGCGTGAGCCGCACCTCACCCGTGCGGCTCGCATCGACGCGCAGCACATCTGTGCAGCTCACGGTCATCGCGCGGCCTTCGTCGCCTGATCGGCGCCCTGCTCCGCCGGCACGCGCTGCCGGTAGGCGCACAGCGCGTATGAAACCTCCTGATGAATACCTTCGCCCCAATTGGCGTTCGCCGCAGGCGCTTTGAGCACTTCGCTAAGTTCATATAGGAGTGGGACTAGCCGACACTCACACATGAGCCTCTCCTCTATAAGTAATAAGGACTCGTTCTGACTTCAACGCATCTGTCAGATAATCCAGTTAGTGCACTAATTGCAGTTCAACTGGCCTACCTGAGCACTCGCTCCAACGGGAGCCTGGCTGCCTCGAATCCAGTCGGCTGCGAGAGGCGATGAGGTGTTTATGCTGACGTTGAACGTCCCGCGACCGACTGAAAAGACCTGACTGTAAGTGCAGGCATCGCCAGCAGTAGGGAAGCTGGTGTTCGTTCTGGTGCAGTTGAGCGTTACCGTACTGCTGGTGCTATCGAAATCGATTTTGACCGCGTAGGAGCCTGTCGCAGTTCCCCTGCTGGTGGTCGTACTTCTAAACGAACTCACCGCTCCCCCGCCGAACATCGTCCCTCCGACGCCCGCATAGATGCTTACCGGCGTTGCTGTGTAGGGCATACCTCCATTCGAGGCGCATATCGTCGGATCGGTGAGGGGGTTGCTCGCAGGTGGTGGCGGCGGCGGTGGTGCGGGTGGCGGTGGCGGCAGAGGCGCGCCAGGCGTGCTGCAACAGCTCCACCCTGTCGGAGACGATGTCACAGCGCCGCCGGCCACCAGCGTGATCGGTGGCACCGATGCCGCGAGGGGCGGGTTCGGCGGCGGCTGCGATTGAATGACCATCGGCGGCGGCGCCGCTGGAGGCGTGCCGAAAATCTGCGACAGGTAGACCGCCGATCCATCCGGGATCGCGTTGGGGATGGCCACGGTGTCGCCGACCACCACCGTTCCCGTGGCGTCTTTGGCCACGGTCCCTGCTTTGACCCCGAGGCTGCGGCCCGGAGATCCGGCCTCGCGCATCAGCGTCTGCGGCGCGTAGGTACCACCGGGCGCCAAGTAGACCCAGGCATTGCCGTTCTGCATGTAGCCAGCCCACGGATGGCTCTTGAGGTAGCCGTTCGGCAAGGTTGATAGCCCGCTGTCGGCTACCGGCCCTGTGGCGCTGGAGTGCGTCGAAGCGTAGTAGGCAACGGCGCGGCTGTAGACCGCGAGGTTCTGCAGCTCCGATTGCGATTGAGTCTGGATGGCGGTGCTTCGTTCGTGCGTGTGCAGCTCGTAGGCCCCAAGCATGGCCAGGAAGAGCAGCGCTACGATTACCAGCCGGGTGATCATGGGTTCGTCCTCAGGTTGGCGGAAATAAGCGTGTGATCTTTGGTTGCGGAGCCTTCCTTGCTTCCGCCAAGTCGTGCTTCATCTGCAGCGCAAGCCAGTGCTCTGCGGTTTCAAATCCGGCCGCTTCCAAGCGAAGCGCCAGGGTCTCGCCGATGGCCTTGCGGCCGTACAGCACGGTCGACAGGTGCGGCCGATTCATCTGGATGTGTTCGGCGAGCTTCGCGATCGAAACGTCCGGGAGTTGTCTCTCCAGGTACTCGGTCCTCAGCAGAACGCCGGGATGAATGGGCGCGGACTTCTTCATGTCGTGCTCCTTGGGCAATGTGTCGCCTGTTTGGCGACCGACAACAGCATAGCCCCGGCGCCTCCCCGGTCATCCGTAAATTGCGATCTCGTCGCCGCCGCTGCGGCGGAAGGTGCAGGTGGACAGCGCGACCGCGTAGCCGGCCCGGAGAACGCGCAAAATCAAATCGAGCATGTTGTAGTTCATGGGCCTGCCTCTGATGGGTGGAGTCGGCCGGTCTCGAAAACCGGCCGACGGTGGGTACTTAGAACTTCACGCGGATGCCGGCGGAGAGAATGTTCGAGCGGTTGCCCTGCCCGGCCTGCTTGCCGTCGTAGTTGAGCGACCAGGACCAGCGGTCAGAGACCTGCGTCTCCACGCCTACGCCAGCCCACACGCTGTTGGCTCGGGTGTTGATGCCGTCCACCCGGAAGCTCGCTGCCGGTGCGCCGGCAAAGGCTGCGGTGAAGCCTAGGTTGGTGCCGACGAAAACGTGCTGCCACATGGCGTAGGCCTGCAGGTCGGTGTGGCCACCGGCCCAGTCCCAGCCGTACTGGAAGCGTGCACCCAGGTCGCCGGAGGTCTGCCCGTAGGTCTTAGCTGCGGCAGTCAGCCCGAAGCCGCCTGCACCGGATTCCGCGATCTGGCCGCGCTGCAGGCGGTCGTAGCTGCCGGCAACAAACGGGGTCCACGAAGCGGCACCGTCCTGCAGGCGGATGCCGGTCTCGACGTAGGCCGACGCCAGTCGGTCATGACGGCTGCTGTTGATGGCCTGGCTGCCGCTGACGAACACCGCCTCACGGTCCACTTCGGTGTGGATCCAGCTCTGCCCTGCCCGGCCGGCGACGTAGGCGTTGCCCGCCGCGTAGCGGCCGTAGATCGAGAAGCTGTTGGAGCGACTACGGCCACGCCCGGCGCTGCGGTCGTAGTCGGAGGTCAGGCGATTGCGGCCCAGCGCGACGCCGGCTGTGAACGCATCGGACGCGGCAGCATCCACGCCCAGCAGCGTGCCGGTGGCGTTGTAGCTGCCGGAGGCATAGCCGTGGCGTGCCTGATCGCCGCTGGCGCCGGTCGTCTGCACCCAGAAGCCACCGCCCTGGTCGCTGCCCAGCGCAGCGATGCGATCGCTCAGGGCGCGATTCACCACCGAAGCCTGCTCGAACACCTGTGCCTGCGACGATGCGTGGATCTGACCCGACAGCGAGTCGATCGCGACCGTCGCGCTCTGCACGGTGGGCGAGCTGAGGAAAGCGTTGGCGCTGGCGAGGAACGTCTCGTGCCCGGTCTGGCCGCTCCGTGCCCAGGTGTCCGCCTGCTTGAGCGCCGTCTCGATGTTGCTCGCGGACTGCTCGGTGGTGGAATCCGGCGGGAGCAGGCTCAGCGCCGTGGACGACACGCTCGATCGCGTCAGGGTGATCGTCACGTCCGTCGGGTCGTAGTTCAGCGTGCCGGTGTAGAACAGGCTCGCGTCGTACTGGGTACTGCCGAAGGTGCCGTTGACGCCGCCGCCGGCCGTCAGGACGGTTTCCGTGGACTGCACGGTGTAGGTCGACGGCGGCGCTGCAAGGTAGAGCGTGCTGCCGTTGAGCGAGGCCTTGCCGGTGATCGTCAGCGGGGTGCCGATCTGGACGGCGGTGACGGCCGACGTGTTCACGGCGGTGTAGTCGCCGTTGATGGTCAGCGCGCCGTACTGCGTCGAGACGGTGCCGCTGTTGACCAGCTGGTTGGCGCCGACGTTCACAGAGCCGCTGCCGCCCAGCACGCCGCCGCTGTTTACGAACACGCTGGGGCCAATCGAGCCGGTCACCAGGAGGGTGCCGCCGTTGACGGTCACACCGCCTGCGTTGGTGTCCGTGCCAGTCAGGGTCAGCGTGCCGGCGCCGGCCTTAACCAGGCTGCCATTGCCGGTCAGGTCGTTCGAGAACGTGTAGCTACCGTTGGGGATGTCCGCGACGAAGCTGTTCCAGTCGAGCTTCGCCGGACCACCCAGCGCCTTTTCCACGTTGACCAGGCCGTAACCGTAGACCGCGGAGTCGCCCAGGCTGGTCGCAGTGCCGAGCAGCGTCTGCTGCAGGTTCGAGGCGGTCATCCACGGAAACTGCTGGCCGATCAGAGCGGCCGCACCGGAAACGACGGCCGCCGAAGCCGACGTGCCATCCGCCAAGCCCGTGCTGTAGATCGTGCCGGCGACCGGGACGAAGTAGTTGGTGCCCGGCGCCGCCAAGCACCACGCCGCCGCGACGCCGCACGCGTTGGACGTGCCATCGAGGCCAGTCACCTTGCCATCGCTGTCCAGCGCGACGTTCACCACCGCGAGCCAGTTGTTGGCGAGGTCGGGGAAGAGGTAGGGCATGCCCGCTTCGACCGCCGGCTGCGCCTTGCTGTCGTTGCCGGCGGCGAAGACCATCAGCGCGCCGCCATCCACCGCCGGCTGGAAGATCGTGTGGTACTGCGCCGGGTATCCGGTCGCGGACACGTCCGTGATCGAGTCGGTCTCGGCGAACGAGTTGTTGATGATGCGTGCGCCCTGCCCGATCAGGTCGGTGTAGGCCTGCTGCAGGTACTGCGGCTGGATCGAGCCGTTCTTGTCGTCAGCCACCCGTGCCACAAGCAAGGTACTGTCCGGGGCCACGCCGCCGGGGAAGTCGGCGGTGCCGTTCGCCCAAGTGACATTGGTCACCGGCTGTCCGCCGATCAGCTCGGCAATGGTCGTGCCGTGGCCGTAGACGTCGCCCTTGGTCGGGTCCGACAGGTCGGCCGGCAGATAGTCCTTCGACCAGCTGATGCGCCCGGTGAGCGCCGCATTGGTGCTGTCCGCGCCCGTGTCGACGATGCCGACCTTCACGCCCTTGCCGGTGATGCCGGCGGCGTAGGCCGCAGGGGCATTGATGGGGTCCAGCTGCGAGCGGTGCGGGTCAAAGGTCGTGCTGGGCGTGCAGCCCGGCGCCGTCGGGTCGGTCGTGCACGGGTCCGTGTTGCCACCGCCACCACCCGAGCCACCGCCACCGCCGCCGGTACCACCGCCACCGCCGCCAGCCGGCGGGGTGGACGGCCGCACGTTACCGCCACCGCCGCCGCATGCGGCCAGGGTGAGCGTCAGCACGGAGGTGATGGCCAGGGCCAGGAAACGGCGGTTGTTGGGTGACTGCGACATGTGGAGCCCCTATTCCTTTGGTTGGTTGGTTCCGGTGTGTGCCGGCAATTTCGATGCGCGACCTGCGGTCTGCGCCCTTGGGTTTATTGTATGCTGTTTGCCAACAGCAAACAAGCCAGGAAACGTGATCCTGTTCAATTAGTCGGGCCTTGCCATGCCCTCCACTTCGTCGATCGAGAGCACGCGCAGCTTGCAGTGCCCAGAAGCACCCAACGCGCTCGTGGAGAGCGCGCCGGGAGAAGCCGTGATGACTGCCGTGTGCAAGAGGTCAGCTCCCGCAGACCGCGTAGGACACGAAACAGGTGTTGCCGTTGGCGCCTCCCGCTTTGACAGCCCACCCGTTCCCACTCGGAGCGCTCACGTCGGGCGCATTGCTGGTGCCGGTACTCGTCGGCCGGTAAGCGTTGAGCAGGAACCCGCCCCCGGTGACGTAGGTGTTTGCCGGACAGGCCGCTACCACGGTGTTTGCGGTGTTCCCGCACGAGGATGACCCGGACACCACCTGCTTCTCGCCGACCATGCCGCGCATGCGCTGCCAGGTCCCGCCAAGACACTGGATGGCGCCGGTGCCGTCGGACGCTCTGCCGACCAGCCCGTCGGGGCTACAGGACCAGCCCACGTTGGCGGTGCCATTGAGCTGGATGTACTCCTGCGCGGTGAGCCTCCCATTCGCGACCAGCGAGCCGAACTGGCCCTGCCCGCCCGTGTAGAAGCCCTTGTTGTTGTAGATCCGCACCCAGTTGGCGTCCGCGAACTGGATGCCCGATCCCCACTTGTTGGAGTAGATGCCGCCATCACCGTTGGTGCGGAACCAGGAGCCGACCGCGACGTCCGTCGTCAGCGTGGCGTTGACACCTGTGATGTTGCCGTTGCTGCTCATGGTGGCCATCTGCGTGCCCTTCGAGCCGGTCGCGATGGTCCCCTCCGCATACAAGTCCCAGGTGTGGACGCCGCCCCCCCAGCCGGCTGGATAACCGCTTGCTCCGTCCAAGCCCATGGCGCCGAGGTATTTCGCGTTGATCGTCTGGAAGTTGGTCGCCGAATTGCCACCGCCGTTGATGTCGGTGTGCATGGTGTTGAGGTCAGGTTGTCCGGGGACGGCCACCCGTTGCAGCGCGGTGTTGCCCAGGCCGGTCTGCTGGACCGCATCGGTCAGGTAGATGGCATCGCCGTAGTGACCCACGCCAGGGCTCTTGCCGTAGACGCTCATGGCCAGGTTCAGGCCGTTCGGTCCTTGCAGGAAGCTCGGCCCGGAATCGGTGGTGAGCACCTTGTTGTCGATGTACCCGCCGGAACCGCCGAGGGACGTGATGTATCGGGCGATGCTGCGAACGCGACTAGACGGAATAGTCTGCCCACCGACGGCGAACACCGTGCCCTGCAGCTCCCCGGCTCCGTCCTTCGTGATCCACAGCTGGTAGCTCTGACCCCACCGATTGGTCATGGTGGGGATCGGGTAGCCTGCCGCCGCGACTTGGGCGGCAGTGATCGTCACCGGGAACGATGCGCTGTTGAGCAGCGAGTCATGCTGCGCCTGCTGATAGCGTGCGAATTGCCCTGCGACAGCTCGGTCTTGCTGCGCAGTTTCAAGGTCGGAGACCTGATTAAGGATCTTCACGACGAACCAGCTCAAAGCGATGCCCGCCGCCACAATGATGATCAGGGTGATCGACATTTCGACGAGGGTGAAACCGCGTTGTTTACGGACCATGATGGGGCTCTCTAAGCGAACCGTTGGCGGCCCGAAGCGCCGGGCCGCGTTAGGAGACTGCGCAAAGCGTCAGTTGGTGGCCTGAACCACCCAGCTCACGTCGGTCAGGCTTGCCGTGCACGCCGCTGCGGCCTGCGCGGCGGTGACCTGGGTCGCCGCCGGCCACGACGTGGAGCCGGCAGTAATCACCGCGTCGGTGAAGGTGCTCGACAGGTTCAGGATCGTCTCCTTGCACGCGCCGGGCGGCAGAGCGCCATCGGTGATGGACGCGGTCGCGCCGTTGCCGGTGGCGGTGACCGGCCCGCCGAAGTGGTTCTTGAACGAGGGAGCCGCGAGCGTGCCGACGTTCGTGTAGACGCCCGTGATGTCCGGCGCGATGGCGGCAGACAGCGACCCGGTCCCGAAGGAACCGTTGGGAGCCTGCTTCTTGACCACCTGGGTCAACGTGGAGGCATTCTGGGCTTCGTTACTGCCCCGCCAGCCATTCCAGAGACCCGTGAGGGCCTTGGCGATGAAGATGCCACCGACGACGATGACGATAAGAGCGATGGACAGCTCGACCAGGGTGAAACCCTTGCTCTTGCGGAAGTTGAGAGTGCGGCGCATTGCAGTGACTCCTTGTGGGGTTAGTTGTTGATCTGGCCGAAGCCGCCAGTGGCCATGCCGACCACGCCATAGATGACGAGCAGGAACCAAAGCGCGGTCATCAGGAGCAGGAAGAAATTGGCGACCTTGGCCACGCGCCCGACGCGTTCGACTTGTTGATCGAACTCGCTGTTTGCGAAGGTCTCGATCGCCTCCGCAAAATCCGGGGTGTTCTGTGCGTCCGCCATGAAGTAGACGGTCTCCTTGTCGGGGAACCCGTAGGGGGTCTCCGCCAGAGCGGTGCCGAAGTTGCTGCCCTTGCGGCGCAACCGCTCCCGTATGTCGATCAAGCGGATCTGCACCCAGGCGCTGTTGCCCTTGGCCATCACGGTGAGCGCTTCGATCTGCGCTGTTTCCGAGGCCAGCAGGTTCGCGATGTTCTCCAGGAACATCGCGTTCTGATACACGCGATACACGCTCCACGGCGGAAGGTGTTCGAGGATTCGACCGATGGGCGAGGTTCGCGTGAACCGGCCAATCGTTGCGCCGACGAAAAGCGCCAGGCCAGACACCACAGCGGCCAACCCGGCGCCGTAGTCGCGGAAGAACGTCAGCACGTCGACGAAGGTCGCCTCGCCTCCGTGCATCGAGGACCGTGGTGCCATGGCGGTGAGCTGGGGCAGCGCGAAGATCACGAATCCGATCAGCATGCCGATGTCGATCAGCAGCATCAGCACGCCGTACGACACCGGCTTCCAGGCTGCCCCGATGAGGGCGCTGCGGCGCTTGCTGGTCTCGACCAGCCGCCGGAAGATACCCGCCAGAGCGTCGCCGCCCGCCGCTTCGCCAGCGGCTACTACCGAGGCTTCCGACGGGGATACCCACGGCCGCATGGCGTCGGCAAGGCCTTTGCCGTCAACTCCGATCTTGCTCACGATATCGTTGGCAACGTAAGCAGCCGGCACGTTGGGCTTGCGCCCGTCTTCGCTGTAGATGCGGTAGCGGGTGGCCATCGCCGGCTGGATCTTCACGCCAGCGCCGATCTGGTTGGCCAGCGCGGAGTAGAAGTTGCGGCGGATGCGTGGACCGAAGCCGAACCGGATCCATGCCTTCTTGAGCGAAACGCCCAGCGACTCCTGGCGCTTTCCGTTCTGTGCTGTGCCTACACCACGGACAGAGTCCCACCAAATAAGAAGACTGTTCACACCAGGTCCTCCATTTCCGCCAGCGTCTTGGCATCGCGGTCGAGGCCCCACAGGTCGCGCTCGGCCGTGATCGGACACACCTTGCCAGCAAGGATGTGCCGCAGCAGGTGGGCCGTCTTGGTGATGCCGCGCATGTTCTTGAGCCAGTGCGCCTTGGCTCGCGTGGCGCCACGCTTGCGCCCGAGAAGGTCCACCAGCTTGCCGTTCGGGACCACCACGTCGGCAACCGCGATACGGTCAGGCCTGGTCGTCCGGCACTTTTCGCAGCCTTCCGGGTTTGTGACCCGCACCCCGCTCAGGTCTGCGTCCAGGTTCGCCGCTTGCAGCCCTGCGAGCATGCGTTCCATGACGGCCGCCGGCATGTGCGCCTTTCCTGCGCCATCCAGCGGCAGGCAGCAGTGCTGGCACACCCGGTTCACCAGGCGCATGTGGACGAGGCCCGAGAGCATTTCAGGATCGAGCAAGGTCTCCTTGTCGACCTTGAACTTCTCCATCAGGCGACGCGGCACGGCGAACGCATCGTTGCAGTGGACGGTCGTCAGCACCATGACGCCGCCGCTGGCCATGTCGACGGCCGCGACCGCTGCCTCGGAAGTGCGGATTTCCGAGGGGATCAGAACGTCGGGAGCTTGGCGCACCATCGAGCTGATTTCCTGCTCCCAGGGCAGGACGCGAGGCAGCGCCATGATGTTCTTGCGGCTGGATCGGTACTCGATCGGATCCTCGATCGTGATGATGTCCAGGCCGGGGTCCATGTCCGACAACCGCTCGGCGAGAGACATGAGCGCGGTGCTCTTGCCCGAACCCACCGGACCGGAGAAATAGATCGCGCCCTGCTTGCGGGACAGCATCTCGTCGAACATGGCGTTCTGCTCAGGCAGAAATCCGTGTTCCTCGATGCCGCGCAGATGCCTTTTGTTGTCGGCCTGCAGGCGGATGGTGATCTGGATGCCGTTAGCATCGCGCGGATGCGTGTTGACCCGGCCCTCCGGGATGCCGTGCTCCACAGCGAGCGCTGCGTCGATCGCTGCGTCCTGCGTCGTGTTCGGGTCCAGTGCCACGCCATCGTGTTGGCTGAAGCAGAACGAACCGTAGATCACGTTGATGATCGCAAGCCCTTCGGCGGCGGTCAGCGTGGCCAAATGCTGGCCGCGACCGAGCCGGCGGATCCGCAGCGTCGTCAGCCCACGATAGACGATGATGCGCAGGTCCGAAGCCTGAAGCTTTTGCGCAGCGCGCAGGAAGTGAATGGCCCGCTCTTCGGCGGAGGCGTCCACGGAGCCGCTCGCCGCTCGACGCTCGGTGTTGTCCAGCCCGGTATAGAAGGACTGGATTTCAGCGAGGTCCGTCTGCACCGGCTCCGGCACGATGCCGGCGCGGCGCAGCTGGTCGCGATACCCCGCAAACCACGGGTCGCCGTGACTGATGTGCATCGGCGACCACAACAGCTGGTAGACGCCGCCGATCTCGCGCGTGATGACGCAGATGTGGACGCGCCGCGCCTCATCTTTGATGTAGGCCGGCGACTCCGGGTCAGCCGAGTGGACAGTGATCTGTTCACGCCGGACAGTCAGCTCGGCATGCGCAAGCAGCTCGGTCAGCTGCGCGCCGTTGCTGGCAGCTGTAACGGGCGCTTCGGGGTCGAGGATGTCAGTCACGGGTCTCTCCGGTGGTGCTACTTGACGACGGGGGGAACGCTGCTCGGGCCGCTCATGCTCGGCGGTGGTGGCGGCGGCGGTGGAAGCGGCGTGCTGGCCGGCATGACCATCACTGGGTGGCTCGCACTCGCCTGCTTCGCCTGGTCGTCTGCTTGCTCTGCAACCGTCTTGCCGTGTGCCAATTTGTAGGAGGCTTCGGCTCGTTCGGCCGCGGCTTTCAGCACCTGGCCTTCGGCGGTGGTGTCCGTCAGGTCGCCTACCGTCTGACCGAGCGCTGCATAGCTCATAGCACCGGCCGCGATCACGACCATGACCGACAGGATGCGGTTACAGGGCATTTGCTTTTGCCTCGACATAGAGATTTCCCTCGATCACCCAGGTCATGTATGGCGGACTGGTCTCGTGTTTGGCGGTGACGGAGGTGACCCGCAGACCCGGCACATCCAGCCCGCTCAAAAGCAGACTCGGGTAGTGCTCCGAGTTGTCGGCCGTGATCTGGGTATGCATGGTGAAGCTGAAGGTCTGCCAAGCCGGTGGCGGCAGAGGGTGGTTCGGGTCCGGCCCCGTCGGCGCCGGCACGGGCGTGAGTACGATCGGATCCTTCAACGCCTGGAAATGGCTCAGCACCTCGCTCACGACGTTGCCGGCAGTGCTGATGTCCTCGGCAGTAGCGGGCGCCGGCTTGAAAAGCATCGTCACGGTGCCGATCGCGTGGTTCGCTCCGATCGTTGGCTGCACGCCGAACGTCTTCTGCACAGCCGCTATGAACTCCTGGTCCGTCCCAGTGGGCGTGCGGTCATAGTTGACGGTGAAGTTGCCGTTGACGCACGTGAAGTCCTTGAAGGTCCAATTGCCCAGTGCAAGCGGTACCGGAGCGATTGCCCGGCTGCAGGCATCGACGAAGTCCTTGACGCTCGGGAGCGACGTCCACGGCGGCGGCAGGGCCGAGTTGGCAGCTGAAGCCTCCGCAGCCCGGGTGGCAGCCCTGGCGTTTGCCTTCGCCAGCTCGGCCGCGTCGTGCTGTTGCTTCTGGCGCTCGTGCATCTGGCGAATCTTTTCGGCCGCTTCGGCGTCGATCAGCACCTGTTTGTGGTGGCTCCACCACATCTGGCCGCTCATGCCGCCCACCAGTACCAGTGCGGCGACGAGCTTTGCCACGTCGCCCATCGAGCGCCCCGCGCCCTTCTCAACGCGCTTCTGGGTGACGCCGGTCAGCTTGCCACGGCGGGTGGATTGCAGCCGCGCCGCCTGCAGGGCCTGGCGCTGGATCGGTGCGAAGTTCGCCAGAGCAGGCAGCTTGCCGACAAAGCCGTTCGCCACTCGGCCGACGCGGTCCACGAGATCCTCGACGGGTTCCGGCGACGTCGCATCCTGCACGCCCAGATCGGCCGGGGCGAAGACCCGGCCTACCGTGGCCTGATAGAGCTTCAGCTCCTTCAGGAACAGCTGCAGGTGGCCTGCAGCATCCGCGCGGCTACCAACCTCATCCGCCAGCACGGCGCCGGTTTCGGCGATCGCCACGAAGGCATACGCGGGGCTGCCGTCGGCCGCAACAGCCGGCAGCTCGAACATACCGGCCCAGTCCTTGCCCAGGGATAGGCACAGGGCCGTGGCAAGCGCGTAGGCGCCTGCATAGACGCCATCACCGGACGTGGCAAAGCCGAACTGATATTGCCCCGGCGCCGCACGCCACATGTTGACCAGGTCGTGACCTTCCGGGGCCTTGCTCTCGCATTCGACGCGCCATTGCTTCGGCGTGTCGACCGTCGTCCAGGTCAGTCCCGCTGCAAAAGTGCGCCCTTTGCGGGCGAAGGATTCAATGGCCACGATGGCCCTCCGGCCGCACATGCGTCAGGACGGCCCCGCCGTGGCGAAGCTCAGCGCGCCACTCCCCGAACACCACCGCACCCGGCTTCGCGAAGACGATGCGTCCATCGGGCATGGTGACTTGGATCGTGGGTTGGCCACCCTGCCACAGCACGTCCGCCGATGGATGGCTGTCCTCGTTGCCAGGCAGCGGAACGATCGTCGCAGCTGCGCCGGACTGGCCGCTCGCAGCAGCGATGCGTTGGCGATACTCCGCATTGGTCGTCTGGGATTGCAGGATCATGGTCTGCGCAAGCTGCTTGCTCAGGTCTTCCGAGTTCTGCGCGTAGCTCGTGCACGGCATGGCAGCAGCGAACGCAACCAGGATGAGAATGGCGCGGGTCGAAGTCATCGGATCACTCCACAACCGGCGTGACGATGACGAAGCCCACCTTGCGGCTGTCGTCGTTATTCAAGCCGCCGCCCAAGCCCCAGAAGCTCGCATTGACGGTGCCGGACTTGCTTGCTTTGGAGTTGTGGTTGCGAATGCCGGTGATGAGCATGGTCTGCCCACTGCGGATGCGGACCGTTTGGTCGATCAGGTTGTTGGAAATTTTCGGACCCTGAATCATGGCGCCGTCCTGACCGATGATGGGTGTCAGCTCATCGAGCGCCGAGAGGTTCATCTTGAAGTCCAGCGACATGGTCTTGCCGTCGTCGAACACGAACGGGCGGCTCACCACGTTGAAGCCCGTGCTCACCACGCCAGGCACCAGCGAGGACTGAGCAAAGCCGGTGGCTTGTCCGCCTGAGGTCACGGTCGCGCCCGATTCGGCAAGGTAGGTGGTCTGCTGGCCGTCCTGGTACGGGGCCGGGTGGAGGTTCAAGGTGTAGAGCACCTGCTCCTGCACGACCTGCACGGAGCCGATCTGGCGCAGCGCATTGAGCGTCAACGTCGTGCCGGCGAACTGCGCCAGCTTGCCCGAGGCGGTATCGAGGATGCTCACGTTCGCGGCGCTGGCGCCTGAGGTAACGGGGAACGAGTTTGCTAGGCCGAAGCCGATGCCGTGCTTGCCCGCAAACTTGATACCGGCATCAAGGCCGATCGAATCGTTCTTGGTCAGCGTAAGCATGCCCACGACGAGCTTGACCTTGACCTGCTTGGTCACGATATCGTTGAACTGGTTGACCAGCTGCTGCACGGCGGCGAGCTTGTCGGGTGTCGAGGTCACGACCAGCTGGCCGGTGGCCACGGAATAGGTGTAGGCGCTGGACGGCACGATCTTGCCGACCATCGAAGCGAAGTCCTTCGCCGGATCGGTCTCGGACCTGATTTCCGTGCCCTGACGTGTGCCGGACTGGGTGTTGCTCGCCGATTGCCCGTTGCCGCCCTGCCCGCTGCTGGACTGGATGCCGGTCTGGATATCGGTGGTGATGGTCGTGCTGCTGTTCTGCAGGTTGATGCGGAACAGCTTGGTCTCGGTGTAGAAGTATTCGACCTGGTTCCCGGTCCTGCGCTCGGACAGATCCAGCTGCATGGCGACGTTCTGCAGCGCGCCGTCCACGTCGCCGGAGTAGTTCAAGGTGACGGTCGGATCGACTGCTTCCGACGGTCCGGCGTAGAACGAGGCCGCGCCGCCAGACGGGTTGGGCGGCAGCTTGGTGCCATCGCTTTGCGCACTGCTTCCACCGTGGATGTGGCTGAGCGCATCGGCGGTGAACCGAACGTCCAGGTGGCACCCGCCGACTGCCATCAGCTGCTGGAACTGCTCGATCGAGAGCGCATGCTTGGGCGACAGATCAACGTGGCAGGGCGGATCCTTCACGTCGTCGGCGCGGGGACGCTGCACGGGGTTGATATCTACCCACTGGGTGCTGTGGATTCGCGCCACCGGCCGCTGGTCCGGGCCGATGGTGGCTGCTTGGTCGTCGTACCGCTTCTGGGCGTCGGCAGCCGCGGACTTGGTGCTGTCGATGGTCCGCGTGGCCGGCGTGGCACAGCCTGCCAGCGTGACCAGCACACCCATACCTGCGGCGCGGAGAACCTTCCGGGTCGTGTTGGCGAGCATCAGTTGGTCTCCGTGATGATGATCATTTTCGAGAGCGGGTACGAGTCGAAGGCCAGGTGGTCACCGGCCGCTGCATACAGCTCGATGCACTGCTTGACCGCATCCTCAAAGGAGCCTTGAAAGCGCAGGGGGTTGTCGAGCTTGCGGTCCGTGTCTGTGGGCTTGCCGGTCGAATCGATCCAGCGGATTCGCCAGCCGGCCTGCTTGGCCCAGTCCGCGAGGGCCGGACGCAGCCACTCGCCCTTGGTCGTCCAGGTTGGCAGCGGCGGCTTGGGCGCCGGCTTGGGGGCGGCCACCAGCGGCTTGTCGACGTGCGGCGGCTCCAGCGGCTTCAGGGGCAGCTTCGCAGCGGGAATGGTCGTGGCCTGTTCACTGCATGGCTTGGCAGAGCGGCCCGCCGAGCAAACCGTGACCGGCGGTGCCGCTTTGGGGGTCGTCGGGGCAGAGGTCGTTACGCGCTCGGTTGAAGTCGGGGTCTTTGCGCTGCTTGCCACGTAGGACGCGAACGAGACCGGCGCCGGGGGCTGCATGACTGCACTGCGGACGATGCCGGTGTCGCGGCCGACCACGACATGCACCTCGGTGTAGCGGCCCGGCAGCACCGCATAGTTGTCGACCTGGTGATAACGAATCTTCTTCCCGGCCGAATCGGTCAGCACCGGATGCTGCGTTTCGAGGTCCACGAACGCGAGGATGGTGTTCGGGCCGTCATCGAATGCACGCGTGATGCCCAGCGCGCCCTGGTTGGACACGACGTATCCGGTGTTCAGCTCTGCGGCTGAGGCGCCGCAGGCTACCAGCGCCACGAAGAGCGCCAAGAAGCACCAGTGCTGGCGAGACGACTTTCCCATGAAATCCACCTACCGTATGGAGTTGACGTGATCGCCGGGGGCGGCGCTTGTTCCGCATTGTGTATATACTGCGGACCAAATACAAGAGGGACGAGACATGGTTTTCGGCTCGGTTGAGACGCGGAGAACGGGCTTGTGGCGCGCCCTGCCGCTTGTTCTGGCCATCCTGCCAGCGACTGCACTGGCGCAATCGCCAGGTCGGCCCGACCCGCATGCGCGCTGCATCGCGCTGGCGGCGGCTTACTACCACTCGCCGGGCGATCCGGTCACGGTTCAAGGCATGGCCGACCTGGTCACGGCGGTCATGGGGTCGGAGGGTACGTGCGGCCGTACGCACACCAACACCGACGGGTCAGTCGACTACGGCTGCATGGGCATCAACACGCGCCGGCTGGCAGAGCTGGCTCCCTACCGGATCACCGCGCAGAAGCTCGTCGCCGATGACTGCCTGAACATCTACGTCGGCACCTGGATGCTCAAGCGCGAGCTGGTGAATGAGCCTAACCTCTGGAAGGCGATCGGCAACTACAACTCGCACACGCCGCGCTGGAATCAGCGCTACCAGAGGTTAGTGTGGGGTCATCTAAAGCGCCTCTGGTCGGCGAGGTCATCGGATCGTTAGCTCGGTCGAAGGACCGAGCGAGTCAGCGAAATGCACAGATGCACGGGCCGTGACGTGGGAAGCCTACGCACTTCCCACGCGGCCGGTGTAGCTCGTGTAGTTCGCGCTTAGGCTTCGGCTAGACCGGCCCCGATTCGGTTGCGCGACGACGGTCTCAGGAATACGATCGGCCGCAAGGCGCAGTCAGGCGCCCGGCACCCGCCACACGAAGCCGTAATCGGCACTGTCAGTTGGTCAGGATAAGCCTCTTCGGCGAACCCTTTCGTCGGATGGCCTAGTGGTTGCGGGTGACACATGGCGTCCGAACGGGAGAGTTCGTTATGGCCGATGTGTCGATCCACCCCTCTACCCTCGCCGGCATCAAGCGCCTCGCCAAGTCGATCAGCCGCGAGCGGGGCATCACCCACACAGCTGCACTGTCCGCTGCCGCCCAGGCGGCTGGCTTTGAGAACTTCAGCCACGCCCGGCGAGTGCTGGCAGCACAGCTGGCGCGCCCCGGCCGCAGCACGCTACGCACCGTCTACATCACCGCCTATTGGCGTAGCCGCGAAGGTAGCGGCAGAGAGACCGCCGTCATTGGTCTGCCTTCCCCCTTAGACCGTCTGCTGACTCCGGTAGTGGTGCGCAGCCTTCATGGGAGGTTCCGCCTCGATGCTGCCGATCATGTCGAGGCGACGGAGGATGTGCTGAGTAAGGGTGCAGCCCTTGATGCGGTGACGGAGGCGGCGCGCCGGCTTGCTTTCATGGCGGCGACCGGTCTGAGGCCTGGCAATGCGTTGGCACCCTACCTCTGGTCGTTGGATCGACGGGTCGACAAGTTGCCAGGTCTCGATCACCCGTCGTACTGGTACCTGCCTCGCGATAAGTCGGGCGTGATCATCGACGAGCCTTACAACCATTTCTTACTGCAGGAGCGCATGGAATTCTTGAAGGGCTCAGGCGTGCATGTAGCTCTGGCCTTTGAACGTGCTTCACGCGGTGGACGTGGCCTCCACCTCCACAGCTCCGCGACGTCGCTCTACGTCATCACGGATGATGAAAAGCGCCTCGCTCGATTGGTACGTTCGCTGGAAGGCTGCAATTACATGGAGGCCATGAAGGTCGAGTCGGCGCCTTATGAGCCGTTGTTTGTAAGCCCGGCTCGTGCTGCGTTGAAAAAGCGCAAGCAAGGGCGGCCACAGCTGTTGCCGTTGGATCGGCCGATCGTGCGCAGGAACGCTCTGGCTTACCAGGTCATGCCAGGTCAGCGCGTTGAGTGGCGACCAGCCGCTCGACTGCCACTTGCCGGACACCGCCAAATTGCTCGATTGCTCGTCGCCCTTTTAGGGTGTGACGAGATCAATTCGGCGAGCTACTCCGCGTTGCAGAACGCGCATGCGACCCTAGCCAGGTGGCTGCGCCTGGAGTTCCCGCCGACCCTTCGAGCGAACGCGGACGTGGATCTGCTGTATTTCGGTGCGAAGGCTTCCGACAGACAACTGCCCGCCGGTATGACTGCTGAAAATGCAGTAGTGCAGCTGCTTGAAGCTCTGCGGGACGGGTACCCGGACTGCGGTCCTCTCCGCAAGGTGATGCGGCCACTGGAGACCGTGCTACGGCGCCTGAGGGCCAAGGCCGCTCGCACGGCTCAATTACCCCGCCAGCGTCAAGTGGATTAGATCGGATCGAACGTGGAGCCTCGAAACCAAAATGGAGCCGGGGTCACCGGCTCCATTGCTCACTGCATGCTGGTTCGCGCGGAGGCTGGTCAGCCTGGACGCGGTGCGGACGATCGAGCGACCGGCGCGGATTCCGTGCGGTGGTGATCCGCCAACGCCTGTCCGGCCGGTGATGGCGCCGACCTGGTGAGCTGGTCGGCGTGCTTCTCCACGAACTGCGCCAGTTTCTGTTGGGCTTCGCGCAGGTCGTTCCGGTCGTGCTCGGTCAACGGCATGCCGGACGCTTCGGCCAGCTGGAAGCTTTCCACGATGTCAGCGCAGTCCTTTTTCAGCGCCTCCAACTGGCGGTGCACGTGGGAAGCCGTCTCGCAGACCGGCTTCCGACCCTGCATCAGGCAATCCATCAGCTGGCGGTCGAGGTCGGCCGACAGCTTGGCCGCGTCGCGATCGCTCAGCGGCCCCTGCTCTCGCAGTGCCAGCTGCTTGGCCTGGTAGGCAGCGGCCAGTTCCGGCATCTGGGAAGCCGGTCGGTCAGCCTTGTAGGCCCTGGCGAGGCGTGCGCCATAGGCTGCCGCGTACGCGCGACTGGTCGGGGCTTCCATCCGGTTCTGGCTGTCGTACTGCTCCGCGACTTCCGGGTCGGTACGCATGGTGTAGTGCGCTCGCTCCTGAGCGGCCTGCACAAGCAGACGCTCGTCCTCGTTCGCTCCACGTCGCTCCATACTCTCGACGATCTCGTCCCAGTTGTTGGCCAGCGTCATCCGCTCGAAGGCGGTGAGCTGAGCGCGTGCCCGCTCCAGCTTGTCTCCACCGGGGGTCTGCCCTTGGGTCGGCGCGGCATCGTGGATGATGTCGCCGAGGCGATTGTGGATCACTACACGGTCCACGGCGGCGGTGTATTCCAGGCGCCGCACGGAGTCGGCGACCCCGTGATAGCTGCGGTCGTGCAGCTCGCGGACGGTCCAGCGCGCCAAGCCTCCGGCCGCACGCTCACGCTCGTACCGCGTGGCGGCCCGCTGATAGCTGATCTGCTCGTTCACCGCGAGAGCGTGCAGCTCCGTCCGGTAGCCCGATGCGCGAAGGTCCTTGGCCAGGGCCACGGCTGCGTCTGGGGACCACAGCGTGCCGTCCACCACCACGTTTCGGCGACGCGCCATCGCTTCGTGGCGAACGGCGATCGCCAGGGCGCCGGCATCGGCGGCGGTCTGCGGAGCGAAGTCCGGCGCGTTGGTGTCCAGCTCATCCAGGTACGGCAGGCGCAGCCGCATGACGTCGGCCGAGACGGTGATGAATCCGCCTTTGAGGCGTAGCTCGTCCTCCAGCCCGTCCACCAGCGTGGACTTCCCCGCCCCGCTCTGGCCCGCGAGGATCTTCGCGACCGGGCGGTCCTGCTCGGCGGTGCGGTGCATTTCCGCGTCGACGTAGTCCGCGGCGATTTCCTTGATTTCTTCCGGGGTCAAGCGGCCCTTGTTCATGCGTCGCCCTCCAGCGCCTTGCGGATACCTTCGGCGTCCGAGGCGCGCAGGTCCTTGGCGCGATCGTTCGCGGCAACGTACGCGTCGAGGGCGGCCTGCACGGCGGCGGGGTCGGCGGCCGGGTCGTTCTTGGCTTTGCGCCAGCTGTTGAACAGACGGCCGGCATGGGCTTCGAGGCGCTCCTTGGCGCGCTCGAAGTCCACGGTCTGATTAATGGGTGCTTCGGTCACAGGCGTGGCTCCTTGGTTGGTGGATCAGCGCATGCGCGCCGCTTCGGGTGCCGGCTGCGTCATCGGCTGGCGAGCCCGTGGCGCTTCGATGGTCGGGCCGGAGTGCAACGGCATGGTGGCGTCGTGCTTCTGCAGGAACGCTTTGAGCGCGAGCTGCCCGTGGCGAAGGTCCTGTTGATCAGCCGCTTCCGGCTCGATGCCTGCCAGCTTCGTGGTCGCGATGCTCTGCTCGGTCTTGGACACGACCAGCTCCAGCGCTTCCATCTCCTGGAACACCTGGGAAAGCTTCGGGTCGGTGGTCGGATTGGCGCGGAACGCGCGCAGGTCCTGAATGGCATCGGACCACCGCGTGCTCACGTCCTGCAGGTTCGCCTTGGGGATCGGGTCGAGGTGCATAAGGGAAGCCTGGTTGAAAGCCTCCGAAAACCCGCCCACGAGCCCGCCAGTCTGCTGCTGGTAGACCAGCTCGGCGTCGGCCAGCCGATCCGCTGCCTCCTTGTACTCGCGATCCCGAATCAGCTCGATCGCGGCGTTGGCGTGGCCCTTGGCTTCGCTGGCCAGCGAGTTCGGTCCCCACTTGTCGACCCGCTCCAGCGTGGCGCGAATCTCCGCGATCGCGTCTCGGCGGCATTCTTCCTCGACCCGCCAGCTGGACTCTTCGGTCTGCTGCGCGGCGTGCAGTTCCATCGTGACCAGATCCACCTGGTCAATCAGCGCAGCGCGCTGGTTGAGCAGTGTCTGCAGCGTCGGAGCGCGGTCGACGTTCCGCACATGGGCCTGCCAGCGCACGGCGGCACGGTAGACGCCCTCCAACGCGCTTCCGCCGAACGGGTTGGGCTCACCTGGCTCGGCGGTCTGAGCCAGCGAGCCGGCCATGCTGTTGGCCACCTGGCGGTACCGCGAAAACAGGTGGCTGCCGGGCACGCCTTCGATGCCCTGCGTCTTTGCGTGCTCCGCTGCCTGTTTGGCCAGCTGCACGTATCGCTGGCGATCGTCCGCCGAAATCGGCGGGGCGCCGTGCGCGGCGGCGTCGATGGTATCCAGCGCCTGCTGGCACTTCACCAGCAGCATTTCGGGAATGGCCGAGGAACTCATGACGCGTTACCTCCTGTATGGGCGTGGCTGTGTTCTTGCTGGGTTGTAGGCGGTGCCCTCAGGCCACGCCGTGCTTCGCGAAGCGACTTGACCGTGTACTGCCTTTCGACTTCGTCGACGAAGGCGTGGGCGGCAGCGTGCGTGTCACATCGCACCATCAGGATCCGGTTGTCGCTGGCGAACAACTCGTCCATCACGAACCGGACCCGGGCCTCCATGAAGTCGAGGTTGTCCTCGTGGATCGAAAACGACGTCATGTCGCGATAGCCCGTGGCGTCGAGCAGCTGCTCCAGCACCATGATGGTTTTGGGTGAAAATCCGGGCCGGTGGACCTCGCCCGCTGTGTCGCCGAAGATCGACACGACGACGGGCTCGGCTCGCCCCGTCGCGTCGCAGGCAATGAAGGCCTGCACGCCTGACGTAAGAAGTGCTGTCATGAGGTTTCCTTGTTGGACGCTGGGTCAACTGCCTTCACGTCGTAATCGGCTCGCAGAATCGCCAGCGCCGCCTGCAGCTCCTGGTCGGTGTCGGCGCGTAGCCACAAGACGCCCCGCGTGGCGGCGAACGTTCTGCCCGCCGCGTGCCGGACTTGTTGGACCGTGCGAGCCGCCGGTCCAGGCTTGAGATAAAAGGCGTACAGGCACTCTTCCCCGGTGACGTGCTGAGCACGATTGAGTGCGTCAATCACGCACGGCAGAGTGGTTTCGGCGCCGCCCCGCTCGGGGTGATTGAAGGTGCCCAGCGTCGCCACAACGCTGATTTCGTGGCCGAGTGGGTTTCGTACGGAATAGACGGGGATGGCTGCCGCTTGCGGCATGTCAGTGCGCTCCGGGGTTATCTACGTCGATCAGCAGGTACGGCCCCGTCTTCGGATCCACGGTGCCAAACTGCGCGATGCCAGTGGCGCGTGCCTTGACCCAGGCATCAGCGAATCGGGCCGCTTCATCCGGGGATACCGGGACGGGCCGCATGGCCTTGAAGAACTGCACGGGCATGGTGAAGGTGCGGGCACCCTGCACGGCGATCGCGACTGAGTACGCGTAACCGCCCCTCTCCTTGCGGGCGGTCAAGCTGACCTCCATCCGCGAGAGCACAACTGCATCGTCGACCGCCATCCCGGGTGGCGGCATTGCCACTGAGTCCGTGACGCGCGTGTGCTGCCAGGTCCAGGCGGCGCCTGCCAGCAGCAACAGAAAGAAAATCGCCACAAAGGCGGTGAGGACCGGGCGCTGCCGGAGGACATTCATTGCACCGGCGCTCCGTGGTCGTTCCTGCGTGAAAAAGATTGGGGTGCCGCCGCCTGAATCGCCCGCAGGGGGTCAGGCTTACTCGACTTGTCTACGTCCGGGTGCGAGGGGGCGACTTGTCGAGATCAGGGGGCTCGGCGGCACCCCAAAGTGGTTGCTAACCGTTCACTCCACGGAACACAGCAAGACCGCAGCCCACCCAGGGGAGAAGAGCGCCACCGCCTTGCTGTGCGGGGAGATTCGGCAGTTGCCGTGCCTCCTTTTGTTCCGTGTTATGTGTATAGTACGAACCACAACGCGCAAGAATCAAGCCCCCCTGCCCTAGCGGTCCTTGGAGCCGAGATGAACCAGCCATTGCCCCACCACAAGGAAGACCCGATGGTTGGCATCGGCATAGCCGTGGGAGTGGTGGTCTTGTTGTTGTGGGTGATCTGGTGGCTGTTCCACGGCCAGATCGCCTACTGGTCACTGCGCCTAAATTGGACGTTGCTCGGCGCGCTGGACTGGTCGTGGCTGCCGGCGGTGTCCTCGACGCGCCGTGGCTTGGCACAGCTGGCGGGGCAATCTGCGGTGCTCGGCGCCGGCACACTCTGGAGCGCGCTGCAGCGGTCGGGTGTATGGCTGTCGCCCGTGGTGGTGGTTGCTGCAGGGCTGCTCGCCCTGAAGGTGTGGCGCCACACCAGCAATCATGTGCATCGGGCCATCACCCCGGACCGGCTGGCATGGATCATGGCCAAGCACGCCCCGGCGATCATCCCCATGCTGTATGCACCGAACCTGCTGTGTTCGGATCCGCCGGAGCATCGTTCGATGCTCACGCCCGATGAGTGGGCACTGCACCACCAGCTCGTTGTGAACGAACGGCTGGACAAGCCAAAGGCGCAGGCCTTGCTCGCCGACCAGCTGGGGCGCAGGGTCGCCAGCCTGCAGGAACTGCAACCGCATGAGCGCGCCCTTTTTGCAGTGTTCGCTGCTCGCCTACTCTCGGACGGTCGGGATCTGGCTCGGGCACAGGAGCTGCTCGATCGCCTCAACTACTCGTGCCACACCGGCACGTTCAAGGGCATGCGCGGCTTCCCCGATTTCTCGATCGCGGAAGGCGCGTTCTCAGACTACGCCGAACTACCGGCCGCGAAGCAATGGCTCGCGACACACGGTTACGTGAGCACCCTGCTGCACGCGATGCACCTGGAAGCGATCAAGCTCGGAAAGTTGCCCTCGTCGCATTTCCGCTGGCTCAAGGGCATAGACCGCCCGCTCTGGGCCGCACTCAACACCACGGGGCGCAAGACGCCCTTCATCGAATCGCTGGCGGTGTTCACCCAGGCCCGCTGGGAAACCTATCTGGATCAGATGATCGGGATCCAGTTGACCGAACCGCATCTAAGCGACGCCCTGACCGCGCTGGAAACGTACCTCGCGAAGGTCGGGCTTATCTCCACTCCCAAAAAGACGAAGCCCGCATGAACATCAAAGACACGATCCAACTGGTTGGCAATGAGCTGTACACGTTCTTCGGTGCATCCGGTTCGCGGCAGACGGCGACGATGCTGGACCTTTCCAAGGGTGCCTCGCTCGAACTGGACGACCTTCAGCTCGTCGCGCTGGTGGACGGCCGGCGCGTGATTCTCGAAGAGTTCGCCGCGGCGCCGACGGCACGCAACGCGTTCGAGGCGGTGCGTACGGCCATGGCCAAGCGCCAGCGCTTGCGGCGCGCAACGGCCATCGGCCGGGGCTTGGCCAAGTACGTTGTTGCCCCGTTCGGCCTTGTGCTGTTCGGGCTGGCCATGAACGTGGCCGTGCATGGCGGCTCCCAGGCGGCGCCCGCCGTCGCGGCATACCGTGCGCCGTCGACGTACCCGGCGGCGGCTCCGTACTCGCCGCTGCCGACCGCCGCTGCCACACCGGCCACCCTGCAGCTTGCGGCGCCGCCGGAGCGCATCGCGGCAGCACTGGAATCCGGGGTGCAGGCCGGCAAGTTCACGGTGAAGATCGGCGACGCGAAGGGCAGCCCGATCTACACCTTCGAGGATCCGTTGTGCACGCATTGCCAGGAGATGGCGCCCGAGCTGGCGAAGCTCTCGAAGTCGCACGCGGTCTACGTGTTCCCGGTAAGTGTCATCGGCGGCGACGACTCTGTGAAAGCGGCGGCAACTGCGCTGTGCACGAAGGATCGCGCCAAGGGTTGGGAACTGGCTCAGTCGGGAGCCTCGACCGTCACTCTCCCCGGCAAGAAGCCGGACGCGGCCGAATTGCAGGCCTGCACGGATGAGGTCAACGCCAACAATGCAATCTTCCGTGCGTTGGGCCTGCGTTACACCCCGACGGTATTCAGCGCCAAGGGCGATCTGTTCCCGTCCGATTCCCCCGCAACCGCCGAAGCGATCGAGAAATGGCTGACCACCGAGGGCTGAACGTGGACCGTCGCGCCCGGCTTCCCGGTGACTTCATTGTCGATGTGAGGCGGCGGACCGACCTGGTCTCGCTGATTGGCGAGGAAATCGCGCTCAAGCGTTCGGGTAAGCGTTACACGGCGTGCTGTCCGTTCCACGACGATCGGTCGCCCAGCTTCGAGGTCGACCCGGTGCGCGGCACCTACATGTGCCGGGGTTGTGACGCGAAGGGCGACGCGTTCACATGGGTGCAGGAGCGTGAACACCTGACCTTCTGGGAGGCCCTGGTGAAGCTCGCCGATCGGGTGGGCCTCTCGATCCCCCGCGCCGAACCTCGCACAGCCGAGGACGTGCAAGCCCTTCGGAGTGCCGGCGCAACGGCGTCTGCGCTCCGGCAGGCCGCTTCGCTCTATGCCTACGGGCTCGACGGCAACGAACAGGCTCGTAACTACCTGGCGAAGCGCGGCATCCGGCCGGAGACCGCCCAGACCTTCGGGCTCGGCTACGTGCGGTCGGGCATCCACAAGGTGCTGACGAACCGCGTCGTGGATCCCGAGTCGATCATCCGCGCTGGAATCGTCACGCGCCACGACGGTGGGCGCGAGACGGAGTTGTTACGCAATCGACTGACGATCGCGCTCCGTAACGAGCGTGGCCATGTGGTCGGCTTTGCTGGCCGTCACCTGTACGACCAGGTCGGCTCCCCCAAGTACATCAACACGCCGGAAACCGAGCTGTTCCACAAGTCCCGCGAGCTGTTCGGTCTCGACCTGGCTCGCCGAGTGATCGCCGAGACGCGCTCGGTGATCCTCATGGAGGGCTATTTCGACGTGATCAGCCTGCACCAGGCCGGCGAGCGGCGGGCTGTCGCCGGCATGGGCACCGCACTGTCGGAATCGCAGGCCGACCGGCTGCTGCGCGACGTGACGACCGTGTATCTGTGCCTCGACGGCGACAAGGCGGGCAAGCGCGCCACGATTGCTGCTGCAAAGCTGCTGCTCTCTCGGATGAAGGACGGTCAGGAGATTCGGATCGTCCGCTTGCCTGGCGGCTTGGACCCTGACGACTACGTGCGCGAGCACGGCGCGGACGCATGGCGGACGGAGCTGGATGCAAGCCTGCCGCTGAGCGACTTCGTGCTTGAAGTCGTCTGCGGCGACGTCGACGCTGACGCGCCGGAAGTGCTTGTGCAGCAGGCTCTGCGCAGCCGCGAGTGGCTGCCCCTGTGCGAGCGCTGCCCGCTGTATGGCCAGGCGCTTCGGCAGCGCCTGCAGCGCCGCCTTGGCATCGAACTCTGAGGACCACGTATGTCTCTCGCTCCGCGCCATGAGCTGAACCCGAACGAGCTGGTTCGCGACACGCGAAGTGCGGTCACGCGCTTCCAAAGCTGGCTCTTGCAGCCCAACAACCTGCTTGTGGTGCTATTGGGCATTGCCGTTGCTTCGGTCGTTGCCGCGCCGTTGTGGCCGCTCTGGTTGATGGCCGTTGGCGGCTTGTTTGTGGCGCTCGCCGACCAACGTTTCAAGCTGCCTTTGCGGATGCCCAAGGACCTGGGCGGCCTGGACCATTCGGACGTGTTGGAGACCGAGGCTTTGGTACCGCAGTGGTTCGGGCTCTACAAGAAGCGCGTCACGCGGCGAGTTGCCGAACGCGCACAAGGCATCCTGTACCTGGGCTACCAGCGATCGCACGATCGCTGGCAGCAAGGCATGGAGTTGTGGGCCACCAGCTCGGACATTCGCACACACATGACGAAGGCCGGGACCACCGGCTCGGGTAAGACGCAATCGCTGCTCGGCTTCGCTTGGAACGCCCTGTGCTGGGGGTCGGGCACCGTCATGTGCGACGGCAAGGCGATGTCGGACCTTGCTTACGCGTTCTGGTGCATGGCGCGCTACTTCGGCCGTGAGGATGATGTGCTGTATCTGTCGTTTCTCACGGGTGGTACCGACCCGTTCGAGGTACTGGCCCAGCAGCAGCGGAAGGTCAAGACGTTCAAACCCTTCCAGTCCAACTCAATCCAACCCTTCGCCGACGGCGAGGCGTCGTTCCTGCTGCAGATGATCGCCTCGCTGATTCCCAAAGCCAGCGGCGAGGGTGCGCAGTGGCAGACGAAGGCGCTGAACATGATCGACGCGGTGATTCGCGTGCTCT
Organism: Dyella ginsengisoli LA-4; assembly: GCF_000334915.1. GTDB lineage: Bacteria > Pseudomonadota > Gammaproteobacteria > Xanthomonadales > Rhodanobacteraceae > Dyella_A > Dyella_A ginsengisoli_A. The sequence continues at coordinate 53,529 of NZ_AMSF01000019.1, read as the reverse complement.
GCTACAAGCGGGCGATGCGCGAGCTGGACACCTCGATTCCCAGCATCCGGCACTACCTGGCTCTGGATAACCTGGTGCAGTTCTATATCGAGGGGAAGGAAGGCAAGCTGCCGGAGCTGGCCTGGCTGCCGATCAAGGCCTACTTCGAGACCGCCCTTCCCGGCTTTGTGCCGGCGCAAGCCGCGGATCCGGCAAGCTGGTCGCAGGAAGTGCGCAACCAGCACGGCTATCTGACCGGGCAGTTCGCCCGCATCCTCTCGATGATGATGGACAGCTACGGCTACATCTTCGCTGATGCTGCCGGCGAGATTGATATGTACGACGTGATGATCAACAACCGGATCCTCGTCGCCCTCATCCCCAGCATGGAAAAGAGTGCGGAGGAAGCAGCAGCGCTCGGCAAGCTCCTGGTGGCGTGCACTCGGTTGATGATGGCCAAGAACCTCGGCCACCAGCTCGAAGGCACCAAGCAGGACGTCGTGGATGTGAAGGCGACCAACACGCCCTTCCCGACGCCCGTGCTGTGGGATGAAGTCAGCTATTACGCGGCCTCGGGTATGGCGGTGCAGCTGGCCCAGGCGCGTGCGCTCAACATGTTCATCGTGATCGCTTTCCAGGACGTGCAGGGCCTTAAGCGTGGTGAGGCGGCAGACGAAGTCGGCTCGATGCTGGCCAACACGAAGTTCAAGTATTGCCTGGCGCTCGAAGATCCAGAGGACACGTTCGAGCTGTTCCGCAAGGCGGGTGGGCAGACCGCCGTAAGCGTGGTGTCAGGCCACGATGCACGCGACGGCGTGCTCTCCACCAGCTGGGGCACGCAGCAGTCCACGCGGGTTGAGCTGCGCGATCGCATCAACATATCGGAGCTGAAAGCAGCCGATGCCGGACAAGGCGTGCTGATATTCAAGGACAAGGTGATCCGCAGCGCGGCGTTCTACGTGCCGTCGGCCTTCACCACCAGTAAGGCCGTTAAAGCGCGGATCAATCGCTTCCTGCAGGTGCCAGCGCCGGTCTACGAGAACCTGCCCGCCGTGGCTGTAGAAGCGGAGAAGGCCGCTAAGCGCGACCGGATTGCGTCGCGTGAGCTTGCATCCACGCTGTTCCGTGGAATCGTGCCGTCGTATCCGCGCCTCGACGATCCGGTGCTTGAAGCGGCGAAAGCGGCCGCCAAGCACCTCAATGCTCAGCCCGCCGATTCGCTGAGTGCCAACGAGCGGGCAATCGTGCTGTTCGAGGCGGTACGTCGTGAAATCCGTAAGCAGCGCGAGGCGGGTGAACGGCCGGCGTTCTGGCATGGCCCGGACACGAGCGCCGTCATTGACGACGATGAAGCCTATCCCGAAATCGAAGCCTGAGACTGAGCATGACCGCATCCATCCCCATTGGAATCGATTTCTGGGAGAGCCAGAAGCGCAACGTCGAGTCGCCCATCATCTGGGACGAACTGCAGTTGTCGAATCCGCACGTCGGGATCGCCGGCACCACGGGTGCCGGCAAGACGTTCTGGATCAAGCGGTTCATCGCTGCGATGCCGGACGACGTCGAGGTCGATATCTTCGATATCCACGGCGATATCGACGTGCCGGGTGCGAGGGAAGTGCTGTTCAGCGAGTCCACGCGCTACGGTTTCAATCTGCTGTCATTGAATCCTGACCCGCACTACGGCGGTGTCCGCCGTGCCGTAAGTGACATGCTCCACGCTCTCGGCAAGACGTCCAGCTCATCAATGAAGCTTGGGGACCAGCAGGCCGGTGTGCTGCGCCACCTGTTGACCGATACGTACGCGCTGCGCGGGATCTTCGCCAACTCGCCGGCCACCTGGGCGCGGAATGAGATCACCGAAGCGGAAGCGAAGGCCTACGCGGACAACCGCGACTGGGCATCGCTGCGCCAGGCCTACCCGCATCTGAGCGACGTGGTTGCGCTGGCCAAGCGCAAGCTCAAGGCGCTGTGGCTGGGGGTCGACGATTCCTCGGCGACCGGCAAGGCGGCCATGTCCGCGTTCGACGAGTGCTCCCGTGCGATGTGGTCGCTCAATCAGGCCCGCAAGCGCATGGCCAAGATGCGCGCCGAGGATGGGGACCTGGCGGCACTGGAGAAGAGGCTCGAAGCCGGCAAGGAAAAGGCGATCGCGGCGTTCAGCGCCTACGTCACGCAGATCGAAACTGGCCGCGAGTTCGACGACGTGACCAAGTACCAGTCCAAGGACACGCTGACCAGCGTCATCACGCGCCTCGAAAACCTGATGGACAAGGGCATCTTCAATCCGAACCCGCCGCCGTTCGGTGACGCGATGATCCGCCGCTACAACCTCAAGCCGGTTTCGCACAGCACCGACGAGCTGCGGATGTTCGTGAACTTCCGGCTCTCCGCGATCGTGCGGGAAATGAAGGAGCGCGGCGAGTCGCGGCGGATTCGCCGCATGGTGGTGCTCGATGAGTGCAAGAACTATCTCGACGAGGATCCGCAGGCGCCGATCAACGTGATCGCCACCGAGATGCGCAAGTTCGGCTTGATGATCGTGCAGGCTGGCCAGTCGCCGGCCCACTGGTCCCAAGACTTCATCAAGAGCGCCGGCACGCTCATGCTGCTGAACCTGGCTACGGTCGACTGGGATCCGGCTATTCGCAAGCTCAAGATCGAGCAAAACGATCTGCGCTTCCTGCGTCCGCAGCAGACAGGTGCTGTCCGCATGCTGGAAAAGAACCGCGTGCCGGCGTTTCGCCGGGTGCAGTTCCAGTGATCGCCGACGTCCCGACGATTCCAGACCGTCGCAGCGCCAGGGACCACGGCCCCTACAGCGGGTACTGCAAGGTCTGCTGGAACCCGGTCTATGTCCTGTGGGTCGACGTGGAACCGCCCCCGGCGACCTGCATCCTCGGCGCTGCACGCGCCGAGGAGTGTGCCGACGCCTTGGGGCGAGCACGGTCGATCCGTGACCTGCAGGTGGCCAAAGCGAAATCGATAGCCCTGGTTGCTGCTCTCCCCTGCAGCGAGTGACGCGCCCCTATCGGGGCTTCGGTGTGTGTGCCGGCGCCGCGTGATGGTGCGCAGGGGCGCTGCGCGCCTTAGGTGCGCGGGGGAGCGTTACCACCAGCTCCGGGTCTAGCCGGGACTCAGCACGGAAGATGTGCCCAAGGTGCCGCTCGGGCACCGTCGCCACCGGCACGGGTCGCTGACAAAACGACGGCTTGGCCAGGTAGACGAACAGGCGCACATGCTCCAGCTCTGGCATGTGCAGTAGGTCGTTGACCGCGCTCGGGTGCTCGGCAAGGGTTTCCAGCAGGCAGCTGGCGGTGCGCTCGTCGGCGGACCTGGTGCGCCATTTGTGCGCGGACCGGATCCGCGTGTCCAGCTCGGCCGCGTAGTCGGCCGTCAGCGCATGCACCGGGAGCACCTCGTGCTCGGACATGTTCTCGGCGCTGCGCTTCTTCTGCTCCACCTTGTGGCTGAGCTGCAGCCGGTAGTCGATCACCGTGTAGATGCTGCCCGTGTCCACAGCTCGCTCACGCGCAGCCATGAAACCCTCGTGTCGGCCAGTGCGGCCGTAGAGACCGTGCATGCCGCCCTCAGCGAGCGGAAGCTTGAGGGCGCAGTCCAGCAATGCCACTGTCTCCGGTAGCTGGCCGGGATGCCAGAACAGGGTCGACAGTTCGATTTCACTACCTGGACTGGGATGGACGGCGGGTCCTTGGGCCGTTCCCTGTTTGGTCATTGGCGTTGCGCCTTGTAGCGTTATTGATCGGAGGGTGGGACGTACACCTCTTTGGCGACCGCCTCCATGAGACGGAGGGTCGGCTTGGGATCGAGGCCGAGCTTCATAAGCGCCTCAATGTACCGTATTAACGGCCGACTCGGCTTTCCTTGAGCACTGAGCAGGCGATACACCGAGGGCGGCTTGCGGCCGATCAGCCAGGCGAAGTGATTCTTGGACTCGGCAGTGTCGTCAAAGCCGAGGTACTTGTAGAACGCGACCAGGTCCGGCCTGCCCTGCGTCGGCGCCGAGAGCGGCTCACGGGTGTAAAGCACGCGGCACATGGCCAGCGCCATGTCTTCGAGGGGCTTCTTGGCGTTTTCACGGGAAACCAGCGCGTACCACTTCGCCACCGGCAGCCCGAACGATTCGGCGCCTTCCGCTCGCGTCAGCCCGTTCTCCAGACGCCACCGCTCCAGGGACGCGCCTGTGAAGTGCGTGACCAGCTTCTCGCGGCGTGACGGCACCATACGCGCCCGTTTGGTTTTAGCGGTGCGCTTGGTGGCGGTTTTCTTCGCGGGAGGACGGGTCGTCACGGGGTGCCTGAATGGAGTGTTCGTGGCTCCAAGTCTAGACGGAAATCGCGGACTTAACTAGGGACGCGAACCCCGGTGGGATAGGCTTTTGCGCGTTGCCGGTTGTTCGTGGTGGGTATACGATACGGACACTTGCCCCGCGTGCAAGTTGCGGTATCGAACCAACGCGGTCCTTCCTAACCTGCAGAGGTGAGCACCATGGCAACGAAGCAACCCAAAGGCAGCGCGGCCCCCGCTGCCAACGACGCTACCCAGGGCGGCAAGAAGCCGACCCCGGAGTTGGTGATTCGCGGTTCCCGCCGCAACGAGTCGGTGGAGGGCGGCTGGGAGACCACCGTGCTCCTGTTCAACCCGCAGCCGGGCAACGACCGGCCGAACTTCCTGACCGGCTTCGTCGTCGCCGGGGGTGAAAAAACCCAAGTCATCGCGCACATCAACGAGCGCAAGCCCGATACGGCGACTGGCGAAGTCAAGGCCAATTTCATCGTCCTGTCCGAGCTGGTGTCCCGCGAAGGCGAGGAAGAGCTGTGGCAAGAGCTGGGGCACGGCAACGCGGTCAATCGTCGGAGCGACGGCAAGAAGGTCTACTTCGACGAACTGCTGTTCAAGGTCGAGGGCGAGGTCCTCAGTGCTCGCGCGGTCGCGAAGGTCAGCAAGTCGCTGCATCACCACCTTGGCTTCGAGCATCCCCGCGAGAAGCGACCGGAGCGCGGCACCAGCAACGCTCCGGCCCCGGCCGACAGTGAGCCTGCGCCTGCCGCCCGCAAACCGGCCCGCAGCGCGCAGCGGGCTCGGGCCTAAGGGGATGGGGGCGCTTCTCAACGCCGGACGCTGTGGCGTGGTGCTGGTGGCCGTTCTGGCCGCCAGCACCGCACATGCCGGATGCCGGGCTGGTGATGCAGCGGTAAGGGGCAGTCAACTCGGCTTCGAGCGGGCTCAGACCAGCGCGGTCAGCATCTCCCAGAACGAAACGTCGGCACAGACCATGCTGCAGAAGTGCATCGCCGGCATTGCCTCGATGCAGACGGTGACGATGTTCCCCTCCTTCGGGGACATCATGAACCAGATGGTGCAGAAGGTCTGCAACGCAGCGACCCAGAAGGTCAACTCCGTCATCGGCCAGGTCACCCCGCAGAACGATCTCGATGCCATCATCGGCCAGCTCAATGCCGAAGCTCAGAAGCAGACCGGCGGCTTGGTGACGAACCCGATCAGCGAGACCCCGGTGAGCACCGTGACCAATCCGTCCACGAAGCCGAACAGCCCGCCGCAGCTCGGGCAGGATTTCTGGTCCGGCATCTGGAAGTAAAGCTGCCGCTGGCCAGCCGCGCCGATCGCGTAACGGGCACAAAAGGAAGGGGCGCTGGAAATCCAGCGCCCCTTTTCAGTTTGCGTGTCTCACGCGGCTCCGGGAGCGGCCATCACCTTCGCAATGAACGCGTCGACCTGCTTCGCAGGTTTGTGGTCTGCCGCCTCGTGCGCCGCCGACCGTGGCCGCCAGGTAGAGACGTAGCCGTCGTCCGCCTGGATGCGCTGCAGCTCGGCCATCACGTCGCGGACGTCCGCTCGCAGATCCTCCAGATGCGCCATCTGCGCGAAGGGCTTGAGCAGCTCCTGCTTGGCTTTCTCCAGCTCGGCCGCTTCTCGTGCGCGTAGATCCTCCGCTTCCCGGATCCGCCACTCGAAGGTGCCCAGGTAGTTGTCGACGCGAGTGAGGAAGCCCGTGACGCTGAACTTCTCATCGGCCTTGTAGCGGAGGTTGTCGCTCTCGTAATCCCCTGCCCCGGTGACCCGAAAGCACAAGGCATCCCAGCGATCGCCATACACCTGAATCTCGAAGCCTCGGTAGGTGCCCACGGATTTCATCGAGTCGTCGCGCAGCTTGACTCGATCGAGCGCGATCTTCATGCAGCTGAGCACGTGCTCCATCAGGACCTTGCGATCATCCTCGCCCAGCTTGCGGCCGTTCGGCAGGATGAAGGGCACCTTGTCGCCCGGGTGCTGGTTCCTGATGGCGATTTCTGCCGTCCAGCGCTGCACGGCCCGGTCCGCCCGGGTGTCCTTGTCCGACAGCCAGTCGACGCGCTTTTCCAGCGAGTGCCGCCCCCGCACGTAGTTGCTGTAGACCGCCTCCAGCTTCCGCAGGTCGGCGGTGAGCTTTACCTGTTGGAAGATCAGCGGATTGCCGGTCGCTGCGGCTTTCATCTCCGCCGCATTCGCTGCTTCGCTGGCCACGTCATCGATCACGCGCGTGAGCGAGTCGCCGCGCCGGAACTGCTCGATGCCGGCGGCCTTGTACTCGATGGTTTGCCACATGCGGCTGTCATAGGTCTGCTTGGTGGCGTACCTGAAAATGGACAGCTCGAAGCCTTCCGGGTCCTCCTGGTAGAAATGGTTGCCCTGGCGAATGCCTCGACCGTCACGCTGCTCCAGATCGGACGGCCGCCATGGCGCGTCCAGATGGTGGATGGCCACCAGCAACCGCTGCACGTTCGTGCCGGCGCCCATCTTGGCTGTCGAGCCGAGCAGGAAGCGAACGGCCCCGCGGTTCATGTCTTGGAACAGCTTCGCCTTCTGCGCATCGGTGTGGGCGTCGTGGATGAATCGCACCTCCGCCTCGGGCACGCCCCGCTCGATCAGCTTGCGCTTGATGTCGTCGTAGACGCTGAACGGTCCGTTGCCGGCGAGCAGCTCGTCCATCGAAATCTCGTCCTCGGCCTCGACGTCTTCGCCATCTGTCCCCGGATCCGCAACAACAGGCGCAGGCTTACTGCCGCCGGCCTTCGGCGTGGAAAGATCGCAAAACACCAGCTGCGTGCCAGCTCGATCGCCCCATTCGCGGTACAGCGTGAGCAGGTTCTCGACGCACGCGTTGACCTTGCTGTTGGGGTGATCAGACGCACCGGAGTCGATCAGTCGGAAGTCGAGCCCTGCCTTGCGCGCTTCGTTGGTGATCTTCAGCGGATTGTCGATGCGCGGGTCGTCCGGCAGGTTCTCCATGCGGTAGATGATCGAGCCCGGGTTCCAGTCCCTGACCACCGCGCCGTTGGCCGTGCGCATGGGCTCGCCCTGGTCATCCAGCACCGTCTCTTGCACGCCCATGAAGCGGGCCTGCGCCGGGGAACGGTCGACGATCACGTTGATCGGCTTGCCTGTCTTGAGCTTCGGTACCGGAAAGCGGGTGCCACGCTCGGCTGCCTGGCGCTGCAGGTCCGTCTGGGTGATGACGTCGGCAAAGGTCCTATACAGCGCGACCAGCTCGGGGACGTTCTGGAACTTGGCGAACCGGCTGTTGAGGCGGTAGTTGACGCCAGTGGCGTCCAGCTCCCACCCAGTGACCACCTGGCCGAAGGTACTGGCCCACGCATCGAAGTGCGCGATGCCTCGTTTGCGCATATCGTCGTACCGCATGTAGCGGTTCATCGTGTACAGCTCGGCGATGGTGTTGCTGATAGGTGTGCCGGTGGCGAAGTACACGCCGCGCCCTTCCTGCTTCATCTGCAGGTAGCGGCATTTGGCGAACAGGTCGAACGCCATCTCCGACCCTTCCAGATTGCCCAGGCCACTGACGCGGCTCATCGACGTGGTGATTTGGAGGTTCTTGAAAAGATGCGCCTCGTCGACCAGCACCGCGTCGACGCCCAGCTCGTCAAAGGTGATCGCCTTGTCCTTCGAGCCGGTGTCGGCGGCCTTCTTCATGCGCGCCTCCATGCGGTCCTTCGCTTTCTCCATCTCCTTGATCGTGACCCGGTCGCCTTTCTCCCGCTTCATCTGCAGGATCGCATCCGTGAGGTCATCAATCTGCTCGGTCAGGATGGTGTCCAGCGTGTCCTTCGGGATGCCGATGCGCTTGAAACTGCTGTGGGCCACGATCACCGCGTCCCAGTCGTTGGTGGCGATGCGGGCGAACAGCCGCTCGCGGTTCTCCTTCTTGAAGTCGGTCTTGTCCGCGACAAGGATGTTCGCGTTCGGATACAGCTCGTAGAACGAATCCTTCCACTGCAAGAGCAGGTGGTTCGGCACCACCAGCATGGCCTTGTTCATCAGGCCCATGCGCTTGGCTTCCATGACGATGCCGATGCACTCGAAGGTCTTGCCCGAGCCCACCACATGGTCGAGCAGCACACTGCCCTCCTGGACGCCACGCCAGATGGCGTCCTTCTGGTGTGGGTTCAGGGTGATCGCCGCCGACGTGCCGTGCATCGTCAGATGCGAGCCGTCGTAGCGCGGCGCGACGTTGGTGTTGAAGCGGTCGTTGTACAGACGCTCCAGCCGGTGCCGGCGGTCCTTGTCCTCCCAGAGCCAGTCAAGGAAGGCTTGCCGGATCTCGTCGGCCTTCTGGTTGGCTGCAGTGGTCTCGGCCGCGTTCAACTCGTAGACGGGATTGCCCTGCTCGTTCCGCCCGACCTGGTCCTTCACCTGCACCGCTCGCTGCTGCAGGATCGCCTCGATAAGCTCGTTCGCCGGATAGCGCCCGGTGCCCCAGGTGACCCGGCATGCGGTGTGATCGCCTTCGGCGATGTCGACGGTCCACTTGCCGAGAGCCTCGTGGTACGAGAGGCGCGATCGCACATCACCCAACAGGTGGCGCACGAACTGGCCGACCACGTCGGCAGGCACCCACGTGGACCCGAGCTGGACGGAAATGTCCACCGCCTCGATGTCGGCGGGGATCACTGCGCGCAGGGCGTCCGCATTTTCGGCGTACCGCGGATCCGCCTTTGCGGCTTCCTCAGCCACGGCAAACTTGTGCTTGACGTTGCCGGTCAGGTACTGGTCGGAGGTCTGCCACTGCTCGGTTTCGGGATCGAAGTAGATCCGTCCTCGCAGCGCCTCGATCACCTGCGCCTCGTCCTGGCGGCATAGCCGGCAGAGGTGCGCCATGTCGATGCGGCCGCGCTCGTTCATGGACACCACCAGGGCATCCTTCGGCGAGTCCACACTCGTTACTTCCCGGCGCGGTGTGAGCACCCTCCGGGAGAAGATCGCTGCCTTCTTGGCGCTGGGCTGTTTCGCCGGCACGCCATGCTTCCTGGCCATGTCGGGCGACACGCCCTTGTCGTAGTCGCGTTCGAGCGCGAACAGCAGCGGGTACTCCGGGTCATCCCGCATCGCCAAGCGGTTGGCCTGTGCGCTGATGTGGCCATACCGGCCCACGAACTTGTCGTAGCGGCGGTTCAGTTCCTCGCGGAGCATGTGTCGGCCGAGTCCTTGCCTTCGCTCCACAGCCTCGGCGCTCGCGCAGGCGACGGATCCTCCCCCTGCACGTATGCAACCGACTCCCCAGCGACGGCGTCCGCCGGCCACTCGAAGGCGCCCGTGAGTTCGCATGCCATGAGGCACCGTAAGGTGTCGCGGATGCCGACCATGGCCCGCATGCGCTCGGCGGCAACGGCATTGCGAGCAACCACCAGCTCGTAGGCGTGGTCCGTGAGCACGTCAGGCAGGCGCCGGGCCAGCTCGCCGGATGGCGTGATGAAGTGGCCACCGACCTTGACGCTCTCAGGCAGCACCAGCGCCGGAAGCTCCGTGCCGGGCTCGGGCTCAGCCCGGTCGGCAGGGACGTAGCGTCCTTCCGGCAGGATCTGCAGCGCCTGGTCGATGTGCGCAGATAGATCGCCGCTGGTGAGCGGCAGAAGCTCGGGCTTGTCGCCGTGCGCTCCACGGACAAGCGCCATGGTGCCGAGCATCTGCTGCGGGTGATCGACGTAGTAGCGGTTGATATGGATCTGGTCGTTGCTGTCGTAGTCGAGGATCGGTTCAATCTCGACCCATCGCTTGTTGGTGACTTCACCCTCGCGTGCCCGCTGGAAGAACACGATATCGGTGGTGACTTCGGTGAGCGCGTTCTCCTTGAACGCCGTGTTGGGCAGCCGGATTGCGCCAAGCAGATGCGCACGCTCAGCGATGTGCTCGCGTGCGGCGCTGTTCGCCGCGTCCATGAAGTACCGGCTGACCACCACAGCCATGACGCCACCGGGCCGCAGCTTGTCGACCGACTTGGCCAGGAAGTAGTTGTGGATCGAGAAGTCGCTCAGATCGCGGTGATCCGCGTCGTAGAGGGACTGTTGGCCGAACGGAGGATTGCCCACCACGGCATCGAAGTAGCCGGTGGGGACGAACACGGTCTCGAAGCCCCGGTTGATGTAGCCGGCTTTGGGGTACAGCAGCTGGCCGATCGAGGCCGTCACGGGATCCAGCTCGACGGCCGTGTAATCCGATGCCGCTCGCATGTCGTCGGGCATCGCGCCGATGAAGTGCCCGGTACCGGCGCCGAAATCCGCTACACGGCCGCCCGTGAAGCCGAGACGGCCGAGCCCCTTGTAGATTCCGCGGATGACCTCTACGGGCGTGTAGTGGGCGTCCTGCGTGGAGCGGCGCGCATTGGCGTAGCTGTCGCCGGTAAGAACCTGGGACAGTTCCTCGAACTCACGTCGCCAGTCGGCGTTGCGGTGATCGAACGCCTGAGGCAAGCCGCCCCACCCGACGTAGCGGGCGAGGGTTTGCTGTTCTTCAGGTGTGGCGTGGCGCTTCTCGTCCGTGACGGTGGCCAGCACCTTGAGCGCCGCGATGTTGTCGCGGAACTTGGCTTTCGGACCTCCGCTGCCGATCCGCGCCGCAGCGGTGATCCGGTAGTCAACAGGCTTTACAGCTCGGTCTGGACCTCGTTCGCCGCCAGAATCTCGTGCTCCGCCACTCCGTTGTTCCGCTGCTCCAGTGACTCGCTCAGCACCTGCACCTCCAGGCGCTGTTGCTCCAGCACGCGGTTCATCAGCTTGATTTCGCCCTGCTGCTCCAGCTCCACCAGCTTCTCCGGTGAGTTGAAAGCCCAGCGATCCACGATCTTCCAGCCCTGCGGCGTGAACGGATCCTTCGCCAGCTGCGAGATCGTTGCTTTCTGCAGCACCTTCGCTGCGATGGACAGGGGCATCGGGTTGCCGCTTAGCATGGGTCTGGTCCTCGTCGTCTTGGTCGATGGTAGCGCTGAGGCCTTCGGCCGCGCTGATGGTCTGGTTGAATAGGAAATCAAAGCCGAGCTGTGGGTCGTTCTGGGGTGGTGCTTTGCTGCGCGCCATGCCGGGTCCTTAGGAGAGCACCGGGTCGTAATGGGACTCCGGTGACCATGGGAACCGCGCCCACTGCGGAACAGGGGGACCGCTTCGGGCTCGTGCGGGGACACACACACGGCTGCGCAGCGCGGTTCGAGAATGAGCTTTCTCGCATGCGAGAACGGGCGCTCATTCGACGTCGCCCTCTTCGTCGTAGGTCACGTCACTACGGAGAGAGCCGACTCGGTTGCCTACCGGGGCGAATCGTTTGCGATACCACCACGGTCGTGCATGGATGCGGCTGCCACGCAGCCGGTGTCGGATCAGGCCGGTCGCGGTCTGTCGCGTGTATCCGACCTTGGCCAAGACCACGAACAAGGCCACGGAGCCCAGAGCGATGTAGAACATCGTCCAGCTCCAATGAAACAGCCACAGAAGCAGCGGCAGGAAAGCGAACGGACTCACGCCAAGCCCCGGCAGCAGGGGAATGGTTGGCGGGTTCGAGCAATGGCGCCAGGTCGATCGCTTCATGGTGTCAGGCCGCCTCCGACTCGGCGGCAAAGGCTTGGCGCGACCTCAGCGCCTTAGCGCCTGCCAGCTCTACGAACTCCGCTTCCGGTATCCGGCCTGCCTGCAGCAGCGCCCAGGCTTTGTCGTCCAGCGTCCCCTGCTTGGCTTCGAGCTGGTGCCGCATGTACCGCGCCCACTGGTCGTACGGAAGCGCAGAGAGGGCGTCACGGACCTCGCGGTCAAAGACCAGGTACTCGCGGATGGCGGTCCGCCGCCCGTCGGTGGTTTTCAGCAAACGCTGCACCACGATCACGCGGATCGCACCGAGCAGACGCGATGCGACCGCCGCCTGCTGTGCCGGCGGGTAAATCTGGATCGCGCGGTTGATCGTCTCGGGCACCGAGTCCGTGTGCATGGTGGCCAGGCACAGGTGGCCGGTCAGGCCAACCTCGATCGCGGCGTCGATGGTTTCCAGATCGCGGATTTCGCCGATGCCGACGATGGAGGGCTTGCGGCGCATGGCTGCACGAAGGGACTCCGCGAACGTGCCGAAGTCCCGACCGATTTCGCTCTGCGCCGGCTGAGGCCCCTTCCAATGCTGGCCGCCGAGCACGAACTCGACGGGATCCTCGCAGGTGATGACCTTGCGGTCTGGCATCGTCATGCCGGCGTTCGCGTAGATGCCGGCGAGGAAAGTCGACTTGCCCGAGCCGGTCGGGCCGCACACCAGCACCAAGCCCTTGGCCGGATACATCTCGGCCAACAGCTCATCGTCCACGCCCTGCTTGTGGATATCGGGGATATCCTGCGGGATCGTGCGCATGGTGATCGAGTAGCCCTTCTGCAGGCGCGCTAACACCGCCTGCACGACGTTGACGCGAAAGCGCATCACCTGGCCACGCTCAAGACCGTCCTCAATACCCTGCATTTGCAGGGAGCGATCCACGGGGTGCCCGCTGCCGACCTGAACCACGACGTCGGATCCGAACAGCCCCTCGATCAGCGGACCGATCAGCCCGTGCTTCAGCGTGCTGGTCGAGGCGCGCACCTGGCGGCCGTGAATTTCCACCCACGCGTGATCGCCACTCTGGATGAGGATGTCGCTGGCGCCCGCCAGCGTGACGTGCCGCAGGAACGCCTTGAACTGGCGGACAGTCAGGTCGCCGTCCAGGTCGAAGGGCTCGAACTCCGCGCTCACGGTTTCACCGCCTGCCCTTCTGCCGGCGCGCCTTGCGCCTCCTTCAGGTGCCACTTGCTGGGGTCGGTCTGGAGCTTCGCCTTCTCGGTGATCCGGCGCAGACGGTCATCGAGCTTGATCTCGATGGTGTCGCCAGTGACGGCGCGATGCGACTCGGCCACCTGGGTGGGAGTGATGATGTGCTGCTTGAGCAGGATCGAGTAACGCAGCATCCCGTTGAAGTCGCGCGTCAGACGATTGAGGTTCGCCTCGAAGATGGCCGTGGCCTCCTTCTGGCCCTGCGCCCAGCCCTCGCGCACAGCGGCCTGCCAGACGGCCATTTCGGCCTTGTTCTTCGGTCGAGCATCGCCCTCGGGGAGGGCAATATCGCCGTTGAGGATGAGCCCGGTGTAGAGGTAATCGCGCCAGGTCGGCGGAACACTGACCAGCTTCTCCGGGCGGATGATCTTGTAGATGCGGGTGGCGGTGCGCATCTGGTCGTCGTTGATCGACTCGCTGTCACGAGCTTCGACGATCACGGGTGGCAGCACGCCGCCGGGGCCAAGAAGCGTCTGGAACTGGTACATGGTGTCCAGCACTGCAGCGCGACCGTCCAGCATGCGCTTGTATTCGAGACCGTGATTCGCCAGGCCAGCGCGAAAGCCGACGGTGCGACCCGCAGTCGTGAGCATCTTGGCGCGCAGGTCCGCGACCTGATCGGCCGACGGTCCCTTGAGCTGCAGCACGTCGTTGAGGGTAGGCGGCGTGACGTTGTCCGCCCGTGCGACTCCCGTGGCCGCAGCGAGCGCCAGCGCCAGCGCCAGCGCCACGCTAAGGGAACGGACGGTGTTCATCAGTGCAGCACCCCGGTGCTCGGGGAGTATTCGATGACCAGCTTGCCGGGCAGGCCGTAGACCGTGGCGCGGTAGCCGAGCTGAGCGCGCAGCATTGCCATGACCTCGCCGTAGGGCAACCGCTTCGCGTTGACGGCAACGGGCAGCGGAACGGCAACACCGCGCTTTTCAAATGACAGGCCGTCCCGCATCGCCAGCAACTTGACCAGCTCGGACGCATCGCCTGACCAGTCGATCGTGACGGGCTGGCTATTGGCTTTCTGCGAAGCGAGGTTCAGTTGGTCGGCCAACGTGTCCGTCGTGCTGACTCCGTTGACCTGCCGCAGCTCTGCTTGCGTCAGCTCGATCCGATGCGCCGCATCGAGCAGCTGCTTATCGAGCAGCGCCTGGTCGAAGTCCGCAGCCGCCTTGTGGTGGAACGGCATGTAAGCACATCCCGATAGGGATGCCATGGCCGTGAGAGTGAGAGCGAGCTTGCGGAACATAGGGGGCCTTCGTCTCCTTTGTGTTTCGTATCATATCTATAACACGGAACAGAGCAAGGGCCGGACGCCTGTCTGCATGCCGCTGGACGCGATCGTGAAAGCAAATCGTGTCCGTCCGCTAAACCATAAGTTGGCGGCTTCGCCTTTGGCGAGCGCCGGGCCGCCGTTACGCGGTCCCGCAAGCTCGGCCGGCGAGCAAGTCCGTGGAGATGGCGCCTGCCCGCCTAACCGCGGGGTCCGCGCGGGGCGTGTCGTTGCTTCGCCTGCTGCAGAGCGCTGTGCTGCTCCGGGTCCTTCAACTTGATATCGAGGTTGTTCCGGGCGATCAGCTCGATCGCTTTCGCTTTGAACGCGTCGCTGCCGGTGAGCTTGAAGGATCCGCCGAACTTCTGGCGGGCGAATGTGAGCGCCGCCAGCACCCTGGCGTCGTCCATGATGCGGTCGGTGGCCATACGGACCACTCGCCCATAGTCGATGAAGGCGCGTTGGTGGCCATGCCAGTAGACGACAGCGCCGCTCCGGCGTACATCGAGCGCCTGCACGCGGGTGAACACGAAGCTGGCCATAGTGGCGCTGACGTATTCCGGGGACATGCCCGGTGCCGCCTCGTTCGCTTCGATCTCGTCGAGGTTCTTGCGCGCACGCTGGTCCGCGTATGCCCAGCCGCGCAGCTGGGCGACGGCCGCCTCATCGCCGGTCTTGGCTTGCTCATGCACCCAGTCCTTGTAGCTCAGCCGCTGATTCTGCGGGTCGGCTTTCAGAGCCGCTCGCTCCTTGGCGATCTGCTCCATCAGGACGATGCGCTCCTTCGCGGCGTCCAGCGCAAGCAAGCTGTAGAGCATCTTCCGGGCCGGGGCCGGGCCACCCTGCGCCTTAATCCTTTCCCTTCGCTGCTTGACCGAGGCGGCCAGCTCTCGCAGCCGACGCCCGACCTCATCCTTGGACAGGCGCGTCACGACGTGGCGGTCCACGTATTCCTGGTAGCGCTGCTTCAGGTCGCGCCGCGCTTCTGCCCTCGCCTGCTTCCGGGCCTCGCGCTTTTCGGGGTCGCGCTTGCTGCGCGGCTGGCGTTCGTCGATTGCATCCAGCTCCCGGCCGGGGGTGTATCCCCCTTGGCGTTCCTCTGGCGATGCCGGCGCGGAGGTCACGTCCTCGTCCGCAGCATCCGGGACCGGGACAGGTGCGGGTGCCAGCGACGGGTCCCAGGGCTCGAAGGCGCCGAGGCGCTTCTCCAGCCGCCCGAGCGACAGATCCTCGTGCATGCTGCTGGCCTTTACCGGGGTGACGTCCGGCGCGGTCAGCGAATGGATCGCAAGCCCCTGCCCTTTCCGGCGCAGAGCCAGCTGGTGCTTGGCCAGCTCCTGGTGCAGCGCTGCCCAGGTCACGCCTTCGGTCTTGAACAGCGCCAGCACCGCCTTTCTCGGAGCCCCCCGGACGAACGTGTGCAGGCTTTCCTCGCCGGCACTCTCTTCCATGCGCTCGGCCCCTGCCGGTCGACGTTTGTCCTTCTTGGCGGCCCCCTCCGACGCCTTGGCCCGCTCGACGATTTTCTGGCCATTGCGCTCGACCACGACGTACGGGCCGGGGGCATGGCCCCAGCCCTGGCGTATCTCCAGCTCGCGCATGCTGCGGTCCATGACGTAGTAGTCATTGGACGGCGACACGGCCCGCAAGCTTTCCGGGTTGACCCGGTTGACCATGACGTGGGTGTGCACGTTCTCGGTGTCCCGGTGGATCGCGGCGACGAACTGGTGCCCCTCGAAGCCGAGCTGCTTGAGGGTGTAGGCCACGGCCTCGAACGCTTGGTCGGGCGAAGGTGACTCGCCCTCCATCCATGAAATCACCAGGTGGTAGAGCGGATCCTTTACGCGTGGATTTTCGGCGCTTAGGGCGTCCATCTCGGCCGCTGCGGTGTCGACCGACAAGCAATTGGTCGCGACCTCTACGCCTTCTTTGCGGATGTACTGGATGCCGCGCCCGAATCCCGGCGCGACAGCGTGTCCTTGGCTTCCGACAGCCCGTTGTGCAGCGGTTTCAGCAACGCGCGCAAGGTAGGCTCTACGGGCTCGGGCTCGTGCTTCAAAGTCAGCACCAGGCTTTCCAGCCGCTCTAAGATGGTGTCGTGCTGCCTCAAGATCGTCCGCAGCAGCGGCAAGGCGTCGCTGAGATTCACTTCCATGGGTTACTCCTTGACCGCCAGCGGGAGCATCCGCTGTGCGATCGCCAGGTTCACTTGGCCCATCTCCTGGTCCAAGGGGATGAGCAAGCCGCGCAAGACCCGCAGCACGTCTTCGGATGGCATCTGCAACAACAGGACCAGCTCGTCGAGCGCTGCCGAGACTTTCCTCTGCCGCGAGCAAATCGCGGAGAGCAGATTCAAGAACTCTTCGGCCTCGCTGTCGTTCGCGATCACTGAACTCATGGTCGTTGGAATCCTTTGGTTCGGCCTTCTCAGGTGCCGTGATGTAGTTGAACAGGTCCGCCGCACTGCTCTTGCGGTCTGCCCTCTTGCTGACCTTCTTGGCGATCACTCCGGTGCCGCCTCGGTGCGATGTATCGCCATGCGAATCTCGGCCAGGAGCAACATGAACTGACGCGGGTCGATGTTTGCCCGCTCATGGGCACCCTCGTTGTAGAGGTGCTTTAGCAGGCCGCCCAGCCGCCGCAACTCGTTCACCTGCTTCTCGCGGGACCGAGTGGGAATCACCCGGTCCATGGCGCACGCCCGGACGTAACCACCGAAGCTCGCCCCACACGCCGCTGCCTTTGCGGCGATGGTGGCGTGGTCCTGCTCGGACAATCGGATCGGGTACGCCTTCTTCTTGACCCGGTTCTCGCTCCTACTCATGACCGCAAACCGGCGATGCGGTCGATCCAGCTTCGACCGGCTGAGACAGATGCGAAGAGGTCACCCAGCGGACTACGCCAGGTGTCGCGCCATCCTGATGGCGAACCTGGAACCGCCCTCGCCCGCAGCGGAGAACATGCACGCGGCACATCACGGTGAACCAGCCGCCCACGACGGGACCACCTCCGTATATCAGCTCCATACCTTCGTGGATTTCGTGGGGTCGCATGGCTATCGAAACCGGGTGTGCCGGGCTGCTCTCTTGGCTACTTGCTGAAGGGGTCTCGGGGCGCAGCCCTGAGCAAGGGGTAGGGGTCCAAAGCGAGTGAAACGAGTGGAGGCACCCCGGTTTGTTATGCCCCCTCCTTGGAGGGCGGTATAACAAAACCATACCTTGTCCAGAAACTAGCGGCTCCGCTGCGCTCCACCTTAGCAACGACGATTTGACGGCGCAAGGCATCCCCCCTAAGAATGCGCCGCAAGCGGCTAAGACAACGGTGGGATGCAATGACCATCACAACGGAAAACATCAATCAGCTTCGCAGTGCGTTGAACGATCTGCCTCAAGCGCCTTTGCGCACGAGGCAGCTAACGAAGCGCGACATGGTCGAGAAACTGCGGAAGGAACTGGAGCAGGCACAGCGACGAGGCTATACGCTGAAAGACCTGGCCGAGCTGATGGAAAAGAATGGCGTGAAGATTCACCCGAACATGCTCGGGCAGTATCTGCGCGACAAGGAGCACGCAAAGGGCAGACGCCCTGCTCGTGTGACGGGCGCAAGCAACGATGGCCAAGAACAGGGGAAGGCTGTCGCTGGGGAAGGCTTGAAAGCTGGTGAAAAGAACGAAGGCAAGAAAGACGGAAAGAAAGAAACCGGAAAAGCGCCAAAGAGCGGTCCGGGGAAGGTAGTGGTAGAAGCACAAAAGCGAGGGCAGCCGGCAACGCCGGTTGACACGTCCGGGCGAACGGATGCGGCATCAAAGGCTCAAGCTGAGCCGACTGGTGCCGTGACTTCCAGTGGTTCATTCGACCCGAGGGCTGATTCCGATGAAATCTGACAACACGCAACAGCAACGCGCTCGCATCATCCTGTCCGCCGGCAGCAAGGGCGGCGTGGGCAAATCCATGGTCTCCATCGCCACCATCGACACCCTGCTCGCCGCAGGTGAGGATCTGGCACTGGTGGAGTCGGACACGTCGAACCCCGACGTGTTCAAGATGTACGGCAGCACCCTGCCCCACCGCCTGATGAACCTCGACACCGTCGACGGCTGGATGGACCTGGTCAACTACGCCGACGAAATGAAGGGCAAGACCATCGTGGTCAACACGGCAGCCCGCAACAACGAGGGTATCGAGCGATTCGGCGCGATGCTGCGGGATAGCCTCCCGGAGCTGGATCGGGAGCTGGTCACGTTCTGGGTGATCAACCGCCAGCGAGACTCGCTCGAACTGCTGAAAGCCTTCATGGGTGCTCTGCCGGAGAGCACGGTCCACGTCTTCCGCAACGGCTACTTCGGCGATGAGCACAAGTTCGAGCTGTACAACGGGTCGAAGATCCGCGGAACAATCGAGGCAAACGGTGGGCGTTCCTTCCACTTCCCGGACCTGGCCGACCGCGTGGTGGACGATCTGTACAGCAAGCGCCTGACGATCGAGACCGCCCTGCAGGATCTGCCGATCGGCAATCGGGCGGAGCTGAAGCGCTGGCGCGGTATGGCCCAGGACGTGGTCCGTGGCGCGCTCGGCTGAGGAACTGCAATCCGCGTTCGCTCGGCTGATCGGCAGGCAGCCGAGCGACGTGGAGGTGGCGCGCCTGGTGCAGATCCGGGACGCGTTGGGCATCCGGGAGAACGATGCGCTGTGGGACGTCCTCATGGCGCTCGAACTCTACGATGCGGGTTTTCGGCGCTACCCGACCCTGATCGCATCGGAGACCGAAAGAGCGCTTCAGCTGGTAAGGCAGCAGGTCGGGGAGCTGGCACGCAGTGAAGCTCGGCGGGCTCATGTCGAGCTGGTGCAATCGGTGGCCGACACCAGCGAAAGGCTTGCTGCCCACAAGGCAAAGGCCTCTCTCTGGTTAGCGTCCGGCTGGGCAGTAGCTATTTCGGCGGTGTTCGCCGGGTGCTGCCTGGCGGCCGGCTTTGTGCTCGGAAGTGGCTCGGCCCCGTGGTGGTTCCGCCCTGCCCCGGCGACGTCGGCCGCTGGCAACCTGCTGCGAATGGTGATGCAGGCGCCGGTCGGCTGGGTGGTTATCGTCGCGGCCGGTATCGCTGTGCCGTCCTGGTGGATATCCCGCCTCACGTCGCGCCCGAGGGTGTGGCAATTGGCGGCGTGCGCCGGGCTCGTTCTGACGGCCTGCGTCGCCCTGGTCTCGCTGTTCGCATGAGGGGATGGGCCTCGCTAGAGGCCCATCCCCTGCCCTTTCCAGACGGGCCAATTTTCTCTCATGCGAGAAAACCTCGAACCTGGGCTCCTATTGGACCGCCTAGCCCGCTTCCCCAGTGTGGCCATTTCTCTCATGCGAGAAATTCATCGCGTCCTCTGCCCTCTTCCGGCGATGTAGCGCGTCGGCTGCCTTGGCGGCCATCGTGGTTATCTCGTCCGCCATCTCCGGCGGTACCGTCACCGTCACGCTGCGCCAGTCGCTCGGAAGCTGAGCGGCCTGCAGGTGTGCGTCGTAGACCCGGCCAACCGTCCGCGACACACCCTGGTGGGCCACCCCATGGATTGCGGCCAGCTCAGTGACTGGCACCCCGTCCACCATGACCGCCCTTGCCAACTGCAGGTTCGCCGGCTGGATCCTCAGCCGGCGTGCTGCCGCATCGAACTCTGAGCCGGTGAGTCGTCGCGCTGGTCGACGGGTACTCACTGGCCAGCCTCGATCCGCTCGATGCGCAGGCCGGCAAGCGGAAAGAAGTTCAGCTTTCGGTCGTTGCCGAACGTCACTGCCGCATTGCCCTCACCGTCTGCAGCCGACGACAGGTCCAGCTGCGCCTGCCCCAGCTTTTCGAGCTGCTTCCAAAGCTTCGAGTGCCCGGCATCCTTCCCGTCCCAACTGACAAAAATGCGCGGAGCTGAGACCGCTCGCCCGGAGACGTCCGCCGGCCGAACCGCCTGGCCGTCGTCGTTGCTTGCCGGCGGCGTCGCGGCCACGGGTGCAGACGCCGGTGCCGGTGCCGGGGTGGTCGCCGGCTTGGACCCCGCACCAGCCTTCCCTTCCTTCTTGGCTCGCGCGGCGCGGTTGGCTTCCGTCACATCTTGCCGGGTGATCTTCTTCCCGGTCGCCTTCGCCTGGTCGACCAGCGTCTGCGCTGCTTGCGGATCCTTCTTCTCCAGTGCGCCAATGCCATTGAGCGTCTCGGCATCCTTGCTAAGTTCCAGGTCGCGCGCCACGCCTGCCGCACCATCCAAGGTGCCAGCCTGGAGCACCTTGTAGATCCGCTTGGGATTCACGCCAAGCTTCTCGGCGGCTTTTTCCACGGATCCGTACTTGTTGATCCGCTTCTGGTAATAAGCTGCGCGGTCCTCGAAGGACATCTTCTCGTTTTGCTCGTTGATCAGGGCCTGGCGATCTAGGATCACATCCGGGTCCACGTCGCCGGCATAGACGATGGCCTCCAGCTGACTCGGAACGCCCTGCAACTTCGCAGCACGCCAACGCCGTTCACCGTCGAAGAGCATGAACGGCGGACCTTCGCCGGATAGATTCTCCCGAACCAGCACAGGCACCATCTGCCCGTGCTGGGCCATGTTGCCGGCCAATTCCTCCAGCGTTTCCTGCTTGAACTTCGTTCGTGGCTGGCTCGGATCGGGAATCATGTCGTCCAGGTCGATCTTGAGGACCATCTTGGCCTCGTCCTCGGTCTTCATGCCCTTGAGGGTGCTCAGTCGCAGGCTGCTTAGCTTTGCCATAAGTCACCTCACTCCTTACGCGCTGACGGGAAGCGCGACACCGGCCCCGAGATAGACCTCGGCGCACATGTTGCGGAACTCTTTGGCTGCGGTTCGATTGACCGTGCCGCGAGGGCCGCTCCAGACGGGCATCTGTCGATCGAGCGCGTCCTGAACGGCGGCGCGTTCCCGCAAGATCGTCGGGAACAGGTTGAACCCGGCTTCGCGCAGTTCCTCCACCATCTGGGCATGCGATTTGGCGCGGCTGTTGTAGCGATTCACCACGAACCCGAGATGCTTCACGGTCGGGTTGAAGGTGCTCTTGACCTGGTTGAGCTTGCGGATGAACTTCTGGGCACCGCGCATGCCGTAGGTGTCCAGCTGCAGGGGCGACACCGTGACGTGAGCCGCCGCCATCCCGGTCTTGTAGCAGGTGGCCGCATTGGTCGGCGTGTCCACGATGACCACGTCGAAATCCTTGGCCAGGGCACGGATGTTGTCCCGCGCCCGTTTCACCAGGGCGGAGGACCGCTCGTCCAGCTCGGTGACCTCGTCCAGATCGTCGGTCGAGTGGAGTAGGGCGAGGCGATCGCTCACGTTGATGAGCTTGACGTTGGCGACGTCGAAGTCCGCGATGAAAAGCTCCGCCGAGTTGGACGCTTCATCCTCGTCGACCTCCATGGCCAACGGGGTTAGTGACGCGGAAAGGTCCCCCTGAGGATCCAGGTCGATCGCGAGCGTGCGCAATCCCCGTTCTTCCGCGAAGTGGGCCAGGTGGCGGGCGAGGGTGGTCTTGCCTTCGCCGCCTTTGATGTTGGAACACGCGATGATGCGTGGAGGCATCCGGTTTCTCCTTTCAGCCGATCAGGTGGTCAGCACCGCTCACAAGACGGGCAGCGGCATCATGTGTTGCGCGATGTGGTGCGCTACGCAACAGATGTTGCAACACCTCGATTCGGTTTGCAACACCTTTCGCAACACTTTTCTCTCATGCGAGAAATTCGTCGGCGAGAACTCGGGGCAGGGCAGGGCGTTCCCATACCCGCTTACGGAGGCCGTAGCTCGGAGCCGGTTGTGGGGGCGGAGCCCCCACGGATGCGCTCTTGGTGGATCACCACAACCACCTGGTGCCAGTACAGGGCCATGCCGGAAGGGGAGCGAGGCACCCCCTTGCCCCTTCGCCGCTAAACCCAAGGGAGGGGAGGGGAGCCGAAACGGCGGCTTGCCGCCGTTTTGGGGGGGACCTTTTTGGTCCCCCCGGGAGGTCGACTTCGA
Organism: Dyella ginsengisoli LA-4; assembly: GCF_000334915.1. Lineage (GTDB taxonomy): Bacteria > Pseudomonadota > Gammaproteobacteria > Xanthomonadales > Rhodanobacteraceae > Dyella_A > Dyella_A ginsengisoli_A. Next base: position 31,146 of record NZ_AMSF01000019.1, on the reverse strand, counting down.
GCCCTTCGCCGGCTTGCCGGCGAAGGGCTGACAGGAGGGGCGCAGCCCCTCGCGAAGCAATGGACGTGGTATTGGTGCGGGCAGGATGCCCGCTCCGATTGCTTTGTTGCTTCTCCGGCGTCTACAGCGGGGTGGGCATCAGTCCCGCGAGGTCTGCTTCTGGTGGCCATGGATGGCCACCGGGGCCGTCGCGTTAGCGACGGGGTGCCCCCCAGGGATGGGGGGAGGTCGGCGCTTTTTTGCCCGATTGGTCATTTCTTATCCAACCACAGCCTCCCTTTTTAAAAGCTTGTTATTGCTTGTTTTTGAAAAGCTTGTTTTAGCCTTGTTTTAGAATCTTGTTTTCGGCGGATGAAATTGACGTAAAAACAACGGCTTGCAAGGGGCGTCGGGTACAGATTTCCGGTCGATCAGGTACAGATTTCCGGTGATCGCGGTACAGATTTCCGGTGTGGTGAGGTACAGATTCCCGGCCAACGCGGTACAGATTTCCGGTAGTGCCGGTACAGATTTCCGCTGTAATCCACTGGCAATCCAAATGTTATCCACCAACTATGCACAGCCAGGAGGCTCAGAGCGGCGCCTGCAGCGCCCTGGTGCGCTTGATTGACTGCACGGAGGCCTGGTTGAGCATCGGCGGAAGCTTCAGGTACAGATTTCCGGTAGCGGGCACTGTCGTGGGCGAACCTGCATCAGCTACAGATTTCCGGTCACGGTGACGCCTAAAGTGATCAGGTACAGATTTCCGGTGAGCAGGCCGCGACATGCATCAGGTACAGATTTCCTGCGCCCCTCATGAGCCCTGTGTTTCCAAGGCTTTAGCGCCGTCTTATCAGGTACAGATTCCCTGTCTGGCCAGCTGGTGCGCTAAAGGATCTTCGCGAGCGGCCGAAAAGCCCCTCCGCGTGCCCCATGGGCGCCAAAATCAGCGGCTTCCGGTCCACCGGACAGGGGCGTCAGGTACAGATTTCCGGTCATGCTGCTCGCCGGCTCGAATCTGGGCTCGGCCATCAGGTACAGATTTCCGGTGGCGCATCGAACCGACGAGCAGGGAAAAGCAGGGCTATCGAATGGATGGGATAGGGCAGGGCGCCGGGCTATCAGGTACAGATTTCCGGCTCGATCGCGCAGGCCATTGCGCCATGGGGTACAGGCATTGCATGCTGTACCTGTACCCGTTAGCTTATCAGGTACAAATCTCCTGCATGGGCAGACCATGAACGCGACTGCGCTGGCTCCGGTACCGACCCCCACCGTGGTGAATCACCTGGTCACCCAGTCGAACAGACTGATTGAGGCAGGGCACACGCTCACGCTCAACGAGAAACGAATGGTTCTGGCGTGTGCCGCCAAGCTGGACCCGCGCAAACCCCTCCCGGAAAACGGCACTGTCCGGTTGTCCGCCGTGGACTTCGCGGACACCTTCGGGATTGATCGCCGCGACGCGTACGATTCGCTTGAGGAAGCTTCCAGCAGGCTTTACAGCCGCACGATCAAGGAGATTCGCCACGGAACGCGCGGCAAGATCGAGCGCAACATCCGCTGGGTCTGGATGTCCGAGTACGCCCCGGGCGAGGGATTCGTGACCCTGGGCTTTTCGCCCGACGTGATCCCGTATCTGACGATGCTGCACAAAGAGTTCACCACGTACGAACTTCGCAACGTGGGCAGCTTGTCGTCCTTCTACTCGATACGCTTGTATGAGATTTGCGCGCAGTTCAAGACCACCGGGTACCGCGAGCTGGCGCTCGATCGGCTGCGTGACATGTTCGACCTGGGCGACAAGTACGCCGACGTGAAAAACCTTCGCGTGCGGGTGATCGACCCGGCGGTGTCGGATATCAACCAGCACACGGATCTGCGTGTAGTCGCCCAGCCACTGCGGTCCGGGCGGAAGGTCGTCGGGTTTCGGTTTGAGATCGAAATAGAGCGGCAGCAAGAGCTGTTCGAGGCGTAGGCGGCAGGCGTCTCCAGGAAGCTGCAAAGACGAAATGCACAGATGCACGGGCCGTGACGTGGGAACCTTCTACAGTTCCCACGCGGCCGGTGTAGCTCGTGTAGTTCGGCGGCCTCAGCACCCCATTTTGCGGGCTTGTTCTGTCCGTGTTGTGTGTATAATGCGGACAACCGAAGCAAGGGGAATCCCGCCCGATGAGCGCAGCAGATGATGGTCTGAAAGAAGCCGCGAGCAAGCTCCATCGCTCGCAAGACAGCTTGGATCCGGCGCTGCGCGCCCATGAAGATCGCCGTAAGGCGAAGCGCACCAAGGACCTCGTTATCGGCGTGACGATCATGAACGCCCTCGCGAATCTGGTGCTCGCGGTTGTCGTCGCGTTCATGGCCTATTTCGTCATGACACCTCATCGCACGTACTTCGCCGCGGACAACAACCGCATCATCCCAATGACGCCGCTGTCGGCTCCATACCGCACCCCAGCGGACGTGATCTCGTTCGGTAAGCGGACACTTGAAGAGTGCTTCGCGCTCGACTTCAGCAATTACCAGGGCCAGCTGGAGGGATGCCGTGGCCGCTTCACCCGGTCCGGCTTCAAGAGCTTCATCGATGGCCTTCAGGCCAACGGGATCCTCGCGATGATTAGGGATCGCCGCATGAACCTGACGTCGTCGACCGGCACCGGGGTTCTTGTCGCCGACGGTCCGGAGGACGGGACTTACGCGTGGGTGGTGCGCTTCCCCCTTACTTTGAAGTTGGTCGGCCAGACCACCGAAATGCCGGACCAGCGCCTGATGGCAACCGTTCGGATCCGACGCATTCCCACCCTCGACTCGGTTGAAGGCATCGGCGTGGCCGAAGTCGTCACCAAGCCCCAGTGAGGACACCTACGATGCACGCACAGCGGAGCTTGATCTTGGTGTTCCTGGTGGCGGTGTTGGTCGCCAGCACCGGAGCAGCGGCCCAGACCGCCGTTACACAGCAGCCGACGCCATCGCAGGTCGCCGCAGCAGCAGCGGCAGCAGGGCAGGGCGGTCAGCAGCAAGCGCCTGACCCGCAGTGGGTGAGCGCCAGCGCGCCGCAGGACGCTGGTGGCTTTCCCTCGGCGCAGGCGGCAACGGCTCCGCAAGCCCCCAACTTCCAGGCGCCGACGAACGGGCCGGAGAACTACGGCGGCACTGTTGGCGAGACGCCGGTTGCCGGCGGACAGCCTCAGCCGAGCAGCGCCGCTGGTCAGCCAACTATCCCGCCGCCGCCGTTGATCAACCAGGCGCGGGATGTGGTGTCGCCGTTCACGGCGCCCGAAATCAAGGAGCTGCACCAGGACTTCGACGAGACGCGCCGCGCGAAGGCGCAGCAGCCAGTCACCACGGTCCCGCGGATTTCCACGATCGCTGTCGACCTGTCACCGGGCGGCGCACCGCCATTGGTGCGTACGGCGCGCAATGAACCCTCGACGGTGGTATTCCTCGATTCGACCGGCGCGCCGTGGCCGTTGGCCGCCGCGCCTCGCTTGCCGGGCAACGAGAACTTCGACGTCGTGTGGTTGAAGGGCACTCCCTCGATCGTGATCACGGCGAGGTCGTCCTACGAGCAGGTAGGCGTCGCGGTGTTCCTGAAAGGCCTTGCCACGCCAGTCATGCTTAAGCTGACTTCTGGCGACCCGGATAGCGACGCCAAGACGCGCATCGTGGATTACCGGCTGGACCTGCATGTGCCGGGCCGTGGGCCGAACGCGAAGGCCTCGATCCTCGGCCCGGCGCAAATCGGGCTCTACGACGATGCTCTGCAAGCGTTCCTCGACGGAACGCCGCCCGCTGGCGCCAAGCCGATCAGCATCGTGGGCGGGGCACCGGCCCACACCCAGGTGTGGCAGCTCGGCGACTCCTTCTACCTGCGCACGCCGCTGAGTATTCGATCGGCGTTCGATGAAACCACGTCGTCGGCCGACGGGATGCACGTCTACAAGCTGGCCCCTACGCCGCTCATCGCCCTCTCGCAGGGGGGCGACAACCTCTCCCTCACCTTGGACATCGAGTAATCGCCATGGCCGCAGATTCGGAAGTGAAGCGACATGCCGGCATCGTGGTCGCAGCGATTGTGCTGGCCGTGCTGCTTGTCGGCTACATCGGGTACGGCTACTTCAGCAAGTCCACGACGGCCGCCTCGCAGATTGCGCCAATAAACGTGGTCGGGAAGGGCGCCAAGACCAGCGAGAGCCCGCACTACAACGACGTGCAGCGTAAGTTCGACACCCGCAACGCGGACCATGCGGAGGCCTCTGGCGGCACCTACATCGCGGCGCTGTCCACCATGGAGCAGCCGGTGAAGCCGGTCGCTCCCAAGCCGGAGCAACGCGCTGCGGCCGCACCAGCGCCGCAGCAGGCGCACTATGTGGCGCCGATGCCGGTGACCGGGGGGCGCTATCTCTCCAAGAACGACATGCAAAGCCTGGTCGGCATGATGAAAAACTGGTCCGACGACACCGGCATCGTGGCGGCGAAGGTCGACCAGGAGCCCGGCTACGCCTCCGCGTTCGACGGTTCGAGCGCGGAGGGGGCGGGCGAGAGTGCTGATGCCGGGTCTGCCGCCTTGATGGCGGCATTGCAGCAAAAGGTCATCGTGGCGCCCTACGCGACCACCTACGCGCAGCTGCTCACGGAGATCGACACCGACGAGTCGTCGATGGTGCGGGCAGTGGTCCCACCAGGCCAACCGTATGCCGGCGCCACGCTGTACGCGAACGGCTACAAGCGGTTGAACAACGATGTGGATCTGACCTTCGACGCGATGCTCTATCAGGGGCACTCGTACAAGATCGATGCGAAGCCGGTCGACCTCGAAACGAGCCGCACGGCGCTTTCGGGCGACGTCCACCATCACTACTTCACCCGCATCGTGTTGCCGGCGGTGGCCAGCGGTCTTGCGGCCACCGGCCAGTTGTTCGCCAACTCGAACCAGCAGACCATCGTTACCCCGCAGGGCGGCATCATCACCACCTCGCCGTCGTCGCCCAGCATGCGCAACATCGCCGGCACCTTTGCCGGCGGGCTCGGGCAGAACTCCGCCCAGGTGCTGACGCAGGAAGCGGCGCAGATTCCGGCGAAGCAGACCATCGTCCGGCGCGGCGAGATGATCGGCATCCAGTTTATCGGCCCGGTGCTGGCCTCTGACGACCTGCAGCTGGCAAAGCCCGGTGCGCAGCCGACTGCAGGCGGTGGCTCTGTCGCTGCGGCGCCTGCTCTTACGCGCTCGCAGACTCAGGCTGGTGCTCAGCCGGCGGCGCTGGCCAGCCCGCAGCCGCACCTTCCTGCAGGCCTGAGGTTTTCGACGGCGCCATCGGCAACGGGCTTCGCGGGAACCCAGTAAGGCGGCTCTTTCTCGCCGCTCTTAGTTCGTATAGTGTACATACCACGGAACACCGGAAGGGCTTAACGATGAGTGAAACATCCACCGATGTCGATGTGTTCGGTGAGGGCGCGATGAGCGGCAAGGCACCGCAGGCAGCCACCGCGCCCGCACCGGCTCCCGTGGCCGCCAGCCCGGCCCCCGCAAAGGCGAAGCCGACCGCCAAGCCGGGCACCAAGAAGGGGGGAGGTATCCCCACCTGGGCGATCCTGGCGGCGGTGGGACTGGCTGGTGCGGTGTGGGTGTTCTGGCCGGCGTCCCCTGCTCCGAGGTCGCGCCTTGCTCCACCCGTGGCCAACAGCGCGGCCACTACGGCCCCGGTGCAGGCCGATCGCGGAGCGATGATCCGCCCGGGTATTCCACAGCCGTTGCTGGTCACTGGGCCGGGCTCTGCGGAGCCCGTGGTTCCAGTCGACCACGACGTCGGCCCCACGACGTCAGCTGCGACCGTCGCTGCCGCTCCGGCGCAACCGCTTGCGCCCGTCGCGCCGGTATCCGCGCAGCCCGCTGCATCGTCGTCTACCGCACCGCAGCCTGCCGCTGGCGTCCCTACGCAAGGGCAGTTCGCCGCGCTCGACGCGCAGGTGAAGCAGGATGCGGAAACGCTCGGGCAGGTGCAGAGCGCGGTGAAGGCCTTGGCCGCCCAGGTTGCTGGCAGCCGGGAGGGCGCGAAGCGCTCTGGCTCAGCGACGCGGCGCGCCAAAGCAGGGCTTGCAAAGAAGCCATCCGACGAAGTCCGCGCACTCAACGGACACGCCTACACGATCACCTCGATCGGCCGCGGTGTCGCGTGGATACAGGCTGGTAGCCACCTGGAGATAGTCCAGCCCGGCGACCGCATCGGCACGACCCGCGTGCTGACCATTGATCCCGTCGGGCGGCGCGTCATCACCGCCGACGGCGTGATCCGCTGAGGCTGACGCCATGGACTTGAGTCAAGCCCTCTCGAACATGGTGCAGAACGTCGTCGGACCGTTCTGGCACCTGTTTTTCGGCATCGGCGGCGCGTTGGCAATGTTCTACGTGCTGAACGTGGGGTTCCGCCTGATGCAGGCCAGCCGCTTGCCTGGCCAATCGAACGTGTCCGGCGGCGAGGTGATCGCCGTGCTGGTGCTCGCAGCCGTGCTGATGCAGTTCGGAAGCTTCCTCAACAGGGTCTCCGGCACGCTGGGCATGGGCACCATGACCTACGGCGCCATCGACTACCCGGGCGCGGCGAGCTTCGGGAAGCTCGCCCCCGCAATCAATGCCGTGTTGACCATCGGCGCCATGGCAGGGGGCATCTACGCCTTCCGTGGCGTGCTGATGTGGATACGTGCAAGTACCGGCGGAGGGCATGCCGGGCAGGACCTGGGCTGGAAAGGCTTCACGCACGTCTTGGGCGGCGCGTGCATGGTCAACATCGTCCAGTTGCTGGAACACCTGAGGCAGTCCACGGGCGGCCTCTGGTGAGTGACGCAATCAACCAACCAATGGAGATTTTCGAGATGAAGTCGATCGCAAACATGATCGTGGCGGGTGCGCAGCGCGCCAGTTGTGCGGTGTCGTCCGCGCAGCACCGCCTGGAACGGGCCGTGACTGGCACCCCGGAGCTGAAGGCCACCTACAAGGCAGTGTACGGCCTGACGGCCGCCCTGGTGCTGTTTGCACCGATGGCGCACGCGCAGCAGTCGCTGGGCGATTCGATGAACACGGCCGGGCAGACTGTGGATGCCGGCAAAACGCTCGCCGGCAAGATCGGTATCGCACTGGCGGCGGTCTTCATGGTCAGTGCCGGCCTGATGATGCGCAGGCGCAGCAACGAGGGTGATCAGAGCCAGATCACCTGGGGCAAGATCGGCGGCGCCGTTATCGCCGCCATCATCTGCGGTGCGGGTGGCGCGCTGCTGTTGCGTGCCGGTGCGTCGGTCGGCCTGCAGTCCTCGGACTACGGCACGCTGCCGGGTTCCTGATCGGCCATGGCCACCGAACCAACAGGTGGGTCTACGTCGGCCGCGATCGAGCCGGATCCGGCGCTGGGGGCGAACTTCGAGGTCGCCCCCAGGCGCGCGTTGGAACTGTCCGCTCGCTCGGTGTTCGCTGGTGAAGCGGCGCCGAGCGGGTGGGAGCCTGAGGTCGAAAGCGGTACCGAGCGTGCCGCCGAGCTGGAAGAACTTCGTCTCGCGGTGCTGCAGCGCGACGGCCGCTGCGTCTACTGCGGCGCACGGTCGTCGACGCTGGAACTGGACACGATCAACGACAACCATCACGACCTGCTGCTCGACAACCATGTGGCAGCGGATCCGCTGTGTCACGGATACCACCACCTGGACGATCTGACTGCCCAGGACGCGCGCCTTGCGTATCTCCCCGGGCTCGATCCGACAGACGTGAATCACTTGCAGCGAGTGGCGATCGCCACGCTCTACGAGGGCGATCCCCAGGACAAGGCCGATGCCCGTGACGTCATCAACTGGCTCGCCTCCCACCACCAGTACATGGCTGACGCAGTGGGCACTTCGGCGCCGGACGTCCTTGGCTCGGTGCTTCGTCGGGTCGACCCGGCGGTGAAAGCCCGGCGGACCAACGCCCTCGCTGGCGTGGCGCTGGTTTTCAGTCCCTTGCGAATGCAACCCCATGCTGGTGTGTGGATGGGTGAATTTGAGGCCTCGCTGCCGCGTGCGCAGTGGGGCCGCTTCTTCAACGATGTGACGCGCTCCCCAGCGTAATAGGAAGCAACGATGAGCCTGCTGCAAAAGAGTATCGACGTCGTCGAAACCGTGATGGAGGGGCTGAGTCGCCTCTTGATCGGAAAGGACATGGCGTCCTACTGCGACCTGGTCACGGCGGTGCCCTTATCGGAAGAGGATCTGAAACAGAACCCGGACCTGCGCGATCCGAACATCCTCATCACCAGCACCAACGCGATGCTCTCGGTGTTCGATGTGCAAGGCACCTTCCGGCTCATGTCCGAGGACGAGTTCGGCGTCGTGATCGGAAACCTGCGCAGCCGTCTTGGTAGCTACATGCGGACCTACGGGCATTCGTTTTCGGTGTGCCTTGAGCGCGACCCGGACCGGGCACGCGACGAGCTGATGCGCCTGGTTGAACCGCAGATCAACACGGCACGGCGTATCGGTCTGGATGCCACGGACATTGTGCTCAGCCGTGTCGACCGGAACGCGCCGCTGGTGGCGTGGGAGCAGAACCTGTTGATGGTCTACACCCACATGCCGGTCATGTCGGCCGAAGAGCGCAAGCGCGTGTTGATGGAGCGCGCCAAGCAGGCAAAGGCTTCCGACCTTCCGCTGCTGCAGTATGCGCAGAATCCGGCGAGCTACCTGTCAGCGCTCAAGCATCGTCATGACAGCTTCGTGGAGCGCGTCAAGGACGACTTCCTGAAAAGCGGCCCGGCTGGCGAGGGCGGCATCCTCATTACACCGATGTCCGCGCATGACGCGGCCAAGGTGGTCCGCATCCAGCTCGATCGCGAGCACACGTCGCAGAAGTGGCGACCGCGGCTGCCTGGCGACAAGGTTCAGGCCCATGGCGCACCGGATCCCAAGGATTTCTCGGACGTCAGCTACCCGAAGCTCAACTACCAGATTGCAACCCACGACGTGGAGACCGTGGGGGATTTCGTGAAGACGGACGAGCTGCTGCACGCCACGCTGAGCCTTGAACTCGGGCCGCTCGAACCGATGCCCTTCAAGGATCTGATGGAGAAGCTCTCGCGCGAGCTGCCCTGGCGTATTCGGTTCGATTTCGAGCCGGGCGGCATCGACAAGACGCGCGGCCGGCGCACGCTCCTGTCCTTCGTCGGCATGTTCCCGGAAAACGACCTCATCCGCCGGTCGTTCGACGAGCTGGTGAAGGTCGACCGCGAGGACCCGGTCACCACAATGCGCGTCGTCGCGGCCACCTGGGCCAGCACCGACGGAAAGCTGAAAGAGCGGCGTTCTGCTCTGGAGAAGGCGCTGCAGTCCTGGGGCGTGTGCAACGTCCGCTCGTCCCACGGCGATCCGATGGCCGCGCTGGCGTCGAGCATCGCGGCTTTCACAACGGAGAACGTCGGCAACATGATGTTCCCGCCGGTCAGCGAAGCGCTGTACATGATGCCCTTCCAGCGGCCGGCGACGCCGTGGTCCAAGAACGGCAATTTCGTGCAGCGCACCCCGGAAGGAAAGATTTTTCCGATCGGCCTGGCATCCCGCCTGCAGGACGTGGACATTCGTTTGATTTCGGCCCCCCCGGGCTCGGGTAAGTCCGTCATGCTCAATAGCATGAACTTCGCGGCGCTGCTGCGCCCGGGTTCGCGCAAGCTCCCGCTGATGACGATCGTGGACGTTGGCCCGTCGTCCACCGGCCTCATCGAGATGGTGCGGGACAGCTTGCCGGCGGAGCGAGCGAATGAAGCGATCGCGATCCGCGTCGCCAACGACTCGAAGTGGGCCACGAACCCCCTGGATACCCAGCTCGGCGCGCTGCGCCCGACGCGCACCGAAATGGATTTCCTCGTGGATTTCATCGGCGCGATGTTGATCGACACCCAGTCCCTCAAGCCGGCTTCTGGCGACATTGGCCGCCTGGTCGCCCACCTGTTGAAGAACATCTACAACAAGAAGAGCCAGAGCGAGAAGGAACCCTACGAGGCGGGCGTCGAGCTGATGGTGGACCAGCGGCTGGACAGCTCCGGGATCCGCGCAAAGCAGGGCGATGCATGGTGGGCTGATGCCACCTGGATGGAAGTCCGCGACTTGCTGTTTGCTGCAGGCTTTCGACGCGAGGCCCAGCTCGCGCATTTCCGGGCCATGCCAACGTTGCCTGACCTGGCCTCCTGCCTGCAGGACAAGGACGTGCAGCAGATGTACCACACGGCCATGACCGCGAGCGGCGAACCCTTGCTTGCCTACGTTCAGCGCGCCATTTCTGCCGTCTCGTCGACCTACGCTATGTTCGCCGGCCGCACGCGGTTCGAGATCGGTGCCGAAACCCGGCTGCTCTGCATCGACCTGCAGCAGGTTGTTGGCGGATCGACCACGAACGAAGGTCTGCTCAAGACCACGTTGATGTACATGTACGCGCGCAACCTGGGCGCCCGGAACTACTTCCTCGACGAGGACGAAATCCGCGACGTGCTCCCCCCGAATGACCTGTATCTGGACTACCACCTGCAGCGCGTGGCGGACATGAAGGATGAGGTCAAGACGATCGCGTACGACGAGCTGCACAACATCGGCAAGCCGCCGGAGCCCGGCGAGCACGCGAAAGGCCTGACGATCGTCCCCGATCGCATGATCAAGGACGGTCGCGAGGGCCGTAAGTGGGGCTTGAGCATCATCGGCAGCTCCCAGTACCTGGAGGACTACCCGAAGGAGCTGCGCAACGCGGCGACATCGGTCTACGTCATGCGCGGCGGCAATACCGCCGACGACGACATCCTGCGCAGCAACTGGAAGGTGTCGGAAGAGTGCATCCGCCGGCTAAATCGGGAAGCCACCGGCCCCGGCCCGCAGGGCGGCAACTACCTGGCGCTGTTCAAGACAAAGGTCGGCACGATCGTTCAGATCCTGACCAATACGCCAGGCCCGGTGGAGCTGTGGGCATTCTCGACCACGCCCGACGACATGGCGCTGCGGCGGCGCCTGTTCAAAGCCATCGGGCCGTCTGCGGCGCGCCGGCTGCTGGCCAAGCGGTTCAAGACCGGCAGCGCCAGCGCCCTGATTGACCAGATGCGCGTGGACGCCTCGGCCGATGGTGAGGACGAAAGCGTGATCGACAAGCTCGCTCGGCAGCTCATTGCCGAGTACCGCACCCCCAGAGACGCCAACGAGGCCGGAGAGTACGCATGAACAGGACGCTGAAACGCCGCTTGATCGCTGGCGCCATCGGGCTGGGCGTGGCCACCCCTGCGCTGGCGTGCTGTGACATGGGCGCTACGGTCATCGCTATCCAGGCCATGAACATGGCGGTCAACGCCTCGCTGAGCGCCATGCATAGCGATCTGGCGATGCTCCTGACCAACATCGGCTCGGCGATCAATTCCAGCGGCGACAAGGTGGCGGCGACGATCGAGGCGAACGGCAACGCGGATCGTTCACTGGCGGTTCGTCAGCAGCTGGACAACCGCCTGCAGAACGCGGCCGACAGCTTCAGTGTCCCGGACAGCGTGTGTGCGGACTCGGCGTCGGGTGGCATGTACCAGGTGGCCGCCGCTGCTGCTGGTGGTGGCGGCAGCCTGCGCGGTGGCGTGACCCAGGCGAACGACAGCGCCATCAGCCAGGCGATCAACACCCCAGCGGTGGATCCGACGGCGGACTCGCGGCGCGCCTCGGCGATCCACGCCAAGTTCTGCGACTCGGTCGACTACTCCGCCTATGGCGGCACGAAGCTGTGCCCGGCGGTCTCCCAGATGCCGGGCGGTGACAAGCGCATGGACTCCCTGGTCGACGGTGCCGGCGCAAACGGCAAGGATCCCGACCTGACTTTCAGCCCGGAGCAGGTGGATGCAGCTCGCATGTACCTGCAGAACAGCGTCGATCGCTCGATCGGCCGTGACCTGGGCAAGGGCGAGGCGATGACGCCGAAGGGCATCGAGTACACGGGCCTGCGCACCCAGTACGAGGCAATCCTCGATGCGTCCGGCTTCCCGCAGCGTCAGGCGATCGCCGATCACTCGGCCAACCCGGCAACCAAGGACTTGCTCAACGACGCGCTGCAGGCGCCGTCGGCGGCGGCGTACTACAAGGCGACCGCCTCGAAGTACGCCAAGCAAGTGGGCTACGTGTCGTACGCGGAGCTGGAACGGTTCGAGGTCGGTCGCCGCTACGCCAACACGGACTATCAGGCGGACCTGCAGGCGATGAGTGGCGACAACCTGGTGCGCGAGCAGATCCGGGTGGCGAACCTGAATAACTGGCTCCTGTTGGAAGTGAAGAACGCCGAGCAGCAGCAGGCGATCATCAATGGCCAGATCCTGGCCAGCCTGGCACGCAGCGAATACGCGCCGATCCTGCAGGCGAAGCTCAGCGAGGTCGATCAGTCGTTGGGGAGGGCACACTGATGGACGGCAAGAAGGCGCTCAAAACGGCGGGGAAGGTGTTGGCTTACGGCGCCTTCGGGATCGCGTGGCCCTCCATGAAGCGGTCCGTCCGCCTGATGAAGGACGAGGCCGCACGCACCGCGGATAACACCCGCCTGCTCGGTGAGCTGGCGGGGCAGGCCCGTAAGCGTGTTTTCGGGGCCGCAGAGGCTCGCCCGGCCGACGTGGCGGATGAGACCTTCGCCGAGGCCATGGCGCGCCGGCCAGGGGCGGAGAAGCGGGCCTACGTGGGGTTTGTGCGGCGCAAGCGGGTGGCGTTGGCCATGTGCGCGCTGTTCTGCTCGATCGGCGGGCTCGGGCTGGTCCACGGCCACCTGATGGGTTTGGCGCCGATGCTGGTTGGCGGCGGCCTGAGTCTCGAATTCGCTTGGCTGGCGGAGTTCCGGCTGTGGCAGCTGCGTAACCGCAAGCTGTCTGCGGCGGAGGGCGGTTCGCTCTCGGATTTCTGGATGGATTCCGGTGCCTGGCGCCGGGCGCTGGACGCGGAGCCCGGTTACGGCCTGCAGGCCGGGCAGAAGGCCTATCGCCGATGGCTCTGGGCAAAGCGGGTGGGCTTGCTGGCCATGGTGCTGGGGCTGCTCTGCGCGGTGGATCTGTTCTTTTCGCGGAGCGCGGCATACGCCGGTCCCGCGGTGGCCGTAGCGGCTGCCGGCTTGCTGGTGGCCATGCTGGTGGAGTTGAAGCTGTCCGTGATCCGGCACCGGCTCGATCGACGATCGCTGCCGCTGGCCATCCTGCGCGTCGAGGCCGGCGCCTGCTACGAGGAGTACATGGCATGAAAATCTGGCTTATTCGCCTGTGCAGTGTGTTCCTGCTGGTGTCCTGGTTGGCTCCGCTTCCGGTGCTGGCGCAAAGCGCCACCGGATCCTCTCTCGGAGAGATTGGCGCAGCCGCCAAACGCCCGGACGACAAGAGCCGCGAGGCGTTAGTCGCTGTGTTCGGCCAGGTGGTCAACGATCCGCTATCGGGTGGCGGCGCCGGCGGCGGCGACACGCTGCTCGCCGCGATTTTCCAACGGACCAACGTCGCACTGCTCTCGATCGCAGGTGTGATCGTCGGCTGGGGAGTGTTCCGGCGCGTGGCGGCCACGGCCGGGTCGGGCTCTGTATTCGACGCGCAGAACAGCTCCCTGTGGATGCCGCTGCGCTCGGTCTGGGGCCTTGCGTCGCTGATTCCGACGGCCAACGGGTGGTCGATCGCTCAGCTGGTAATGCTCTGGGCCGCGTCGGTCATGGGTGTAGGTACCGCGAACCTGACCGTCGATGCGGCCGCCGCCGCGCTGCAGAACGGGACGCCGCTGGTGATGTCTCCGGTGATGCCGCAGACAACCGCGCTGGCGCGTGGTGTGTTCGAGGCCGATCTGTGCATGCACGGCATCAACTACGGGCTCGCGCAGGTGGCCAGCTCCGGCGGCCTGGTCGACGACAGCGAGTACATCAGCCAGGTCGCCGACAGACCCGACAACAACGGCTTCGTCCTGGAGGACGGACACGGCACGTACTCGTGTGGCGGCGCGGCGGTGGATCCGTCGCAGTTGGAAGCCCAGCCACAGAATACGAACCTGTTCGACACCTCCGAGTTCACGGTGGCCGACGTCTACAAAGCGCACGTCAACGCGCTGGCGGCGATGCAGCAGACCTTGAACCCTGCCGCTAAGGCATACGTGCAGGCGGTGATGGAGGTCCAGTCCGGCAAGTCCGTGGCGGTACCGGATCCAAACGTGGCGATCGCCTCGGCCGCCGCCGCGTACGAGAACACCGTCGAGGCGCAAGCGGCCCAGAAGCTCGGCGACATGAACCAGCTCTCTGGCCAGATGGTGCAGTCACTGTCCCAGAAGGGCTGGTGGATGCTCGGCTCGTGGTATCAGACCTTCGCGATGGCCAACACCAAGCTGTCCAGTGCGGTCGCGGCAATGGCGTCCTCCAGTGCCCCGTCTCCGGTCGGCGCACCTGGTCCCATGCAAGCCTGGCAGGCCGCGCTTTCTGCGTATCACACGCAGCTGGCCAACAGCACGGCGGCGGACACCATCGGCACGCCGGCCTCTGGCCCGAAAGCGGCCACCGCCGCCGGTTCGGCCACGTCTCTTATCAAGACGATTTTCGCGGCTCCAGGCCAGCGCCTCGTGCAGGCCATGGTCAGCAGCGGTGAGGACCGTGGGCAGATGAACCCGCTCATCCGGCTAAAGAATCTCGGCGACTACACCCTGGCCATGGCCGAGGCGACCATCACGGTGATGGTGGGCCTCGAAGTGGTCAACGAGATCAAGTCGGACAAGTTCAGCGTCATGGGACTCGCGGCGGCCGTAGGCAACGCGGTCACGGGTGCCGGCGACGCATACACGGGTGTTTTCAAGGCGCTCAAGCCCTACGTGTTCATGATCGTGCTCGCGCTGCTCCTGTTCGGTGGCACGTTGTCGGTCTACCTGCCGATGGTGCCCTTCATCGTGTGGTTTGGCGCGGCGATCAACTGGCTGGTGGTGGTGGCCGAGGGCATCGTGGCGGCGCCGCTGTGGGCGATCGCGCACCTGGGCGTCGATGGCGAGGGGTTTGGCCAGAAGTCCATGCACGGTTACCTGTTCCTGCTCAACATGTGCGTTCGGCCGTTCCTGATGTGCATCGGCTTTTTCGTCGGTGGCGGCATCATGACCGTCGGCGGCACGTTTGCGGCCGAAGGGTTCACGGCGGCCGTGGCGAACGCGCAGTTCAACTCGATCACCGGCCTGGTCTCGATCCTGCTGCTGTTCTGGCTGTTCGTGCAGATTTGCGTCCGCCTGACACATGACAGCTTCAACCTGATTCTTGTGCTGCCGGACCAGGTCATCAACTGGGTGGGCGGCTACGCTTCGGCTCGACTGGGCATGGAAGCGGACAAGGTCAGTTCGGGCTTCGCTCAGGGTGCGGAGAAGGCAGGCTCTACGCATGAGCGTGGCTCCGACCGGATACGCCGTGATAGTCAGCGTCTTCCTACGGATGGAAACGGTATGTCGGACTGATCAACGCCCTCGCATATGGCATAGGTCAGTCAGTGACTCAAAGAAATAAGACCTGGTGACAACCTCTAGGCGTTCAGTAAACACGTTGAAGGAAGCCAGACCATGTGTAGGTGGCGAACTCTAAAAGAGAGCAGTGAAAGACGAAGGCGGAGAACCATTGTCGAAGTAATTCGGATGCGTGAGGCATGGCTCACCGCAAAGTGCCATGGGTCTCCGAACGTGTGGTGGCTCCATCCAGGATGGTGGGCCGACAACGCTGCCGCAGAATCAGAAGCAGCGCTCGGCCTCCGGCCTGGATCGCTACTGCGCCACTACGCCCGCATCGAGCGCCGGGAACAGTTTCTGGCGCTTTTCAAACGCACATTTGACCGGATGCCGAATCGGCGCGAGGTGTTGGACTGGGATTCGGAAGTCTACGGCCCAGTGCTGCCGTAGGTGCGGAGCCGCTGCAACGCGTCCTCAACAGATGAACTGAACCCCAACCCCGGAGGTGTGGAGTGAATGGAAAGACCGTTTCCATGGATGCAGCCATGCGAAGAGCGTCGGCTGGCGTGAATAGTGTGGCAGCAGGGATGTTGACCGTTCCTGTGATCGGTATGTTGCTGGGTGCTTTTCTCGCGATCCACCTGCTAGTGAGGGTTCTTTTGGTCAGTGATCAACGCGTCAAGGATTTCACCCTGCTGATTTTCGTCACGGTGATCGGCTTTTTAGGAATGGTCGCACCCGTATTCACACTCGCCGGACCGAGCTGGGGAATCGGCTTCGCGTTTCTCGTGGATTTCGTACTGAACCTGTGGATAGTGCATTACGCACTCAACAAAAAGCTCGCCCATCTTTGGGCCACGCCTACAAGTAGATGACGGTGATCCGGTGCCGTCTCAAAGCATGAGTCAGATGCCCCGTACAAGACATTGCAACTATGGTTCCATCCACCGCCACCATTGAACGCGCGTACCGTGTGCGGCTTCGCCTGAAGCCGGCACAAGAGCGCGTCCTTTTGCGCCTTTTCGGCGCGCGGCGGTTCGTGTGGAACTGGGCGATTCGACGCAAGGACGAAGCATGGCGAGCGGACGGCACGAAGCTCAACGCCGTCGCTCTCAGCCGTGAGTTCACCCAACTGAAGGCGTCGCCAGAGACCGCCTGGCTGGCGGAACTGCCGCGCGAGCCGTTCAACCAGACGCTGCGCGACTTCGACAAGGCGTGGACCAACTTCTTTGCCGGCAGAGCCAAGCGACCACGTCGCAAGACGTTCGGCACGGTGATGTCGGCACGCTTCACGCTGGATCAGCGGCGCGAACTGGTCGACCGCTATGCCGGGCGCGTGCAGCTGGCCGGCATCGGCAAGGTGCGCTTTCGCGTGAGCGAAGCGATGCCGGGTCGACTGCGCTCGATCACTGTCAGTCGCGATGCCGCCGGTCGCTGGTTCGGGACGTTCACCGCCGACCGCGTGCCAGCCCCGGATGCCGGTGAGGCCACGGCAGCGATCGGAATCGACCTGGGGCTGAAGGATGTCGCGGTGATCAGCGACGGCGTGAGCAGCCGTAAGGTGGCCGCGCCAAAGCACCTGGCCGCGCATCTGCGGCGGCTGCGTCGGTACCAGCGAGGCTACTGTCGGCAGCGGGATGCCGCGATGGTTCGCCAGGGCCTCAACCCGGCTAAACGGATCCCGAAAGGCACGCGGATTGTGGTGTCGAACCGGATGCACCGGCGCAAAGCGCAGATCGGCGCGCTGCACGCGAAGATTGGCGACCAGCGGCGCGACCACCAACACCAGCTGACGTCGGCCGCCGTCGACGACGCGGCGGTGATCGCGATCGAGGACCTGAACGTGAAGGCGATGGCGCGCGGCATGGGCCGCAAGGCGTTTCGGCGCGGCGTCGGCGACGCCGGCCTGGGCGAGATCCGCCGGCAGCTGGCGTACAAGGCGAAGTGGCACGGCCGGGTCATTGTGACGGTCGACCGCTTCTATCCGTCGAGCAAGACGTGCTCGGAGTGTGGCGACATCCACACCGGCCTGACATTGTCCGACCGGCACTGGACCTGTGCCGGCTGCGGTACCGAGCACGACCGCGACATCAATGCGGCGAAGAACATCCGGCGGGAAGGCTTACGTCTACTCGCCGAAGGCACCGGCCCGGATGGGCGTACCCGGAGGAGCCGGGGAACTGAAGCGCGGGAAGAGGACACGTGCGCGGCCGGCAGGACATCGCCGATCGGACAGCCGATCTCGCTGAACCGCGAACTTGCCTATCGCGCGGCCACGCCGCGCACCACTCGACAGCGACGGGATGGACCGGCGCTTAGGGTGGAGGGGTGAGACTCCGAAGAGCACCGAGCCATCCTTACCGATCGGGTGGCACCCGATCCTCGACAGACACATATGAGAACATGCCAAGCTGCTGGATGTCGGGGCTGCGCATCTGATCGGGCGGTCGGTGATTGAGGGCGGCTATGACTCCGGCGAGGCGAGGAGGTTTCTCAACAGCCTGCTATATCAGCTTTAATTCAGCCACTTAGCTGCGTTCCTGCGAAAACTTCCAGAATCCCGGCCTTACCTCGCCCTGAGCCACACCGATGGCATCGGCCAGTGCGAACCACGCGAACGACACCTGCGCCTCGCGCTTGCGCTTGAGGGAATAGGCGTAGGCCTGTTGGGCGGTCAGCTCGCCGCGTGCCCGGCGCTCGGTGTACTGGCTGAGCGACAGCCGCTCAACGCCGGCCAGGTGCTGCTGCAGCCATTATTGCCTACCCCTGCCGTTGGGGTTACGCTTGCGCCTGGGCGCAACATCCGGTCTGGCGCTCGTCCGCCCGCAAGGGTCCGCACCAAGAGTGGGATAACCAAGAGATTCCGGACTACGAAGCCCTGCCTGTCGGTAGGGCTTTCGCATTTTCGAGGGCTATGCGGGGCTGCTGCTGAGCAGTACGGAGTGCGTGACCATCGCATGGAAGGACTGTTCGGCTCGGGCAAAAAAAAGGCCCGCATCGAGCGGGCCTGTCAGGTGGATGGCATTGGGTCGTTACTCCGCGGTCGTCAGGGCCTTGGGCCGGCGAGAGCCCTTGAAGAGGCCGAGGCCCAGGAGGGCAAAGAGGCCGCAGAAGGTCCAGAAAGCAACCGGGGGATGGCCGAAGCTATGGTCCCAGTGGAAGCTCATCAGGAACGCGATGCCCAGGGGCACCAGGGCGAGAGTCCAGAGGGCAAGCAGTACACCACAGAGATGGCGGAACATGGTGAGTCCTCCTTGGCGGGTCACCGAAGATGGTACAGGGTTCGAGCGGATAACGGCATGGAACCGTTGGGCTTCAGGGGCGAAAGGGGCGATCAGGGTAGACATGGTTGGTTCTCCTTTAGTTGGCGCTGGAAGCGCAGCGACCGGGGTCGCGGATGCTTTCAGAACGCCGAACCAGACGCTGAGGGGTGGGTCGCCATCAAGGGAAGCGGCCGAGGCCGCAGTACGCCCCCTGGCGCGGCCCGCAGCGTAGCGAGGACACGGGGGGGTGTACGGCCCTTGAAGGCATAGAGCCAGCCTGAGGCATGGGGAGTGGGGGCCACCCGCCGCAGCGGGTGGGAGAGGGAGGTACGCCCTCTCCGGGAGTCGACGTCGCGAAGGTGCGCAGCGCCGAAGGACAGAGGGCGGTAGCCCTGCGACGCGGCTTGTCCTTGTTCCTGCCGCATCACATCCGCCGTGTGGTTGGTCGAACACCCACGGGCCAATGCTGGCTAATCCATGAGCGTGCCTCGGAAACGCGCCGCCCGGTGCCGTCGTCCATGACGAAAAATTCTACCGACGGCCTTTGTGCCAGGTCCGGGAGAACACCGAGGGTTTCGATGTCTTTGATGGACTGCACGGCGAGCGCGAAGCCGCTTGGGCAGTGGCACAACCTGTTCCTAATGGATCCGCTATGTTGCTCTCCTGCCGGCTCATCGATGGCGAATTGCGCGGAGGGAAGCTTCGATGGTTGGCCGTCTACGAGCGCAAGCTTTGCCTTCCTCAAGATGGTCGTCTTTCCGGACCCGGCATCGCCGACGAGAACAACGATTTTGTCTTGGCCTGCAAGGTATCGCATGTAGGGCGGCGTCAGCCAACGGCTGATCTTGTCGCGTAGCGTTCGCCGTTGGGAGTAGTGAGCCTGAACCACGGTCAGGCCGACGTTGGTTTGGTTGCTCAAGGCATGTGCTCCTTGCGTGATTGGGGTGGCGCAGCTGTGCAAACTCTGGTGAGGGCGTCAGGTGGCCAGCGCGAGACCGCTGGCCAGCACCGCGCGAATCGCCGCTTCATCCTGGCGCCGCAGCGCAGCTGCGCGAGCCTGAGCGTCGGTCCAGGCAGCCTTGGCTTCCTCGACCGCTGCCGGCGACGCCGTGTTGCGGATCGCCCAGTACCGGCGGTACAGACGGCCCGCCTCCGCGTGCAAGCGCTCCTTGGCACGCTCGAAGTCAACGCCGAAGTTGGTATCCAGTTCCATGCTCATGGCTGTGTGCCTCTGTCAGGTGTAGTTGCTCAGTTGTTCCTGCATATCCTCGTCTGCAGCGCCTTCACTTGCGTAGCCGGCGCCGCAGACCAACTCGACGCCATCCTGCTCGATCGCCCAGCTCCACTGGCCGCTCTGAGCTTGGAAAACGCGGCCTGCAGGCGGAGCTGGCCAGATCACGCGATCAAACCATTCCTCGGCCATCCGCCGCTCATCGCTGCCGTTGCTGTCCACGGTCCCGTAGAGGTCGTGGACGAACGCCTGCAGCACCTGCTCAGGTGTGAGGCCGTATCCGCCCTTGAGCCACTGGCGAAACTCGACGGGCACCTTGACCGCTACGGTCTCGGTCTCCGTCACCACAGTAAGCTCTTCGGTAGTCATCGCGGATCCTTGGACTGGCCAGCGTGATGGATTGTCGGTTGCTTGCAGGTTACGCACATTAGGCATAATGTGCAACACATTAGGCAAAACGGAGAGTGAACCGTGATCAATCTCATGCGTCCCGAAACATTCAAGGACCTGGTCGCGTCCGGGTCGATCTACGACGTGACGCTAGTTGGCCAGAAGGGCGGCTTCGCGCTGCAGGCGATGGTGGGGAACGAAAAGCACCTGCTGGCCAAGCGCGAGGGAGACGTCCGGCTGTTCGCGTCGGTCGATACGGCGGTGCGCCAGCTCCTGGGCATGGGTGTGCGGGTGGCCAAGGTCGACATGACTGACTTCGAGGCGGGCCGGATCCGTCCGGCTCGGCCAGACGTCGCTAAGCGGAGTAGCGAGGCCGCTGCTGCTCTTGAGCACGAGCGCTGGTTTCGCGGTCAGGTGCAGCGCACGGTGGATGCTGTGGAGGCTGGCACGGAGCCGTTGATCGACAGCGACGCGATGTGGGACGAGCTGACTGCCGAGGCTAAGCGTATGGATGCTGCCCGGCGGGCGAGCAAGTGAAGATCCGCTATGCGCTTAGCGCTCAGAAAGACCTGCAGAAGATCCTTCGGTACGGGCTGGAGCACTGGACCAGCACAGCCGAGGCATTCGTGCTTCAGCTGCGCAAGCGGCTGGAGTCGACGCTGACCAAGCACCCCAACGCCGGCAGAAAGGGCCGCGCTCACGGCACCCGCGAGTTCGTCCTCGTCGGCACAAAGCACATCGTGGTTTACATGCCGCCGAGCGAGTTGAGACCGGCAGCTATCGTTGTTCGAGTGCTACACGGCGCGCAGCAGTGGCCGCTTGCAGATTCCGGTGAGGCCTGATCATGCTGCTGGTATTGCCGATCGACGAAGTCGACATCCCCCGCGACCTTCGGGATGCACCGGAGCCTACGGCTGCCCAAATCAGACGCTATGTCGCAACAAAGAGCGGCCGGATTGGTAGGCGGCGCAAGTTCCTTAGCGTTCCGATCATCGTGCGTCGAGAGCCCACAGGCCGATACACTGTCGTGGCGGGTGCCTTTCGGGTAAAGCTCGCTCGCTTGGCCAAGTCGGCAACTATCGCTGCGACACTGTGTGATCCGAGCGAGAGGCTGTCGCCCTCTTTTCGTGGCGAGGATCATGTATGGCGGCTATGACCGACGCTGAATGGCAAAATCTATACGAGAACTTCGAGACCACCCGCATTCTGGCTGCGGTGGATTCGGTCGACAGCCTTCGGGACGACTTGAACGACCGCGACCACGGCGCACCACCCGTGATCCGAGATGATCTGCTCAAGCTGCATCAGCTCGCGATGGCCGTTGTCAACAACGGCGCACGACGCCAGGCCGGCGAGTTCTTCGAACTTGCCGGCGCATTGGAGGACCAGGTCAGCGGCATGATGGAGGCGTTGGAGCAGATTCGCGACACCCTGTCAGATCTCGTTGCGTTGTATCCGGAAAGCTTGGATTACGCGGACGAAAGCGACGAGTGATCCAACCTGAGTTAGGCCGCCCTCACTTCGCCCAACAGGTCAGGATGACGATCGAGCACCCTGAGCAACTTCACCAGCGCCAGGGGCGGCTTGGTTTTCCCGGTTTCGTACCGCGAGAACGCATTGACGCCACCACCGAAGATTTCGGCCGCTTCGCGTTGATCGAGCGCCAGCTTCTTTCGGACACTGGCAATGAAGCCTGGATCGACGATTGAAGCGTTCACCTGCTTGTTGAAATCCAGCATCACCGCACTTGTGCGTACCGACTCGGCAACATCCAGGATCATTTCCCCGCAGCTCGGGCAGACGTCCCCGGTGACGTCAGGAATGAGGGTCGATTCACCCTTGTAGGTGTAGGGCATGTCGCGGGTGTCTCGCACCAGTTCCGCGTCTGCACAGGATGGACATTTCATGGTCAAAGCTCCTTGAAGGACACGATGAGCACGTCATCAATGACCGTCAGTTTGAGATAGACCTCGCCAGCTGGCGTGCGGGGCCGGTACACGTCTTGCCACACCCGATGATCTGCATGGGAAGTCATGCTCTTGTAGAAATCCTTCGGGACCAGCGAAGCAACCACGTTGACGATGCCCGCAAAGTCGAGGCCCATGGCAGCACCGCCGGCCAAAGCCGAGAACGTAGAGCGCACCTTGCCATCGGCAAGCAAGGACTTCACGACGGCCAGCTTGCAGTGAGGTGTGCCTTTCTCCATGCAGACAAGATTAACCTAGTAGGTTTAATTAGGCAAGTAGGTTAATACTCTTGGCGACAGTGCAGCGCTCCACACCTCCTCGCCGAGCTTGGTGATCAGCACCAGCGCGATGTTCAGCGACGTCCGGAATCGGTGACCAGCTCAACCGTAAACCGCAGGCCGGCTGCCGAGGACTGAGGAAACCCCCGGATCGTTGCCGTCTCCGGGGGGCCGCGACGTGCAGCATCAGGATAGGGATATGCAAGCGGCGGCCTCCTGAGCATAGCTCAGCAACCGCGTTTCTCACGCCACCGGGTTTACCTGGTCGCCGGCAAGAAGCGGCAGGAGCTGGTCGATCGAGAGGATCGGTGAGCCAACGCCGGCAAGGTGCTGCAGGCGTTCGGCGGATGCCTGGCCATCGCACTCGACGGGAAACGTGGCAACGCCGTTGGCCAGCAGCCAGATCGTCCGGGTGCACCCATCGTTCAAGGTCGCAACGGTCTCCATCACGGAGGGCTGCGCCGCTGGGCGCCCTGGTTTCCGTCTCGTGGCCAAAGCGCGAATGCTGAACCGCGGGACGGGCGGCAGCTCCGCGTAGACCGGACGATCGCGGACGTAGACCTTGGCCAAGCCAACGGGATTCTGCTGCCCGCGAGAGAACCCTTCCTCGGCTCGATCGTACTTGTAGTCCTCCGACCAACGTTGACGGCCGTGGACTGACGGCGGCGCAAAGGCGTCCCGCTTCCAGAGCGTCAGCAGCCGGTTGGCATCGACCTCTACGATAAAGCGGCTTGCGTTCAAGCCGTTGTTTCTGCCGACCTTCATGAAAACCGATCGACCATCGTTCGTCTGCAGGCGGAAGACAGCCCGGCGAAAACGGCCGGGCTCGTCGATGATCGCGTGCAGCGTCCGCAACGTGGCGTGCATGGGCAGCGCCTCAGCCAGCACGTCTGGTTGCCTTGGCGGTGTCCGCCGCAAAGGTCAGGACCGTCACGAATCCGAGCGACCGCTCGTGCCCTCGCTCCTTGATGCCAGAAGTGCACACTCGTGCCCGGCGCCCTTTGAGCCGAGCACTCACGTCGGGACGCAGCTGCGCGTGCTCGCGTGCTGCGTTCTCGGCATCGAAGTGGCCATCCCAGTCGGTGAGGCACTCGTAGAGCGCGGTAATCAACCGCACGCCATCACGGTACGAGCGGACCTCGGAGTCTAGGAACCTCGGCCGACCATTCGCCGTCGGGAGCTTGAACCGGACGCTCATTTCGCCTGCAGGCCGATAGGCCGTGAAGCGAATTTCCTCCGCTTGGACGATCACACCTTCTTCCAGGAGCTGAAGCGCCTGGTACTGGTCGACCGACATCGCGCCGGCCACGGTCTCGTTCATCTCAACTCCCTATGCGTGGTGTGGACTTCCCTTCATCGGCTGGCGCAATGCCGTCAGCCGTGGTGAAGGTGATCCACGATCTGCAAGAGCACAGTTGAGAGAAACCACAGCACGCCTACGACGATGGCCCGCTTGCGCGGGACACGCCACCATCTGCGGGTTGGCGTAGGCTCAGTCATCGGCCGAAGCGAAGCGGAGTCGGCTGGTCAGCTGGAGCGCGTAGACGTGGTCAACGCGGAAGCTCGCGGACCCGATCCGTACCACCGGATCACCGCCGAAGCCCTCATCCTCGATCGAACAGTCCACCAACAGGGCCTCGAAGGTCATCAGGGCGGTGCAACCGCCGCGCCCGACTGGTTGGAGCCAGGCGTAGATGCTTTCGTGCTCAAGAGACGGGCCGCGCGTGACGATGAGGTAGGCGCCGTCCAGCGCCGGTAAGGGGATATGAACCTCGGAGGGGTGTGGCAAGCCCGGCAACACGCGAATCACCTGGGGAGACTCGGACACTACCGAGCGAGCTTCTACGACTTCCTGCACCACTGCCTCCAGCCTGTTGGCATCCATGTTGTCCATTCCCATAACTTCGGCCTTCCGTGACGGATCTTGAACCACTTTAAGGCGTGCTTGTTTCTCTTAACCCCGGCCTACAGAGCAGGACGCGGACGTGTTTTTGGCCCTCTTGCTGTTTCGTGTCGTGTATATAGCGCGGAATGAAAAGTAAGTGAACAGGCGGGTTTGCGTCAATCGGCGAGGATGAAATTCCGCGACCGCCGTCACGCTTGGTTTGCCGACTGGTCCGCGTGGAAACCGCGAAATCCTGCGGTTTTGCCTGCCTGTTTTGTGACCCAAGTCACGCAAATAGAGCGCATCCCCGCCCGATCGAGCGGACCATCAATGCAGCCCTTCGACCTCTTCCCGGCGCTCCAGCTCGGTGATGCAGTCCCCGATGGAAACAGCGGTCACGCGTGCGCCATCCACCTGGTTGTCGATTCCGAACTTCTGCACGACCTTGGCGCGCTGGGCGGAGTCCTGCGGTAGCGCCAGGACGATAGTCATGTATTGCGTGTTCAAGTCGTAGGACATGGGTGTGTGTTCTCGGTGGGAAGTTGGTCGGCAGTCGATCATGCGTCGGCAGGGCGGGGGAGGCCGAACCACTCGGCCAGCTTGGCGAGCAGTCGCTCGACCTCCAGCGTGAGCAGGGCAAAGCCGGCATCGGCTTCTGCAGCGGCGTCCTGGTGGCTGTCGCCCAGCTCGTCGAGCACCACGTCCAGGAACTTCAGCTTACGCACGACCAGGTCCTCGCCGAGCACAAAGCTCATCCGGTCGCCGAAGGTCAGCCCCAGCCGCCAGACTTGCTTGCCCGTGCGCAGGTGCTCCTTCACTTCGTCGCTGTCGAGGTCTTGCCGGCGGGCAATGGCGATCGCGCCCGTGGCCGTGGCGGGGTCGCGAAGCTCGCACTCATCGCCTAGCGCGAGACCTTCGGGGAGGTTGCCGTTGGCCAGCCAATCGGTCATGAGGATCCGCGGGGATTCCTCCGGCGCGAGCGGCACGGCCGGGAAGCTGCCCAACGCCTCGCGCACCTGGCTCAGCGCATTCTCCGCCGCTTTGCGACTGGTCGAGTCGACGACCAGCCAGCCGTTCCTTTTGTCGACGTAGGCGTTCAGGCGCGAGCTGCGCACGAAGGCGCGCGGCAGCAGCTCGTTGAGCAGGTCTTCCTTGATGCGCTTGCGCTCGCGCCCGCCGACCTTGCGGCCTTCTTCCTCGGCGATCTTCTGCACCTTGCGCTGCAGCTCGTCGTTCACCACGGCCGGCGGCAGCACCTTGTCCTCGCCTCCCACCGTGAACCAGGTGCAGGCGTTGACGCTGTGGGTCAAGGCCGCGTCCGGTCCACGCCCGATCGGCGGAACGAAGCCCCGGGTGGCCATCTCCTGCGGCCCGCAGGGGCGCAGCCGGTGCTCTGTCAGAGCATCGTCAAGGCGGTTGAGATCGTCGGCGACAGCCGGCGAGAAGCGAAACAGGCAGAGTGCTCGATGCAGTTGCATGGGTGTCCTTTCGTGGGTGTGGTCAATCGCTGGATGGCGCGCTGGATGCGGCGTAGCGCGTGTGAGTCGCGCGTGGATCGCGAACGGGGGATGGCTTGGGCGTGACCATGAGGCGGCGATGTGAAGCCTCGCGGAAGGCTTCCGCGCCGAGCTGCAGCTGCAGCCGGCGGAGCACGCTGAACATCACTGTCAGCTCGCCGGCACCGGCTGGCCAGCGCCAGACGTCGGTCTCCGCCGGCCAGTAGTGCCGGTCGGGATCCGCTCCGGCGATCAGCTGCACGCGGTTCCGCGAGGCGTAGAGAAGGCCCCAGCGTTCGGGCAGGTCCTGAACGCGGATGACGTCAGGCTCGCACAGATACCAGCGGTAGCTTCCCAGCGCTTCGATCGCTCGATCGCTGCGGTGCGGCTTGCGCTTGTCCGCGAGGAAGTCCGAGCGAGAGGCCTTGGCCTCGATCAGCAGGGAGTCCTGGCCAGCGTTCCGCAGGCCGAGTACGTCAGGCTGTTCGGTCAGTTGGCAGGCGAACTCGGTCAGCACGATCGGGCAGCGGCCTCGGCCGCGCAGCCACCTGGCGCCGATCTGGCAGAGTTGGCCATGGGTCAGGCTCACGTACGGCTCCGCAACGTGGTGAACATGTAGTTCGGCAGCGCCCGATGCCGCGAGGATTCCCCAAGCGGCACCATGGGCGTCATGCCCCAGCGCCGCCGCAGCGGCTTGGGCTTGGGTGCCGGCGGAGGCGTCGGGGCGGCGTGGTCTTCGCCCTGGTGGATCTGCCGAATAAGCTGCAGGCGCTGTTGCTTGTTCATGGTCGGACTCACGGGTTCGGTGTCGCCGGGGTGGGGTTGGCCGGCGTGCCGGCGACGCCGGCAGCTGCTCGGGCTTCCTCGTCCCAGCGGGACGTGAAGGCCTGGCATTCGCTGCAGACGCCGGTTCCTTTCGCTCGATCGACGCGCAGCCATGAGCACGGCTCGCCGGAATGTGGGTTCAGGCATGCGCGATGGTCCGTACAGCCGCAGCCGATGCAGGTCGCGGTGGCAAAGAGGCTCGAAATCACGGGGTAGCTCCTGGTGCTTGCGGTTGGGTGGTTCCTTCGACCAGCTCGACGTACGCGGCGAAGGTGGCCACCACGGCAAGGCCATTGCCGTCGGTGGTGTTCGCCAACTGGATGGCGGCCTGCAGGGGCTCCATGTGCTCGCGGTCGGCGATCCGGGTGATTGCCTCTTTCCACGGGGCGACGCGCTGCAGGTACTGCTCGCCCCAGATGGAGCGCATGGACTCGCGCATCGAGCGCATCGGCGCGGTCAGCTGGTTGGCGCGTGCTGGCTCAGCCATGGTCGGCTCCTTCGCACAAGCCCAAATCGGAAGCGCAGCCGCCGCCGGCCTGTTGAGCGAAAAACATGTCGTACTGCCGACCGCCGCGCCCGGTCTTGCTCCACTCGACCAGCGTGCGGATGCGCGAGTACGTGCCCGGCCGATCCACGTCGGTGGGGTCGGTAACCGCCGGAAAGAACGTCGCCGAACGGCGCTTGTTCGCGGCCGCCACGATCGACTCCCACCGTTCGATGCGGTCGATGTGCTCCGGGAACTGCAGGGCGATGGCGCGCAGCTCGCTCTTGCGGCAGTTGATGCAGGGCATGCAGCCGACCCGGCCCATGCCCATCGTGTACAGCGGATTGCGCTCGATCCCGTGCCGCTTGTGGATGTCCCACACCTGGTCGATCGACCAGCGGAAGATCGGTCGCCAGACCATCGAGCCGGACTCGTGGTGGTTGTAGCGCGGTTGGCGCGCCCGGTTGCGGCTCTCGGCCGCACGGATTCCGAGCCACTGCAGGACAGGCCCGTTGCGGAGCATCGGGCCGACCACCTGCGTGGTGATGGGAATTTCTTTCAATTCCCCGGTGCAGAACTGGGCCATGCGGGAGGGGAATCGCCCCTTGCTGATGCACAGGTCCAGGTACGGGTTTCCGGTCGGCTCGTGCAGGGCAGCGGCCTCCTGCACAACCGCATCGGGGATGCCCTGCTTGGGCCACTCGCGCAACAGATACTCGCGGTGCCTGGCCAGCTCCTTGGTGAAATCGGCGCGCACGACTTCGACCTTGGGACCGCCCGTGCGTTCGTGCAGTCGATCAACGTACTCGTACGTCTGCTCGTGCTCGTTCCCGGTGTCGGCGAACACCGCCCGAAACGGGCGACCCGATTCCATGGCCAGCAGGTAGACCGCCGTGCTGTCCTTGCCGCCGGACACGCTTACAAGGTGCTGAGTCATGCCGCCTCCGCAACGTTGCCGGGAAGCGCGATCGCCACGCCCACCTGGCGCACCCAGATGGGCATCGAGTCGAGGAAAAAGGTCTGCCCGCTCCACGCGGCCAACAGCGTGCGGCCCATGACGATGGCGACGGCCTCAGCCGCGTCCGGCGGCACCGCATTGCCGATGCGCTCGCGCCAGGCCTGGTCGCTGAGCCCGTCAAGTTCCAGTTGCTCTTCGGGGTCGATCAGACTTTGCAAAACCGAAAGCTCGAAAGTCGTAAGGGCGCGGTGCCATGTGCCGTCGAGAGAACGGATCACGCAAGTCAGCTTCTCGGACGGCTCCGGGACGCGCGGATCGGCGACAGACCAAAAGCCGTTGTCGTGGCAAGCCGACCCCGTGACTGCCTTGGATGTGGCGTCGTACGGCACCACGCCGTAGTGACCGGCGGTGAGGTAGTTGCCCGCACTGCGGTCGATCGAAGGGCGCGGATCCGCGACGGCGAAAGCGCCCTGTCCGGTGGTGCTGCCGCTGATGACCGTGCCGGTCGGCTGGTCGTAGCGCGTCACCTTGTACTTGCCCTTGCCCTCGAACCCGCCGCTGCATCGGGGATCAGCCACTGAGAAGCGCCCTTGCCCCGGGTTGGGCTGGCCGGTGATCGTTCCGCTGGTGTCCTCCCAGCGCTGCACGCCGTACTGCTGGCCGTCGTTCCAGCGTGCCGACTGGTTGAAGCGCGGATCGTTGACCGGGTGCGTCTGCGCACCGGGCATCGCGTGCTCCGGCACGATGCAGAAGTCCTGCAGCACGCCATCGGCCACGCGAAGCTTCTGCAGCGACCGCCAGTCGTTGCCGGCTTCCACGAACGCGAGGCGTACCCAGGTCTTCCACTGCAACGCAGGCACACGGTGCATGGGGCCGGCGCGTTCTACGTCACCGGGCAGCGGGCAGCGGTCAAGCAGCGTGCCGATGCCGCGCAACGGCCGCGCAGGCGGCTCGTACAGGAACGGCGGCACCTTGGCCTGGTGGCGGGCCACCAGCAGGAACCGCTTGCGGCTCTGCGCCATGCCGCCCAGCTCGCCGCAATCATGGGTGGTCTCGGCCACGGCGTAGCCGTAGTGCTCAAGCAAGCCGCGCAGCTGGTCCAGCAGACGGCGGCCACGCGTGGCGATGCGCGGCACGTTCTCCAGCAGGAAAAACTCCGGCGGATCGTCCTTCCACGCTTCCATGGACAACCACACGGAGCGCAACGCCAGCTCGTTGAGGGCCTGGTACTTCGCCGTCTTGGCCCGGCCTTCGTTCAACAGGCCGGAAAAGCCCTTGCACGGGGAGCTGGTGAAGACGATGTGCGGCCGCTCGTTGCCGGCGGCGCGGCGAATGTCCTCCGGGGTGGCCTCGCGCCAGCCTGCCGGCGGCTCGTGGCCGTGCCACGCGGTGTACTGGTCGCGGCTGAACAGGTCCATGACCGTGGCTTTGCTGCCGATCAGCTTCTCGAAGTCGCGGCACGCGGCCGGGTCGACGTCGACGCTGCCCAGGCAACGGAACACGCCCTGCAGGTTGCCGACACGCACAGAGGCGCGCTGGAAGCCTTTGGCTCCGCCGCCGATGGCGCCGCAGACGTGGAACACGCGGATTTCGCGATTCTCGACCATGGCTCAGTCCTCCTTCTTGCCGCGCAGGGTGTCGAGCGCCTGCACCTGGCCGTGCTCGGCGAGGATCCGCTCATAGATTTCCTGCCGGTGAACGGGCACGGCCTTCGGAGCGGCGATGCCGAGGCGCACGTCGCGGCCTTTGACGCCGAGGATGGTGACGGTGATCTGGTCACCCAGCAGGTTGAAGCTCTCGCCCTCGCTGACGCGTTCGACGCGGCATGTGGTGTCGGTCGCGTTGGCCGGGGACTCGACGGCTACGCGGACTTTCTTGGCCTTGGCGCTCAAGACGGTGAGGGTGATGTTGTCGCCGATGACCAGGGCGGTGCCGACGGTGCGGTGCAGGATCAACACGGGTGCTCTCCTTCGTTCCGTGTCCGTATTGTGTATATACCACGGACAGCTTGCAACAAAAAAAGGGCTCAGGGTCGGGTGACCCCGAGCGATGGGGTTAGGCTGCGCTGGCGAACAGGCCGAGCTGGGGCGCGGCGCGGTGTGCGCGCCACTGGCTCAGCACGATCGGCCCTTCCTGCTCGATGAGCGCGGCCCTGAAGGCCGGATCGCGGTCGGCCAGCTGGACGATGTGGGCGACCACCGCGTCCGAGTAGCGCGGATCCTCGAACACCTGGTCGAGCGATCGCTCCGAAAGGGTGGAGCTGGGAACCAGATCACCGAGGCTGTTGAGGCGGCGCACGGCAAAGAGCAGGACGGCTTGCTGGTAGAACCGGACCCGCTTGGCGATCGCCACCGTGCGGGCGTGCGGCTCGCGCATGGCGGCATCGAGCTGGGCGAGGGTCTGGGCGGTTGCGTAGACGTTGCACATGGTGTGTCTCCCTCAACCGTTGCGGGCAGCTTTGGCGATGCGGTCGGCTTCCGCTTCGCTGGCCATGAATGCGGCCGTCAGGCGCGCATCATGGGTGCGCTTGTCGCTGTGGTCGGAAACCTTGCGGCTCTCGCCGGTAAGCAGGTTCACCACGAACGCGCCGCCGTTCTGGTCGATCGCGCCGCACCAGCTACGGGAAGGGTTAGGGTTAACGGTCAGACCAAGCTGCACGAAGCCACGATGGTTCTTGAAGCGGATAGCCGAAGCCGTGCGAACGAGGATTTCGTCGTCGGTCAGTTTGTCCAGCGCCACCAAGCCACGCGGGGTCAGAATCGAACGGGGATAGCCCTTGCTGCTGCGGAAGTCCGTATGCGTGTCGTTCCAGATCAGCGACAGTGCCGTCGCCCGAGAAACACCGTGGAAAGTGGCGGTATGCGTGTGCATGGGTCTTGCTCCTTAGGTTGTTGAGGCGGGAACCGAGCGCCTTGGCGCCGCGGTTCCTGGATGGGCACCATCACCAGC
>NZ_AMSF01000018.1 GCF_000334915.1 Dyella ginsengisoli LA-4 | reverse complement strand
CTGAAAACTCATGTCGCCGCCTCCCGCGCGTGGCGGTACGTTCGATGTCACCACAACGTCGGACGTCGCCCCGCGACAGGAGGCAGCCATGTCACTTTACGCAGCCATCGATCTGCATTCCAGCAACAGCGTGTTGGCCGTCATCGATGGCCAAGGCAAGCCGCTGCTGCAGTGTCGACGCCCCAACGACCTGCCACGTCTGCTGACGGATTTGGCGCCGTACCGGGAGGAGCTGGTCGGCATGGCGGTGGAGTCCACCTACAACTGGTACTGGCTGGTCGATGGCCTGATGGATCATGGCTACACCGTGCACTTGGTCCACACCGCGGCGATTCCGCAGTACGACGGCCTGAAGCACGGCGACGATCACACGGACGCGCTGCACCTGGCGCAGCTGATGCGCCTGGGGTTGTTGCCGGAGGGTTACATCTATCCGCGCGAGCAGCGCGCCACGCGCGACCTTTTGCGCCGCCGCTTCGCCCTGGTCCGGCAGGCGGTGCGGTTGATGTTGTCGATCCAATCGAGCTTCAGTCGCAGCACCGGCAAGCAACTGTCGGGCAATGCACTGCGGCAGCTGACGCCGACGCGATTGGTCGAGCTG
Source organism: Dyella ginsengisoli LA-4 (assembly GCF_000334915.1). GTDB lineage: Bacteria > Pseudomonadota > Gammaproteobacteria > Xanthomonadales > Rhodanobacteraceae > Dyella_A > Dyella_A ginsengisoli_A. The sequence goes on along the minus strand of NZ_AMSF01000018.1, from coordinate 568 downwards.
TTCCCGGACCTGGCTACACGCTACGGCGTGCTGATCCAGTTCAAGCTGTGGCTCACTCTGCAGGATCAGATCGCGGCACTTGAGCAGTGGATCGGCAAGGACATCGCTCGACCGGACCTGCTGATGCGGCTGCGCAGCGTGCCCGGCATCGGCCCGATCCTGGGCATGACGATCCTGCTGGAAAGCGGCGACATCGACCGGTTCGCTTCGGTGGGCGACTACGCCTCGTACTGCCGCATGGTCGAGAGCGTGCGGTTGTCCAACGGCAAACGGAAGGGGCATGGCAATCGCAAGTGCGGCAACCGCTACCTGTGCTGGGCATACGTAGAGGCGGCCAACCACGCTATCCGCTTCGATCCGCTGATTCGACGCTGGTACGACCGCAAGCGCGCCCGCAAGCACCGCGTGGTCGCGATCAAGGCGGTGGCGCACAAGCTGGCGCGTGCCTGTTACCACATGCTGCACGAGGGCACGCCGTTCGATCCGGCACGCGCCTTCGGCTGATCACGCTGGCGGTCGCAGGCCGGAACCTGGGGTTGGACACGAGCCAGCACTCTGAAAGGTCGCG
>NZ_AMSF01000017.1 GCF_000334915.1 Dyella ginsengisoli LA-4 | reverse complement strand
GAGCCCGCTCGCGGGCGATGCTCTTCTGCTTCGATGCGGATCAGGAGCAAGAGCATCGCCCGCGAGCGGGCTCCTACATGGTAGCGCGGTGCCGGCTCAGCCGGTGGTCTCGATCCGTTCCACCCGGCGCAGCCCGCGCGGCAGCACGCCGCCACGGGTGGCGCGGTTGCCGCCGTACTCGACCAGGTCGGCCCACTTCAGGGTGAGCTTGCGCTGGCCGGCGTACAGGGTCACCTCGCCCTTGCCTTCGGCGACCACCGCCACGCCCACCACGCGCTCGCCTTCCGCCATCTGCTTCTTGGGAATGTCGATCAGCTTGTTGCCCTTGCCCTTGTCCAGCTCGGGCAGCTCGGCCACCGAGAACATCAGCAGGTGGCCCTCGCCGGTGACCACCACGATGCGGTCGCGCGCCGGGTCGGCGGTGACCACGGGCGTGAGCACCTTGGCGCCGTCGGCCAGGGTGATCAGCTGCTTGCCGGCCTTGTTGCGGCCGGTCAGCGCCTCGAAGCGGGTGACGAAGCCGTAGCCGAAATCGGTGGCCAGGATCAGCCGGGTGTCGTTGTCGCCCGCGGCCAGCGCGTCGAAGCTGGCGCCGGCCGGCGGCGTGAAGCGGCCGGTCAGCGGCTCGCCGTTGCCGCGCGCGGAGGGCAGGGTGTGTGCCGCGGTGGAATAGCTGCGGCCGGTGGAGTCGATTACCGCCACCTGCTGGGTGGTGCGCGCCCTCACCGCGGCGAGCAGACCGTCGCCGTCGCGGTAGTTGAGGCCTTCGGCGTCGACGTCGTGGCCCTTGGCCGCGCGGATCCAGCCCTTCTGGCTGAGCACCACGGTGACCGGTTCGCTGGCCACCAGCGCGCTCTCGTCCAGTGCCTGTGCCACCTCGCGCTGCACCAGCGGCGAGCGGCGGTCGTCGCCGTACTTGGCGGCGTCGGCGTTGAGCTCCTGTTTGATCAGGCCCTTGAGCTTGGCCGGCGACTTCAGCAGCACGTTGATGCGCGCGCGCTCCTCCTCGAGCTGGTCGCGCTCGCCGTTGATCTTCATCTCCTCGAGGCGGGCCAGCTGGCGCAGGCGGGTCTCCAGGATGTAGTCGGTCTGCTCCTCGGACAGGCCGAAGCGCGCCATCAGCACCGGCTTGGGTTCCTCCTCGGTGCGGATGATGCGGATCACCTCATCGAGATTCAGGTAGGCGATGCGCAGGCCTTCGAGCAGGTGCAGGCGGCGCTCGACCTTGCCCAGCCGGTGCTGCAGGCGGCGGGTGACCGTGTCGGTGCGGAACTGCAGCCATTCGGTGAGGATGCGGCGGAGGTCCTTCACCTGCGGCCGGCCGTCCAGGCCGATCATGTTGAGGTTGACGCGGAAGCTCTTCTCCAGGTCGGTGGTGGCGAAGAGGTGCTGCATCATCTCCGCGACGTCGACGCGGTTGGAGCGCGGCACCACGACCAGGCGGATCGGGTTCTCATGGTCGGACTCGTCGCGCAGGTCCTCGATCATCGGCAGCTTCTTGGCGCGCATCTGCGCGGCGATCTGCTCGAGGATCTTCGACGGGCTGACCTGGTGCGGCAGCGCGGTGATCACCACGTTGCCTTCTTCCACGCCGTACACCGCGCGGGCGCGCAGCGAGCCATTGCCGGTGGTGTAGATTGACAGCAGCTCCTTGCGCGGGGTGATGATCTCCGCCTGGGTCGGGTAATCCGGCCCGAGCACGTGCTCGGCCAGGTCGGACACGGTGGCATCCGGGTCGTCCAGCAGGCGGATGCAGGCGCTGACTACCTCGCGCAGGTTGTGCGGCGGGATGTCGGTGGCCATGCCCACGGCAATACCCATCGAGCCGTTGAGCAGCACGTGCGGTACGCGCGCCGGCAGCCAGCTCGGCTCGTCCATGGTGCCGTCGAAGTTCGGCACCCAGTCCACCGTGCCGTGGCCCAGCTCGCCCAGCAGCGCCTCGGCGATCGGGCTGAGCTTGGACTCGGTGTAGCGCATCGCCGCGAAGCTCTTCGGGTCGTCCGGCGAGCCGAAGTTGCCCTGGCCGTCGACCAGCGGATAGCGGTACGAGAACGGCTGCGCCATCAGCACCATCGCCTCGTAGCAGGAGCTGTCGCCGTGCGGATGGAACTTGCCGATCACGTCGCCGATGGTGCGCGCCGACTTCTTCGGCTTGGCGGTGGCGGCCAGGCCCAGCTCGCTCATCGCGTAGACGATGCGCCGCTGCACGGGTTTCAGACCGTCGCCGACGAACGGCAGGGCGCGGTCCAGCACCACGTACATGGAATAGTCGAGGTAGGCGCGCTCGGCGTATTCCTTGAGCGGGATCTGTTCGAAGTTGGCTTGCAGGTTCATTTTCAATATCAATCGGTTGGCGCGCCCGGGGCGCGAATAGCCGGCCGATGGTGCCAGAACGGGCCGGGGGGGGACAGCTTGCGCCGCGCAGCTTGCCGTGCTCCCGTCGCAGAATCTGCGCCGGGGACTGGCCGCGACCCGGAGGCGGACGTATCGTGGCGCGCACGTTTCCCGTCCTTCCCCATCCATGCCGCTCCTCAGCCTGCTCGGTCCCCGAGATCCCGCCCCCTTCTCCGTCCACCGGCTCGCAGGCCGCTCGCCGTTCCTGCTCACCTGCGACCATGCCGGTCGAGCGGTGCCCGCCGCTTTGGGCGACCTCGGCGTGCCGGCACCGGAGTGGAGCCGCCACATCGCCTGGGACATCGGCGCCGCCGGCTTGGCGCGCGCGATGGCCGAGGCACTGGATGCCTGGCTGATCTGCCAGACCTATTCGCGGCTGGTGATCGACTGCAACCGCCCGCTGGATGCCCCCGGTTCGATCGTCACGACGAGCGAGCGCACCGAGGTGCCCGGCAACCGTGGTCTTTCCGGCGCGGCGATCGCCGCGCGACGCGAGGAAATCTTCATGCCCTACCACCGGCGCACGGTGGAGGAGCTGGACCGGCGCGCCGCCGAAGGCCGTCCCACGATCCTGGTCACCGTGCACAGTTTCACGCCGGTTTTCATGGACCAGGCCCGCGCGTGGGAGCTGGGTGTGCTGTACCAGCGCGACGCGCGGCTGGCCCGGCCGCTGCTGGAGGTCATGCGGGCCGACGGCTGGTGCGTGGGCGACAACCAGCCGTATGCGGTGAGCGACGCCACCGACTACGCGATCCCCGTGTATGGCGAGCAGCGCGGTCTGCCACACGTGGAGCTGGAAGTGCGCCAGGACCTGATTGCCGACGAGGCCGGCCAGCGCGCGTGGGGCGAGCGCATCGCCGGCTGGCTGGTGCAGGCCGCCGATGCCGCCGGGTTGCCGTCGGTGTGCGGGCAGGTGGCCGCGGCCTGAAGCGCCAGCGGGTGCTCAGGGCGTGTCGACGCGCGTGGCGTCCACGCCCAGCTTGTGCAGTTGCGCCTGCACGCTGTCCGGGCCCGCCAGATGCGCGGCCCCGACGGCGATGAACACCGTGCCGGGAGTGTCGAGCATCGCCCTGATCTTCCCTGCCCAGGTCGCGTTGCGCGTCACCAGCAGGCGTTGGTAAAGCGCCGGGGTCTCGCGCTTCATCAGGCTGTTCTCGAGTCGCGCGATGGCCTCGACGTCGCCCTTGTCCCAGGCCTCGACCAGCTCTTTGAACTCGAGCTTCGACGCGTCGGTCTCGTGCAGGGTCTGGCGCAGCATGTCCAGTTGCAGCGCGCTGGGCATGTCGGCGAGGAAACGGATCTGTTCCTCGGCGGTCTCCAGCGCACGCACCGGCTTGCCGGCCCTGGTCATCTCGGCGCGCAGCAGGTGGTCGACGCCCTGCTGCGGGTCCAGCCCGGCCTTGGCCAGCGGGGCCATGGCGATGGTCAGCGCGGCCAGCCAGGGGCGCATCGCGTCGAGCGCCCCCACGCCGGGCAGTCCGGCCAGCCGCGCGGCCCGCTCCAGCCGGTGATAGTCGCCGGCGGACAGCAGCGATGAGAGCGGATGGGTCGGATCCATGCCCAGCCGCAGCACCAGCGCGGCGACGTTGGCCGGACTGTCGTCGGTGATCTCCACGACCAGCGCGTCGCTGCGGGCGAGCGCCTGGTCCAGCGCCGGGTAGTGCCACGGCGTGTTGTCGGGCAGCAGGTGCACCGTGCCGAACAGGTAGATTGTGGTATCGGCGTCCCTCACCATCCACAGCGCCGGGTGAGCGACGGCGCCGAGCGGGGTCAGCAGGGCGACGGCGACCAGCAGCCACGCGGCGAGGCGCCGAACCTTCCTGACTGAGCGATTCAAAGCGGTCGCCGCTGCTCGTCGATCGAGCGGGTGAGCCCGGTGACCTCGTCGCCGGTGTGACGGGTGGATTTGCGTTCGATCAGCAGCAGGTGGCACTCCTGCTCGGCCACCGGGTTGTGCCGCACGCCCTTGGGCACCACGCACATCTGGCCTTCGCCGAGTTCGACCACGCCGTCCTCCAGCTCGATCCGCAGCGCGCCCTTGAGCACGTAGAACAGCTCGTCCTCGTCGGCATGGCTGTGCCACGCCAGGGTGCCCTGCACCTTGGCGACCTTCACGTAGGCATCGTCCACTTCGGCCAGGACCCGCGGCGACCACAGTTCGTCGAGTCGGGCGGCGGCTTCGGTCGGGGAAATCGGCTTGATCATGCCGAGACCGTACGGTCGTCGGCGACACCGCGCAAGCGGTCCGGGTGTCAGGTGATGACCTCGTCGGCGGGGCGTCGGCTCCGTTTGGCCGCAAGCAGACGCTCGTCGGCGCGGCGGAACGCCTCCATGATGCTTTCGCCATCGCCGATCGCGGCCACGCCGAAGCTGACCGAGAGGCCGAGCTCCGGCCCCGGCATGCGCAGTTCGGTCAGCGCCCGCCGCAGCCGGTCGGCAGTGGCTTCGGCGCGATCCAGCGCCAAGCCGGGCAGCAGCACCATGAACTCGTCGCCACCGAAGCGGCCGATCAGGTCGGACTGGCGCAACTGGTGGCGCAACGTGCGGACCAGGTTCAGCAGGATCTGGTCACCGGCGGCGTGGCCGTAGCCATCGTTGATCGCCTTGAACCGGTCGATGTCCATCACCAGCAGCGAGACCGGCAGGCCCTGGCTGCGCGAGTCGGCCAGTTCGCGCTCGCTGCATTCGAAGAAGTGCGTCTTGGTGGCCGCGCCGGTCAGGCCGTCGGTGGCAGCCAGCTCGCTGAGGTGGCGGTTCTGCGCCACCAGTGCGGGCACGGCGAAGCCGAAGTAGGCGCTGGCTGCGATCACGCAGATCGCGAACTGGTACACCAGCGCCTCGCGGGTGATGCCGAACAGCGCCACCAGCACGGCGATGGCGGTGCTCACCAGGGCGATGCTGAGGGCGCCGCGGAACGGGCTCTCGGTGTAGACCACCCACATCTGCGGCAGGATCAGGAAGAACATCGCGAACGCCGTCTCCGGCGAGTGGAAATAGGCGTCGGCGGCCAGCACCACGACCACCACCAGCATCTCCAGCGCGAGCTTGCCGGCGTAGGTGCCGCTGCCGCGCGTCTGCGGCAGGAACGACAGCCCGCCCAGCCAGGGCTCGATCTGCGGGTAGCGCCAGCTCAGCAGGCCGACGAACAGCGGCGTGAGCACCAGCGCGCCGGCCAGGTCGCCGATCCACCACGGCAGCCACAGCGACGGGGTCGAGGGCGCGATCATGCCGGTGGCCTCCAGTGCGCGGATGCCGAGCACGGTGGCGCACAGCGACGCCAGTGCGCTGACCAGCAGGAAGGTGGTCACCACGGTCGGCGTCGATGGGCTGGTATTGCGCCGGATGGTCCGCCGCATGACCAGCGCTCCCAGTCCGTAGGACAGGCAGTGCACGGTGGCGAACAGCACGCCGGATGCCAGCAGCTCCCGCGCGGGGAGGTGGGTGCCGTAGATCCGGTCGATCCAGAACGTGACGGCGATCGCGCAGGGCACCAGCACCGGCAGCGCACGCCAGCCCATCACCAGCAGGGCGGCCAGGGAGAGCCCGGCGGGAGGAAACCACAGGCTGGCGTGCGGGTCGTACTGCATCAGCGCGGACAGCCGCCACAGCACCAGCCAGGCGATGGCCAGCGCAACGTAGCGGAAGGCCGCGCTGCGCCCGGTGCCCAGGTGGGCCAGTGCGCGCAGGCGCCCGAAGTGGTTTTGCTCCATGCCGGATACCCCCTTCCCAAAGTCCGGTCGATGGACCGGTCCGACGCGGCGACTATGCCAGTGGCCGGCAACCGCTGGCAAAGCGGCCCACCGCGGCGCCGGAGCGATCGGCGGTCAGCGGTTCTCCACGCTTTCGAGGAATTTCACCAGGCCGGCGAAGTAGGTTTGCTGATCGTCGTACATCGACATGTGGCTGCCTTTCGGGCACAGCAGCAGCTGGCCTTTGGGCAGTTTGCTGGCCATCTGGGCCATGTAATCGGGGTCCATGGTGTCGAACTTGCCGGCGATCACCAGCGTGGGCACGGTGATCCTGTGCAGGTCCTTGCTGCGGTCCCAGTGTTCCAGCACGCCGCTGGCGCCCAGCTCGCTGGGGCCCTGCATCAGCGTGTAGATGTGGCTGTTGACGTGGCCGAACGCGCGGGTCACCGGCTCGGGCCACTGCGCCTGCGGCATGCGCAGCACATGCTTCTCGTAGTGCATGGTGGTCAGGATCTGCATGTAGCGCGGGTCGTCGGTGCGATGTTCGGCCTCCATCGCCTTCACTTCGGCCAGCTGCTTCGGGTCCATCGCCGGCTCGAGCACGTGCTGGGCGTAGTCGTTGTACTCGGGGATCGAGTCGACCATGTTGGAGATCACCAGGCACTTCAGGTGCTGCTGGTATTTCAGCGCGTACTCCATCGCCAGGATGCCGCCCCAGGAATGGCCAAGCAGGCAGAAGTTGTTCCTGTCCAGGTGCAGCGCCTGGCGCACCTGCTCCACTTCCTCGACGAAGCGGTCGGTCTGCCACAGCACGTCGGTGCCCGGGCCCTTGGGCTGGTCCGAGTAGGCCGAGCCGAGCTGGTCGTAATAGATGTATTCGATGCCCGCCGCGGGCAGGTAGCTGTCGAAGGCCTCGAAATACTCGTGGGTCATGCCGGGGCCGCCGTGCAGCAACAGCAGCGCGAGCTTCGGGTTGTTGCCCACGCGCTTGGTCCACACCCGGAATTTCCCGAGCGGCGTGGTGATCGGGATCATCTTCACTCCGCCGGACAGCACATCGTCGTGGCCGGCGTGACTGTAGTAGCTGGCCGGCGGCGCGCTCTGCGCCACGGCGGCGAACGGCAGCAGCAAGGCTGCCAGCAAGGCGGCAAGCTTGTTCATTGGATATCTCCCCCGGAGCGTGCGGGGGACTATCCCGCGTCGGACCACCGCCTGCAAGATCGACCAAAGGCGGGCTCAGCGCGGCGACCGGTAGCCGCCGGGCAGGCCATCGGGACTGAGTACCAGCTGCCACAGCTGGTCGCGCCGGCTACGGAAGACCGCGGCGGAGCAGGCCAGGTAGAAATGCCACATGCGGCGGAAGCGCTCGTCGTAGCGGACCGACAGTTCCGGCCAGGCGCGGTCGAAGTTCTCCCGCCAGGCGGTGAGCGTGCGGTCGTAGTCCGTGCCGAAGTTGTGCCAGTCCTCCACCACGAACAGACCTTCCAGCGCCGCGGTGACCTGGCTGGCGGCGGGGATCATCGAATTGGGGAAGATGTATTTCTCGATCCACGGATCGGTCTGTGCCGGCGCTCCGTTGCTGCCGATGGTGTGCAGCAGCGACAGGCCCTCCGGCCGCAGGCAGCGGCGCACCGTTTCGAAGTAGGTGCGGTAGTTGCGCCCGCCGACGTGCTCGAACATGCCGATGGAGTAGACCGCGTCGAAGCGTTCGTCGACCTCGCGGTAGTCCTGCAGACGGATCTCGATCGGGAGCCCTGCGCACAACTCCCGGGCGTACTCGGCCTGCTCGTGGGAAACGGTGACGCCCACGCCTTCCACGCCGTAATGCTCGGCGGCGAACTTCAGCGCCTCGCCCCATCCGCAGCCGATGTCCAGCACGCGCTGGCCCGGCTTGAGGTGAAGCTTGCGGCAGACCAGGTCGAGCTTGGCGGCCTGGGCGTCGTCGAGGTTGTCCGCCTGCGCCCAGTAGCCGCAGGAGTAGACCAGTCGCCGGCCGAGCATGGCGCGGAACAGGTCGTTGCCGAGGTTGTAGTGGGTCTCGGCCACCTCGTAGGCGTGCTCGCCACGCTGCAGGTTGAGAAAGCGGGCCTTGAGGTGGGCGAGCAGGGTGTCGAGCGTCTTCAGCTCCTGGTCCAGGTGCGAGCCCAGGATGCGGGAAAACAGGCCGGGCAGGTCGTCGGCGTCCCACCAGCCGTCCATGTAGGCCTCGCCCAGGCCCAGCGAACCGTGCGAGAACACCCGCGCGTACAGCCTGTCGTCGTGTACCTGCAGGTCGCAGGGCCGGCCGCCGTCGATGCGGATGCCGGCCAGGGCCAGCAACTGTTCGGCCTTCTGTCGCAGCGAGTCGGAACTCATCGGCGCCTCCTTCGCGGTCGTTCGAGGCGCCCGCGCTGCGGACCCTCCGGCGGCCGATGCTACCGCGACGAATCGTGACGGCGGCGTGCCGGTCAGTCCGCGCCGGTCACCCCGAACTCGGCCGGGAAGCGGGCCCAGAACAACGGCGCCCTGTCCTCGCGCACAAGGGCGGTCAGCGTGTCGGCCTCGGCCGCGCTGACCAGGAATTCGACCAGCACGGTCTGCTCGCCGGCGCACTCGAAGAACGTCGCCTCGTGGATCCGGCCGTGCCGGCCGTATCCGGCGATTGCCTTGAATGCCGAGCCACCATGCACGCCATGCTTGCGTGCCGCTTCGAGCAGCCATTCGTACAGCAGCTTGCCGTGGTGTTTCTGGTTCTCGTGCATGTAGAAGCGCAGCGAGTAGCCGTTCATCGTGTTGCCCTCCGGGGTATTCATGTCAGCGCGTCAGCACGCGCACGAGGCTGAGGCCCGCCACGGTCATCGCCAGGGTGCCGAGCAGGTGGGCGCTGACGATCGCCACCATCCAGGCGTACTGCTGGCGCAGCAGCAGGGTGATGGTCTCGTTCGAGAAGGTGGAGAAGGTGGTGAGTCCGCCGAGGAAGCCGGTGCCGATGAACAGCCGGGTCGCCGGCGAAAGCGCGCCATATTGCGCGAACACGCCCATCGCGATGCCCATCAGCAGGCCGCCGAGCAGGTTCGCGCTCAGCGTACCCAGCGGCAGGGTGGGGAACAGCGGGTTGAGCAGCAGGCCCAGGGCCCAGCGCAGTACGGCACCGAAGAAGGCACCGAAGCCGACGGCCAGCAATGAGATCAGATCCATGCGCATCCGGATTCCAGTGAGGGTGGAGCGGGTGCGTCGGGCATCGCCGGGGGTTGCCCGAAAAAATGCCCGGCCACCCCGCGAGGGGTTCGACCAGGCATCATCAGCCTTGCGGCGGTTCGGGGAGGCATGCCATCTCCCTTGGATGCGGCGATGTTAGCAAATGGTCCGCCGCGCCGGTCAAGGTGGGGGCGCTGGCGATATGCTTGCCGCCCCCGTCGATATCGCCTGCCGCCCCATGACCGATGCCGCTCCCACCGTTCCGCGCAGCCTGCCGTGGCTGCTGGCGGGGCTGTCGATGATCGGTCCGTTCTCGATCGACGCGGTGTTCCCGGCCTTCCCGCTGATCGGTGGCCACTTCGCCGTGGACGACACCGCGCTGCAGCAGCTGATCAGCGTGTACCTGGTGACATACGGCTCCATGAGCCTGTTCCACGGCGCGATCTCCGATGCGATCGGGCGCAAGCCGGTGATCGTCGGCGGCATGCTGCTTTACGCGCTGGCCTCGGCGGGTGCAGCGCTGTCGACCTCGTTCGCCATGCTGCTCGGTTGCCGCGCCCTGCAGGGCGCCTGTGCCGGCGCCGGCCTGGTGGTGGGGCGCGCGGTGGTGCGCGACTCGCTGCAGGGGGCCGCCGCGCAGCGACTGATGTCGCGGGTAATGATGATCTTCGGCGTCGCGCCGGTGATCGCTCCGATGGTCGGCGCGCAGTTGCTGTGGCTGGACGGCTGGCACGGCATCTTCTGGCTGCTTACCGGGTTCACCGTGTTCATGGCGGTGGCGTTGATCGCGCTGCTCGGGGAAACCCACCCTCCGGCGAGCCGAACCGCGTTCGTTCCGCGCGAGCTGGTGGCGACCTACCTGTCGTTCGGGCGCGACCGGCCGTTCCTGCCATTGCTGATCTCCAGCACGATCAATTTCTGCGGCCTGTTCCTGTTCATCGCCTCGGCGCCGCGCATCGTGCGCGAGCTGCTGCACCTCTCCGCGCAGGGGTTTCCCTGGCTGTTCCTGCCGGTGGTCGTGGGTCTGGTGTTCGGCGCCTGGCTGTCCGGCCGTCTGGCCGAACGGCACAGCGTGGCGTTCACCGTGAATCTCGGCTACGCCTCGATGGGGGCCGCATGCGTGCTGCATCTGGCGGGTGGGCTGTTGGCACCGCGCGGCGTGCTGCCCTGGTCGATGCTGCCGCTGGTGCTGCATGGCATCGGCGTGCAGCTGGCGTTCCCCACGCTTACGCTGCTGCTGCTGGACCGCTTTCCGCATCGTCGCGGGGGCGCCTCCTCGGTGCAGGCCTTCGTCAGCCTTCTGCTCAACGCCGGCGTGGCTGGCGTGCTGTCGCCGCTGTTGTCGACCAGCCTGCTGCCGCTGGCGCTCGGCAGCTGCGTGCTTACCTCGATCGGCTGGCTGGCCTGGCGCTGGTACCACGTGACCCTGCGCGAGGAACCGCCGCCGCCGCCGCCGCGCGACGTGGAACTGCAGGCGCAGATCGCCGAGCCGCGCTGACCCGCCGCCGTCAAGGTGTCCGCGGACACCGGGGCTTCCGTGACTTTCTCCAGTCGGCGCATGGTCGGGGACCGCCTAGCCTCTCGGCTGGTCTCCCCCTTCAGCGACATCATGACCCCGACCGTTCGCCGCTGTCCGCAGGCCTGCCACCGTCTGCGCGCCCTCGTGGCGCTCGTGCTCCTGGCCTGTGCCGGGCCTGCACTGGCGGTGCACATCGACGGCCATATCGACCCGGGCGAATGGCGCGGCGCGAAGCACATCACCGACTTCCGCAAGGTGCAGCCGCTCAACGGCGAGCCGGGCAGCCTGCCGACGGAGGCCTGGGTGCTGTCCACGCCGAAGGGCCTGGCGATCGCCTTCCGCTGCACCCAACCGCCCGGCGTGCCGCGCACCCGGCAGCGGATCCGCCGCGACGAGAACGCCCAGGTGGACCGGGTCAACCTGATGATCGATTTCAACGGGGACGGCCGTACCGGCTACGACTTCACCGTCACCCTGAGCAACGACATCGACGATGGAGTGATCACCAACGAGACCACGTTCAACAACGACTGGGACGGCAACTGGAAGCACGCGGTGAGCGAGGATGCCCAGGGCTGGAGCGTGGAGATGCTCATTCCCTGGTACATCGCGCCGATGAAGGCGGCCGACGGCGGCGAACGCACCGTGCACATGTACCTGGACCGGGTGATCGGCGCCACCGGCGAACGCGACGCCTGGCCAGTGGCCAGCTTTACCAAGGCCCGCTTCCTGTCGGACTTCACCCCGGTGACGCTGCCGGCCTACAACCAGCCGCTGCTGGCGATCACGCCCTACGTGGTCGGCGTGCGCGACCAGGTGGCCGGGCGCAACCACGGCAACGCGGGCGCTGACATCTTCTGGAAGCCGAACGGGCAGACCCAGCTCACCGCCACCATCAATCCGGATTTCGGCCAGGTCGAGAGCGACGATCTGGTGGTGAACTTCGGTGCCGAGGAGACCTTCTTCACCGACAAGCGGCCGTTCTTCACCGAGAACCAGGGCATCTTCGATTTCAGCCTGCTGATCGACAACAGCCAGCTGATCTACACCCGTCGCGTGGGCGGCCCGTCGGACGACGGCAACGGCGCGGCCGACGTGGCCGGCGCGGTCAAGCTCAACGGCAGCGTCGGCGCCACGCAGTACGGCGTGCTGGCAGCGCAGGAGAGCGGCGACGCCGGACGCACCTTCGGCGCGCTGCGGGTGGAACACGATTTCGGCACGCAGGCACTGGGCTTGCTGGCCACCCGCGTGGATCGGCCGTTCCTCGACCGCCAGGCGAATGTGATCGGCATCGACCACCGCTGGCAGCCGAACGACAAGCTCACCGTCACCAGCAACGTGGTCGGCAGCCACATCGACGAGCAGGGCCATCTGGTCACCGGCATGGGCGCCACCAGCGTGGTCGAGTACGAGATGAACGAGCGGTGGACCCAGCAGTGGCTGGCGATGCACTTCGATGACCGGCTCGACATCAACGACTTCGGCTACCTGCCGCGCAACAGCCTGAACTACCTGCACTGGGAGGTGCAGCGTCGTTACAGCAACCTGCCGGCGGATTCCAGGTATGCCTCGCACCGCTGGCGCTTCCGCATCATCGGCATCGACGACGACCGCGGCGTCAAGCTGGAGCGGCAGCTGCGGATCATCCGCCAGAGCCAGCTGCGGGACGGCGGCGAGGAGGACATCCAGCTCAACCTCAACACGCCGGCCTACGACGATCTGCTCACCCGTGGCCACGGCGTGCTGCGCACGCCGGCGATCCACGTGCTGGACTGGCAGCGCACCAGTCCGCGCAAGGGCGACTGGGCCTGGAAGAGCGAGCTGGCCGCGGCCGGCAGCGATTTCGCGGGCATGCGCCGGGTCGGCTACGAGGTCATGTTCGAGCCGACCTACTTCTTCAGCGACGAACTGAGCTTCTTCGGCGGGCCGGACTACAAATACCAGCCAGGCTGGCTGGTGTGGCAGCACGACAACCTGATCGGCAGCTTCGACAGTCACTCGGTCCTGCTCGACGCCGGGGTGAACTGGAATATCAGCGGTCACCAGGAGCTGCGGGTGAAGCTGCAGGCGCTGGGTCTGGATGCACGCCTGCGCGGCGCCTATCGCGTGATGCCGGACACCCGTGCCGTGCGTACGAACGATCCGGTCAACGATTTCAGCGTGCGCAACCTCGGCTTCCAGGTGCGCTACCGCTACGAACTGGCGCCGCTGTCCGACCTCTATGTGGTCTACGCGCGCGGCGGCTACCTGCTCGACCCGCGCTTCGAGGAGGCCGGCTCGCAGTTCCGCCAGAGCTTCGACCTGCGCGACAGCGAGCAGTTGCTGGTCAAGCTGTCGTACCGTTTCGAGCTCTGAGGCGGGGCGCTCAGCCGCGAAGATCGACGGGCAAGCCGCGTTCGAGCAGGAAGCGGCGCGCGTTCTCGGCGTCGCGTTCGAACCACGCGCGCGACGAGCCGAGGCGGAAGGTGTAACCCCAGGCGTCCATGTCGGCCATCAGCCGGTCGCGGCCAACGCCGGGCAACGCATCGGCGAGCACGATCTGCAGGTAGCAGGTGGCGTCCTCTTCCTCGATCGAGTCGGTGGCGTCGGTGTGCACGGCGGCGCGCCGTTCGGCCGGCAGCACGATCAGGTGGCAGGCCTCGTGCAGCAACGAGTGCACCGGTGTGTCGCCGCGGGCGTAGACAGTGCTGCCGATGATGCCGGCCTCCTCCTCGCCCCAGAAACTGCCGGGGATCGGCGTGCCATCGGCGACCCTCAGCAGGCTCAGGTCGAACCGGTCGAGCAGGGTGCGCGGAGCATCCTCGCCGATATCGGCCAGGCGCAGCACGCCGGCGGGATCGGGAACGGGGTGGGTTGGGTGCATGGATAGGTCATCGCGCCCGGCCGGGCCGGGCGCCGTCGGGACGGCGTCGACTCAGGCAGCGGTGCCCGGTTTGCCGTCGGGCAGGGCGACCGAGAGCTCCAGCACCTCGTGCCCGCTGTCGTGCTCGAGGTTGATCGAGATCGCCTCGATGTCGACCTGCACGTACTTCTTGATCACTTCGAGCAGTTCGTTGCGCATCATCGGCAGGTAATCCGGCGCGCCCCGGGTGGAGCGCTCCTGGGCGACGATGATGCGCAGGCGCTCCTTGGCGACGCTGGCGCTGGCTTCGGGCTTGCGCTTGAGGAAATCGAGGATACCCATGCCGATCAGCTCCCGAATACGCGCTGGAAGAAGCCTTTCTTGGTCACTTCGGTGAAACGCAGCGGCCGCTCCTCGCCGAGGATGCGCGCCACGGTGTCGCCGTAGGCCTGCCCGGCGATCGAGTTGTCGTCGAGGATCACCGGCACGCCGGCGTTGGACGCCGCCAGCACGTTCTCCGACTCCGGGATCACGCCGATCACGCTGATGCCGAGGATCTCCTCGACGTCCTTCACGCTGAGCATTTCCTGTGCGGCCACGCGTGTGGGGTTGTAGCGGGTCAGCAGCAGGTGCTGGGTGATTGCGCCGTCGCCGCGTTCGGCGCGGCGGGTCTTGCTCGCCAGCAGGCCGAGGATGCGGTCCGAGTCACGCACCGAGGACACCTCGGGGTTGACCACCACCACCGCCTGGTCGGCGAAGTACATCGCCAGGTGCGCGCCTTTCTCGATGCCGGCCGGGGAGTCGCACACCACGTAGTCGAAGCCATCCTCGGACAGGCCCTCGAGCACCTTCTCCACGCCCTCCTGGGTCAGCGCGTCCTTGTCGCGGGTCTGGCTGGCGGCCAGCACGAACAGGTTGTCGTGGCGCTTGTCCTTGATCAGCGCCTGCTTCAGCGTCGCCTCGCCGTGCACCACGTTGACGAAGTCGTACACCACGCGGCGCTCGCAGCCCATGATCAGGTCGAGGTTGCGCAGGCCGACGTCGAAGTCGATCACCGCGACTTTCTTGCCGGCCATGGCCAGGCCGGTGGCCAGCGAGGCACTGGTGGTGGTCTTGCCCACGCCGCCTTTGCCGGACGTGACAACGATGATCTGTGCAGTCAAGGGTTCATCTCCCGGGAAATCGTTCTTGTTGTAATGGATCGCGCGCTCAGAGGCGCGCGATCATCAATTTTTCACCATCGAGCCAGCATTGCACAGGGTGGCCTTCCAGCTCCTTGGGGATCTGTTCAAACACCCGGTAGTGCCCGGCGATCGCCACCAGTTCGGCGCGGAAGTCCGACACGTAGATGCGCACCTTCTCGTCGCCCTGGGCGCCTGCCATGGCGCGGCCGCGCAGGCTGCCGTAGACGTGGATGTTGCCGTCGGCGATCACCTCGGCACCATTGGCGATGGCGCCGGTGACGATCAGGTCGCGGTCGCGCGCATAGACCTGCTGGCCCGAACGCACGGCGCCTTCGTGGTGCTGCGCGCCCAGCGCCGGGGGCGCCGGTGGTGCGATCTGGGCGGGTGCACTGGCCGCCGGCGCCGGGCGGACCGGTTCGGCCGCGGCCGGCGGCGCCACGCTGCCGTGTTCCGGCTCGTAGGCGGCGCGGAACTTGGCGATCAGCGGCAAACCCATGCGGGTTGCCAGTGCCTCGGTCTCGCTGGTGCCGTAGGCCAGGCCGACCGGCAGCATGCCGGCACTGCGCACCGCTTCGAGCAGGGCGTCGACCGTGCCGTCGTCGGGAAGGTCCAGCAGGTGACTGAGGTCGAGTACGACGGCAGCGCGGGAGAACAGTTGCGGCGCGGAGCGCACGCGGCGCTCCAGCTCGTCGCACAGCGCCGCGGCGTCGGGTCGGCGCACGCGCACGCAGGCGATGCCGACCTGGCCGAAGCGCAGGTCGCAGGCGTCGGAGGTTTCCATCTTGGCGTTCATGCAGGGGATTGAGGGGGGCGGGCCAGGCGTTCGGCCAGCCAGGGGACGTCCGGCAGCCCGCCGTGTTCCAGGTAGGTATCGCGCACGTAGCCGAAGCTGGGCAGCTCGCGGGCCAGCAGGCTGACCTGCGGGCCGTCCTCGCCCATGCGCTGCTGGCCAACCTCCTGGAACCCGTAGGTGCCATGGAACAGCACCACCACGTCGTCGCGCGGCTCCAGGAACACCTCGCAGGCCAGCAGCGGCACCCGCACCTCGGCATAGCTGATGACGTCGCAATAGAAGATGCGTCCCAGGCCGTGGCGGCGAAAGGCGTTGGCGATGACGATGCGGTCGATGTAGACGAATTGGGGGTAGCGCCCGGAGAACCAGAGGTAGTTGGGGCTGCCGTAGGCTCCGCCTTCGCGCATGGCGATCAGGAAGCCGGCGATCTGGCCGTCGATCTCGGCGACGCGGAAATAATCCGCGTGGTCGTAGAAGTAGCGCAGTTGCGCCGCGTCGATGGCGAGGATGGAGCGGCCGGCGGTGTTGTTCAGTGCCAGCACGGCATCCAGGTCGTGCTCGCGCACGTCGCGGATGGCAAGGGCCATTCGTTGCTCCGCTTGGGTGTCGAATCGATTGCCGCGCCGGTCGGCGGGCAGGGCGACGCATTATGACACGGGGCGCGGTCCCCCACACGCCCGACGCATCGATGTAAAGCGGTTGTAAATGCGGCGGCGGCATGACTTCCCGCGCATTGCAGTGGGCCGGGCGCGGCCTATGATGCGGGGCATGCCCTGGTTCCAGTTCAACCATATCCGCGTGCTCCGTTTCACGGGGCTGTTCACGTACCTGTGTGTCAGCCTGCCGCTGTGGCCGGGCAACTGGGGGCTGGGGCAGGCCAACGTGTGGTGGTGGAGCAACCCGAAGCTGTCGGGATGGGTCGTTTCCTACCTGGTCTACGGGGTCGCCTACGTCCTGCTCACCCGGCCCAGCCAGCTCGAGCCGGGGCGTGCCCGGCTGTCCGCGACCAAGCTGCTGCTGGTCACCCTGATCACGCTGGCGGCGGTGGCGGTGGGCTGGTTCAGCCAGAGCGGACTGTCGGCGATGCTGATGCTGGTGATCGCCGTGGTTCTGCCGTGGCACCTGCCGGTAGTCGCCGGCCTGGTCTGGATGCTGGGGCAGAACCTGCTGCTGATCCCGGTGATCGCCAGCTACCAGGGCTGGACGGTCGGCATGGCGATCATGCAGGTCTGCATGTACCTGGGACTGTCCGCGCTGGTGTTCATCACCTCTACCGTGGCGACCCAGCAGGCCGAGGAGCGCGAGGTGCAGCGCCGGCTCAATTCCGAACTGCGAGCGACCCGGGCGCTGCTGGCCGAATCCACCCGCATCGCCGAGCGCATGCGCATCGCCCGCGAGCTCCACGATCTGATCGGCCACCATCTCACCGCCCTGAGCCTCAACCTCGAGGTCGCCAGCCATCTGGCCGATGCCAAGGCCGGCGAGCACGTGCGCAAGGCCCAGGCCACCGCCAAGCATCTGCTGTCGGACGTGCGCGAGGCGGTCAGCGAGTTGCGCCAGGACGACGCGGTCGACCTTACCCAGGCCTTGCGCAGCTTGATCGAAGGCGTGCCGGGACTGGCCGTGCACGTGCAGACGCCGCCGCGTTTCAGCGTGGAGGACCCGCGCCGGGCGCAGGTGCTGCTGCGCTGTGCGCAGGAAATCATCACCAATACCGCGCGTCACGCCGGGGCGCGCAACCTGTGGCTGCACTTCGCCTACGCCGAGGACGGCATGCTCGGCCTGCACGCCCGCGACGATGGCCGTGGCGCCAGCAACTACTCCCCCGGCAACGGGATGAGCGGCATGCGCGAGCGCCTGGCCGAGTTCGGCGGCAGCGTGATGGTGGACACGTCGCCGATGCAGGGTTTTTCGCTGACCGTGCGCCTGCCGCTGGGCGAGGCCAGCGCCATTGCCCATGCCCCCAGCCGTTTCGAACCACCGGCCCTGAGCCTGCCGTGAGCCGGCCGTGCCCCCGCCCGCGGCACCGTGCCAAAATGGTCCCGGCAAGGGGCCGTGGTGCGTCCGCAGCGCCGGTCCGCAGGAGCGGGTCGGCATCGTCATCCACGCGTTGAGGATACGCAATGATTTCCGTCTGTCTCGTTGACGACCAGAACCTGGTGCGCCAGGGCGTGCGCTCGCTGCTGGACCTGGCCGAGGACATCCGCGTGGTGGCCGAGTGCGCCGACGGTGCCCAGGCGGTGCTGGAGATACCCCGGATCAAGCCGGACGTGGTGCTGCTGGACCTGCGCATGCCCAACATGAGCGGGCTGGAGGTGCTGCAGGCGCTGTCGGCCCGCAACGAGCTGCCGCCGACCATCATCCTGACCACCTTCGACGACGACCAGCTGGTGCTGCAGGGCCTGAAGGCCGGCGCACGCGGCTACCTGCTCAAGGATGTGTCGCTCGAACAACTGGTCGAGGCCGTGCGGACGGTGGCCGCCGGCGGTTCGCTGGTCGCGCCGATGGTGACCCAGCGCCTGCTGGCCGGCGTGGGGCGGATCCAGAACCAGTTCACCAGCCTGGAGCAGCCGGACCCGCTGACCGAGCGCGAGACCGAGATCCTGCGGCTCCTGTCCGGCGGCTACTCCAACAAGGAGATCGCCAACTCGCTGAAGGTGGCCGAGGGCACGGTGAAGAACCACGTGTCCAACATCCTCTCCAAGCTGGGCGTGCGCGACCGCACCCGGGCGGTGCTGAAGGCACTGGAGCTGGGTATCGTCTGAGCGATTCGGGCGTCCGGCCGTCCATTCGGCGACGCATGTTGGCGGTCCGGGCATGGGCCGCGGAGGCCCGCTGCGCCTCATTTTCGGCCATGGAACGGGTGTTGCGGGTGCGGATGGCGTTCCTCCGCGCGAGCAAGTAACATCCGTCGCTTCGGCATATGCCTCCCCCCCACGGCCGGTTTCCCGGGAAGTCTTCTTGGCGGAGACGGCAATGCTTTCAAGTGCTGCGTAGAGACGCTCGGAGAACCTTGGAATGATGCGTGTTCTTGAATTACTTATGGCCCTGGTCATCGTGGCCGTGCTGGCCGTGGTGGTGGGCATTGCGATGCCTGGCAGCGGCCATGTGGAGAGGTCGCTGGTCATCGGCAAGGACATCCGTCAGGTCTATGACGTGCTGAACAATTTCCGCCGCTTCCCGGACTACTCCGAGTTGAACGGCAGCGATCCGAGCATCAAGTACCAGCTCGCCGGCAAGGCCTATGGCCCGGGCGCCGAGATCGACTGGACCGGCGATCCGAAGAAGGCCGGCGACGGCAAGCTGACCGTGGCCAGTGCGGAGCCGGGCTTCGCGAGCATCAATGCCGCGGTGAACAACGCCAAGATCGTCTGGAACCTGGACAACGACTGGCGCGGTGCCGACAAGCACTTCACCCTCGACATGTCGCGCGAAGGCCGCACGCACAAGCTGACCCGCGTGAACTGGGCCTATGACGTGCAGTACGGCTGGAACCTGATCGACCGCTACTCCAATCTGTATATCCACGGTTCGCCCGACGCGTTCATCGAGTACAGCCTGAGTGGCCTGCAGAACATGATGGCCTCGGTGAAGAACGTCGACTATTCCGACCTCATTCCCTACATCGTGCAGACCAAGCCGACGCCGGTGCTGATGGTGTCGACCCAGATCGAGCGCAAGGGCGGTCTGGATGCGCTGAACGAGACCACCAACGACGCGGTCAAGCTGCTCACCGACACCGCCAAGAAGCTGGGTGTCAACGTCACCGGTCCGCGCATCCTCGTGGTCAGCAACTACGGTGACCAGACCTTCACCTTCGACATCGCGCTGCCGATCGACTCGACCACGATCACCGTGGCCGGCCAGAGCCACGACCTGACCGCTGCGGCCCAGCCGCAGCTGCCGAACGCCGCTCCGGCCGCTGCCGGCAGTGCTGCTGCCCCGGCCTCGTCCTCGTCCGCCGCCGCTCCGGCCGCGGTGGCCGCCAACACCCCGGGCAGCAACGACAAGTACGGTCGCCTGATCATCGACCAGGACGTCCGCGCCACCATGCTGGCCGGTGGCCCGGCGCTGAAGGGCGAGTGGAACGGCACCTACGCCGGCGTGCCGCAGACCCGCGACGAGCTGGAAGCGTACGCGCAGACCCACGGCTACAAGTACGACACCGTGGTGAACCGCTTCTACGACATCCTGGCCCGCCCGGAGAAGATCGACACCGACAACAACATCACGCAGTACGCGCGTTACGACGTGTACCTGCCGCTGAGCGACGCGCCGGAGCAGACCCCGGAGCAGGAAGCCGGCATGCAGCCGCCGAGCCTCGACGCGCCGGCCGCCTCGGGCAGCGCCGCCGCCCCGGCCTCGTCGTCGACCGCCGCCGCGCCGGCGGACTCGTCCAGCGCCGCGTCGAACTGATCCGCGCGTTGCCGGTCAGAGAAACCCCGTCCGTTCGCGGACGGGGTTTTTTGTTGTCCGCGTTGCCGTCGGCGATCTTTTCGTCCGCGGCCGTGCTTGCGCTACATTGATCCGCTACGCGAACCTGCCATCGGATTGTCCGGGGCACGGGGCGCAACCGCTCGCTTCCTGGCCCTTCGATGATCGAGACCGACCAGCTCACCCGACGCTACGGCAGGTTCACCGCGGTCGACGCCCTGAGCATCCGTGCCGAGCCCGGGCAGGTACTCGGCCTGCTCGGCCCGAACGGCGCCGGCAAGACCACCGCGATGCGCATGATCTCCGGGTTCCTCACGCCGACCTCGGGCACCGCGCGGGTGTGCGGGCATGACGTGCAGGCCGATCCGATCGCCGCCAAGCGCGCGCTGGGCTACCTGCCCGAAGGTGCGCCCAGCTACGGCGAACTGACGGTGCGCGAGTTCCTGGTGTTCATTGCGCGCATGCGCGGGCTGAAGGGGGTGGTCGGCCGCCGCCGCTTCGAGGAGGTGGTGGGGCGACTCCAGCTCGAAGAGGTGCTCGACCAGTGCATCGACACCCTGTCCAAGGGGCTGCGTCGGCGCGTGGGGCTGGCCCAGGCGATCCTGCACGACCCGCCGGTACTCATGCTGGACGAGCCCACCGACGGCCTGGACCCCAACCAGAAGCATGCGGTGCGCCAGTTGATCGACGCGATGGCGCGCGAGCGCACGATCCTGGTGTCCACCCACCTGCTGGAGGAGGTGCACGCGCTGTGCAACCGGGTGGTGATCATTGCCCGCGGCCGCCTGCTGGCCGACGCCACGCCGGCAGAACTGGAGGCCCGTTCGCGGTACCACGGCGCGGTGTCGTTCAGTGCGCCAGGCAGCGCCGTCTCCCAGGAGATGCTCGGCCGCTTGCCGCAGGTGGCGGCGATCGAGGTCGATCCGCTGGACGGGCGCATCACGGCGTTCCCGCGGCCGGGCGAGCGGATCCTCGAGCCGGTGGAGCAGCTGCTGCGGGCACAGGGGCTGGAGGTGTCGGAGATCCAGCTCGAGCGCGGTCGCCTGGATGAGGTGTTCCGGCAGATCACCACGGCGCCGGAGGTGCAGCCATGAGTCCGCTCCAGGCCATCGTACGGCGTGAACTGCGCAGCTATTTCGTCACTCCGGTGGCATACGTGTTCCTGGTGATCTTCCTGGCGCTGGCCGGGATCCTCACGTTCTACGCCGGCGATTTCTACGAGCGGCGGCAGGCCGACCTGCAGCCGTTCTTCGCCATGCATCCATGGCTGTACCTGATCCTGGTGCCGGCGGTGTCGATGCGGCTGTGGGCGGAAGAAGCCAAGGCCGGCAGCCTGGAGCTGCTGCTCACCCTGCCGGTGCGGCTGTGGCAGGCGATGCTCGGCAAGTTCCTCGCGGCGTGGCTGTTCGTCGGGCTGGCGCTGGCGCTGACCTTTCCGATCTGGCTCACGGTGAATTACCTCGGGCATCCGGACAACGGGGTGATCCTTGCCGGCTACCTCGGCAGCTGGCTGATGGCCGGCGCGTTCCTTGCCATCGGGGCATGCCTCTCGACGGTGACCCAGAGCCAGGTGGTGGCGTTCATCCTGAGCGCTCTGGTGTGCGTGCTGCTGCTTCTGGCCGGTCAGGCCCAGGTCGTGGATTTCTTCCAGGAAGCGCTGCCGCGGCGCCTGGTGAACGCGGTGGCACACCTTAGCCTGCTGCGTCATTTCGAGGCGATCGCCCGTGGCGTGCTGGACGTGCGCGATCTGGCCTACTTCGTGCTCAGCATCGTGGCCTGGCTGACCGCCGGTGCATTGCTGCTCGACCTGCGTCGGAGTCGCTGAGCATGTCGCGCCGAACGTCTTCCCGCCGCAGCCGCCTGCGCCTCGCGCTCGCTGCGCTGATCGTGCTGTTCGTGGCGCTCACGCTCGCCCTGAGCCGCTGGGTGCACGTGCCACGGGTGGACCTGACCGCCGACGGCCTCTACACGCTGTCTCCCGGCACGGTGCAGATCGTCGGCACCCTGCACCGGCCGCTGCGGCTGACGCTGTATTTCTCCGAGCACGCCGCGCGCGACCTGCCGCAGCTGCGGAGCTACGAGCAGCGCGTTCGCGAGATGCTGCAGGAAATGGTGGCGCGCTCCTCCGGCAAGCTGCGCCTGCAGATCGTCGACCCGGTGCCGTACTCGGACGACGAGGCCAGCGCCGAGGGCAACGGCCTCACTCCGCTCAGCGGCGGCAGCAACGGGGAGCGGGTGTTTTTCGGCCTGGTCGGTACCACGCTGCCTGCCGATGCCGCGCCCGGCAGCGCGGGCGGCAAGACCCTTTCGGTGCCGTTCTTCGATCCGGCCCGCGAGACCTTCCTCGAATACGACATCGCCAAGCTGCTGTACGAGCTCAACGAAACCAGCAAGCCGAGGATCGGGCTGATCAGTTCGCTGCCGATCGCCGGCAACCCGGTCATCGGCGAGCCGGCGTGGACCGTGCTGGCCCAGCTGCGGCAGCTCTTCTCGGTGGAGACGATCGATCCGGCCACGCTCAAGCACGTGGACGGAAGCCTGAAAGTGCTGCTGCTGGTGCACCCGAAGCACCTGTCCGACGACGCGCAGTACGCGCTGGACCAGTACGTGCTGCACGGCGGCCACCTGGTGGTGTTTGTCGATCCGGACGCCGAACTGGACAACGCGCCGTTCGTCGACGCATCGACCGGCCTCACCGACGATCACAACTCGGATCTGCCGCGCCTGTTCAAAGCCTGGGGCGTGGTCTACGACGATCACAAGGTGGTGCTTGACCGCTCGCGCGCACTGAAGATCGAGCTGGGCGACACCAGCTTCAGTCATCCGGCGATGCTGGGGCTGGGCGCGCAGGAGCTCAACCGCAATGACGCTGTGACCGCCAGCCTGCAGCAGGTGGACGTGTCCTCGGCCGGGTATTTCGACCTGGCGCAGGACGCCACCACGCGTCTGATTCCCCTGCTGCAGACCAGCGCCGAGGCGCACGTGGTGCCGGTACAGCGGGTGCTCGAGGCCAGCAGCGATCCCACGCTGCTGCTGCGCGGCTACACGCCTGACAACACCCGCTACGTGTTGGCGGCGCGGCTGCGCGGGCCGTTCGCCAGCGCCTTCCCCGAGCGCAACTCCCCCGCGCACCTGGCGCAATCGGCGCCGGATGCGGAGGTCATCCTGGTCGCCGACACCGACCTGCTCAGCGACCGGTTGTGGGTGGACACGCAGAGTTTCCTCGGTCAGCCGATGCTGAACGCGTTCGCCAGCAACGGCGACTTCATCACCAACCTGGTGGACAACCTCAGCGGCTCCTCGGCGCTGCTGTCGATCCGCGGACGTTCGACCTCGCAGCGGCCGTTCACCCGCGTGCAGGCACTGCAGAACGCGGCCGACCAGAAGTTCCTGCTCAAGAAGCAGGAGCTCGAGCGGGAGCTGGCCGAGACGCGCAGCCGGCTGGACGAGCTGCAGCCCGCACGCGGTTCGCGCGAGGGGCAGGCGTCGGCCGAGCAGAAGCGCGAGATCGAGCAGTTCCTGCAGCGCAAGCTGGCGATCAGCAAGGAGCTGCGCGACGTGCAGCACCAGCTCAACGCCGAGATCGATGCGCTCGGCCTCAGGGTGAAGTTCATCAACATCGTGGTGATGCCGGCGCTGGTGACGCTGTTCGGACTGCTCTACGGCTGGCGTCGCACCCGTCGCAATCGGCGCCGGCGGGCATGAGGGTGGCAATCTGTCGCGCCAGTGCCGCGGCCGGGCTCGCTAAGCTGAGGGGCTTGGCCGGACGCCGGCCGGGACCGGACGCGTGATGTCGATAGTGCTCAAATGGCTCGTGCCCTGGGAGTTTTCCTGGGTCTTCCTCGCCACGTTCGCGCTTGCGTGCGTTCTTTACGTACGCGGCACGCGCCGGCTCGTGGTACCGAAGGCACGCCAGCTGACTTTCTGGATCGGCATGGCGATGGTCTACGCCTCGCTGCATACGTATTTCGATTACTACGCGGAGCACGAGTTCTTCATGCACCGCATCCAGCAGGTGCTGCTGCATCATCTGGCGCCGCTGCTGATCATCGCGGCCTATCCGGGCAGCGTGTTGCGCGCCGGCGTGCCGTTGCGGGCGCGCATCTGGTTGCGCCGGCTGGCGCGGACCTGGCCGGTGCGGCTGGTGGCGGGGGTGCTGCTCAATCCCACCATCGCCACGCTGACCTTCGTCGCCTTCATCCTGGTCTGGCTGATCCCGCACATGCAGACGCTGGCGATGCTGGACTGGCGCGTCTACCGCTTCATGAACTGGTCGATGGTGGTCAGCGGGCTGATCTACTGGTGGCTGGTACTCGATCATCGGCCACGTCCGCCGGGACGGATGATCCCCGGCATGCGCGTGCTTTCGCCCGGCATCACGATGACGCCGCAGATCGTCGCGGGCGCGATCGTCACGTTCTCCAAGACCGATCTCTATCCGATCTTCGAGATATGCGGTCGTGCATTCACTTTCAACGTGCTCACCGGCCAGCTGATCGGTGGCGTGATCATGTGGGTGCCCGCGGCGATCATCGAGTCGATCGGCGGGCTGCTGGCGCTGCAGCAGTGGCTGCGGCTGTCACGCAGTGGGCGCATCCGTCGCGAGAGCGGGCAGCGCCGGCGCGCGGCGGCGGCGCGCGCGGCTCGTTCGGCGGGCTGATCCCGCAGCGACTCAGTGGTCGTGGCCGGTTGCCGATTCCGGACCGGCATCAACCGCGTTGGCCGGGCGCGCCAGGAACTGCACGGTGGTTTTCGAGCCGTCCGCGAACTGCAGGGTCACCGGCACCTGCACTCCGGCATGCACCGAGGCCGAGCCGTGCATCAGCATGAGGTGGTAGCCGCCCGGCGCCAGGGCGACTTCGCCGTGGGCGGGGATCGCCAGTTTCTCGATCATCTTCATCCGCCCCATGCCGCCCTCGGTGGTGCTCTCGTGCAGCATCACGTGGCCGTAGTCCGGGCTGCTCGCGCCGGTCAGCGCAGCGGCTTCGTCACCGCCGTTGTGCAGGGTGACGTAGCCACCGGCGGGCAGTCCGGCGGGCATCACGCGGATCCAGGCTTGCTCGGCGCGGATCTGCGAGGCCTGGTCGGCATGGGCGGCGCCAGCCATCAGCAGGCCGGCGATCAGGGTGGCGTAGGGGCGTGCCTTCATGATTTCACTCCAGGGGCAAGCAGCAGATGCAGGTCGTGGACCAGGCTGTCCTGCGAATCGGCCGGAGTGGCGAGCAGGCGGGCATGGCCCTCGGCATCGAAGATGTAGATGGCCGAGCTGTGGCTGACCTCGTAGTTGCCGTCTCCCTGGGCGGGCTCACGGCTGAACGAGGCGCGATAGCGCTTGACCAGCGCCTCGACGTCCGCGGCCGAGCCGGTCAGGCCGACCGCACGCTTGTCGAAAGCATTGACGTAGGCGTGCATCACCGCCGGCGTGTCGCGGGCCGGGTCGACCGAGACGAACAGGATGCGCGCACCGTCGGCCAAGGGCCCCAGCCGCTGCATCACCACGTGCAGGTGTGCCAGCGTCAGCGGGCAGACGTCCGGGCAATGCGTGTAGCCGAAGTACAGCAGGTTGACCTTGCCGCGGTAGTCCGCCGCGGTCACCGGCTTGCCCTCGTCGTTGACCAGGTGGAAGTCGAGGTCGGGCATGTGCCCGCTGACCTGGGTCAGCCGGAATGGCAGGGGCTCGTCGTGCTGGCAACCGGCGAGCAGCGCGGCCGCGGCCACCAGCAGCGACACGAGCAGCCAGCGGAGGAGGGTGGATGGCTTCATGCGAGAATCGGAGGTCGACATCTTTCCAGCATACGCCAGCCCATGAGCACTGACCCGCACGACGTTGGAAAACGCAGGAGCCTGCGACATCCTGCCGCCCGCGGCGCCGCGTGGTGGGTGGTGTTTGCCGGTGCCGGTGGCGTGCTGCTGGGCGCCTTCGGAGCGCACGCCCTGCGCGGCCGGCTCGATGCCGCCGCGATGGAGTGGTGGCACACCGCGGTGGAATACCAGTTGTGGCACGCGCTGGCGCTGGCGCTGGCTGTCCACGCCGGACGCGGGCGGGCCGGGCGCGTGGCCGAAGTGGCCTTCGTGGTCGGCATCGTGCTGTTCAGCGGCAGCCTCTACGCGATGGCCCTCGGGGCACCGCGCTGGTTCGGTGCGATCACCCCGCTGGGCGGAATCGGTTTTGTCGTCGGCTGGATAGCACTGGGCCGCTCGCTGAGCCTGTCGGAGCGGTCCTGACCGTCATCGCCCTGTCACCGGGGCGGCGCAGGCTTGCGCCATGGCCGCAATTGCCCACCCGATCCCGACCACGCGCGCATGGCACAGCACCCTGATGCCCGCTCTGGCCGTACTGGCCGTGCTGGCGGGGCTCTGGCTGGTGTCGGCCGGTCCGTCCGATGCGCCGTCGCGCGGTGACGCGCAGGTGAACCGGCTGGTCCGTTGGCAGGACGCCCAGCGCGACTGGCTGCTGGTGGCGGATCGCTCGTCGCACGAGCTGGTGGTCTACGACGCGCGCACCGGCGCGCCGCTGCAGCGGCTGGGCGCCGACGATGGCCTGGGCGAGGTCGATTCGATCGCGCGTGCCGGCGATCGTCTGCTGGTGCAGGGCGGCGAGGGACCGGCGAAAGTGCTGACTCTTCCGGATCTGCACGCCGCTGGCCTGGCCGCGCGTTGATGCCGGGCAGCGCCGGGCGTGTCAGCGCACGGCGTGCCGGCCGAGCATCCAGGTCGCCATGTCGCGTATCACTGCCGGGTCGACGTGTCCGGCCTTGCCGTAGTCGGCCGGCGACGGTGGCGTGCCGGCCGGCATGAACAGATGGCTCAGCCCCGGGTAGCCGTGCAGGCTCACGCGATGGCTGCCACGGAACGACTGCTGCCAGCGCGCGAAGTCCGGCCCGACCTGGTAGTCGGCCAGCCCCTGCAGCACCAGCAGTGGCAGGTGGAGGGCGCGGGCCGTGTCGATCGCATCGTAGTCGCGCAGGCTGAGCCAGTAGGCGGCCGGAGCATGGAAGAACAGGCCCTGCGGAGGATGCCCGGGGTCGGCCTTGGCCATCGCGTCGCGCGCGGCTTCCACCGCGGGGATCTGCCTGCCGGTCGCCGCGTAGGCGCCGCCGAGGCTTTCGATGTAGCGCATCTGGTGGATCACCAGTTCCAGGTTCATGCGCTCGGGAGCGGCCAGCAGCACCGCGCCGGCGAGATGGCCGTCCCTCTGCGCGATACGCGGCGCCATGAGCGCCCCCAGACTGTGGCCGACCACGAAGGTGCGCGAGGGATCGACATGCGGCAGCGTGCGCAGCTGGCGCAGAGCGGCCAGCGCATCGTCGGTCACCTCCTGGTCGATGGTGATCGGCTGGCCGGCCAGTTGCGATCCGTAGGCATGGGTGCGCTTGTCGTAGCGCAGCGTGGCGATGCCTGCTTCGGCCAGCCCGAGCGCGATGTCGCGCAATGGCTTGTTCGGGCCGATCGTCTCGTCCATGTCGTTCGGGCCGGAGCCGGCCACCAGCACGGCGGCCGGGAACGGTCCCTTGCCCGCCGGCAGGGTAAGCACGCCCGGCAGCTTGCCGGGCGGCGAGGGCACGTCCACTGCCACCTCGCGCATGCCGTGCGGCGGGGCGGCAGCGGGGGGCGACGCATCGGCTTCGGCGGGCAGCGGCGCGAAGAACAGGCCGCCAATGCTGCCGTCCGGCTGGCAGGCGACCCGCATCATCAGCGCGCCCCGCTCGAAATGCAGTGGAGTCTGCACCACCGGCATGCCCCCGGCCCGGGTCACGTCCGGCGATCCGCCCGACACGAACCCGCCGACCTTGGCCGGCAGCATCGTGCTCCATACCTCGGCCAGCTTCGAGACGGGCAGGGCGGCGGACATGCGCGCGTCGAAATGCCGGGTGGCATCGGCGTAGCGGCCTCCGTGCAGCGCCTCGAGCACGGCGGCACTTCGGCTGCGGCATAGTGCGGCGGGGTCATCGGCCCTGGCGT
The DNA here is from genome assembly GCF_000334915.1 of Dyella ginsengisoli LA-4. Classification (GTDB taxonomy): domain Bacteria; phylum Pseudomonadota; class Gammaproteobacteria; order Xanthomonadales; family Rhodanobacteraceae; genus Dyella_A; species Dyella_A ginsengisoli_A. The sequence continues at coordinate 46,174 of NZ_AMSF01000017.1, read as the reverse complement.
GGGCCGGGGCTCCCGCCAACGTGGCGACCAGCAGCAGGCAAGCCTGCATCACTCGGTTCTGCACGGGAATCTCCCTATTCGTCGTCTTCCACCGGCTCGGGCCTGGCCGGCTTGAGCCGGCCGGCCTTGCGCAGGGCATCACGCAGCAGGTACTCGATCTGCGCGTTGACGCTGCGCAGTTCGTCCTCGGACCAGCGCTGCACCGCTTCGAGCACGGCCGCGCTGATCCGCAGGGGATAGGCTTTTTTCTCTGCCGCCATGCGCCTAACGGGTACGATGGCGTCGTGATGCCATGACGGCGACCAGCACGATCAATACGACTGTGACTGCGTACATGTTTCCGCTCCTTCAGTTGTAGAGGCTGCCGGCGTTGACCACCGGCTGGGTCGCGCGGTCGCCGCACAGCACCACCAGCAGGTTGCTGACCATGGCGGCCTTGCGCTCTTCGTCCAGCTCCACCACGCCCTGTTCGCGCAGCCGGTCGAGCGCCATCGCCACCATGCCCACGGCGCCCTCGACGATGCGCTCGCGCGCCGCGACGATGGCGTTGGCCTGCTGGCGCTGCAGCATCGCCTGGGCGATTTCCTGGGCGTAGGCCAGATGGCTGATGCGCGCCTCGATCACCTGCACGCCGGCCTTCTCCAGCCGCGCCTGGATCTCGTCGCGCAGGTGGTTGTTGATTACCTCGCCGTGGCTGCGCAGCGAGGGCTTCTTGTCGTCGTGCGCGTCGTACGGGTAGTTCTGCGCCATCTGGCGCAGTGCCGATTCGCTCTGGATGTGCACGAAGTTCTCGTAGTCGTCGACGCAGAACACCGCCTCGGCCGTGTCCAGCACCTGCCACACCACCACCGCGGCGATCTCGATCGGGTTGCCGTCGCTGTCGTTGACCTTCAGTTTGCCGCTCTCGAAGTTGCGCACGCGCAGCGAGACGCGACGCCGGCTGTAGAACGGGTTGGTCCAGCGCAGGCCCTCATCGCGCACGGTGCCGGCGTACTTGCCGAACAGCTGCAGGACCTGGCCCTCGTTCGGTGCGACCTGGAAGAACCCCTTGACCAGAAATCCGTCCAGCACCAGCAGTCCGACGCCCAGGAACAGCGGCGTCCCCGGAGCGCCGCCATCTTTCAGGCCGATCAGCTGGCTGATGCCGAAGCCGGCCACGACCAGGCAAACCACCACGAACGGGATGCCTGCAATGGAAAACCCCTGACGCTCGTTCATGACACTTCTCTCCCTCTGATTTGGGGAGATTTGATATCAAAAAGATATCTAATGCAAGTGCTAGCCGCGGCCCGTGGGCGTACCCGTCGTCGGTGGCGGGGCGGTCGGGGGCGATACCGGTGGGTTGAACTCGTTGCTGGGGCGCACGCTTTCGATCTTCAGTTGCCCGAACAACTGGGTGGCACTGAAGTACCGCGACGGGTCGCCATCGCCGGTGGTGAGCGCGATGTGGGTCGAGTCGAACTGGCGCAGCGCGGCGTCGTAGCTCTCCCAGCGGCCGTCCACCCAGGACTGCACCCACGCGTGCGGAACGAATACCCGCAAGGTACCGGCGTAGCGGTCGGCGTAGACCATGCCGGTCACCACCCGGGTCGGAATGCCCTGCGCGCGCGCGAGCGCGGCGAGCAGCACGGCGAATTCCGTGCAGTCGCCCCGGCGGTTCTTCAGCACCTCGAGCGCCGAGGCGTAGCCCACGTCCAGCCCGTGCTCGGTCACGTAGCCACTGACGAACATGCGCAGCCGGCGCATCTTGTCGCGCGGATCGTGCACATGCCCGACCACCTTGGCCGCGAGGTCGGCAATCGCCGGTGCATCGGACTGCACCCAGGGATTGGCGGCGGTGTCCGCCGGTACCGGGCCAGCCTCCTTGCCAGCCTGCGCGCGATGGACGTCCACGAACACCTCGCGGGCGTCGATCGGGCGGACGTCCTGTTCGTCGGTCTGGATGAGCAGCCCGGTGGCTGCCTTGCCCAGCCTGATCCGGTAGGTCAGCGGCACGGCGCGCAGGTTCACCGTGAGCGGTCGCGGCGACTCCACCATCGCCGTGCGGAACATGTCCACGCTCTGCACCGGCGCCAGCGCGCACGCCTTGTCGCAGGCAAGCATGTCCAGTCGCTGGCCGAGCAGTTGCAGCTCGCCCTTCTGCGCGATGCCCTGGTCATCCAGCCAGAGGTCGACGACCTGGTCCCCGTTCGGCAGGCGCAGCCGCTGGCGCTGGTGGCTGAGCGTGCGCGAGCCGTCGGGCAGGTTTACGGTCTCCGGCCCGATCACCTGCATCTCCACCTGCATGATCTGCTGGCTGACCGGGTCGAACTGGCGCAGCTGGTAGGTAGTCCCTTTTTCTCCCGCGGCCGCCTTCATTGCACGGCGCTGGCCGTCGAACATCAGCGTGCCCGGCGGCAGCGTGACCTTGCCCACGCGGTGCTGTCCACCGACGCTGGTGGTGACCTCGAACGTGCCAGGATCCAGGCGTTTGGCCGCGACCGTGTTGTCGACCGAGGACAGCGCGCTGGTTGCGGAAAACCCCAGCGGCTCGCCGTCGATGCCTTCCGTGGTGCCGATCACGCTCTGCAGCCGCAGTGGCTTGCCGGCGCGAAGCAGCTCGATCGACAAAGTCTGCGTGGTGGTGATCCGTGCGCCGTCGAAGTCCCGGTCCACGCGCAGCGAACCGATCTTGCGGCCGTCGATCAGCACCGTCATCCAGGTGGTCTGGTGCGGTGGGCGCGTGTCGGCCGCGGAGTGGGCCAGGGACAGGCCGGCCAGGCCGATGTACAGCAGCATGACTGCAGTCAGGCGCATGGATCGCTCTTGGGCCGAACGGTACGGTCAGTGGAGCGTGTCGCGCAGGATCCGTCAATGCGCGGTGCAGCGGGCATTAGAATGCGGGGTCACCCCCGCCTGGAGATTGCCCCATGAAGCCGTTCGGTACACCTCTCTCCCGCCGCGCGCTGCGCGTGCTCCTGCTCGGTTCCGGCGAGCTGGGCAAGGAGGTGGCGATCGAGCTGCAGCGCTTCGCGGTGGAGGTGATCGCGGTGGACCGCTACGCCGATGCGCCGGCGATGCAGGTGGCGCATCGCAGCCACGTGATCGACATGCTGGATGGCGCGGCCCTGCGCTCGGTGATCGAGGCCGAGCAGCCGGACCTGGTGGTGCCGGAGATCGAGGCGATCCACACGCCGACGCTGGTGGAACTGGAACAGGGCGGGCTGAAGGTGATTCCGACCGCGCGCGCGGCCTGGCTGACGATGGACCGCGAAGGCATCCGCCGGCTGGCCGCCGAAGAGCTGCAGCTGCCGACCTCGCCCTACCGCTTCTGCGATGACGAGACGCAGTACCGCGCCGCGGCCGAGACGCTGGGCTTTCCGTTCGTGGTCAAGCCGGTGATGAGTTCGTCCGGCAAGGGCCAGAGCGTGGTGCGCGACGCCTCGCAGCTCGAGGCCGCGTGGGACTACGCACAGTCCGGCGGCCGCGCGGGCAAGGGCCGGGTGATCGTCGAGGGCTTCGTCGATTTCGACTACGAGATCACCCTGCTGACCGTGCGCCACCGCGACGGCACCAGCTTCTGCGCGCCGATCGGCCACCGCCAGGAAGACGGCGACTACCGCGAGTCCTGGCAGCCGCAGCCGATGAGCGATGCGGCGCTGGCCGACGCGCAGCGCCAGGCCGAGGCGATCACCGCCGCGCTGGGCGGCTGGGGCGTGTTCGGCGTGGAGTTCTTCGTCAAGGGCGACGCGGTGATCTTCTCCGAGGTCAGCCCGCGCCCGCACGACACCGGCCTGGTCACCCTGGTCTCGCAGGACCTGTCCGAATTCGCCCTGCACGCGCGCGCCATCCTCGGTCTGCCGGTGCCGGCGATCCGCCAGTTCGGTCCGTCCGCGTCCTGCGCGAAGCTGGTGGAGGGCGAGGGCGTGGCGCCGCGGTATTTCGGCGTGGCCGAGGCGCTGGCCGAGCCGGACACGCAACTGCGCATCTTCGGCAAGCCGGCGGTGAAGGGCCGCCGGCGCATGGCGGTGACGCTGGCCCGCGACGAAAGCATCGATGCCGCCAAGGCCAAGGCGATCCGCGCCGCCGCGGCACTGAAGGTGGAGCTGCCGCAGGACTGATCGCGCTCGGCAAGCATTCTCACGCAAGACAACGGAGGCAGGGATGGAGACGTCTGGATTCGCGCATTGGCTGGTCGTGGTGGTGGAGGTGTTCGCCGCGCTGACCCTGCTGCTGCTGGTGGCTGCGGTGCTGGTGGTGCTGGTGACCTGGTTCGTCGACCGCAACCAGACGTCCAATTCGGTGTTGCGCAACTTCCCGGTGATCGGGCATTTCCGTTACGGCTTCCTGCGCCTGGGCGAGTTCTTCCGGCAGTACCTGTATTCCAGCGACCGCGAGGAGCTGCCGTTCAACCGCGCCGAGCGGGTCTGGGTGTACCGCGCGGCGAAGAACGCCGAGAACACCAATGCGTTCGGCTCCACCCGCGACCTGCATACCGAAGGCGTGCCGTTCTTCGTCAACGCGCCGTTTCCCGCGCTGGGCGACCGGCACATCAAGCCGAAGCCGCTGCGGATCGGTCCCTATGCCCGAGAGCCGTACGACCATGCGGCGTTCTTCAACATCTCGGCGATGAGCTTCGGCGCGCTGTCGGCGCCGGCGGTGCGCGCGCTGTCGATGGGCGCGGCGCAGGCCGGCATCTGGATGGACACCGGCGAGGGCGGGCTGGCGCCGTACCACCTGGAGGGTGGTTGCGACATCGTCTTCGAGATCGGCACGGCCAAGTACGGCGTGCGCACGCCGGACGGACGGCTGGACGACGACAAGCTCAAGGCGGTGTGCGCCCACAAGCAGGTGAAGATGGTCTCGATCAAGCTCGGCCAGGGCGCCAAGCCCGGCATGGGCGGGCTGCTGCCGGCGGCCAAGGTGACGCCGGAGATCGCGGCGATCCGCGGCATCCCGGTCGGTACCGATTCGCAGAGCCCCAACCGCCACCTGGACATCGGCAACGTCGCCGAGCTGATGGACGCCACCGCGCACATCCGCGAGCTCACCGGCAAGCCGACCGGCTTCAAGGCAGTGTTCGGCGGCATGGCCTGGATCGAGCAGCTGTGCGACGAGATCGACCGGCGCGGTATCGAGAGCGCGCCGGATTTCATCATCGTCGACGGCGCCGAAGGTGGCACCGGCGCGGCACCGCAGACCCTGATGGAAGGCGTCGGCCTGCCGCTGCGCGAGGCGCTGCCGGAACTGGTCAACACCCTGATCGCGCGCGGGCTGCGCGAGCGCATCAAGGTGGTCTGCTCGGGCAAGTGCATCACTGCCTACGACGTGGCCTGGGCGCTGGCGATGGGCGCGGACTTCGTCAATTCCGCGCGCGGCTTCATGCTGTCGCTGGGCTGCATCCAGTCGCTGCAGTGCAACCGCAACACCTGCCCGACCGGCATCACCACGCAGAACCCGAAGCTGCAGCGCGGGCTGGTGGTGATGGACAAGCGCGAGAAGGTGGCCAACTACGCGCGCAACGTGATGCACGAGGTGGGCATCATCGCGCACAGCTGCGGGCTGGAGGACCCGCGCCAGCTCGACCGCACGCACTGCCGCGTGATGGGCGACGACGGCGTCTCCGTGCCGCTGGTCAAGCTGTTTCCCTATCCGGCCGGTCAGCGGCCCTGAGCCACTGCCGGGAGGCCGCCATGGCTCCGGTCAATCCCACCGCGCCCGGGCTTCGCTCCCGGCGCCATGAGCGCGGCGGAAGCCATCGCCATGCAGGTCCACGTGGAGTAATGGACCGCCCCGGTGGCGGAGGGGGAGGTGGTCGCGCTCGGTCCGGTCGCCGATCCCCGGGGAGCCTGCGGCATCGATGTGGTCACACTGGAAGACGGTGACGATCGGCAGGCGCTGGCCGATCGCGATCCTGCCGTGCAGGCAGGCATCCGTTCCAGCGTCGAGATCCTGCCCATGCCGGGGCGGGTCGTCCGCGACCGAGGCGGTCGTTCAGTCCTGATCAGGCATCGGCTTCCAGCCGTCCGGCCCGCGAATCTGCAGCGGGCGGAACCGCCGCTTGTAGTCCATCTTCGGATGGCCTTCGATCCAGAAGCCCAGATACAGCCAGGGGATGCCGCGCCGACGCGCCAGCTCCACCTGCTGCAGGATGGCAAAGGTGCCCAGGCTGCGCGCGGTTTCCTCGGGATCGAAAAACGTATAGACGGCCGAGATGCCGGTCAGGCAGACGTCGGTCACCGCCACGCCAAGCAGCCGCGTGCCCAGCCGGAACTCCAGGAACAGGGTCGGGCTCCACGGCGCGGTGAGGAAGCGGCGGAAGTCGCTGGCCTCTGCCTCGTCCATGCCGCCGCCGGCATGGCGGGTGCGCAGGTAGCGCTCGTACAGGGCGTGGCGCTCGGCGTTGTAGCCCGGGATCGACTCGGTGATGGCCAGATCCGCGTTGCGGCGCAGGCAGCGCTTCTGCGCGCGGTCCGGCACGAAGCGCTCCACGTCGATGCGGCAGGGCGTGCAGGCCTGGCACTGCGGGCAGCTGGGGTAGTACAGGTGCCCGCCCGCCCGGCGGAAACCGCGCTCCAGCGCCGGCCCGTACAGCTGGTCCAGCTGCGGGGCGGCCGGATCGATCACCAGGTTCTGCGCCGTGCGCTCGGCGAAATAGCCGCAGGCGTGGGGCAGGGTCTGGAACAGGCGGACGCGTTCGGAGCGCATGGCCCGATTCTATGCCGCGCCGCGGCATGCGGGGCAATCATCGAATGCAGCGGGTGTTGCTGGGCCGGCATGTGCCGCCGGTGGCGTCAGATCCGTCGGTCCGGCGGACTTCCGGGGGCGGTCCTCAGACCAGCCCCATGTAGCGCAGCATCAGCAGCAGGAACGCGCCGGTCACCGCGAGCAGCACGATGCGGCGGACCCGCGTCACCGTGCTGCGCCGCTGGGCGCCCGGCGTCGGGTTGCGTGCCTCGGCGAGTGCCTCGCCGTGGCGGACCACCGGCTCCAGGCCGATTTCCTTGAGCAGTTCGCGGGCCCGGGTGTAGTCGTCGGCATGGGTTACCCAGACCTGCGGCCACTGCTCGCGGCTCTCGCGCTGCTGCTGGTAACTGAAGCGCTGGTAGGCGCGCTTGTTCCAGCGCGAGACGTTCTGCACGGAACACTCGATGCCGCGCTCGCGAAGCAGGGCGACGAGGCGGTCGATGTTGGCCTGGTGGGGCGAGGTGAACAGCTGGCGCATGGTCGGACTCCGCTCAGTCGCCGTGAAGGCGGATCAGGCCTTCCTGCGCGGTCGAGGCGACCAGCCGGCCGTCGCGGCTGAAGATCTGTCCGCGCGCCAGGCCCCGCGCGCCCTGCGCCGTCGGGCTGTCGAAGGAGTACAGCAGCCACTCGTCCACGCGGAACGGGCGGTGGAACCACAGCGCGTGATCCAGGCTGGCCATCTGCACGTTGTGGGTCATGTAGGAGATGCCGTGCGGCAGGGTGGCCGTACCGATCAGATGGAAGTCCGAGGCGTAGGCCAGCAGCGCGCGGTGCAGGATCGCCGCGTCGCTGATCGGCGCGGTGAGGCGGAACCAGATGTGCTGGATCGGCGGACGCTTGACCGGGTGCAGGTCGTCGCGCGGCCACACCTGGCGGAACTCGAACGGACCGTCGATGCCCAGCCAGCGCTGCAGCTTCACCGGCAGCTTGGCCAGCTCCTCCGGGGAGAGGTGGCGCATCGGCTCCACATCCTCGGGCGCCGGTACCTCCGGCATCGAGGTCTGGTGCTCGAAGCCCTTCTCCGGCTCCTGGAAGGAGACCGAACCGTTGAGTATCGGCTGGCCGTGCTGGATCGCCACGACCCGGCGCGAGGAGAACGTGCCGCCGTCGCGGGTGCGCTCCACGTTGTAGACGATCGGTGCCTCGATATCGCCGGCGCGCAGGAAATAGGCGTGCAGCGAATGGGCTTCGCGGCGCGGGTCCACCGTGCGCTGGGCGGCGGACAGCGCCTGGCCCAGCACCTGGCCGCCGAACACGAAGCGGGTGCCGATGTCCCGGCTCTGGCCGCGGAACAGATTGTCTTCGAGCCGTTCCAGTTCGAGCAGGTCGACCAGTTCCCGGACGTGTTCCTCGCGCATGTGACGCCTGTGCTTGCCGTGTGGGCCGACAAGTATAGCCGGCGAGGCCGGCGGCACCGGGCGGGTCGGCCCCCGGCCCGGCTACAATGCGCCGGATGACTTCCCTGACTTTCGATCTCAAGGCCACCGACGGCGCGGCCCGTCGCGGGCAGCTGACCTTCGCCCGCGGTACGGTGCAGACCCCGGCGTTCATGCCGGTGGGCACCTATGGCTCGGTCAAGGCGATGACCCCCCGCGACATCGTCGACATCGGTGCGGAGATCATCCTCGGCAATACCTTCCACCTGTTCCTGCGCCCCGGGCTGGAGATCGTGGAGAAGTTCGGCGGGCTGCACCGGTTCATCGGCTGGAACAAGCCGATCCTCACCGACTCGGGCGGCTTCCAGGTGTTCTCCCTGGCGCACAAGCGCAAGCTGGCCGAGGAGGGCGTGACCTTCGCCTCGCCGGTGGACGGCTCCAAGGTGTTCCTGTCGCCGGAAGTCTCGATGAAGATCCAGACCGTGCTCGATTCGGACATCGCGATGATCTTCGACGAGTGCACGCCGTACCCGGCCACCGAGAAGGTCGCCAGCGACTCGATGGAGCTGAGCCTGCGCTGGGCCGAGCGCTCGCGCCGCGCGTTCGATGAATTGAACAACCCCAACAACCTGTTCGGCATCGTGCAGGGCAGCGTGTACGAGCCGCTGCGCCGGCGTTCGGCCGAAGGGCTGGTGAAGATCGGCTTCGATGGCTATGCGGTCGGCGGGCTTGCCGTGGGCGAGCCGGAGGCCGAGCGCAACCACACGCTGGACTTCACCGTCTCGCTGCTGCCGGCGGACAAGCCGCGGTATCTCATGGGCGTGGGCCGGCCGGAGGACATCGTCGAGGCGGTGCGCCGCGGTATCGACATGTTCGACTGCGTGATGCCGACCCGCAACGCGCGCAACGGCTTCCTGTTCGTGCCGGAGGGCACGCTGCGCATCCGCAACGCGAAGTTCGCCGACGACACCCGGGTGATCGAGGAGGGCTGCGACTGCTATGCCTGTGCCAACGGCTTCAGCCGCGCCTACCTGCGCCACCTGGACCGCTGCAACGAGATCCTCGCCAGCCAGCTGGCCACGATGCACAACCTGCGTCACTACCAGCGACTGATGGCCGGGCTGCGCGGGGCGATCGAGGCCGGCACGCTGGACGATTTCACCGCGCGCTTCTACGCCCTGCGCCAGGGCGCGAAGGCCTGACCGGCACGCAGGCAGGGAACCAAACGGTGCCGCTGGCGCTCCATGGAGCGGCATGCCGGCGGCGAGGGGCTGTCGGCAGGTTCCGGTGCAGCCCCCCGGGGGGCATGGCATAATCCGGGATCTTTTATCGGGCGTTCAGCGGAAACAGCAGCTGGCGCCGTCACTTACGGGACAACCAGATGAGTTTTGCCATGACCTCCGTGATCGCCCAGGCCGCACCGGCCGCCGGCCAGGCGCCGAACCCGCTGATGACCTTCCTGCCGCTGATCGTCCTGTTCGGCGTGATGTATTTCCTGATGATCCGCCCGCAGATGAAGCGCCAGAAGGAGCATCGCCAGATGGTCTCGGCGCTGGCCAAGGGCGACGAGGTGGTCACCAACGGTGGCATCGCCGGCCGGGTGGAAGAGGTGGGCGAGGCCTTCCTCACGGTCGAGATCGCGCCCAACGTCAAGGTGCGCGTGCAGAAGGGCTCGATCTCCCAGGTGCTGCCCAAGGGCTCGCTGAAGGCCTCCTGACGACAAGCTCGGCGCGCCCCAGGGGCGTGCCGTGTCCGTTTTTTACGTTACCGCCGCCGCCGCAGGTGGCTTTGATGGATGCAAGGCATGAGTGATTTCCCCCGCTGGAAATACGCGCTGGTCGCGCTGGCTTTGGTGTTCGGCATCATCTACGCGCTGCCCAACGCCTTCCCGCCGGTGCCGGCGGTGCAGGTGCAGGCGAACCACGGCGCGCCGCTGGATGCCAGCGTGCAGCAGAAGGTGGCCGACGCCCTGGCCGCGCAGAAGATCGCCTACACCGGACTGGCGATCGACGGCGATCACCTGGTGGCCAACTTCTCGAACGCGGACGTGCAGGCCAAGGCCTCCGACGTGATCAAGGCCGCGCTCGGCGACAACAACAACTACACCGTCGCGCTGAACCTGGCGCCGACCGTGCCGGCCTGGCTGCGCGCGATCCACGCCAAGTCGATGCCGCTGGGCCTGGATCTGCAGGGTGGCGTGCACTTCCTGATGGCGGTCGACCAGAACAGCGTGATCGACCAGCAGGAGGAGCGCTACGCGGATGACATCCGCAGTCTGCTGCGGCAGAAGAACATCCGCTACGAGTCGGTGACGCGCGCCAAGGGGCGCGGCAACGGCATCAACATCGCGCTGCGCTCGGATGCCGACCGCAACGCGGCGGCCAGCGACATCGCCAGCGAGTATCCCGACCTCAACGTCAACAACGGCGACAGCAGTGGCGACCGCTTCATGCTCAACGCCGCGGTCAAGCCGCAGAAGCTGCAGGAGATCGCGCTGGGGGCGATCAAGCAGAACGTCAGCACGTTGCGCAACCGCGTCAACGCGCTGGGTGTGTCCGAGCCGGTGATCCAGCAGCAGGGCGAGAACCAGATCGTGGTCGAGCTGGCCGGCATGCAGAACCCGGCCGAGGCGAAGAAGGTGATCGGCGCGGTGGCCACGCTGGAATACCACCCCGGCATCGGTTATCCGGGGGATCCGCAGGCCGTGGATGCCGCGAAGACCGGCAACGTGCCGCCGAATGCGCGCCTGTACTACATGCGCGGTACGCACCAGCCGGTGCTGGTGGCCAAGCAGCTCATCGTCAGCGGCGACCAGCTGGCCAATGCCACCTCCGGCACCGACCCGCAGAGCGGCACGCCGACGGTCAATGTCACGCTGACCGCGGCCGGCGCCAAGCGGATGCTGGACTTCACCACCAACAACGTCGGCAAGCCGATGGCGGTGGTCTACGTGGAGACCACGTACGACACCAAGACCGTCGACGGCAAGGAAGTGCGTACGCCGCGCGTTACCGAGGAAGTGATCAGCGACGCGCGCATCGACGGCGTGTTCGGCAAGAACTTCCAGACCACCGGCCTGGGCAGCCCGAAGGAAGCCTCCGAGCTGGCGCTGCTGCTCAAGGGCGGCTCGCTGGCCGCGCCGGTGGACATCGTGTCGGAGTCGGCACTGAGCCCGAGTCTGGGCCAGGACAACATCAACAAGGGCTTCAAGGCGGTGATGCTGGGCCTGGCGCTGGTGCTGCTGGCCGCGGCGATCTACTACAAGCTGTTCGGCCTGGTGGCGGACATCGCGCTGTTCTTCAACCTGGTGATCCTGGTCGCGGTGATGTCGCTCATCGGCGTGACCCTGACCATGCCGGGCATCGCCGGTATCGTGCTGACCCTCGGCATGGCAATCGATGCCAACGTGCTGATCTGCGAGCGCATACGCGAAGAGCTGCGCAACGGCTCGACGCCGCACGCCTCGATCCGCGCTGGCTACGAGAAGGCCTGGGCAACGATTCTCGATGCCAACGTCACCCACCTGATCGCCGCGCTGGCACTGACCACGATGGGCTCGGGTCCGATCCGCGGCTTCGGCGTCACGCTGCTGATCGGCATCCTGACCTCGATGTTCACCTCGGTCACGGTGACCCACGCCATCACCGCGCTGATCCACGGCAACCGCAAGCTCAAGACGCTGTCGGTGTAGTTGTTGTGCCGCCGGCCGCCCGTCCCGGGCGGCCGGCGACTCGTCCGGTCCGGCACCTGTCCGTACCGGGCTCCGCGCAGCGGACGGGTCTGCGGCGCGACCGGCCATCCATGGCCGGGATCCCTTGAAGGAATGGTTCATGGAAATCTTCAATCACAACGCCAACGTCAACTTCCTCGGCATCCGCAAGTACACGATCGGTCTGGCCGTGCTGCTGATGATCGCGTCGGTCGGGCTGATCTTCACCAAGGGCCTGAACTACGCGCTGGACTTCACCGGCGGTATCTCGGTGGAAGTGAGCTATCCGCAGCCGACCGACGTCGGCCAGGTGCGCGCGGCGCTGCAGAAGCACGGCTTCGAGAGCCCGCTGGTGCAGAGCCTGGGTGGTTCGCGGCAGATGTCGATCCGCCTGCAGGCCAAGGAGGACACCGCCGACGCCGCCGCGGACAAGAGCGGCGCGACCAGCTCAGCCGCCGCCGACAAGGTGGCCAACGACGTGCTCGCTGCGCTGAAGGCCGAGACGCCCGGCGTGACCATGACCAGCCACAGCTTCGTCACATCCGCCGTGGGCGACGAGGTGAAGAGCGACGGTTCGGTGGCGGCGATCTTCGTGATCATCGGCATCGGCCTGTACCTGTGGATGCGATTCGAGCGCCGCTTTGCAATCGCCGCGCTGGTCACCGAGGTCCACGACGTGCTGGTCACCCTGGGCGTGATCGCCCTGGTCCAGCGCGAGTTCGACCTGACCGTGCTGGCGTCGGTGCTGGCGGTGATCGGTTACTCGATCAACGACAAGGTGGTGGTGTTCGACCGTATCCGCGAGCTATTCCGCTCCGCGCGCAAGGCCGAGCCGGAGGAGATCCTCAACCGCTCGATCAACACCACGTTGTCGCGAACCATCATCACTTCGCTTTTCACTGGCATCACCATGGCCGCGCTGTACTTCATCGGCGGTCCGGCGGTGGAAGGTTTCGCGGTGACGATGCTGATCGGCATCGTGGTCGGCACGCTGTCCTCGATCTTCGTCGCCAGCCCGATCCTGCTGTGGCTGGGTGTGTCGAAGAAGGACCTGATGCCGGTCACCAAGGAGAACCCGGAGCTGGCCCGCCGCCCCTGACCGGCGTTCCGCCCCGCAACGGAAAAAGCCCGGCTCCGGCCGGGCTTTTCTTTTGTGCGCACGTTCATGCAACCGTTCGCATGAACGGCCTCAACTTGCCGGCGGGTCCGCCGATAAACGGAAGGTGCCGGGGTCACGGCATCTTCAATCAAAGGCGGAATGGAACATGCTTGTCGTCGTCGGTGCCCTGGTCGTGATCGTCGCCGTGGTGGGCGGCTTCGTGCTGTCCCACGGACATCTCGCCGCGTTGTGGCAACCCTACGAGCTGCTGATCATCGGTGGCGGGGCGCTCGGCGCGTTCCTCAGCGCCAATCCATCGAAGATCGTCAAGGCATCGATCCAGGATGCCATCGGTCTCATCAAGGGACCGAAGTACAAGAAGCAGGACTACGTGGACCTGCTCTCGCTGCTCTACGACATCTTCAGCGTGGCGCGGAAGGAGGGCCTGCTGGCACTCGAGTCGCACATCGAGAGCCCGGAAGAGAGTCCGATCTTCACCAAGTACCCGCGGTTGATCCGCGAGCACCATCTCGTCGACTTCATCACCGACTGCCTGCGCCTGATGGTCAGCGGCAGCATGAACGCGCACGAGCTCGAGCCGCTGCTCGACTACGAGCTGGAAACCCATCACCACGAAGCCGAGGCGCCGGCGCACGCGGTGGCCAAGATGGCCGACGCGATGCCCGGCTTCGGCATCGTGGCGGCAGTGCTCGGCATCGTGATCACGATGGGCTCGCTCAACGGCGGCGACACCTCGGCCATCGGCGAGCACATTGCCGCCGCGCTGGTCGGCACCTTCCTCGGCATCCTGCTGGCCTACGGCTTCATCGGCCCGCTGGCGCAGGCGATGGAGTCGAAGGTGAAGGAGGACAGCAAGGCGTTCGAGTGCGTGAAGGTGGCGCTGATCGCCAACCTGCGCGGCTACAACCCCAAGGTGGCGGTGGAGTTCGCCCGCAAGTCGCTGTCCTCGCAGTCCCGCCCGAGCTTCCAGGATCTCGAACTGCACCTCAAGGGCGCTGCGGCATGAGTGAGGATCAGGGCGAACCGGTCATCGTCGTCCGCAAGATCAAGCGGATCAGCGGCGGACACCATGGTGGTGCCTGGAAAGTCGCCTATGCCGACTTCGTGACGGCGATGATGGCGTTCTTTCTGGTCATGTGGCTGCTCGGCCAGGGCACCAAGCAGCAGAAAGCGGCGATCGCCGAATACTTCAACAACCCGAGCATGCAGCAGGGCCAGGCCACGGTCGCGCCACCGGGCCAGGTGGGCGCCGGCGGCGCGAGCGACAGCATGATCAAGCTCGGCGGTGCGATGGACATTCCGAAGGGCCCGGGCAACGAGCGCCAGTATGCCAAGCCGCAGACCTCCAAGGCAGACCTCGAGAAGCTCGCCAAGGCGCAGGAAAAGGCGCGCCTGGAAGACCTGATGCAGCAGCTGAATGCGGCCATCGAAAAGAGCCAGGCGCTGGCGCCGTTCAAGGATCAGCTGCTGCTGGACATCACCTCCGAAGGGCTGCGCATCCAGATCGTCGACAAGCAGAACCGGCCGATGTTCGACCTCGGCAGCGCCCGGTTGAAGGACTACACCGTCGACATCCTCCATGAGCTGGCGGGCTTCATCAACAAGGTGCCGAACCCGATCAGCATCTCCGGCCATACCGACGACGCGCCGTATTCGAATGGCCGCGACTACAGCAACTGGGAGCTTTCCGCCGATCGCGCCAATGCCGCGCGACGGGCATTGATCGAGGGTGGCCTGCAGAACGGCAAGATCGCCCGTGTGGTCGGACTGGCCGATTCCGTGCCGTTCGACAAGAACAACCCGGGGGCGGCCATCAATCGGCGCATCAGCATCATCGTCATGACCCACGAGGCCGCCGAGGCAGCCAAGTCCCCGGAAGGCGCCGACAGCGCGCCGGCGGCGGCCGCTTCGGCCCGGCCGATGGCGGATGCCGCCCCGGCCATCGCCGCTTCGCTTGCCGCCTCGCCGGTGGCACCGGCGATGACGGTGACCGCGCCGTCGACACCGACGGTGGTCGAGTCGCGCCCCGCCGCGACCGGGGCGGCCGCCGACGCGGCACCGGTCGGCCTGGCGACGCCTGCTGCCCAGGGTCTGCCCTCGATGCCGGCCGCGGTGCGGGCCGTGCAGGACGCAGGCATGTCCACGACAGTCAGACCCGGTCGGGAGGGCGCGATGCCCGCGGCGGTGCGCGCGATCCAGGCCGCTGGCTACCCGGCGGCGGCAACGACGACGCGATTGCCCTAGCGGCTGCCTGGGGGCAGCGTCCGGTCCAGCTCGGCCAGGCGCTCGGGCGTGCCCACATCGGTCCAGCGCCCGCGGTGATGCATGCCATCCACCGCGGCAGCGGCCATCGCGGTGCGCAGCAGGGGCGCGAGCGGGAAGCGCGGCTGCTGGCCGGGCCGCATCGTCGAAGCATGCTCCTGCCAGCCATCGAGTACCTCCCGGCGATAGACCCCCACGCCGGCGAAGGTGAGACGTGGCTCGCCCTGGGCGTGCAGGTGCCCGTCGGCATCCAGATGAAAGTCGCCCGCCGGGTGGTGCGGCGGGTTGTCGACCATCACCAGGTGTGCCAGGCCACGCGGTTCGGTCGGCAGGCGGGCGAAATCGAGATCGGTCCAGATGTCGCCATTGATCGCCAGGAACGGTTCCGGCCCCAGCAGCGGCAATGCGTTGAGCATGCCGCCGCCGGTCTCCAGCGGCGTCGTCCCCTCGTACGCGTAGCGGATGCGCAGTCCCCAGCGGGCGCCGTCGCCCAGCGCTTCGGGAAACCGGTCGGCCAGGTGCGAGGTGTTGACCACCACGTAATGCACGCCGAGCGCCGCCAGTTTCTCCAGGTGCCACACGATCAGCGGCTTGCCGCCGACAGAGAGCAGGGGTTTGGGTGTGCTGTCGGTGAGCGGGCGCATGCGTTCGCCCAGTCCCGCGGCGAAGATCAGCGCATGTCTCATGCGAGTGCCGGCTCCGTGGTCAGGTCGCGGTCGCCGACGTGCCGCGCCAGCAGGTCGGCCATCGGCTGCAGTTCGGGGTAGCTGCCGGCGATGTCGATCACGTAGTCGAACACGCGGGGCAGGTCGGCCAGGTAGCCGCGCTTGCCGTCGCGGTAGGCGAGCCGGCAGAAGATGCCCAGCACCTTCAGGTGCCGCTGCAGGCCGATCAGGTCGAACCAGCGCAGGAAAGTGGCGGCGTCGACCTCGTCGTCGATCAGCCCGGCGCCGTGTAGGCGCTTGCGATAGGCCTCGACCCAGGACTCGACGCGCTCGCGCGGCCAGGCGATGTAGCAGTCGCGCAGCAGCGAGGCGAGGTCGTAGGCGATCGGGCCGGCCAGCGCGCCCTGGAAATCGATGATGCCGGGGCTGGCCAGCGGCGTGTCGTCGTCGATCACCAGCAGGTTGCGGCTGTGGAAGTCGCGGTGCACGAACACGGTCGGTTGCGCCAGCGCGCTGTCCAGCAGCACGCCGAAGGCTTCCTCCAGCGTTTCCAGTTCGTCGTCGTCGGGCGTCACGCCCAGGTGCCGGCCAAGGAACCACTCCGGCAGGATCGCCAGCTCGCGGGCCAGGAATGCGCGGTCGTAGTGGGCCAGATCCGAGGTACCCATGCGTGTCTGGATGCGCAGCAACGCGTCGAGCGCGGCGCCGTAGAGCTGCTCGACCGAAGCCTCGTTCAATTCCGGCAGGTAGGTGCGGGTGCCGAGATCCTCGATCAGCAGGAAGCCCTGCGCGAGATCGGCTTCATGCACCGCCGGCACGTGCAGGCCGGCGTCGGCCAGACGGCGGCCGATCGCCAGCCACGGCGCCGGGTCCTCCTGGGCCGGGGGCGAATCCATCACGATCCAGCTGCGGCCGCCGTGGCGGGTGCGCCAGTAGCTGCGGAAACTGGCGTCGGACGATGCGCTTTCCAGCGTGAGGCGGTCGTCGCCGAGCGTGCGGCGCAGCCAGGCCAGGCGTTCGGTGGCGCGGTCGGTGGAGGTCATCGGCGGCAAGGACAGGGCGGAAAATGCCAGTCTAGCGTCAGTGCCCGTTCGCGGAAGCCGGGAGGGCGGCCGCGGTGCGAAACCGTTTTCCTGTCGATCACCGGCAAGTCTCTGGCCAAACTGATTTTTTCCGGTGCTGCGTTACCGCTTGAACCGGCGCGCATTGTGGGCCACCTTAGGCAGACGGCGGCCGCAGCGCTCGGGTGGTGCGGGTCGGCCAGCCGAGGGAATTTCTGCCTTTGAGTTCGATGCATCTGGTCTTGTCGTCGCATTTGTCCGGACTGTGGTCGCCGGTGATCGCCGCGTGCGCGGCGACATCGTCGGGCAAGGTGGGCGGAACATGCCGCCGGGCCTGTCCGCGGCGCCCGCCCGCCAGGGGTGTCCGCCATGGCGCTTGAACTGGAAGAGCGCTGCATCGATGTGGCCGACATCAAGCTCGGCATGTACGTCTCGCGACTCGACCTGCCGTGGGAGCAGACCCCGTTCCCGCTGCAGGGGCTCGAGGTGCGTTCGCTGGAAGACATCGAGAAACTGCGCGAGTTCTGCAGTTTCGTCTACGTCGACACGCGTCGGCAGGTGCTGCTGGACAACGTCCCGCTGAAGATCCTCAACCGCACCGAATTGCCCGAGGCACGCTTCCAGGCGCGCATCGGCTATCGCGACGAGGTGGACTTCGCCGAGGAACTGCCCCGCGCCCGCGAGGCGATGGAACAGGCGTCCACCCTCGTCGACCGGGTCTTCGACGACGTGATGCAGGGACGCGAGCTGCCGGTGGAGAGCGTCGAGCAGGCCGTGCGCCCGCTGGTTGCCAGCGTGCTGCGCAGCGCCGATGCGTTCTTCTGGGTCGAGGGCCTGCGCCGCCGCGACAGCTACTCCTACAACCACGCCATCCACTGCAGCGTGCTGGCCGCGCTGTTCGGTCGGCACATGGGCTTCGCCGAGGAAACCATCGTCAGCCTCGCCGCTGGCGGCCTGTTGATGGATGTCGGCAAGGCGCGGGTCCCCGGTGAGCTGCTGACCCATCCCGGCAAGCCGACCGCGGAGGAGATGGAGCAGATCCGCCAGCACGTGGCCCACGGCCTGGACATCCTGCACGCGTCGGAGCTGCGCGATGCCGACGTGATCGACATCGTCCGCACCCACCACGAGCGACACGACGGCCAGGGCTATCCGGCCGGGCTGGCCGGCGTGGAGATCCCGCTGGCCGGCCGCATGCTGTCGATCATCGACGCCTACCATTCGATGATCAGCGAGCACACCTACCGGCCGGCGGTGTCCCGCCACCAGGCGCTGCGGGCGATCTACGCGGCCAAGGGAACCCAGTTCCAGGCCGAGCTGGTCGAGCAGTTCCAGGTCTGTCTGGGCGTCTACCCCACCGGCTCGATGGTGGAACTGACCACGGGCGAGGTTGCGGTGGTGCTGGCGCAGAACCAGGCGCGGCGGCTGACGCCGCGGGTGGTGATCCTGAGTACGCCGGACAAGCTGGCGTTGACCACGTTCCAGGTGATGGACCTGATGAACCAGCCCGAGGGCAAGCCGCAGGTCCACATCCGCCGGGGCCTGGCGCCGGGCGAGTACGGCATCGATACCGCGGATCTGTTCCTGCAATGATGCCCGCAGCCGCCGACCGGTGGGGACGGGGAGTCGTCGCTTGCTGAACCGCGATGCGTTGCTGTCGGCCTTCGATGCCGCGATCCGGGCCCGGGCGGGAGAGGACCGCGTTGCCGCGGTCGTGCTCCGGATCGAGGGGCTGCGCGAGCGCCGGCTGCGTTTCGGTTATGCCGCCGCGGACGCTGCGGTTGCCCAGGTGATCGCCCTGATCGCCGACGCGTTGCGGCCGGCGGATCGCGTGTTTCGTATCGGCGAAGACCTTTTCGCGTTGCTGCTTCCGGGCATGCGCAATGCGCAGCATGCGCTGCTGGCCGCAACCCGGCTCATGCAGGCATTCGAGCAACCGGTCGCCGGCCAGGGCGAGCCGTGGCGGGCCCGGCCGGTCATGGGCATCGCACTCTATCCGGACCATGGTGAAGGCCCCGAGTCGGTGCTGTTGCGGGCCGACATGGCGATGGACGAGGCGCTGCGCCTGGGCGAACAGCATGCGGTCCACGATGGCGCCAGCGATCCGGTGGCGGTGCGCTACGGCGAGCTTCGCGACGCCATCGAGAGCAATCGCCTGGCGGTGTTCCTGCAGCCGATCTTCGATCTGCAGGCCGGCGGTGTGGTGGCGGCCGAATCGTTGGCGCGCTGGCCGGCGGGAGGCGCCAGCGGCGGCATATCGCCTGCGGATTTCGTGCCGTTCGCCGAACAGAGCGGACTGATCGGTGCGCTCACCCACTGGAGCATCAACGCCACGCTCCGCCATGCGGCGCAGTTGCCGCCGGCGGCGGGAATGAAATTCTCCATCAACCTTTCGCCGCGGGTGTTCGACCAGCCGGGGCTGGTAGAGAAGCTCACCGGCGCGCTGGAGATCTGGGGCATTGCGCCCGAGCGCGTCGTCGCCGAGGTGACCGAGACGGCGCTGGTGAACGACCTGGAGCAGACCGTGCGCGTGCTCCGTCGCCTGCGCGATCGTGGACTCGGCGTGGCGATCGACGACTTCGGCACCGGCTACGCCAGCATTGCCTACCTGCGCAAATTCCCGGCGACCGAGCTGAAGATCGACATATCGCTGGTGCGCGGGCTCGAGGCCGATGCGCGCGGCGCCGCGCTGATGCGCGCGATCATCGACATGGCGCACCACCTCGATCTGGTCACCGTGGCCGAGGGCATCGAAGACCCGGCGACACGGACGCTGCTGGCCCGGATGGGCTGCGACTTCGGCCAGGGGCACCATCTGGGCGAACCCATGCCGGCCGGGGACTTCATCTCGCGCTTCGGTGCCTAGGCTGCCGCGTCGGCCGGAGATCCGGCCGCTGCGGGGCGGCCGGATGGCCACCCCGCGACGGTTCGATCAGAGGTTGTAGGCCTTCTCTTCGTGCTGCGACAGGTCCAGGCCGATCTGCTCCTGCTCGGCATCCACGCGCAGGCCGATGGCGATGTCCAGGATCTTCAGGATCGCGTAGCTCAGCACCGCGCTCCACGCGATGGTGAAGCCGACGCCCTTGGCCTGGATCCACAACTGGCCGCCCAGCGAGGTGACGTTGCCGAAGCCGCCCAGCGCGGCCGCTGCCAGCGGACCGGTGAGCAGACCGCCGATGATGCCGGCGATGGCATGTACGCCGAACACGTCGAGCGAGTCGTCGTAGCCGAGCTTGTTCTTCAGCTTGGTGGCGGTGAAGAAACACGCAGCGCCAGCGATCAGGCCCAGTACCAGCGCGCCGCCGGGGCCGCAGGTGCCCGAGGCCGGCGTCACCGCGACCAGGCCGGCCACCGCACCGGAAACCGCACCGAGCACGCTGGGCCGCTTGTGCACGAACCACTCCACCGCGGTCCAGCCGATCACCGCGCCGGCGGTGGCGATCTGGGTCACCAGCATCGCCATGCCGGCGCTGCCGTTGGAGGCCACCGCCGAGCCGGCGTTGAAGCCGAACCAGCCCAGCCACAAAAGGCTGGCTCCGATCACCGTGTAGCCCAGGTTGTGCGGCGGCATCGGCGTGGTCGGGTAGCCCTTGCGCTTGCCGATGACCAGGCACGCCACCAGGCCGGCGATGCCGGCGTTGATGTGCACCACCGTGCCGCCGGCGAAGTCCAGCACACCCAGGTCGCCGAGCAGCGAGCCGGGGCCGCCCCACACCATGTGCGCCATCGGCAGGTAGACGAAGGTCAGCCACAGTCCGGTGAACCACAGCAGCGCGCTGAACTTCATGCGCTCGGCGAAAGCGCCGATGATCAGCGCCGGGGTGATGATCGCGAACGTGAGCTGGAACATCACGAACACGCTTTCCGGCACCGTGTTGTACAGCGAGTCCGGCTTGAGTCCGGCCAGCATGAAGCGATCCAGTCCGCCGATGATCGAATGCAGGTCCACGCGGCCGGCGTGCATGCCCTCGGTGCTGAAGGCCAGCGAGTAGCCGTAGACCATCCACAGCACGGTCACCAGCGCGGTGATCGCGAAGCACTGCATCAGCACCGACAGCAGGTTCTTGGCGCGTACCATGCCGCCGTAGAACAGCGCCAGGCCGGGGATCGTCATCAGCAGCACCAGCATGGAGGCGGTGAGCATCCAGGCGGTGTCGCCGCTGTCGAGCTTGGGCGCGGTGCCCTGGGCGAAGGCGGGCATGGCGAACAGCAGGCCGGCGAGGAGCGCGGCGGGACGGCGCAGGGCGAGCAGGCGGTCAGAGCGCATCGGCGTCGACCTCCTGCGTGCGGATGCGGATCACCTGCTCGAGGTCGAACACCATGATCTTGCCGTCGCCGACCTTGCCGGTACGGGCGGCGGTGCCGATCGCCTCGATCGCGCGCTCGGCCTGGTCGTCGCTGACCGCGATCTCGATCTTCAGCTTGGGCAGGAAATCGACCACGTACTCGGCGCCGCGGTACAGCTCGGTGTGGCCGTGCTGGCGGCCGAAGCCCTTCACCTCGGTCACGGTCATCCCCTGCACGCCGGCCTCGGCCAGCGCCTCGCGCACTTCGTCGAGCTTGAACGGTTTGATGATGGCGGTAATCCACTTCATGACGTGCGCTTCCCCTCGCGACTGGTTCTGCTGCAGCACAGCAGATTGCGTGCCAGTACTCGTCGGTCCGCGGCCGACGCCGCAAAACGGGGCTGCCGTTGCGCCTGGGCGGTCCGGACGGGGTGTGGCCGGGGTAGTGGCGCCCGGAAGCGGTGCGATGAATTGCCCGTGATTGGTGCAATGAGGCCCGCGACGCCGTGTCCGGATTGACCGCTGCGGCGGTAATCCGTACCATTTTGGTCTGATTTGTCGGAATCCCCTCCCCGCCATGCTCCGCGTCAGCCGACTCACCGATTACGCCGCCGTGGTGATGACCTGCATCGCCGCGCACCCCGATGACGTGCTCAGCACGGCGCAGATCGCCGACGAGGCGCATCTGGAGCTGCCGACGGTGAGCAAGCTGCTGAAGTCGCTCGGGCACGCCGGGCTGGTCGAGTCGTTCCGCGGCGTCAACGGCGGCTACCGCCTCGCCCGCCCGGCCCGCGAGATCAACCTCGCCGAGATCGTCGAGGCGATGGAAGGGCGCATCGGCATGACCGAGTGCGGCACCGACGGCCAGTGCGAGCGCGAGTCGCAGTGCGGCGTGCGCGGCAGCTGGCGGCGGATCAACCAGGTGCTCGACGACGCCCTGCGCGGCGTGAGCCTGGCCGACATGCTTCAACCGCCGGCCCGGCCGGCGCTGGCGACCATCGCCATCAGCGAGATCAAGGGCAGGACCACCGCATGAGCAGCGAACACACCGAGACCACCGCGCCGGTGGAAAACGCCGAGGTCATCGAGGCGCTCGGCCGTCGCTACGCCGCCGGCTTCGTCACCGACATCGAGACCGACTACCTGCCGCCGGGCCTCAACGAGGACATCGTGCGCGCGCTCTCCGCGCGCAAGGGCGAGCCGGAGTGGATGACCGAGTGGCGACTGAAGGCCTATCGCCACTGGCTGACCATGCCCACCCCGGACTGGGCCAAGCTCAACGTGCCGGCGGTGGACTACCAGGCGATCAGCTACTACGCCGCGCCGAAGCAGGCGCCCAAGTCGCTGGACGAGGTCGACCCCAAGCTGCTGGAAACCTACGAGAAGCTCGGCGTGCCGCTGCACGAGCGCGCCAAGCTGGCCGGCGTGGCGGTGGACGCGGTGTTCGACTCGGTCTCCGTCGGCACCACCTTCCGCAAGGAGCTGGCCGCGGCCGGCGTGATCTTCTGCTCGATCAGCGAGGCGATCCGCGAATACCCCGAACTGGTGCAGCAGTACCTCGGCAGCGTGGTGCCGGTGGGCGACAACTACTTCGCCGCGCTCAACTCGGCGGTGTTCTCCGATGGCTCGTTCGTGTTCGTGCCCAAGGGCGTGCGCTGCCCGATGGAGCTGTCCACCTACTTCCGCATCAACGCGATGAACACCGGGCAGTTCGAGCGCACGTTGATCATCTGCGAGGACGACGCCCACGTCTCCTACCTGGAAGGCTGCACCGCGCCGCAGCGCGATGAGAACCAGCTGCACGCCGCGGTGGTGGAACTGGTCGCGCTGGAGCGCGCCACCATCAAGTACTCCACCGTGCAGAACTGGTACCCCGGCGACGAGAACGGCGTCGGCGGCATCTACAACTTCGTGACCAAGCGCGGCGACTGCCGCGGCCACGATTCGAAGATCAGCTGGACCCAGGTGGAAACCGGTTCGGCGATCACCTGGAAATACCCCAGCTGCGTGCTGCGCGGCGACCGCTCGGTGGGCGAGTTCTATTCGGTGGCGCTCACCCATCACCACCAGCAGGCCGACACCGGCACCAAGATGATCCACCTCGGTCGCGACACCAAGTCGAAGATCGTCTCCAAGGGCATCTCCGCCGGCAAGAGCTCCAACAGCTACCGCGGCCTGGTGAAGGTGGAGAAGGGCGCCGAGAACGCGCGCAACTACACCCAGTGCGACAGCCTGCTGATCGGCAAGCAGTGCGGCGCGCACACCTTCCCCTACATGGAAGTGAAGAACCCCAGCGCCATCGTCGAGCACGAGGCGACGACGTCGAAGATCTCCGACGACCAGCTGTTCTACTGCCGCGCCCGCGGCATCGGCGAGGAAGACGCCGTGTCGATGATCGTCGACGGCTTCTGCAAGCAGGTCTTCCGCGAGCTGCCGATGGAGTTCGCGGTGGAGGCGAAGAAGCTGCTGGAAGTGTCGCTGGAGGGAGCAGTCGGATGAGGTATGTCGCGTTTTTTGCGGTGCTTGTCCTTGGCAGCCTGCTGGTGACGCCAGCGCGCGCCGATCAGCCGCCGGCCGATAGCGCAGTCGTGGCACGGTTTTGTGCCAAGGCCGCCACCCAGTACGACATGAACCAGTGCGCTGGCCAGGTCGGCGAGGCGGCCGACAAGGAGCTCAACGCGACCTACCGGGCCGTGTTGAAGAAGTGGGCCGCGTACCCGGAAATGATCGCGAAGCTGCGCAAGGCGCAGCGGGCCTGGCTGAGCTATCGCGATGCGGACCTTGCGGCCCGTTTTGCCAATGCCGAAGGCCCCGATCGCGGCACCGCCTACCCGGCTGCCTACGCGCTCTACCAGGCCGGCCTCGAGCGCGAACGGACCGCCCGTCTTTGTGACTACCTGCGCGGCGACGCCTATGGCGAGCAGGACAGCGCTCCCTGCGCCGATCTCGTCCGTCATCCGTTCGTCGTCCCCAAGGCGCCCTGACGCCATTACTGCGAAAACCCAAGCCATGCTCATCATCGAAAACCTCCACGCCCGCGTGGAAGGCAAGGAAATCCTCAAGGGCCTCAGCCTCACCGTGAAGCCGGGCGAGGTGCACGCCATCATGGGCCCGAATGGTGCCGGCAAGTCCACCCTGGGCAACGTGCTGTCCGGGCGCGAGGGCTACGAGGTCACCGCCGGCTCGGTCAGCTTCAACGGCGTCGACCTGCTGGCGATGGAGCCGGAGGCGCGCGCCGCCGCCGGCGTGTTCCTGGCCTTCCAGTACCCGGTGGAAATCCCCGGCGTGAACAACACCTACTTCCTGCGCACCGCGCTCAACGCGCAGCGCAAGGCGCGCGGCGAGAAGGAACTGGACTCCATGGCCTTCCTCAAGCTGGTGCGCGAGAAGCTCAAGGACATGCAGATCTCCGACGAGCTGCTGCACCGCGCCGTCAACGAGGGCTTCTCCGGTGGCGAGAAGAAGCGCAACGAGATCTTCCAGATGGCGGTGCTGGAGCCGAAGCTGGCAATCCTCGACGAGACCGACTCAGGGCTCGACATCGACGCACTCAAGCAGGTCGCCGCCGGCGTCAACGCGCAGCGCTCGCCCGAGCGCGCGGTGCTGATGATCACCCACTACCAGCGCCTGCTCGACTACATCCAGCCGGACTTCGTGCACGTGCTGGCCGATGGCCGCATCGTGGAGAGCGGCGACAAGACGCTGGCGCTCAAGCTCGAGGCGCAGGGCTACGCCTGGCTGCGCGAGGAACCGGCTGGAGCCTCGGCATGAGCCAGGCCGCGGCCCCCGTTCCGTTCGTCGAGGCGCAGCGCGAGGCGGCGCTGCCGGTCAGCGGCATCGCCTGGCTGGACGCGGCGCGACGCGACAACCTCGACGCCTTCCTCGCCGCCGGCCTGCCGGACACGCGCGTGGAAGCGTTCAAGTACACCGCGCTGCGCGCGCTGGGCCAGCGCCGCTACGCCGTCGGTGATGCGGCGGCCGCCACGTTGGCGATCGATGCGGCGGCGCTGGCGCTGCCGGGTGTCGACGGCCCGCGGCTGGTGTTCGTCAACGGCGTGCTGCGTGCCGACCTGTCCTCGCTCGATGCGCTGCCTGCCGGCCTGAGCCTGCAGCCGCTGTCGCAGGCGTTGGCTACCGATGCCGAGCCATTGCGCTTCGCGCTGGCGCGCGCCTACCGCGAAGCCGGCGACGCGTTCGTCCAGCTCAACGCGGCGTTCGCCGCCGAGGGTGTAGTGCTGCGCGTGGCAGCGGGCGCGCAGATCGAGGTGCCGGTGCACCTGTGCTTCGTCGGCGCCGCCTCGGAAGGCGACGCGATGTGGCACCTGCGCCAGGTGATCGAGCTGGGTGAGGGCGCTTCGCTCTCGCTCGCCGAGCATCATCTGGGTCATGGCGAGCACGCCCACCTGGGCACCGTGGTCACCGATATTTCGCTGGGCGAGCGCGCAAAGCTGCAGCACGTGATCCTGCAGTCGGCCGCCGAAGCCAGCACCCTGGTGCGTCGCACCGGCGTGCAGCTGCGCGCCGGCGCGCACGCCACCCTGCACGCGCTGGAACTGGGCGGGGCGCTGAGCCGCCACGAACTGCAGGCCGACGTGGCCGGCGACGGCGCGCGGCTGGAAACGCGCGGCGCCTTCGTGCTGCACGGCCGCCAGCATGCGGACACGCAGATGCTGGTGCGCCACACCGCGCGCAACTCGTCTTCCGAGGCCCTGTGGCGCGGCGTCGCCGACGGCCGCGCGCGCGGCGTGTTCCGCGGCGCGATCTACGTGGCACCGGGCGCCGACGGCACCGATGCCAGCCTCAGCAACAAGAACCTGCTGCTGTCCGCCAACGCCGAGATCGACACCAAGCCCGAGCTGGAGATCCACGCCGACGAGGTGAAGGCCGCGCACGGCGCCACCGTCGGCCAGCTCGATCCGCGCGCGCTGTTCTACCTGCGCTCGCGCGGCATCCCCGAGGCGCAGGCGCGCGCCATGCTTACTGCCGCGTTCTGCCGCGCGGTGCTGGACGACCTGCCGAACGAAGCGCTGCGCGAGCACCTGTCCGACCTCGTGGCCCGGCACCTGCCGCAGGCCTGAACCCCTTCGCCACCGGATCGCCGATGAACGCCGCCACCGCCACCCCGATCGCCCTCGACGTGCAGCGCGTGCGCGCCGACTTCCCGCTGCTGTCGCGCTCGGTGCACGGCAAGCCGCTGGTGTACTTCGACAACGCCAACACCAGCCAGAAGCCCGCGGCGGTCATCGACGCGGTGGACCGTTACTACCGCGAGTACAACGCCAACGTCTCGCGCGCCGTGCATTTCCTCGGCGAGGAGGCGACCAGCGCCTACGAGGGCGCGCGCGACAAGCTGGCGAAGTTCATCAACGCCACCTCGCGCAACGAGCTGGTGCTCACCTCCGGCACCACCCAGGCCACCAACCTGGTCGCCTACAGCTACGCGCTGCCGCGGCTGAAACCGGGAGACGCCATCCTCACCACGGTGATGGAGCACCACGCCAACATCGTGCCGTGGCAGCTCGTCGCCCAGCGCGCCGGCGCCACGGTGAAGGCGGCGCCGATCGACGCGCGCGGCGAGCTGATCGTCGAGCGCTTCATCGACCTGCTCACGCCGGAAGTGAAGCTCGCCTGCGTCACCCATGTCTCCAACGTGCTGGGCACGGTGAACCCGGTGCGCGAGATCGCCCGCGAATGCCGCAAGCGCGGCATCGCGCTGCTGGTCGATGGCTCCCAGGCGCTGCCCCATCGCCCGGTCGACGTGCAGGCGCTGGGCTGCGATTTCTACGCGCTCACCGGCCACAAGATGCTCTCGCCCACCGGCACCGGCGCGCTGTGGGCGAAGAAGGAGCACCTCGCCGCGATGCCGCCGTTCTTCGGTGGCGGCGAGATGATCCGCGAGGTGCGTTTCGACGGCACCACCTTCGCCGAGCCGCCGCACAAGTTCGAGGCCGGCACGCCGAACATCGCCGGCTTCGTCGGCCTGGGCGCGGCGATCGATTACTACCAGTCGCTCGGCTTCGAGGCGATCCACACCCACGAACAGGGTCTGCTCGCCTACGCCACCGAGCGCCTGCGCGAGGTGCCCGGCCTGCGCATCTTCGGCGAGGCGGCGGAGAAGGAGCCGGTGATCTCGTTCCTGGTCGAAGGCGCCCAGGCGACGGATCTCGCCACCCTGCTCGACCTGCAGGGCGTCGCCGTGCGCTCCGGCCACCACTGCGCCCACCCGCTGATGCAGTTCTTCGGCGTGCCCGCCACGCTGCGCGCCTCGCTGGCGTT
The DNA here is from genome assembly GCF_000334915.1 of Dyella ginsengisoli LA-4. Taxonomy (GTDB): domain Bacteria; phylum Pseudomonadota; class Gammaproteobacteria; order Xanthomonadales; family Rhodanobacteraceae; genus Dyella_A; species Dyella_A ginsengisoli_A. Next base: position 18,693 of record NZ_AMSF01000017.1, on the reverse strand, counting down.
CTACAACACCCGCGAGGAAGTGGACGCCTTTGTCGAGGCGTTGCTGAAGGTGCGCAAGCTGTTGATGTGATGGGTTGGTCTGGGTTCGGCCCCCCTTCGCCGGATGCCCCGGGTTCCCTCGACCTCCATGGCCCTCACCGTCATCCCAGCGAAGGCTGGGATCCAGCGCCTTCGCTTTTGGGTCCCCGGCACAAGTCACTGGATGACCGGCATTCGCCGTTGAAAGGCGCTTCCAGCTTCCGCTGGGATGACGAGCGTGGGGCTCTAGGCATTACCTCAGCGTCCCGGGTCTGTGTGCCCATGCCGAGCGAGCCAGCAGCGCAACCGCGTCGCCAAGCCGAAGCCGCCCCGCCACCTGACCCCAATCAAACCAACAACCCACCGCCGCGCTACGCTGTCACCCATTCCATGACGGTCCTCCCATGCTCGCCTCGCTCCCCGCCTTCCTGCGCATCCCGCTCGCCATCACGGCGTTGATCCTCAACACGATCGTGCACGTGCTGCCGCTGTTCGCGCTCACCTTCGTCAAGCTGCTGCTGCCGGTGCACGGCGCCCGCGTGGCCCTGTCGCGCGTACTGGTGGCCATTGCCGAGAGCTGGATCGGCGTCAACAGCGCGCTGTTCGACCTGTTCACCCGCACCCGCTGGCAGATCGAGGGCCTGGAGGGCCTCAAGCGCGACGGCAACTACCTGGTGCTGTGCAACCACCAGAGCTGGGTCGACATCCCGGTGCTGCAGAAGGTGTTCAACCGCCGCATCCCGTTCCTGCGCTTCTTCCTGAAGAGCCAGCTGATCTGGGTGCCGCTGCTCGGCCCCGCCTGGTGGGCGCTGGACTTCCCCTTCATGAAGCGCCACTCGCGCGAGGAACTGGCCAGGCATCCCGAGCTGGCCGGCAAGGACCGCGAGACCACCCGCAAGGCCTGCGAGAAATTCCGTCACATGCCTGTGTCGGTGATGAACTTCGTGGAAGGTACGCGCTTCACCCGCGCCAAGCACGACGCCCAGGGCGCGCCCTACACCCATCTGCTGCGCCCCAAGGCCGGCGGCGTCGCCTTCGTGCTGGACGCGATGGGCGAAGGCCTGCACGCCATCGTCGACGTCACCATCGTCTACGCCCAGGGCGCCGGCTCGATGATGGATCTGATCGCCGGCCGCGTGCGCGACATCCGCGTACACATCCGCCAGCGCGTCATCGACCCCGCCCTGCGCGGCGACTACGAGAACGACGCGGCTTTCCGCGAGCGCTTCCAGGCGTGGATCAACACGCTGTGGGCGGAGAAGGATGCGGAAGTGGGGCGGTTGCTCAAGGGCTGAGGCGAACCATCCCTCCACCTGGGCTGGGCCGCTACCTGATCTCGCTCAGGACCGTGGCCGAGGCTTTTTGGGCAGCGGGCCTGGTTCGACGAAAGCAACGCCCGCAATGGCTGCCTCCGCGACGATCTTCTCCAGGGCCGCCTTGCCCGCATCGTTGACATAGATGGATGCGGCCGCCGTCAGTGGGTCCTTGAACACGGCGGGTTCGACCGGTACTGCATGCTCGAAGAACGCTTCCTTCACGATGGATCCGCTGGGTCGCCTGGTTGACCGGCTCTCATCGATACAGGGAATCAGGTTCGTCACGTTGTAGAACCAGCGGGTTTGTCCCCCGCAGTCCATCGCCAGGAACTGGCCGAAAGCGGACAGGAAGGGTTCCAGCGCCGCCTTGGCCTCGTCATTCATGGCCAGTGCGCCTGGGGTTAGTGCGCTGACGTCAGCCAGAGATTTGGGCTTTTTCTTTCCGGGCTCGACGAACACTTCGACCCTCGGTCTTGTCGGCCAGGTGAGTCGAATACCGGATGCGTCGAACATGCCGGACTCCATGTCCTCCTCGTGCGCAAAAACCAGAGGCGCGTAGTCGTTGACCGAGCCGCTCCTAAGCTCCCAGACTTCTGGAGTAACCGTCTTGGCATGCGATGTCGTCATGGCTGCTTTCATCCCTGATGTCTCGTGACGCGCTCGCCATCATGCCGTAACCAGGTGGCGAAGAACGAGAGGATGTGCGCGCGGTACGCCGGGCCCGCATAGCGATCCAGATCCACGTGCCGGGCGCCGGGGACCACCCACAGCTGCTTGGGGCTGGCCGTGGCGCGATACATGGCCAGCGACTCGCCGAGGGTGGTGCGCCGGTCGGCGGAGCCGGCGACGAGCAGCTTGGGTACGCCAAGTGCGCGGATGCGATCGATCGGGCGCATCTGCTGCAGGGACAGCCCGAGATGCGGCTTCACCGTCATCGCCAGCAGCGGTTCAAGCCATGTGCCGACGACGCCGGCATACAGCCGCAGCCGGTCGTCGAGCGCCTGCGCCAGGGTGGGGTAGACCTGTTCCAGCACCATCGCGTCGACCTCAAGCCTTGGCTGCGCCAGCAGGGCAGCGGCCCCGCCCATCGAGGTGCCGATGAGGCCGATGGGTTGTCCGGGCGCCAGCTTCCTCAGTTCCGCGACGGCCGCCTGGGCGTCGCGCGATTCCAGGTAGCCGAAGGTGATCACCCGACCCGGACTCTCACCCGAGGCCTGGAAGTCGATCAACAGCACCGCATAGCCCGCCCGATGCAGGAAGCGCGCACGGTCCAGCATGCCCAAGCGATTGGCGCGCACGCCATGCAGCAGAAGCACCGCACCGATGCCCCGGCCTGGGACGAACCAGCCGTGGATCATCGAGCCGGAGTTGCTGCCGAACACCACCGCGCGTGCGGGGAGGTCGATGGGTGGCGGCCCGACGTTGGCGGGCACTGGATGGATCAGCAGATCGCCTGCGAACCAGATCGCGGCGCCAGCCATCAGGACGCAGAGCACCAGCCCGGCCACCAGCCGGGTCATCCAGTGAGAGATATTCATGTTCCCGCGCCCAAGCCGCCATGTCCGCGGGTAACGCTCGCCGGGGCGATTGGCTTTTGCGTGGCCAGCGTGAGGCTCGTCGGTGGCGATCAAAGACGGGCTGCTCAATTTTCGCCGCCACCTTCTGCCTCAGACGACTCCATTGACCATGCACTGAGTAGGAAGCCGCCGCGCACCTTGCCGGTCACCATTCCGAGCACTGGCTCGAATGCCTTTCCATTCCAGCACCAGATTCCTAGCAATAGATCTTCGCTTTCCCGCCATCCAAGTGAGGCGTTGCCGACACGCCCAAGCAGCAGCTGCCCTTGCCAATGAACGGGGAAGAAGGCGCTGTCAGAGCCGAAGCTTCTGTAGACGGCAGCGTCAGCAAAATGAGTCTTTCCCTCGAAGGTAGGTAGCGAGGTCAGGCTTTTGTCTCGTCCCAGCATATCCCTGTAGCGCTCGCGGTCATCCTTTGACAGCCCAGCTATTAGCGGACTGACGTCTTGGGTCTTGTCGAACTGCCGAACGAATTTTTCGGCAAAGGCTTCCAGTGCTGTGCAATTGGTCTCGCTGCAGTACGAGCGGGACGGCTGGAAATGGACGTCGTAGTGGAGTTCGAGTTGGACATCGTCTCCCCATTGCCCACCCACAAAAGCCTGGGCTGTCAACACGCTCCGATCCAGGGGGGCGTCATAGTAAGACAAGGCATACGCGATGCCCTGGTGCTCGACCAGTGCTCCAAGATTTGTCCACTCTGTATCGGAGAATGCGTCAGGCAGGACGACGCCTTTAACAGCATGGCCATCCCAGCTGAAGAGTCGCCACGACACCGAATGCATGGTGCCGCTCTCAGAGTAGACACCGCCCAATCGCTGCGCTCTGAGCAAGGCCAGCGTGCGGTAGTCGTCTGCTGAGTCGGGAAAGGTGATCAGCTCCCTTACGTCTTCCAGCCGAAAAGGGAGAGATTTGGCGTCTTGGACGGGCGATTCTTCGGCCATGGTGAATGCGTCCCCGCCCCCACCAATGCCCCCCCAGCCGCTGATGACATAACCACGTCCCGCGGAGGCCGCCGGATGAGCTTCGACAAAGGCCTGAATCGCTGCCAGTAAGGGAGATGGTAATTCTTTGTCCTGAAAAATCTTGTCGAGGAACTCTATGCGATTCCTATAGACGTTGGCGGCACGTCCTGCATCAGAAATGGCCGCCTTGTTGCGTTCGCCCAACCAGTTCCGTTGGTCGCGCAACAGCGCATCCACATGAGGTCCGGCGCGGTGGCGAGCACGGTCGTAGGCACCGGCCATTTTGCTGTCCAACCTGGAAAGGGTCTCGTCCTGGCAAATATGTCGCTCGACAACAGAGACTGCGCGATGGCAGTCAAAGCTCGCAGCGTACGAGCCGGCGCTCGGAAGCAAACAGCAAACCACCATCCCACCACGCTTCCATAGCTGACGCATATCTCTCTCCAAGAGATCAAATATTGGGTTGGAAATGCCGACCTGACATCACCGCAGCCATACGGACCGATACGCGGCGCATGATGACGCGCCAGCGTGCTGCCGATCGGTTGAGGTAAGGCATAACAATGCGTGCTTCGGGTCGATTGCTGCCCTGGGGGCGTGCTTGCTTACGGTGTTGAAGCTGATACCCGTGTGACGGTGAGCCAAGCCGTAAGAATACCTGCGGAGAACAGTGCCAACGCGCATCAGCGGAGATGCCGGCCCTTCACGGCACCAGATAGAAATCCAACGGAATCAACTCCACCGCCCAGTCCCCTTCCTCCCCGATCTGCGCGGCCGGGTGCATCCCGGCGATGCGCAGCGCTTCCTCCTGGCTGTCCGCCTCGATGATGAACAGGCCGCCGACCACTTCCTTCGACTCGATGTAGGGCCCGTCGGTGATCTGGGTCTTGCCGGCGCGCGGGCGCAGGGTGCGCCAGTGCTCCAGGTCGCCGAGCGAGGCGGAGACCAGCACCTTGCCGGTGGCGCGCATCTTCTCGTCCAGTGCCGGGCACTGGCTGACGATGGCTTTCACGGCGTCGGGCGCCAGGGCGGCGAATTTCTCCGGGGTGAAGTAGGCCAGGCCGAGGTATTTCATGGAAGGTCCTTGTGGGGTGGCATGCATGTACATGTACGACGGGCCGCAGGATCGCAGATCGACAGCGCCCTGAAGCAACTTCCGGCGATTCGGAGCTGGTGCATGCGGGCGGGTTCGCGGACTGCTTCCGCCTGCGGACCGTGGTGCGATGCGCCGGGTGCGGAGGGAGCGTGCAACGCCTGCTTCACCGTCAGTCGAATTGCCCGACCTGGTGCGGCGGTGCCTCGGGTGTCTGCATTCGCACGATGCCGCTGTAGCGACCCAGTTCGGTGCTGCTGAAATAGACCGTGACCGCGCCGTCCAATCGCCAGTCCGCGCGGATGTTGCTGTAGCTTTCGAAGCGCTGCGCCGTGGACAGGTAGCGGGGCGAGGTACGCCCGAAGCGATCTTCCAGCGCCCGCAAGTCGGCACTGTCCTGTCCTGCGCCGTGCGTTCTCACGGCCACACTCTGCACCCGACCATCGCGGAGCGTGACCATGGCATCACCACCCTGCATGAAGGAGGGGCGATCGGCCAGGGCGACGTTCACCATGATCCGACCGTTTGCGGGAATGCTTGCCGCTTCGCCCGATGGCGCCGGGCCGGACGGGAGCTCGAAACAGGTGGTGCGATCGTCGGCGAGATAACTGCGCTGGCGCTCCGGGCATTCATCGAGTTGCGGCCGTTCGCGCAGGGTGATGCCGGCGAGTGCGGGCTCGTTTGCTGCATGGGCCTGGCTGGCTGCCGCGGCCAGGGCAAGGGCGAACAATGCGTTGCGTGCCATGGGTAAACCTCCTGGATCCGTCCGGGATGTTGCGTGGTCGACACCCGGTGGGGCGGGCGATGACTTGCTGCGCAAGGTTCCGTTCTGTCATCGGCGCGGCCGGCGGTCAAGCAGCGCGTCCGACTTCCCCTCCGGCTCCACCGGGCCGGTCTGGCGGGTTTCGCCGGACGGGGAGGATGGAGGCGCGCCGCAAGGTTTTGCGGGGCTGCCCACCCCATCGCGCCTCACCGCACCTAAGTCGAGTTGTCCCCGTGCCGGTGCTCGTTCACAGTAAACAGCCATTCCGGCACGGCCGGAGCGCTGCCTCGGCGCGATGGGGTGCCGGCATCGGATTCGACAGCAACGCGCCCCGCTCGGGGCGCATCGGGGAGAACCATGAAGACGCGTCGCGATTTCCTGACCCAGGCGCCGCTCGGCCTGCTGGGTGCAGTGGTGGCCGGTGGTGCCATCGCCCAGACCGGCGAGAACCCGGCGCCGACGAGCCCGCCGCCCGGTTCGCCCGGCGCGTTCAACACCGCGCCACCAGTGGGCCCGAAGCTCACCACCGCCACCTTCGCCGAGGCGGAGAAGCTGGTGCAGGTGACGATGACCGAGCCGCAGCGCGAAATGGCCGTGGCCAACTGGCCGACCTCGCTGGCCGGCCTGCTGGAGCGTCGCACCGGCCCGCGCAAGGTGGCGCTGGAGGAGGGGCTGGCGCCGGCCACCACCTGGTTCCCGGCGATGGGGCGGGCGCACGTCGGCCCGGCCCACGACCGCTTCGCGCCGTCCAGGGTGGCGGCCATGCCGCTGCCGGCGAAGGACGAGGACATCGCGTTCGCCTCTGTGGCCCAGCTCGGCGCGTGGATCCGCAGCCGCAAGCTCAGCTCCACCCGGCTGACGAAGATCTACCTCGCGCGCCTGAAGCGCTTCGATCCGCAGCTTCATTGCGTGATCACGCTGTGCGAGGAGCATGCGCTGAAGCAGGCCGCGCAGGCCGACAGGGAGATCGCCGCCGGCCATTACCGCGGCCCGCTGCACGGCATTCCGTGGGGCGCGAAGGACCTGCTCGACACCGCCGGCATTCCCACCACCTACGGCGCCGAGCCGTTCAGGCATCGCGTGCCGAAGGAAGACGGTGCGGTGACCCGCAAGCTCAACGAAGCCGGCGCCGTGCTGGTGGCCAAGCTCAGCCTGGGCGCGCTGGCGCTCAACGACATCTGGTTCGGCGGCCAGACCATGAACCCGTGGCTGCTGCAGGAGGGCTCCTCCGGCTCCAGCGCCGGCCCGGCCTCGGCCACCGCGGCCGGCCTGGTGGCGTTCGCCATCGGCAGCGAAACCCAGGGCAGCATCATCAGCCCGTGCATGCGCTGCGGCACCACCGGTCTGCGCCCGACCTACGGCCGCGTGCCGCGCACCGGCGCGATGACGCTGTGCTGGACGATGGACAAGCTGGGCCCGATCACCCGCTCGGTGGAGGACACCATGCTGGTGCTCGACACCATCCGCGGCACCGATCCGGGCGACAGCGCCAGCGTGGCCGCGCACTTCGACTACGACGCGGCCGCCTCGATCAAGGGCCTGAAGGTCGGCTATTTCCCCGCCTGGATGAAGGAGGCGCCGGCCACGGATCTCGACCGCGCCGCGCTCGAGCAGCTGCGTTCGCTCGGCCTGGTGCCGACCGAAGTGTCGCTGCCCGACTGGCCGTACGACAACCTCAACCTGCTGCTGTTCGCCGAAGCCGCCGCCGCGTTCGAGGAGCTGACGCTCTCCGGCGAAGCCGACCACATGCGCGAGCAGACGCCGGACGCGTGGCCGAACCTGTTCCGCGAATCGCGCTTCCTCTCCGCGGTGGATTTCGTGCAGGCCGACCGCATGCGCCGCCGGGTGGCGAAGGAGATGGAGCGCGTGATGGGCGAGGTGGATCTGCTGCTGGTGCCCTCGCTGCGCGACGAGATGATGGTGATCTCCAACATGACCGGCCAGCCTTCGCTGACCCTGCGCACCGGCTTCGTCGAGGTGAACCAGGTGCGCAGCGACTGGGCCCCCAATCCGGCGCACCCGCAGCCGATGCTGGCCAAGCCCCATCGCGTCCCCTACGGCATCACCCTGGTCGGCCGACTGTTCGAGGAGGGCACGCTGGGTCGCGTCGGCCGTGCGCTGGAGGCGAAGGTGGCGGTGGCCGGGGAGCGGCCGGTGGGGTTCTGAGCGCCGGCCTTGTTGCGGCGAGAGCCATCGCCCTCGAGTCGGGGCGATGACTCCCAGGCTCGTCATCCCGGCGAAAGCCGGAGGCGCGCCACAACGGCGAATGCCGGTCATCCAGCGTCTTTGCTTTCCATGGCGCGAAAGTCACGGGGTGCCCGGCGCTCTCTGTTGAGGAGCGCTTCGAGCTCTTGCCGGCATGACGGGGCGTCGCGGTTCCCTCAGGGGGCCGGGGGCGTGTCGCCGGTCGCGGCGATCACGTCGCTGACCAGGCGCGCCAGTCCCGGCATGTCGTAGTTGGGTGGATCGATCGTGCTGCCCAGGCGGGCAATCACCAGATGCTGCGACGGCACCACCACGATGCGCTGGCCGTTGAGTCCCGACGCGTAGAACGCATCGGCGGGCATGCCATGACGGACCCGCCAGCGCGCGTTCGGCGTGTCACTGGCATTGATCCAGAAGCCGGCCGCGTAGTCGCTGTCCAGCGTGCGCCGGGTCGAGTAGGCCACCCAGCCCGGAGGCAGGATGCGCTTGTCACCCATCTTGCCGTCATCGAGATAGAGCTCGCCGAAACGCGCCCAGTCGCGTGCGGAGGCATAGATGCGGGTCGAGCCGATCGGCGTGCCGGCCGCATCGAATTCCATCACGACGTGGTGCATGCCGGCAGGACCGAACAGATTGTCCCGGGCGAAGCGAAGCACGTCATCGGCGTGCCCGCCAACAGCATCGCGAATGATGGCCGAGACGATCAGCGTGTTGCCGCTGGTGTATTCCCAAACCTGTCCGGGCTTTTGCTTGAGCCTCGCCTGTTCGGCGAAGCCGGCCATATCCGGTTCCAGGAACAGCATGCGCGAGACCGGATCGAACCCCGTCTCGCTCTCGGTCAGGTCGAGCCCGCTGGTCATGCGCAGCAGCTGGTCGAGCGTGATGGTGCGGCGCGGGTCGTCGGGATGATTCCATGCGGCTACGGGCGCCCGGCTTTCGACGCTCAGGCGGTGCTCGCGGACGAGGATGCCGACCAGCGCGTTGGTGACCGACTTGCTGACTGAAAATCCGAGTAGCGGCGTGTCCACACCCACATCGTCGGCATAGCGCTCCGCGATGATTTGGCCGCCGCGCATGACCACGATGGCGTGGACATGCCGGAAGGGTGGTCTGGATGGCTCGGCAAACGCACGGGCCAGCGCCGCCTGCAGGGCCGGCGTGCCGGGTTCAATCGGTGGTTCCGGTGACGGATGGGGCGGGGCGGAGATCGGCGGGCGGTGAACCGGCACGCGGCCCAGCGTGCAGCCGTAGCCGGGCTGGAAATACGCCGCGCTTTGGAAAAGGCCAAGCCAGTTGGCGCTGACCGAGTGCTCGTTGAAATCGATGGTGTAGCGCAGGTGCCGCCGGATCGTGGACATCGCTGGATTGGCGGCAATGTCCTCGGCGAAAACCCGGTCGGGTGCGCGACCCGAGACGAACACGCCACCGCACAGCGCTTCGCTCACGACCCCGGTGCCGACACGTAACGCGCGATCGGGCCGAAACCAGATGACGCCAAGGAGGATGGCGCCGATGACCGTGATGCCGATGATGATGCGCCGCCGCGTTCGGCCTGCGGCTTGTCTGGAAGGCTTCATGCGATTCCTTTCGTCGTGGCCATTCTGCGGTGCTGGCGATGCACATGTCAGTGATGACTGTCAGGCGTCGTTGCCCGGTGGTGTCTTCGCCGCGCCGACCAGGGATCCATAATGCGTTCGTACGCGCCAGATTGGCGCAACCACGAGCCCTGCCGATGTCCCATTCCGATGCCTTCCCTTATGCCGGCGTGCTGGCAAGCCTCGATGCCGGCGACTTTGCGGGCTTGGCCGCCGAGCTCGTCGACACGCTGCAGAAGCGCGAGGCGCTGCACGCGCTGCTGAAAGCCGCCGAAGCCGTGCACCGCGCGGCGGTCGGCACTACCCAAGTGGCCGATGCGCTGCGCCGCGATCAGAAGTTCGTCCGCCCCGGACCGCCGTCACCGCACCTGGTGCGCTTGCGCCAGCAGCAGGCGGCAGCGCGCCAGGCGACAAATCAGGCGCGGCAGGCGTTCATCGTGGCGGCGGATGCGTGGATTAGGGTGTTCGGCTTTGCCGTGCCGCCCAAGATCCGGCTGGAATCGTACGCCGAGGGGTGGCTGCGCGAGCTCGCTGACATGATCGAGGCGAAGCCACCTGGATGAGGTCTGGGATGTTGCAGTCGTCCATCCGATCCGGACGGCGGTGGCCGTCCGATCTGTCCCAATCATCTTTCGACGAGAGCTCCATGTGGACAAGCGTGCACTGAAAATCCTGATGGACGCCTTCTGGTCGCCGGCCGGTTGGAAGCCGGAAACCATGCGTGACGCACCAGGCGAGGACTTCGAATACGCGAAGTCCAGGGGAGCGATGTTCGATCCGGTGATGCTCGATCACGCGTCGGTTCAGGCCGAGATTACTGCGCTCGTACAGCGGCTGGACCGGCGACGTGTCGCGGATGCCTTCCTCGCGAGCCTTTCCACGCGCCGGCTCGACTGGCGGTCGGCTTTCGGCAGCTACGTGGTGTTCCAGCACATGCCCCATCACGCCGAACCTTCCGCCGGTCGGTCGTGCAGCGTTTGCGGCATGTATTCGGGGCGGCGTGAAGAGGACCTGAGTCTGCTGAACTTCGAACGCTTCAAGTGGGGCGGAGTCCGGCACGATCACCTCGGCTATGCCGCGTTTGATCTTGGGCAGTTTCTTCGTGGCACGATCCCGTCCCCGACCGCGGAGGATGTCCGGATTTTCCACGCCCTGATCGACGCCATCCGGACGGCCCCAGGCGAGACCACGAGTACGGCCGTTCAGGCCCGACTGCCCAAGGCGCTCAAGTCCACCAAGGCCGAGCGCGATGTCCTGGTCGCCCTGTTCGGGTTTGCCGGCATCCTCGAGACCTCGGGCTATCCCGGTTACTCGGACGCCTTTGTTCCCGTCACCCGGAGGCTGCTGCCGGGCCGTCGCTTTGTGGACATGCCGTATCCCGCCTGCTGGTGGAAGGCGAGCCATGGACTCAATCAGGAGAAGCTCGGCGAATATTTCGGCCATGTGCTGTGAGGCTTCCGGGAGCAATGGCAACGCCGCGCGAGGTCTGATGTCGAAAGCCAGGCGTCTGGTTCGTCGCTCCCGAGTACGGCGGCGGTCGGATCGGTGAACTTCCCGTGGTGTATCGCGATACTCGACCGCGTCGCTGGCTTTCATTCCTGCCCAAAAGGAGCGTCCCCATGACCATCACCATCACCGCTTTCGAGCGCTCCCCCGACGGCGGCATGGGCCTGGCCCGCGATACACGCGTGCGCTGGGCGCTGGAGGAAGTGGGCCAGCCCTACGCCGTGCGCTACGTGTCGTTCCAGGCGATGAAGGAGCCGGCGCATCTGCGGCTGCATCCGTTCGGCCAGATCCCCACCTACGAGGAGGGCGGGCTGGCGCTGTTCGAGACCGGGGCGATCGTCTTCCACATTGCCGACCGGCATGCGGGCCTGTTGCCGGAGGACGCCGATGCGCGGGCGCGGGCGGTGATGTGGATGTTCGCCGCGCTCAGTTCGGTCGAGCCGTGCATCCTGGAGCTCGTCACCGCGCGGTTCCAGGAGGGCGACAAGCCGTGGACGCCGGAGCGCCTGCCGCTGGTGAAGGATCGCATCCGCCAGCGCCTCTCTCTACTCGCCACACGCCTGGGTGACGCCGAGTGGCTGGACGGCGCGTTCAGCGCGGGTGACCTGATGATGGTCTCGGTGCTGCTGCGGACGCGGCCCTCCGGCATCCTCGACGAGTTCCCCAGCCTCGCCGCCTACGTCGCGCGCGGCGAGGCGCGCCCGGCCTACCAGCGCGCGTTCGCCGCGCAGCTGGAGGCGAACACCGGCAAGCCTGGCGCGGGTTGATCAAACGCGGCGAAGCAGGCGGCGGTCGTGTAAGGTCGTGGCTTGCTGCGCCACGGAGCTGGGGAGGCCGCCGCCGCATGAACAAGAAAGTGAAGCCTGTCGTTCGCGTGCTTCGGGTCGTCATGCCCATCGTGGCGCTGGTCTGCGCCATCACGCTCCCGCCCTGGGCGGGCGTCGGCGCCTGGCTGGCACCCTTGCCGGATACCGTCCAGCAGCAACTGGACAATGCCGTCGATGACGGTCTGGACGGCATCATCGTCTACGTCGATCGGGCCGGTCAGCCGCCGCGCTCCTACGCGGCCGGCTGGAAGGACTTCGCGCACCGCGTGCCGGCCGATCCACACGCGCTGTTCAAGATCGCCAGCATCAGCAAGCTCTATATCGCCGCGGCCACCGCCAAGCTGGTCAGCCAGCACGTGCTGTCGCTGGACGACACCGTAGCGCAGCGCCTGCCGGAGCTGGCTGCGCACATCGCGAATGCCGATCGCATCACCCTGCGCATGCTGCTGCAGCATCGCAGCGGTATTCCCAACTTCGTCGACGCCAAGGGTTTCGACTGGGGCAACCAACAGGGCGACCACCACGACCCTCTGAAACTGGTGCTGGACCAGCCCGCCGACTTCGCGCCCGATGCGAAGCGCGAATATTCCAATACCAACTACCTGCTGATCGGCGCCATCCTCGACCGGGTGCTCGGCTATCCGCACCAGCGCTACATCGAGCAGCAGATCCTGCAGCCGCTGGGGCTCACCCACACGTACACCTCGATGCACCAGGTGAACCTCGACGAGCTGGCCAGTGGCCACCACTACCACGTGGATGCCGACATGAAAGCGCTGGACTTCGAGACGCCCGGCGGCTCGATGATCGCCACGGCGCAGGATGTCGGCGTGTTCCTGCGCGCGCTGAACGACGGCACGCTGCTGGGCAAGGACGCGCAGGCCATCTACGCCTCCACCTACGATTTCGGCCACAAGGGCTGGCTCCCCGGCTACCAGAGCATCGCCCGCTATGACAAGGACATCGACACGGTGGTGGTGGAGTTCGCCAGCAACACCGGCGGAGACGTGGAGCTGCTGGTGAATGTGGTCTACGGGCGGGTGGTGCGGATTGTGCGAGCGCAGTCGGGCGCGAGTGGCCAACCGGCGGATTGAGGGGGCCGCGTCGATACGGCGGGCTTGCGTCTTCGTGTGGGATCCGCCAGCGCGGGAAGAGGCAACCGGGCTCACTGGCCAGCGGCCTGCCGCTGGGTGTGTCGGGTGATGGGTTGCCTCAAACCTCGGCCTCAACCCGGAGCAGACATGCGATAACTGAATCTGCCGCCCGGCTTTTGAACACACGGCACGGAATTCTGGAGGCGTCATGACACCCCACGACTTCGTATCGAAACTCAACGCGGCCGTCGTGGAGGAAAACCACGCCATCTACCGCGACCTGCTGCTGAACACCGACATCGATCGGGCTTCCGATCCCTACTGGCGGCGCGTTCTGAGCGTCTTCCGCGACCTGTCCGCCGACCAGCGGGAGGTGCTGCTGGAGCTGACCCGTCAGGTGACCATCGATGCCACCGCCAATGTGCTCGGCGTGATCGACGGCAGCTGCCCGCTCGGCGGCGAGGAGTGCCGGTTTCGTCTGATCAGCGACGGCCGGGATCTGTCGGGTGATCTGCAGAGCTTGTTCCTGGAGCAGGCGGAGCAGAATTCGCCATAGATGTCGGCTTGCGACCCGAAGCGGTCGTTGCGGAAGTGAATCCGACCCCGTTCTTCAGTGGAAAGTGAGTCTAATTGCTTATCTGCGCGGATAACACCTTTGCCGGCATTCTATGTAATATACATCGCTATTAATTCAACTGGCTTTTCAGGTGGCACAGATGGGATCAATCTCGCTCCGCGGGTTAATGTCTTTCGGTGATGTGGCCGCCGAAGATGATGCGGTTCTTGAATATTTTCTGACAACGGAAGCCGTGGAGCGGCTCCGTGTTGGAGATGCATTTGTTGTTTTGGGGCGAAAAGGGGCTGGGAAAACCGCTCTTGTGCGCCATTTTTCTGAGGGGCAAGTGGGGCAGTTATCCAGGGCGCTCAACCTCCGCGGATACCCATGGTCATTGCATTCCAGACGCGTCGATTCAGGGGCCTCGCCTATTGAGGCGTTTGTATCTTCATGGCGTTACCTAATAGCAATTGAGGTTGCTGCTATCATTCTTGAAGCCTCCGAGAGGCCGCAGTCTCAGAAGTATCTGGATCTGAAAGAATTTTTTAAGGAGAATTATGGCGGGCCATCTCCGCAATTGAGCGATATTCTTCGGCCGCCGCGGCTCAAGGTTAGTCGGGCATCCATTCAGCCATCTGTTCTTGGGGCGATGCTTGGAGGAATAGATCTGGAGAGAGGGGGTGGAGATTATCGCCTCGGATTAGAGTTGAATGCTCTCTCTTCCACGCTCCTAAAAACTGCGATAGATATCGCAAAGAACGAGGCGCTGCCGAGCATCTCCCTTCATTTTGATGAGTTGGACCAGGGTCTTTCGACTTTTGATGAGGATCGAAGGCGGATGCTGATTGGCCTGATATTAGCCGCGCGTGAGCTGAGAAGGGAGTCGGCAGCCGCAGGTTATATGGTGAATCCTATTGTTTATCTCAGAACGGATTTGTGGGACGACCTGGACTTCTCCGACAAAAACAAGATAACTGAGACAACGGCAATTAATCTCGATTGGACTAGTGATACATTGTTTGCTCTAGTGGGCGCTAGAACTGGGGCGAAGCTCGGGGATGGTGCGACTTGGGACGATATTGCTTCACCTGGATTGATGCGTGGCTCTCAAACAAAGTGGAACCACATTATCTCGCGAACCTTTCTAAGGCCGAGGGATGTAATCAAATTTATGAATGCAGCATTGAGTAAGGCTAAGACTCGTTCCGAGGAGCCGCTTGTATTTGAAAATCACGATATTGTAAATGCACGAGAAGAGTACTCGGCCTATCTAAAGCGAGAGCTTGATGACGAGATCCTTCCCCATTGGTCTCAATGGGGTGAGGCGCTGCAGGCCTTTTCGGCGATTAGTACTGTCACATTTGATAAGGCTGACTTTGAGAGAGAGTACAGTAGTAAGCGGTCTTCAAAAAACATGGTTGCCTCGGAAGATGCGCTCGGCCTTCTATTTAGGTTTTCTGTTATTGGCTATGAAAAGCGCAGCGGCTATGGTGGGAGTTCGTGGGTTTTCCAGTATTCAGACCCGCAAGCTGGTTGGGACGCCGCTGCGATCAAATTTAAGGTGCATCCGGGCCTAAAAGAATATGCAAAGCTGAGTGAAACTCGCCAGATCGGATGATGGCCAAAATGCAAGAAGTGGTTTTCGATATAAAGTCTGGGATCGCAGGTTGCAGGCTTTGTTGTGAGTCGTTTTTAGCCTGTTTCGCGCATTTGGGTTTTCTTTCATTCTAAGGTGCGGTGAATGTTGAGTATTTCTGGCGTTTTGGCAGATCATGGCGAGGCCATAAAGAAAATTGAACGCGACGCAGCCGAAAAGCGCGCTTTTTTTGTGAACTACCTTGAGAAGTACAGGGATGAAATTGTTAGTAGATTTCCTCGCTGCAATGCGACTCGGCTGAATTTTCCACGGCCAATACCGGGCGAAGGAGATTTAGAGATCGGGTTTACATATTTGCCAAGGCCTGAGGTTGATACGGAGGCCTATGTTTGGATAAGGTGGTCGGAAAGGTCGCCTAATCTCGTTAAGATAGTGGGCAGCATGGGAAGTGAGCAAGTAAAGCCCGTTTCGCTATTTAAGGGGGCATGCGTTGATATTGTCGGTTTTGTGGCTGAAGTATTGCGAGATGACTTGATTCTACTCCGTCGCTCTATGTCTTTATAGCGAAATGGGGGGCGTGGCCAGGAGTTGGTCAAAGTGCACTTTCGAGGAATAACCGGTTCCACCGAGAGCATCGGCCTTCGATCCCTCCGCCCCCGTAGCCCCAGGGTCATGCCACTGCCACACACCCGATGCACGCTCGCTGGACTTTTTCCTCCAGCGGAGACGCACGATGATCGGATGCACGCGTGTTGCCCTGTTTGCGGCCCTTGGGTTGGCGATGGCTGCTCCGGCGTTTGCCGGGGTGGACCTGATTGCCGCGGGCCAGCTCGACGGTCATGGCGGTGACCTGGCGCATCGCACGGCGGGGCCGCTTGAGAACAACGTGCCGGGCAATCTGCTCGGTGGCCTGGGTTCGGGCCTGGCCTATGCCGGCTGCGACACCTTTCTTGCGCTGCCCGATCGCGGCCCGAATGCGGTGGCCTACGACGCGCTGGCGGACGACACCGCCTCGTACATCGACCGCTTCCAGACGCTGCGCATGACGCTGGAGCCGAGCGCGTCGGGCGCGGCGCTGCCGTTCACGCTGTCGCCGCAGCTGCGCGATACCACGCTGCTGGCCGACCGGCTTCCGCTGTACTACGGCGACGGCGCCGCGGTGAACCTGCCCAACGGCCGGCCCGCGTTGAACCGGCCGTTCCGCCATTACTTCACCGGCCGCTCTGACAACGCCGCGCCGGGCCAGCCGTCCAGCTCGCCGTTCAACGCGCGGCTGGATCCGGAAGGCATCCGGGTGAGCGGCGATGGCGAGTCGGTGTACGTGTCCGACGAGTACGGCCCCTACCTCTACCGCTTCGATCGCCGCAGCGGCGTGCGCACCAGGGCCTACCGCCTACCCGCGATGCTGGGCGTGGCGCATGCCGCACCCACCGGCGATGCGGAGATCGACGGCAACACCAGCGGCCGCCTGGCGAACAAGGGCATGGAAGGTCTGGCGATTTCGCCGGACGGCCGCATGCTCACCGGCATCATGCAGAGCCCGCTTTTGCAGGACGGGGGCAAAAAGGCCGGCACCACGCGCATCGTGCAGCTGGACCTGGCGACCGGGCGCACGCGACAGTACGCCTACCCGCTGACCAACGTGGGCAGTGCGAGCAAGCCCAAGTACACCATCGTGAGCGAGATCGTGGCGATCAACGACCACGAGTTCCTGGTGGACGAGCGCGACGGCAAGGGTCTGGGCGACGGCAGCAGCGCCAGCTTCAAGCACCTGATGCGTATCGACCTCAGCCACGCGCAGGACGTCAGCGAGCTCAGCGGCGCGGACGCGCTGGCCGCGGCGGCGGTGAGCAAGCAGGACTTCCTCGACCTTGTGGCGGTGCTCGGCGCCCACGGGTTCTCGCCCGAGGCGATCCCGGCCAAGATCGAGGGCGTGGCGTTCGGCCCCGACGTGATGCGCGACGGTCACCGCGTGCACACGTTGTTTGTCGCCAACGACAACGACTTTCTCCCCACAGTGACCGACGACGTCTACCCGCAGGGCGTGGACAACCCCAACCGCTTCTTCGTGTTCGGCTTCGACGACGCCGACCTGCCGGGCTACCAGCCGCAGCGCTTCACCCGCGCGCACGGTAGGGGCCACGGCTTCGGCCACGACGACGAGCGCTGCCACGGGGAGTAAGGCGCGGCGGTTCGCTCACCGCTCCTGCGCACGTGTGCCGGAGCACCCTGTCCATCGCGATGGGCGGGGTGCTCCGTTTTCGGCCAGGTCCGGGAGACCGGGTCGGGGGCAACGGCGATTTTTCAGCGCGGCCACAGAGAACGCGCGCTGCACCCTGTTCGGGACGTTTCCCAGGCGGACTCCTCCCGCGGGCCGCTCCCCGTTGGCCATAATCGCTGCATGTCCGCGGAGCATCCCGATTTCCACGTCCACACGCTGCTCAGCACGCCGATGGTCGAGCTGCGCGACGTGGTTTGTGCGGGCAGCTGCCGGCACAAGAGTGCGATCGAGCGTGCCAGCCGCACGCATCTGGTGTTTCCCTACCGCGGCACTTACGTGCGCCATGTCGACGCTGACGATGCGGTGGCGGACGCCAGCCAGGTGCTGTTCTTCAACGCCGGCGAGGACTACCGGATCAGCCATCCGAACCCGGGCGGCGACGCCAGCCTGTCGATGACGCTGGACGAGGTGCTGCTGCGCGAGATCGCCCCGGCCGAGCTGCTGGCGCCGGGGGAGCCGCTGCGCTTTTGCCAGACGCGCTTGCGCATCGACCCGCGCGCGCAGGTGCTGGTGGCCTTGCTGCGCCATTCGCTGCGCGAGGGCGTGGCCGAGCCGCTGGAAGGCGAGAGCCTGGCGTTGACGCTCGCGCACCGTGCGTTGGCGCCGCGCACGACCCACGCGGCCGGTGCCAGCCAGGCGCGTCAGCGGTTGGTGGATCGCGCCAAGCTGGTGCTGGTGCGTGACCTGGCACGGCGCTGGACGCTGGCCGAGGTGGCGGCGGAAGTCGGCGTCTCGGCGGTCTACCTCACCCAGAGCTTCCACCAGGTGGAGGGCGTGCCGCTGTACCGCTACCAGCTGCGGCTGCGGCTGGCGCGCGCCCTGGACCTGCTGCGCGACTACGAGGATCTGGCTGCGCTGGGCATGGAGCTGGGCTTCTCCAGCCACAGCCACTTCACCGCGGCGTTCCAGAAAATGTACGGACGCACGCCCAGTGAGTTCCGGCAGATCGCGCTGCGGCGCTGATCGCTAAAGTTTTCGATAGCTGCCGGAAGTCGCGCGGGGGTCTACTGTCTCCACCCCGCGCGGGGTCGATCACCTTCCTGCCCGGCCCCCGCATGCGCGGGGCGGCGCTGGAAGGTCTCTCTTCCCGTTTTGCAAGGAGATCCGACATGAGCAAGCGAACCTGTGCTGCCTGCGATTACGAACTGGACGACACCGCCATCCAGGTGCGGATCGGCGGGGCGGTCGTCGAGGTGTGCTGCGACGAGTGTGCGACGAAGCTGAAGGCGACGTCCCCCCACTTTTGAGTAGCACCGTGGTTTGGAGTCCAATCCCCCAACTGATGGAGATTGGACGTGAAAAA